>NZ_JPQA01000007.1:0-301003 GCF_000738765.1 Pantoea sp. NGS-ED-1003
TGAGGCAGCACCTGGCACGGCTGGGACGGAAGTCGCTGTCGTTCTCAAAATCGGTGGAGCTGCATGACAAAGTCATCGGGCATTATCTGAACATAAAACACTATCAATAAGTTGGAGTCATTACCGCTATTTTTATCCCCACATAGCTTTACCGGCTGGCTAATAAGCGGGCGAAGTCAAAGAAAAACGTTACTTTGCGATTTACGACAGTCGCGCGGACTGCAGCCAAACCAGCGCCGGAACGCGCGGGAGAAGGCGCTGACTTCAGAATAGCCCAGTAACAGCGCCATTTCTGACACCGACAGATGGTGTTGCTTCAGATAGTGGGTCGCCATTTCCTTGCGCACGCTGTCGACCAGGGCGGAAAAACAGGTCTGCTCATCGCGCAGCCGCCGCTGTAATGACCAGGCGGATAACCCCTGTTTCTCGGCGATCATTTCCAGCGAGGGTTCGCCGCTTAATAATTGAAGATGAATATCTGTGCGGGTTTGATTAACGGTGTCCTGATTTACCGCTGGCGGGCTGAGCCGACGGATCGCATCCTGCATAACCAGCAGCAGCATGGGATCGTGATCCGGCATTTTGCGGCTTAGATCCGTTTTAGCCACGATCATCGAGTTAAAGGGCTGATCAAAATAAACCGGCGCATCGAAGACTTTACAGTGTTCATGCCAGTGTTCAGGGCGCGGATGCTCAAAGTGGACTTCTCGCGGCGCCCAGTGCCGTCCTGCCGCGTGGCGAATCAGGTTAAGAAACATACCTAACGTCAACTCAGCATCCTGTCGGCGCAGCAGAATCGCGCCGTGACGCACCTGATAATCGAGTTGCCAGCAGTCGCCGTGCTCCGTCAGACGGATACAGGTATTGTGCTGATGCCAGGGAAACGCATTGACTACGTTGCGCAGCGCCTGTTCCAGCGTGGCCGAACATAAGCCGATATAGCCGATCAGTCCCAGAGACTGCGGGCGGAACTGATGGCCATACTGCAAACCGAAATTGTCCACGCCCGCCTGGCTGGCGGCTTCCTCCAGCACCCGGCAGTAATTCACCAGATCCAGACTCAGCGTCGGGCAGGCGAGCGTATCAGGATCGATGCCGCTGACGCCAAAAATGCGGTCCACATCGCCGCCCTGAGCGTTAATGAAATCGCCCAGTCCTGTCGCGGCGGCCGACAGGACGCCACGGTGCTGGCTTCCTGCGCTGGATAAGGCTGTGAGCGCCACCTCTGGAAATCTGCTGGTCATGATGTTTTCCGCCTGAAACTGAACATCTGTTATTTCTGCAAAAAACATACCAGCCGTCAGACGCGTGATAACAGCGACTTAGCGCCGCCTCAGAATAGATTGCACTGCAATCATCCATTCAGGCACCGCCGGAGTGCGCTAAACGCCAATCGGCAAACGGGCGCCTTCGAGGTAGCGATGGCACAGGCGCACCGTGTCGTTGGCCCAACCGCTGCCCAGGCTGCGGGCCATCTCCGTTTCGCTGTGGGAGGCCACCCAGGCCGTCAGCTGGATGCGGCGTTGAATCAGCAGCGAGGGGATCATAGCCAGCTCTTTATCGCTGACGTGCGCCACCTGCTCATAGCCGTTTAACCAGTTTTCCACCCACTGCGGCGCGCTCGGATGGTGCTCGACAAAGCTGATGGCAGCGGCAAGATCGTGCAGATACCAGCCCATTCCGCAGTCATCAAAATCAATGACCCGCGTTTCGCCTTTGTGAACCAACAGATTCGTCAGCCGCAGGTCGGCATGAATCAAACCATAGCGATCGGGCGACTGGCCAAATGCCGCCATCTCGCGTCTCACATGAGCCAGCGTCTCTTCAACGACCGCGTGTTGCGACCGCGCCAGGCCAGCGACATCCCGCCAGTCGCCCCAGTGGCCAGCAGGAGAAACCATGGTGTGATGATCCCAGACGATACGGCGAAAGCCCTGCGGTTTTTGCCAGCGCCGGCTGTGGTGGTGCAGCTGCGCGGTGATGCGGCCTAACTGGCGAAATGCCGCCGGCTCGACCGCATCGGTGAGCATATCGCCCTCTATCCAGTGAAACAGCACGGCATAACGTTCGCCGCTGTCAGGCAGAGGAAGCGTCTGAATCCGGTTACCCTGCCCGTCGCTGACGGCAACCGGTACACAGATTTCAGCAGCCTGAAGGGCGTCCAGCCAGTGAAGCTCGCTTTCAATATCCTGCTTAGCGTGATAGTCGCCCCGATGAATACGCAACGCATAGCGGCTCTGCGGCGTGCTGACAGACAGGGTCGCGTTCTCAGAACGGCACAGCAGTCTGACCTCAGCGTGCAGACAGCCGGGATAGGCCTGCAATGCCTGATGGGCAAGCTGAAGAATGGCGTCGTTACTCAAGGTGTCATATTGCTTAATGCTCATATCTGGCTCCCTCTCTCTGCGTGTGGCTTCAGCATGGCGCTGAACCTTCCCTGCACGCTTGACAGGAGAGCAGGCAAAAATTGACTTCAGCAGAGTAACGACGGCCTGAGCTGGGGCGACTTGACCCCAGCCGACGAATTTCTGTTTTCTGCGGTCAAGTTTTTCTGTTAGCGCTGTGTCCATCATCTACCCGTCAGCTTTTAAGGCATCGCTTTTCACTTTACGCAGACGGGGAACGCAGTGATGAAAGAGAAACTGAAACCCACCCTGGGCACCCTGCAACTCTGGGGTATCGCCGTGGGACTGGTTATATCGGGCGAGTATTTTGGCTGGAGTTATGGCTGGGGCGCCGCGGGTACCCTGGGCTTTCTGGTCACGACGCTGTTTGTCGCCGCCATGTACACCTGTTTTATCTTCAGCTTTACCGAGCTGACGACCGCCATTCCGCAGGCAGGCGGGCCGTTTGCTTACAGCCGTCGCGCCTTCGGCGATACCGGTGGGTTGATTGCGGGCATTGCCACCTTAATCGAGTTTGTTTTCGCGCCCCCGGCCATCGCCATGGCGATAGGCGCCTACCTCAATGTGCAGTTTCCGGAAGTGAACCCCAAACTTATCGCGGTCTGCGCCTATCTGATCTTTATGGGCCTCAACATCATCGGAGTCAGCATTGCGGCAACCTTTGAGCTGCTGGTCACTTTGCTGGCGGTGATTGAACTGCTGGTGTTTATGGGCGTGGTGGCGCCAGGCTTCAGCCTGACGAACTTTGTGGCTCACGGCTGGGCGGGACAGGAGACATTCTCGCTGGCCTCGGTATCCGGCATATTTGCCGCTATTCCTTTTGCCATCTGGTTTTTCCTGGCCATCGAAGGCGTCGCGATGGCGGCCGAAGAGGCAAAAGATCCGCGTCGCACCATTCCCCGTGCCTATATCAGCGGCATTTTAACGCTGGTGGTGCTGGCGGTTGGCGTTATGGTGTTTGCAGGTGGCGCAGGCGACTGGCGCCCCCTCTCCGGCATCAACGATCCGCTGCCGCAGGCGATGAAAATGCTGGTAGGCAACGATTCGCGCTGGATGCATATGCTGGTATGGATTGGGCTGTTCGGTCTGATCGCCAGTTTTCACGGCATTATCATGGGCTACTCTCGCCAGTTCTTTGCGCTGGCGCGGGAAGGCTATTTGCCGCCGTCGCTGGCGAAGCTGTCGCGCTTTAACACGCCGCACCGCGCGATTCTGGCGGGCGGCGCGGTCGGCATCCTCGCGATTTTCTCTGACGGCATCAGCTTTCAGGGAATGAGCCTGACCGCAGCGATGATTACCATGTCGGTATTTGGCGCCATCGTCATGTACATCATGAGCATGCTGAGCCTGTTTAAACTGCGTCGTACCGATCCGACCCTGCCGCGCAGCTATCGCGCGCCGGGTTACCCGGTGATCCCTGGCATTGCCCTGTGTGGATCGGTGATTTGTCTGATCGCGATGCTGTGGTTTAACCCGCAGATCGGCGCGCTGTTTGTCGGCTTTATGGTGACAGGCTATCTCTATTTCCTGACCACCCATTCCCGCCGCGGCGCTATCGCGCAGACCTCTGTTGCCGCAGAAACCGACTAACGCATCTATAAGCCCTGCTGCGCGTAGCCTGCGGCAGGGCAGCACCAAGACCAAGGAGTCACGATGACGGTACGTTCAACCATAATGGATACCAACAGCTTTCGTGCTGAACACGCGAAAACGCTGGCGCCGGACATTCGACAGCTGACCGACAAGCGCAGCCGGGTGCTGGGGGAGTCCTATCGGCTGTTTTATCGCAACCCGGTGCATCTGGTGCGCGGAAAGGGCCAGTATCTTTGGGATAAGGCGGGCAATCAGTATCTGGATATGTACAACAACGTGGCCAGTATTGGTCACTGTCATCCGGCGGTCGTAGAGGCGGTGCATCAACAGATGATGCAGCTGAATACGCATACGCGTTATCTGCACGAGTCGATCCTGGCATACAGCGATCGTATTCTGGCCACCCTGCCCGCGGAAATCGATCGCGCCATGTATATGTGTACCGGCTCCGAAGCGAACGATCTCGCTATCCGCATTGCCCAGTGCTGGAGCGGCGGCACCGGGATCATCGTATCCAGAGAAGCCTATCACGGCACCAGCGCGATTACCTCCGGCGTCTCGCCCGCGCTGGGCAGCGGCCAGCCGCTTTCAGCGCATACCCGCCTGGTGGCGCCGCCCGACTTTTATCGCGTTCAGACGACGGACCAGGGTGCATGGTTCGCGCGGGAAATTCAGCAGCAGATCGACGATATGGCCGCGCACGGCATCAAGTTTGCCGGTTTTCTGGCCGATTCGATCTTCTCGTCAGACGGCGTATTACCCGGCCAGCCAGGCTTTTTAAAGCAGGCGATTGATGTCGTGCATCAGAACGGCGGAATTTTTATCGCTGACGAAGTGCAGCCAGGTTTTGCCCGCACCGGCGAGGCCTTTTGGGGCTTTGCCCGACACGGCGTGGTGCCCGATGTGGTCACCACCGGCAAACCTATGGGGAACGGCATTCCGGTGTCGGGGCTAATGGCGAAAGCGCCGGTGCTGGCGGCGTTTAGCGATGCGCTGCCCTACTTTAATACCTTTGGCGGCAATCCGGTCTCCATGGCGGCGGCCCATGCGGTGATGGATGTCATTGAGCAGGAAGCGCTTCAGGCGCACAGCCTGACAACCGGCGCTGCGCTGCTGGCGGCCCTGCAATCGCTGCAGGCGGCTTACCCCTGCATCGGCGAAGTGCGTGGCGCAGGGCTGTTTATCGGGTTTGAACTGGTGAAGGACAGGGAAAGCAAGCTGCCTGACAAGCGTCTGGCGCTCGACCTGGTGGAGGCGCTACGCGAAGAGTTTGTGCTGACCTCCGTCGCCGGGCCCTACGGCAACGTGCTGAAAATCCGCCCGCCGCTCTGTTTCCAGACGCACGATATCGACTGGGTGGTCAGCGCGATGGATCGCTGTCTGAGGAAGTTGCAGGGGTGAACTTAACCCCATTTTACCGTCCGCTATGCGCGCATAGCGGACTCATATCTTAATGAAACAAACCCGGATAGCAGTGGGCTATTCCTTCAGCCATTTTTCCAGCTGCTCAATTTCAGCTTTCTGCGCTTTGATGACAGCTTCGGCCATTTTTCTCATCTCAGGATCTTTTCCATATTTCAGCTCTGTTTCCGCCATGGCTATCGCCCCTTTATGATGCTCAGCCATACCTTTTGCGAATGCCCGGTCAGCATCCTGCTCCTTCATTGCCTCCATCATGCCATGATGCATATTTTGCATGCCCGACATGTACTCTTTTGACGCCGGAGAGAGAGGCATGGACTGCGTCATGTTCATACCGGGCTTCTGCGCCATAGCCGCAGCCGGCAGTACAACCAGCAGAGAAATCAGAACGGTGCGTAAATTTTTCATGGCTTATTCCTTCTTAGCGCCAGAGGTCTTGAGGGTTGGCCGGGAGATCCAGCTTATGCAGATAAGAACTATCCCGATCGCCGCGTTATCAATCGCGTTATCGGTCATGGCAGCTAAGCTTAGTCGACACTCACTCGGCCGGGCAGCCGTTCCTTTCCGGACGCAAGCAGGAGAAGATCATGAAAGCAGTTATTTACAACGGTCCCTATGATGTAAAAGTAAAAGAGGTGCCGGATGCGAAAATCGTCCGCCCCACAGATGTCCTTGTCCGCATTACCACCACCAACATCTGTGGCTCTGATTTGCACATGTATGAGGGCCGGACCAGCTTTGAGCAGGGCCGTATTTTAGGGCACGAAAACCTGGGTGAAGTGGTTGAAATTGGCTCAGGGGTTGAGCGCGTCAAGGTCGGAGACTACGTCTGTCTGCCGTTCAACATCGGATGCGGTTTTTGCGAGAATTGTGAGAAAGGTTTGACGGGCTTCTGTCTTACAGCCAATCCGGGAACCGCAGGCGCTGCTTATGGGTTTGCTGAAATGGGTGCCTGGGAAGGCGGTCAGGCGGAGCTGCTTCGGGTCCCCTTCGCGGACTTTAACTGTCTCGTGCTCCCGCCTGACGCAGTAGAAAAAGAAGATGATTATGTGATGCTCTCTGACATCTTTCCTACCGGTTGGCACGCAACAGAACTCGCAGGATTAAAGCCAGGCGAAAGCGTAGCGATTTACGGCGCGGGGCCGGTGGGCCTGATGGCTGCTCATTCAGCCATCATAAAAGGTGCTTCACAGGTGTTCGTGGTGGATACACACAAAGACCGTTTGGCCCTGGCAGAGAAACTGGGAGCGACGGCCATCAATGCGACCGGCGATGAAGCCGTGCAAAGAATTCTCGACCTGACGGACGGACGTGGCACCGATTGCGGCTGTGAGTGTGTGGGCTACCAGTGCTGTAACAAACATGGCCATGAAGACAATTCGATCACGATGAACAGTCTTGTGGCGTCAACCAAAGCAACCGGGGGAATTGGTGTGGTTGGCGTATTTATACCTCAGGATCCGGGAGCGGCCTCAGACCTCGCCAAACAAGGTAAAATGCCTTTTGATTTCGGAAGCTTTTGGTTTAAAGGACAGGCAATACGTACCGGGCAGGCCAACGTCAAAGCCTATAATCGTCAACTGGCCCGTCTAATCCATCAGGGTAAAGCCAGCCCGGGCGACATCATCTCACACCGCCTTTCGCTTGAAGAGGCGCCTACGGGATATAAACATTTTGACGATCGCGACGAAGGATGGACAAAGGTTATCCTTAAACCTTAACTGACGTTGGCCAGTAGAAAATAACATCTGAAATGTGGATGTCGACAGGATACCCTTGCGTATCCTGTCATCGTGCGACTCTTCCTCTGTCAGGCAATTATCAATGCAATACGGCTGCAGCCGCTATTGTCTGTTGCAGTTTATATGGCTGTGCCAGGATGGTTTTGAAATGAACGGATCGTGTTTGTGTGGAGCAGTCGTATTTGAACTAGCTGAAAAGCCTGCCCTGTTTTATCGTTGCCATTGCTCGCTTTGCAGAAAGCAGAGTGGCGTCGGCTACAATCTTGCCACGCTGGTGAAAAGCGCCGGATTCAGGTGGATTAACGGCGAAAACGGCATTGTTTCATGGTCAAAACCGACTGGCTACCGGACAGATTTTTGCAGCCTGTGCGGCTCAACGGTGCCTAACCCCTTGCGCGGCGAGCCTTATGTCTGGATCCCCGTTGGCTTGCTGGATGAGCGGCTTGAAATGCAATGCGCAGGAGACTTCTGTACTGATGATGCCATGCCCTGGGATAAGACGCGCTCACCTCAATGCCATGCCGGACCTGTCGACTCGCTGGCGTCACTTTTAACGTGCCTGAAACTCACTTCCTGAAGATTGGCGACGGCAATCAAGCGGACGTTTCAGTAAAGAGTCACCTCAGGGCAGCAATGACTGCCCTGAGCCGATCGATCAGGCTTTATTAACTCTTTTTAGCGCGCCACTCAGCCTTTGCACCCCAGAAGTAACAATGACAAAGAACGCCGGCACGAAGAAGATGGCCAGCAGCGTGCCGCTTATCATCCCGCCAAAAACGCCTGTACCAATGGCATTCTGGGTGCTTTTACTGGCGCCGCTCGCCAGCATCAGCGGCACCACGCCAAGGGTAAAAGCCAGCGACGTCATGATAATGGGGCGCAGGCGTAACCGGGCGGCCTCTCTGGCGGCCTCAGCTAGCGGTTTACCCTGCGCATAAAGCTGCCGGGCAAACTCTACGATCAGGATGGCGTTTTTAGTGGAAAGTCCGATGAGCGTAATCATGCCGACCTTGAAAAAAACGTCATTAGACACCCCCGCGATAAACACCGCCAGCAGCGCGCCAGCCATACCCAGCGGAACGACAAGAATGACTGAAAGCGGCACGGACCAGCTCTCATACAGCGCGGCAAGCACCAGGAAAACAACAAGCACGGATAAGGCTATCAGCAAGGGCATCTGCGCCGCCGTGCTGCGCTCCTGCAGCGAGGCGCCGGTCCACTCGGCGAAATAGCCTGTCGGCAATGATGCCGCGAGTTTATTCATCTCAGCCATCGCCGCGCCGCTGGCGTAACCGTCGCCGGGGCTGCCAGCGATTTTAATGGCGGGATAGCCCTGATAACGATTGAGCTGCTGCGGCGACTGCGACCAGTTTGCCGTGACAAAGGCCGACAGCGGTACCATCTCGCCCGAAGCATTCCTGACGTAGAGCTTGAGTAAATCCGCCAGCTGCATGCGGTAGGCGGAATCCGCCTGCACAATAACCTGCTGCACGCGCCCGTTATCCACGTAGTCATTCACGTAATTTGAGCCGATGGCGGCTGACAGCATCTGATTAATGTCGTCAAAGCTGACGCCCATCGCCTGCGCTTTTTCCCTGTCCACCTCAAGCGCGGCGCTGACGCCCTCGGGCAACCCCTCAATGTAGACATCTCTCACCACGCCGCTCTGGTTGGCCTTTTCCGTCAGCGCTGTGGCCGCCTGCAACAAGGCGGCGTAGCCGCGACCGGCGCGATCCTCGAGGTAAAGATTAAAACCTGATGACGTCCCCATATCGGAGATGGCGGGCGGCATCAGGCTCATTACCGTGGCGGCAGCGTCGTTGCTCATGGTGGTCTGAACAAATTCCGCTTCGCCATCCGCGGTTGCGCCCTGCCGCTCGCCCCAGTCCTTCAGCGTAGTAAAGGCCATCGCGGTGTTCGGGCCGGAGCCGGAAAAACCAAAGCCGAAAATAGAGATATTGCTGGCAATGCCGGGCCTTTCCATAATCGCTTTTTCAAGCCGATCGACCACATAGCGGGTTCTTTCCTGCGTGGCGTCTGACGGCAGCTGGATCGACGTCATAAAGTAGCCCTGATCCTCATCGGGAATAAACGATGAAGGCAGCGCCGACCAGGCGACATAAATTACCGCGCACAGCACCGCGTAAATCAGCATGACGCGGCCGCTGCGGCGCAGCGTGGCGTGCAATCCTCGCTCATAGCGGACGGTCAGGGCATTGAAGCGGCGGTTAAACCAGCCTGCAAAGCCCCTCTTCTCCTCGCCGTGCTGCGCAATCGGCTTCAGCAGCGAAGCGCACAGCGCGGGAGTCATGGTCAGCGCAAGGAAAGCCGAGAACAGAATAGAAACGGCCATGGAGAGCGTGAACTGGCGATAGATAACGCCGACCGAGCCAGTCGCGAACCCCATCGGGATAAACACGGCGGTCAGCACCAGCGTAATGCCGATAATCGCCGGCGTGATCTCGCGCATCGCCTCATGCGTCGCCTCTTTCGGCGACAGACCTTTTTCCGCCATCAGGCGCTCAACGCTCTCCACCACCACAATCGCATCGTCCACGATGATGCCGATGGCCAGCACCATGCCGAACATGGTCAGCACATTAATGGAAAAACCGCTCACCAGCATCACGGTAAAGGTGCCGAGCAGCGCCACCGGCGCAACAATCGCCGGAATAAAGGTGTAGCGCAGATTTTGCAGAAACAGCAGCATCACCAGAAAAACCAGCACCATGGCTTCAATAAAGGTGTGTATGACTTTCTCAATCGACAGCTTCACAAAAGGCGCGGTATCAAACGGCACCGAGAACGCCATGCCCTGCGGCAGCACCGTTGAGAGTTCATTCAGTCGTGAACGCACGCCTTCTGCGGTGCTGGCGGCATTGGCGCCGGGCATCAGCTGAATCGCTGCGGCCGTGGCGGCGTGTCCATTTTCGCGAATAGCGAACGCGTAGCTTTGCAGCCCCTGCTCCACGCGCGCCACGTCAGCCAGCCGGACGCGCGAGCCGTTATTCAGCGCCTTAAGCGTAATGTTGCGGAAATCCTCCACCGAACTGAGCTGTCCGCGCACCGTGAGCGGGTAAGTAACGGATTGTCCGGGCTGCGCCGGTTCATCGCCGATTCTGCCGGGCGAGACCTGTGCGTTTTGCTGGCTCAGGGCGGTAGTGACGTCGCTGACCGCCAGCTTATAGTTGAACAGTTTGATTGGATCCAGCCATATGCGCATCGCTTTCTCCGCGCCGAACAGCTGAACTTTGCCGACGCCCGGCACGCGCCGCAGCTCCTCAGAAACGTTACGCGCAAAATAGTCGCTCAGGTCCTGCTCGCTGAACTGCCCCGTGGGCGAACGCAGCCCGACAATCATCAGAAAGCCTGAGTTGGCCGCCTCTACGTTCAGCCCGTTCTGGCGGACGGTTTGCGGCAGACGCGGTTCAACCACCTTGATTTTGTTCTGCACATCAACCTGAGCGAGCCTGATGTCCGTGCCGGGTTTAAAGGTCACCGTGATGCTGGCCGTGCCAGAGGTATCGCTTGAAGACTCGAAGTAGAGCATGTCGTCGACGCTGGAGATCTCTCTTTCAATCAGCGAGATAACCGACTCATTCATGGTTTCCGGCGTGGCGCCCGGATAGGTTACCGTAATGCTGACGCTCGGCGGCGCCACCGACGGATACTGCGCCACAGGCAGCTGCGGAATGGCAATGAGGCCTGCCAGGACGATAAACAGGGCGATAACCCAGGCAAAAACAGGCCTTTCAATAAAGAATTGCGGCATCGGTATATCCGGTGGTTAAGCGGGAGGGGATCATTCTTGCGTCTGGCTCAGATTTGCCCGGTGTTGACGCGGCGGCCGATATCTTTGAGCTGGGAGTACTTTTCCAGCAGCTGCGGGCCGTCATCCAGGCTCATGGCGAACATCCACATATAGGTCATCACCGAATAGATATGGCCGGCGTCGCGAACGCCGTTTAGCGTCATGTAGAGAATGGTCATGGCGAACAGCAGCGCAGCCACGCACCCAATGGCCAGATATCCCATGGCTTCACGATCGGAAAGGCGGATACGCAAGCCGGCCAGCACGCCGTAATGCTTCGTTAGCGCAGGCGCTGTGGCAGTGCTGACAAAGCCCACCTCTTTTTCCAGCCGGTTATTCAGACGCACAAACAGCGCTTCGTTTTTACGCGTAAAGCCGGGCAGAAAGCCGCCAAAGAAAACCAGGATGGCGATGCAGGCGATGCCGGTCCAGAACTCAATAGTCAGCAGCATCACAGCGGCTCCCGTAATCGACGCGACGGAAGTGATAAGCACCGGCAGATGCTTCTCGAAAAAATCGACGAATTCGCGCGACAGCGTGACGCGTGCCGCAATAGTCGATGCGCCCTGATTTTCGCTGCGCTGCGTCAGGATCACCGGTACCGCCAGCTCGGCGTAAATACGGGCAAAAGTGCGGGTATCTACGCTGCGGCGCGCGGCGCCAATCGCCCACATGATAAATACCATGCCCGCATATAACATAGCGTGCAGCGCCCGTCCCGAAAGCATGGCGTTGATGGCAAATCCCGCCAGTAGCGGGTAGAGCAGATACATAACGTTCTCGGCAACGACCAGCAAAAATGTGAGCAGCAGCTTTTTACGATGCCGACGCCCCAACATTTTCAGGGTCTTGAGGGCGCTGCGAGCAGGCGCAGTTGGCACTGGCGTTTTGAATATTTGCATGTTTAACTTCTGATTATGATGTGCTTGAGCGGTTGCTCAAGACTGAAGCGAGTCTATTTGAGCGTTTGCTCAAAGTCAATGCAGGGAAATATCGAACGTATGCCAGCAGAAAACCTTCGGACTAAAATCCTCGACGGAGCGATAGCGCTTTTTATCGATAAAGGCATCGATAACGTGACGACCCGGGAGCTTACCGAGCATGTCGGCATCTCACGTAGCCATATCTATCACTATTTCCGCGACTGGCGTTCGCTCAGGCTGGAGGCGGTTGAGCGTTTCATGCAGGCCGATCTTGATGCTTTTAAAGAGACTATCGCCGGTTTCGCGCCTGATGCCGCGCTTGATGCTTTTATTACCAGTTTGCCTGCCACCCAGGATGCGGACTGGCAGCTGTACAATGCGGTCTGGACGCAGGCCCAGCACGATCCGGCCTATGCCGATTTGGCCATGAGCAACATGAACAGATGGTTTAGCCTTTTAGAAAGACTGATTGAGACGGGCATTGGCCAGGGACTTTACCGGCAGGTCGATGTGGCGCGCACCGCCCGCATGATAGGCGGCGCGGTGAATGGCTATGCCGATATTCTTAGCGTAAACCCCACAGCAGCGGGCTTTCAGCAAGCGAAAGAGGATTTACGCTATTTGGTTAAGCAGCTTTTAAGCGTTGCTGAGTGAATAATGGGCATTCGCTGGGCAGTGTTGCCGTTCTGCGCCCCTCTTCCCGAGGGGCTATGATTAATCAGAAGGTTACCCAGTCATTCTCAGCAGAGGTAGCGGATGCCGGCACCTTATGACTGGTTCTGTTGTCTGGCGCTTTCTGATGCATCGCCGGCGTGGATGACGGCAGCCGAAAGACGGAGACGGTTTTTTCCAGCCCAAGCGCCTGCTCTTCAAGACTGCTGGCCGCAGCTGAAGACTCCTCCACCAGCGCCGCATTCTGCTGTGTCGTGGTATCCATTTCCGTCATCGCCTGAGCAATCTGGGTAATGCCCCGGTTCTGCTCATCCGATGCCGCGGCGATCTCGCCCATGATATCCCTGACCTGCGAAACGGATCGGACGATATCTTGCATCGTATCCCCGGCGCGATTAACCAGTTCAGTCCCGCCGTTGACCCGATCCAGCGATTCCCGGATTAACGTTTCAATCTCTTTTGCAGCCAGCGAACTCCGCTGCGCCAGATTTCTTACCTCGCCGGCAACGACTGCAAATCCACGTCCCTGTTCACCCGCCCGCGCCGCCTCAACAGCCGCGTTCAGTGCGAGAATATTGGTCTGAAAGGCGATACCGTTTATTACGGCAATGATCTCGCCGATTTTTCCAGAACTCTGGCTGATGCCGCCCATCGTGGTAATGACATCCCTGATGATTTCCCCACCCCGCCCCGCATTATGCGAAGCCTCAGTGGCCAGCCGACTGGCATGATGCGCGTTTTCGGCATTCTGTTTTACCGTCGAAGTCAGCTCTTCCATACTGGCTGCGGTCTCAACGACGGCTGCGGATTGCTGCTCTGTTCGCGATGACAAATCGATATTGCCTGCGGCAATCTCCGAGGATGCACGCGCCACGCCGTTTACGCCGTCACGCACGCGCGAAATGATGGTGCGAAGGCTCAGGTTCATGGTGTTGACGGCGGTCATCAGCTGGCCCAGTTCGTCAGAGCGTGTGCTGGCAATTTCCGACGTCAAATCGCCTTCCGCAATACGTTGCGCGGAAGAGAGGGTTTCTTTAAGGGGCCGGGTAATACTGCGGGTCATCTGCCATGCAACCAGAAGGCTAAGCACAATGCAGGCGATAGTGGTAAAACCAATCTGCCAGAGCGCCGTCTGAATATACCTGCCTGCCATTTCTGACTGATAAAGCGCCAAATCTGTCATCGTTTTATTCAGCGTAACTGCGGCCCCGGTCATCTCGTCTGAAGCCAGTTTTTCTAAATGTGCCTGCTGTAGATATTTTTGCAACAGACCGGGCATGGCTGCGCTTTTCTGTTGTATGGCTGTCAATAACTCGCTGAGTAAAGCATCATCAGAGGTGCCAGCTGTTGCCATGAGCGACTGAATCTCATCAAGTTGTCTGATAAGGGTATTCAACAACGCTTCATCTGGCTTTGTCAGATAATCTCGTAATGTCAAAGAGAGAGAATCAATTTTCGATTTCAGGGCAAAAAGCGCCGCCGCTGTTTCAGATGGTACAAAAGAGACACGTGAGCTGAGCTGCTCTGCGAATGAAGGAAAGGCCATCGCGGTGAGTTCTGTTAACGCGCTGTCGGTGTTGTTCGTCGCGGCAAGAAAGTTCGCTCGTTTATCCTGATACTGTTTCAGATTTTGTTCGAGCCGAATGACTTTTGCCTCGCCTTCGGCAGACCATACGTGCTCTTCCAGATTATCTTTCAATACGGTCAGCTTATTCATCGCCATCCCGTTAAGCTCAAAATACCTTTTATCCCTAGTATATTGAAACAGCGTCCGATTGAGCCTGGCGTCACTAAGCGTATTGGCCATATTCACGATAATGTCACGTTTAGCCGAGTTTTCCTGAATGCTAAAAAAACAGCGGAACGCAAGCAGCGCAATGATGACAGAGGCGAAGATAACTAATGCAAAACCCAGCGTTAGTTTGCCGCCTATTTTTAAATTTGGGAAAATTTTCATGAGTTTCATTGATGCAGCCCCTGTTTGGCAGTTTTCCCAGTGGCGAAAAGCCCTGCTGGATATCTGCTTTATCGGAAAAGCAGCCATAAAATTTATATTAATTTTGCGACATAGCTCATCCATCTGCATTAAAATTGACAACGATCACTTTTTTCTCGCTAAAAATAAGAGGCAGAACATTAAGGGATCTAACTATTTCCTGTGCAAAGATAACCATAAAAAGAAATAATGTGCGCCTACTCTTCGCTTCCCCAGACGTCAGAAACAGGAAATGAATAGAGTGAATTTGAATCTGCCCATGGCATTTATGCGCTTCGCTTAAAGCGATAATGACAGGCCGTTTCGGCACCGGAATCCTTTTTTTACTCTTCGAATAGCAGAACAGGCGTCCTGTTTCATTTGAAAAAAAGTATGCTCTGAAATATCGGCTTCAAGAGATTAAAACGTAGAAAGCCCTCTTCCGTCCTAAAGTAAATAATAAAAGTGACGTTAACTGTAATAGCCTCACCAGGGTAAGTTTAAAATTAAAAAGTACTTTGCCCTCTTACGTGAGGGCTTTACTCGTTGCTATGGCCGAAAGTTTAAACACAGCGCAGCTTCTGGAAAAAATAACCTCTGCACACTGAGGGTCGCTGTAGCGTAATACAGCGACCCGCCAGGGAATAACCGTACGTCGAGCCGCACTCTTTTCAACGAGGTGTCGCCATAGAGGGACGGCATATCGACAAACCCGCATCAGAGGCCGATTTCTTTTTTATATATTTTGAAGCATTCACGAAGGAGTGAAAGAAGAGAAAATGGCACCCTACAGGATTGAATAATAACAATCAATCTATTGTTTAATAACATTATTTATAGGTTTCAAAATCACACATACCCCCAAAGATACCCCCAAATGTTTTTGTGACACCTCATTTTGACTGTTTTTCATCCACCACAGGCGCATTCAACTCACTGCATAACGCGATAAGCTGAAATCCTTATTTTATGATAGATCTCTCCTACATTAAGGAACCGATCAGCCATGAGAATGACCAGCCGTAAAAAAGAGATACTGAGCTTCTTTGATCCTGAACACCGCGAATGGGTAACTGGTACGATTGGTGCGCCGCCGTTTGATGTATCCGGGGTCGCATATCTTCTCAGTGGCATGAACTCATTCAAATCACGGCATCACATGGAATCAGCCAGGAGAACGCTGGAGGCGATGGTTAACGATGGGCTGCTGGAGAAGATCACCAGCTATGAGCAGCGGCAGGACAGCACGCAGTCTGGGGCAGGTAAAGGTGTCTGCTGTAACGGTTCCCGATACGGGCTCATCGGTCAGTGTCTGGTAATGCGTGATCGTGATGACAGTGATAATTATATTGAAGGTGAATTCGACAGGGTAAATTGAGGAAGATTTACAGGAATCAATACTGCTCGCTCATGACATTAGAACATAAGCAGCTGTATAGGAGCGATTAACCACGGAGCTACATGAGATTTTTCTAATGCATATGACAAAACACAAGAAAACCATACTCAGCTACTTTGAACCCGCCAGACTTACCTCTATAGCCAACATAATCGGACCGCCACCGTATGATGTTTATGGCATTTCATATTTGCTTCATGGGCCAGATGAATACAAAAACCCCATAAGGCGTGAATCGGTGCGCCGATCTCTGGAGCTGATGGTATCTTTTGGGCTACTGACAAAGTCCTCTCACCGAGAGGTCAGGAATGGCATGACGTGTGTGGTATGTCGCTATAGCCTGAAATCTGAAGAATGAACGCCTGGGAAGTTTGCGCACTACAGCCCAATCAGGACAGACAAACTCAAAGAGAAGGCGATTATTAGTTTTGCTAATGACGTTTTCTTATTGTAGGAGGGATGCGAAGTTTTTCTCTCTATATAATTAAGCAAAAACATGTCGTTCAGTTGGTTCAGTTGGTTCGATTTGTAAAGACCGCTGTTTTTAAAGGATTAATTTCAAAAAAGTGAACCAACACAACCCCAAATTGAACCAACAGCGGGGCTATCTGAACCAACAAATCTTTGTGTCTTACATTGTCTTGCGATAATAAAATAGCCATCTGTTCCCTGAATCTGGTGGCTTATGAGCAAATCCCTGTCCGTTACCTTCCGTGTGCCTGCTGAGTTAAGCGAGTCTTTTACCGATGCTGTGAGTGCTGCTGGTGGAGATAAAACTGCATGGCTTGTCGATGCCATCCGGCAGAAACTGAACCGGCCAGAGAACAATCCTGACGCACGCATGATGGCGCTGGTGGAAAGAATGGAAACTGCGGCGGCGGCTTTAATTGGCGGAAAGCAGGGTATTCCACCTTTGCCATATGATGAAGAAGCCGTCATCCGCATCATTTCAGAAACCATCAGGCAAGGCTTTGATAATGGCCGTATCATTGCAGAGCGGCTTAACGAGGCCGGTTATCAGACTAAAGCTGGCAAGGCTTGGGATAAGGACATCTACAGCGCATGGAAAAGACAAGGAAACCACGCATTAAGAGTTGAGCAATGATGTTTTATTAAATCCCAAATGCCTTCCGCGGAAACCCATCGTTGTTTGGGAAGCCCATAGCTGTAAGATGACATCCAGGAACCTGTGGCTTACTGTCGACTAAATCTGCCACATTATTTAGCCAATTTGAGCCTGGGCCAATTTTTTTCACTAAGAACCACAATACAGCAATCATCCCAAACATGCGTTCGTACTGGTCATGTCCAAGCCCTAGCGACATAAAGTAAGGATCATTCGAGAGCGGCCTCAATTTTGGTTCGTTAAGTTTGTTCCAGATGCGAGAGTGATGCGCACATCTATTTCTCAAAACGTTCATGGAACTTAGCCAATTCTGGAATATAGCTCCATTGCCAGAAGCTATACCTAATCGAGCCAAAATTTCGTTTCGGTATTGGTCTTTAAGCATCCCGTAGTATTTTGACATCAAGCCAAAATCCCACACCTCAATAGCTACCCAAAAAGGGATGCCTTCATATCGTGAAGTGTGCCATTTAATAGAATCCTCACGACTTTTAGAGATTTCGCAGGAGTGTTTGGTTAACCATGCCTGCCGCGGGCTGGGCTGATCAGGCTTGCTCGGGTGCGGATTTAGATGCTTAGGATTGATGAAGTCATCATCTAGATAAGCGAGAGGATGGTACTTGCCCATTTCGTGAGCGATCACGGAACGAACAAAAATTTCTATTCGCTCTAAGGCATTCATCACAAGGAGGCGAAGTTTTTTATCAAATAAGTAAAGATCGTAAACATCCCGGAAGGATGTTCCTTTTCTTACATTATCAATCCTACCAATTATTTTTCCATCTGAAACTTCCGGAAGACGACATGGATACCAAAAACCTGAAAGCCGGTAATAACCAACTTGGGTAATTTTTTTTATCGCATGGTCTCTATCAGAAATATGCATACCCCGAGATTCAAGTAACTCGATTAAATCCGCATATTCCTTATGAATTTTTACCGGAGCGGGCATAGTTTTGTCAGATAGTAGATAATAGAAGGCCCGACCATAATGATTGCCTTATAAAGACTCACACCAGGGGGCCGGGCTCAGTTGCCGCTAAATCTACCTTATTCTCAGAACAAGTCAATATGACATGCCACACTGTCATACGTCAAAAAGCCCCTAAAAAAGAATAAAACACAATATGTAGTTGAAAACACAAAAACTAAACACAAAAGGTAGCTTTCATCGTTTTTATCTATCAATAGCTTCGCTTAACGCTTTAGTGATGGTCTTTTCCAACGATATGCGGGAGCACTCATACGCTGCTTATGGCGTTCTTTTGCCTGCAATGCCTGCGCTACCTCTGTGCGGATTGTGTAAAGCGCATGTCCGTCCAGAGGTTCTCCGTTCTGGCGGGCAATCTGTAGCAGCGTCATCTCAATGGTATGCCGATCTATCATTACGCACTTTCCTGTTTACAGTGAACGTTCAGGTATTTTTTATGCTAAATGCGGCTGCTGGCGTCAACCTGCACACGACTATTGCGCTCGTTACGTTCCTTGGTAAGCTGAGAGATGCGGTCCTGAATGTTGGGTTTTGCTAGGTTTTCGCAACCAATGTCGCGGGCGGTCTTTTCGCTGTACCCCGCCCGAATGGCCGCTTGCGTGGCGTTCAAATCGATGAGGTACTCGCGACAGCACATTTCTTGTTTGTCGGTGAGTGCAATTTTATATCCAAGGAAATTATGATTACGTTATATACCGTTGATAGAAAGGGATACTTTGAGGGGGGGAATACTCCACATCTCATCGCGCATAGTGCGACCGGGCTGACAGAGCTTGATCAATATATTCAGAAGCTTTTCCCTAATGGGATGTCACCACATGGTAATCAGTACTTTTTCAACAGTAATTCTTCAGTCATGATAACTGACTGCTCGACGGAACTTCATTTGGAAATGCACAGAAGGACTTTCCATCCGCATAAGCCATCCCGTTTCACATCTATTTTTGCATGTCAGACACTTGAAGAGTGCATAGCTTTTCGTCACAAGCATGGTTCAATTACAAATCCAATCTATTCTTTTGAAATCGAGGAAAAGGATGTTCACATCGGAGATATGGAACTATTGAAAGCTGGATGCTCTACGCTTGTATTCTCTCACCATCTTGAGCTTTATTGGTCAGGTGAGGACTTTCGTAAATACATGCCTTCGCATGAGCCTTTTTATGAAGTACTTGTCAATCTAGCTTTGTCATCTATTGCAAGTTGGAAACGTTGTGGCTAACTTTCCGGCACATATTCCATCTTGAGCGCGTCATCAGATGCCAGATATACCCAGCCACCATCTTCACGGGCAATGCCAATGAAGCCGTTAACCACTTCAGGCTGTGACCGGTTCATCAGGCCTTCATGCGTTTCACCGGATTTGGTGATTACTGTGATGCGGCAGGTGTCTGGCATATTGGCTCCAATAAAAAAACCGCCCGTAGGCGGCTAGTTATCTAAACCAAACTTCTTCTTAGCATATGATTTGAGCAATTCAACTCCAACATCTTTTAAAACGGATATTGGCTGATCGCTTATTCCCTTCAATTTATCAAATACGTTTTTCTCATGCAGCGCTGAGGCGAAGTCATATCCGTCAGAGGTTAATCTGACATTAGTATTCCAGCTGTCTATCCTATTCATGGAGAACATCAACCCTAATTTTTTAGGGTCGTGAAGAAGAAGATCAATCGTGCTTACGTATCCCTTCTCAATCAACATGGTGTAGTGGAAGTACCCTTTTTCTGAAGATATGTCGTAACCTTTATTTTCGAGTGTTTTGGTATCTACGAAAGGCATTTCGGCTTCGATAAATACATCCAGCATTCCCTTTAGGTATTCTAAATCTGTGCGCATAGAGATCCTCCCTTGATTGAGGTCTCAATTTATCATTACAATCCCCTTACTGGAATCATCATCAGCGCACTCGTAACTGCGCCCTGTGATGGTTACGCCGCCTTTTTAAGCCTTTTAGCTTTCCTTTCGAAGTAATCATCAGCTACCTGCTCATACTCTTCCCGCGTAAATCCTTTCTGGTCAGGGTACTTGGCCGCCAACAACATGGGAAAATCAGTCATGGTTATGAGTTAGAAACCTTCAGCTTCAGCAATCTCTATAGCCACCTGCTCCAGTGGCTTGCCAAAAACTTGAATGATCCAGCGATCAGCAGTTGTCCTGTAGCCCACATGGTCAAAAGTGCCATCCTCGCGCACGTAGTCCGCTCTGACGGGTGGTTGCGGGCCATCAATGGATTTGCTGCCTTTTTCTCTCGCAATCTTCTCCAGCGCAGCCAGGCGGGCTTTAATGCTCATCGTTACCACCCACCAGCAACACTCTCAGTTCGGGTGACTGCGGGAAGTTATGCCCGCGCAGTGACAGGCGCTCTATGGCCCTGTCATACGCTCCTGCAGGGGCATTGCCCGCTAACTCATCCATCAGGGCTGAAATCACACACACATCGCCATCTTTCGGCGTCATGGTCTTTTCCAGCCGGTTCAGTCGCGCCAGCAGGCTACCCATGATGATCCCCCTGCAGGACAAGCTGATTATGGCGCTGCGCTTCTTCAGCTGTGGCGTTGCGGAAAAGCCCTTTATGCTTCACCCAGCCGCCGCCACACTCGCGAGATCCGTCAGGGCTGACACCGATTAGCCAGATTTCATCAGGACCACTGCTGGTGGTCTGAGCGCCGCTGGTGGCCTCCAGTGCTTCAATTCGTCTTAACAGGCTCATTGTCTGCTCTCCTGTGTCTTCTCCAGCTCAGCTACACGCTCAGCCAGTTCTGTAATTTCGATAATCTTCGCCATGTTCGCCAGGCCGTCCAGAATCATTTTCCCTTGGTCGGCCGGCAGCTCTCCCGCGGCTATCGCCTTAATTACCGAACGGGCTGCTGCAGGTAAATCGCTGTCATCCAGCTCAAACGAAACAGGCTGATAAACTGGCTTACTCGGCGGGACAACTCTGTCCAAGATGAGGCGACAAGCAGCCATATCGCCTTCTTTAGCCGCGTCCATGATGGTTTTCACAGCATCATCAGCGCCACCTTCCAGCACACGCCTCAGTTCAGCTGCTTTGCTGCTGCGCCCACCGGGATTACCCGATGCGCCTTTCTTCCATTTGCCGCCTTTATCACGGCTGGCCTGTTCTTTCGTGCTGTCAGGCATCTGTCTGCCACCTTTCGCTATTTCTCATACCCGTTTCACCTTGACCAAACTCAACATGATCGCGTCCCTGCGATGCGTTCAATTACTTCTTAATCCGCTTTTGAAGAAAGCCTCCATCACGGGTGCTTTGCTCACGCGCTACCTTCAGGGCAACTATCTCCATCTGCTGAACCATTTGTTTTTGTGTAGCCGCATCAATACCGTTAGTGGTGGTTATGTTGAAGTTGACCTCTAAACTAACACCGCCAGCACCGCCCCCATTGCCGATGTCACGGTTGCTGATAACAGAGCCGTTATCACCCGGAATCATATACTGGCTGCCGTTGCTGGCCTTGAAGATTTCAGGCTTTCCGCCTTCGCCCACCCGGTACATTGAGTTAGCCAGAACAGGCCCGCCATGCTCACGCGCCCCGGCCACTGCCAATCCTTTAGAAGCCATTAACGCTGTTGAATAGGCTGTTGTGCCTACGGTTGAAGCGGTTCCCATGGTGGCGATCGATGCGCTCACTGCTGCCGGCCCCCACATCCCTGCTGCGGCTGTTGCCTGCGTTGCTGTTGCCCCAAGAGCTGCTGATGCCGCAACCTGTCCCATAAGCATGTTTTTCACATACTGCAGGCCCATCTCCACCAGCCCGCTCACCACACTGTTGAGGATCGTGCTTCCGATGTTTGCAAATGCCTCGCTGAGGCTTTGAGTGCCGTTCAGGAGGCCGGTAATGGCATTAGTCGCGCCACCCTGAAGAGAGTCAACCGCGTCAGCCAGAAGGCTGTTAGCGGCGCTCTGGTTGCGGTATATCTCCCACTGAGCCGCTATACGCTGCTGTTCGTACTGAGTGTTGGCGGCATTCATTAATGCCAGACCATTGAGGGTGATTTGCCCTTTAGCGGTTTCAAACTCCTGTATTAACGCGAGCTTTTTGGCGTTCTCATTAGCCAGTGCCTGAACAGGATCTATAGCGCCTTGTGCTTCCTGCAGTGGGCTAACCCCAGCGTTCTGCGTCGCCCTAATTTTGGCTAAGTTCACCTGATGCTGTTGCTCCATCTGCTCGGCGGCGGTGTCGTGCTGCTTCTGCGTGATGGTCTTTTGTTCAATTGCCGTCCGGAGGTCAGCAACATCCTGTTTATAGCGGGTGTTCTCTGCCTGCTCGGGAATTAACTTCATAGCAGCTGCCTGAGCGCGGATTGCGGCGGCTTTATCCCAGGCTGCGCCAGCATCCTTCTCTACCTGCGCTATTTGAGCTGGTGTAGGGTTTATTAGTTTCTGATGTGCCTGAAGAACTGCCTGAGCACGGGATAGTCCATCAACCGAATCAGCAGAAAGCTCGGCCTTTTGCCGATACTGTTCCAGCACCTGAGCATTACGGGATGCCTGACCGGCTGATTTCTTCTGCTCAGAGTTGAACTGCTTCGTCGCTTCTAAATTTTTATAAGTGGCGGCCGCATCATCTTCCATTTTTTTGGCGTGAGGGTCGTCTTTAGCAAAGCCTGCATCTTCAGCAGCATATTGGGCTGCGAGTCGGGCGCGAGCTTCTCCCTGAAGTTTTGACAGCGAGAGGTTTCGTTCTGCCTGCTTTAACAGGTTTTTCTGCCCGTCAGTTAGGTTGTCAGTGGTGCGTTTGAGGCTATCCATATTTAATTTAGCGTTGGTAGCTTCTACAGCTAATTCTACTAACGTCTTTGACAGACTGGTGATTTGTTCCTGTCCCTCCTTGCTAGATGAGGTCATATTTTGCAGGCGAATAGCTAAGGTAGTTAATGCCTGTGGAGAAGGGTTTTTACTTAGGTCATTCAGCTGTTTTGCTAGTTCAAAAGCAGCTTGATCAGTAATACCCAGCCGGGAAGATAATGCCCCAACGGTGTTTGTAAATGTTGAGATAGTCGCTTCGTTCGCAATGCTACTTTTGCTTACCTGATTGAAAGCATCGGTGAAGCTGTTTGTTTTGACTTCAGCGGCGTCCAAAATAGTGCTAAGTACCTTAACACTGACTGTGCCGCCAGACAGCGCGGCTTTGGCTGTATCGCCGAAAGAGAAAAATTCGTTGGTGGTATCAGATATGGTCTTTGAAACCTTCGTCATTGCCAGGTTGTATTCCAGCAGCACCTGATTTCTCATCAGCGAGGCAACTTCTGCGTTAACCCTTGCAAGGTTTGCATACTTATCTGACAGCGCGGCCACACCATTTTGTGAAATGGTGATCACCTTATCCATGGCGTCAGCGGCTTCTCGGAGAGCATCCATTGCGTTTTTACCGCCGCTTAGAGCGGTAATTAACGTACCGGCGATTACTGTACCCAAAGCAATCACCGCGCCCACAATGGCACCACCTGGGCCAAATGCTCCCGCCAACTGAGAACCTTGCTGACTGAAAGCGACTAAAGCAGATTGTCCGCCCTGAACCTGCACGATGAAGTCTTGGATCTGGTAACCAGCCTGCTGAAACTGGCTGCGGAAAGCGCCCCCTGCTTTTGTGGCCTGATTTACCGCTGTGGCGGTGGTTTTTGCCTGTGTCTCAAGCGCTTTGATGCCGCCAGTAGAATTTTTAGCACTATCACCTAATGCTTTCAGCTCTCGTTTGAGCTGTTCGCTGTCTTCAAGTGCCTTCTTCAGCTCAATATCGACTTCGTAATAAATTCCACCAGCGTTATATGACTCGGCCATCTCACGCCCCTCAATGATTAATGCGAGTCGCGGCTTTTTTGAGCGCGATACGGTGCATATTGTCGATGAGACTTAGGCCATGATTGGTTACCTGATGTTCTCTGCCATCCAGAGAGATCATTTCCATTAACATCCGGTAGGCTTCACGTTCATAATCGGCCTTACCGAGGCGGCGGACAGCATAAACGCAGTTATCCACCAGCCCGGACGCCAGTAAATCACGGCGAACTTCACCTGTTTTTCCGTCATGCGAAAACTGAGTGTTCCCATGCTCTCGGAGCCGATTACGGAGGTAAGCATCCGCAACAGCTTCGGCCAGGCGTTGTAATTGTTCCATTATGCCTCCTGAGCAAGTTGAGCTAATGCCTTGTCCATCAGGCCGCGAGCGATAACGTGAATGGTTGGGGCAACACCTAAAGGGGATTTTGCTCGCTCTCTTTCCTGTAATTTACGGAGTTCTTCATACTGTTCGACTTTGATAAGGACCGTTCTTACCGTGCACTTTTGCATAATCACCTCCTGATAAATATACAGTGATTATAATTGCGAAAAATGAAATGATCCCTATTTGTATGCCGATTTATGAAATGATGATTTGATCGTTTTGATCGAATATTTTGCTCATAAAAAAACCTCGCCGGAGCGAGGTGTGGTTACAAGATTTTATAAGCGTTTATATAGCAATATAGAGAAAAGGTTTATAACGAGCTTTTCTTAGCTTCTTCAATTTCTGCGTTGCAAGCATCTACGTTGTCAAAGTCATACTGAAGGAAAACATATCCCTCGCCAGAGCCATTGGCTCTTGCTTCCATAGATACTGATGCAAGCTTGTTTTTAAGAGGTGTTGCGAGAGACCCTTCCCATTGGGCTGAGAGGAAACGTTCCTTTTTGTTCAGCGCCATCATCCAGTCTTGAGGTTCTTTCCAGATTGAGCCTGAAAGTAAAAAATCGGTACTTTTAGGTTTGCCATAGATTGAAGATAGAGAATCTAAGAGCTCTTTGAATTTTGATTTGAGCGCAAGTCCATAGCTGTCTGTATCAATGTTTTTACCTAACGCTCTAATTTGGCATAGGCCAGATTTTGGAGAAATGAGTAGACCAAAACCCTCAAATTCAGCGTTCTTTTTCGGTGGCGATTTTATCGTGTAGAGATTCGGCACGCCCTCATAAGGCTTAAGCTCTTCACCGGTCATATCTTCGATATTCTTTTTGCTTAAACCTGACTCTAGGCCAAATGGCCCATCTCCCGGCGGAAGCAATGGCTGGCTATTGCTAGCCTGGGCTGGCTTCTCAATTTGCTTTGCTTCAGCAACGTTGCTCTGCTTCAAATCAGATGGCATAGCGTTAGCAAGTCCATACTTGGCTGACAAATATCGCTGTTGAAGCATCGCCATGGTTTGCTCCTGAGTTGCGATTGCTGCCAGTTTCATTGCAAGAACCAGACCACCGCTATATTGGTTGGCTTCTGCTTTAGCCTGAGAAATCTGAGCATTTAACGCATCTATTTCGCTCTTAACTGACTCAGCCGCCACCTCATCCGGCTTTGTTCCGGGTACATCCATTGTTATTTTTGCGCCTGACTCAATACCATCAATTCGCTGCTTAATCAGCGCCTGGTTTGTTTTGAGAATCTCAACTCTGGCGCTGATTAAAGTCTTGATCAGCCCGCCAGAGTAGTTCTGATTAGTGGCATTCGCAGACGAAATCTCACTTTCTGTTTGTGATAATTCCACCTTGAGTTGTTCTACTTTTTGTTTCTCTTCCGGAGAAAGCTCTTTTGGACCACATCCTGTCAAAATGAACACAGATATAAAACATGCCAGAATAGACTTTTTCATTTCCTTGCCCCTTAGAAAAAAACCACCCGAAGGGTGGCTTGCTATCAGATGTGGTTTTCACATCCCATCTGTGATTTGTCGATAATTTGCGTGCCCTCAACACGGAAACCGTATGTGCCGAAGAG
The DNA here is from genome assembly GCF_000738765.1 of Pantoea sp. NGS-ED-1003. Lineage (NCBI taxonomy): Bacteria > Pseudomonadati > Pseudomonadota > Gammaproteobacteria > Enterobacterales > Erwiniaceae > Pantoea > Pantoea sp. NGS-ED-1003. Next base: position 25,826 of record NZ_JPQA01000007.1, read on the forward strand.
GAAGGCGTGGTTTAACTGGTAGATAACCACATCGCTCAAGCCAACCGCACACTTATCTTTCTCAATAGCGTGATCCATAGCCGTTTTAACGTTCGGAATACCTAAAGGGAAAATTACGATTGGCGCTTTATCTTCGCCGGTCACGCGAGCACCTTTCTCAAACTTAGCTGCGTTCAAGTTGTAGTTTTTGGTGCTTGCGACAGTCATATCAGCGACACGCACAGTACATCCTGAAAGTAACAACGCCCCAAGCGCCACTGCCAAAACCTTTTTCATTTTATATATTTCCATTGATTGCAATCGGAAACATCCTATCAATAATTATTAACATTGCAATTGTTGTTACTTTCTTTGTTTTCCGACCTTCCTTGATTGATAACTCACTTAATCTTTCAACCTGAAGGCCTCACCGTCTGGTTTGGCTAACCCCATTCTGCGCTGTGTATCGGCTGCGGCCTTGGTTACATCTCCAAAGGTGTCGATAAGCACAGTGGGGCGAACACGCTTCGCCAGACACTGATTGCGGCGGTATCTGATCCACTCTCGGCCGGCTTCTGAGTCGCAATTGTCGAACACCTCCAGCCAGCGAGAGGCTGCTCTTCTGTAAAGGCCTTTCGCCTCAAGTTCTTCAGCTTTCTTGTCATTCACCATCTGTACCGTCCTGAAAAGCATGTTTTTACGCTGAGGGTGTTGGTTCAAAACAGCCCTTTGTTGGTTCAGTGTTGGTTCACTTTTAAATTTAAATTTCTTATAAATCAAAGGTAATGAGGAATTGAACCAACTGAACTAACTGAACCAACACTAAAATCCTCACATGTGAGGCTTACTTTTCCTCTGCCTCATCGTCTGGCCGGTACTGAATCACATAGACGTTGTACTGACGCTTGTTAATCCTTGGTGACTTCCTCTGGTAGCCCCTGCCGCTGGTCGGTGGTGTCAGCATGCCGCTCTCTGCCAGCACCCGGGCGAACTGTTTGGGATTGAATCCACTGGCTATCTCTTGCTCGAATGTTGCCGGGAAGGTGTAAAAGACGATCGGATCATCGTCATGGTTTCCGCTGGCGCGATAGCCAGCCATCTCACGGATTGGCATCGACTGAGGGTCATACGGGAAAGGGGCAAACCGGCTGTAGCCATTGGCGTTCAGAAACGCTTCACACTGGGCGATGATCTGCTGATGTTCTTTGTTGCCGGTACCAAACTCTCTCACCCAGGCGTTATAGCTGTGCTGAACAGCGTCGCGGCACGTCTGCTCGTCCCATCCAGTGATAACGCGGCCCAGCAGTAGCGCAGCCTCAAGAATGGCGAAGCGTGCGCCTACGCGATGAACCTGCTCCCCATATTCTGCAGGTATCAGACCGCGCCAGCGCGCCTCTGCCTCTCTGACTGCCTGAGTAGCCTGCTGTTGATTGCCGGCTAGCCATTTAATCCACTCCCGGCCTGCTGCGCCGTGGTGATTCTGCCAGGCATCCTTCAGCGCGTCGGCGTGCTGCTTGCCGTTCTCGTGCTGGTGGAATCGCACAGCCTTACTCAATGGAATATTCAGCAGCCTGACCAGTTGCCCGGCCTTCGCTTTGCGACCCGCCATAGCGATGAAGGTTTCTAAATCCATTTCGCCGGTACTGATCGCCACTGTGCGCCAGCGCTTCAGGTCACGGTTACCGCCTTCTTTGGCTCCCTGCAGTTTCCCAACGCCATTAAACAGGGCATAGGCAGACTGTGAAACGCTTACCGGGTCTGCTCCTTGTCCTACCTCATCCAGTGGCATCAGGGCATCATTATGGGCGGCAGCTTCGTTAGCCAGGCCTAACGCGGTGCCGTACCACGTCAGGCGCAGCTGGTCAGGATTACCGTAGAGGCTGCTGGCCACATTGGCGGTGGTGGTTTTACCGGCGCTTGATTGCTCGTAGAAGTGAATGCCGAAGCCATCAGCACCAGTCAGGCCAATCAGCGGGGCAGCCAGCGCCGCAGCAACGCCAGTCATCATTGAATAGTTACCGGCGGCCAGCGCTCCAACGCTTTGGCGCCAGCTTTCAGCGCTTCCCCTGCAGGTGTAACCGGCTGCGGCAGAACTGCGGCCGTTGAACAGTACCGGCTTGTCAGGCGCACCGATGATCTCCCCGTCAGGCATGATATAAGCGCCGCACTGCCACCCTGTAGCGTGCGCCACTCGCCAGACCTCCTTTGACCCGTTCCGCTGTAGCCAGTCCGCCAGAATTGCTCTCAGGCCGCTTTTGGTGGTCACGTTCACGCCACCAGCCTTGAGCGTTCGCCATCCTTCTCGCTCGCCAATGTCAGCCAGCGGGATAGCCTGAGTGGTTTCACTCTCTGAACCCCATGCCTGCCAGCGAAGGATTAGAAACTGGTCTTTGTCATCACGACCGGTGCCGACTACCTGCAGAGGGGAGCACAGCCAGCTTTCACGGTTAATGATTTCCCCTGTCTGCTTATCGGTGTTTGGCTCAACCCAGTACACACCATCCTCACGGCTTTCGATCCGGGGCTTTAATGCGTCGCGATCTGGCGCTGTTGCTTTGCCGCCCTCGATCACTTCCAGTTGAGTGACCATGCTTTCCCCCTGCGGTTGGTACAGTGATTCGTTAAATGCTGCTGTAGTGCTCTCAAGGCCATTCTGCTGGCGGTAATCATCCCAGTCGGCCTTATGGCTGGTGGGCGGTAAGGAAACCGAACCATTTATTGCCTCGGCAGCTTTATCAGCAAATATCTTCCCGCTGTTCACTTTTGGTTTGCCGCGGTCATCAAGCTCGCCAGGCTCATGCCAGTCGTTATCGCCGGCAATGACGATTGCGGCGTTCGGGTACTGCTGACGCATAGCTTTCGCAACAGGTGGCAGATTGCCGGCATCAAGAGCTACGACAGCGAGCGCTGCAGGGCGTATCAGGTGAGCTGTGAGCGTTGTGGCAAGCCCTTCAGCGATGATAATTTCCTTCACTTCCTGCGGCTGATTAACAAGGTGCCACGCTCCGCGCTTGGCTGAGCCAAAGAGCACCTTCTTTTCACCTTGTGGCGTGATGGTCTGTGCTGCGGCCACATCGCCGGACTCATCTACCAGCGGAAGAAGAATTGATCCATCGGGCAGGCATGGCAGATCGAAGCCATCAAGTCCTTTGGCAATCAGGTATTCGCTTTCGCCTGGCATGGTTTGTCCTGCGAGCCTCTGGTAGTGGCCCACAAAGTTTTCACGGCGCTGTTCTGCTTCTGCTGCCTCTTTCTTCTGGCGCTCCTGCTCATGCTGGTGGCGCTGTTCATCAAGCTGATGCCTTCTCTGGCTGGCGGCTTTCTGGTCAATTTCCGTCACCCGGTAATCAATACCCAGCACATCAGCCGCCATGCGGGCGGCCTCGGTAGTACCGCACTGATTAACCTTCTGGATGAGGTCTAAACCATCACCCGCGCCGCACTGGTTGCAGAAGAAGCTGCCGCGCCCTTTGTCATCGAAGCGAAAGCGATCTTTACCGCCACAGGCGGGGCATGGCGCGTGCTGGCGGGGTGAGCGTGGCACATTGATCCCCAGCTGACTAAGTACCATCGGCCAGCGGTTAGCCGCAGCACTGGTGGCCTCCCGGATCAGGTCATAATTACGCATGGAAGCTCACCTCGCCTTTTGAAAGAGAGGCGCTCATGTCGTTAATCATGCTCTGCCAGATGCTTTCCCCTCGCTCGTTCAGTCCGCAGCCCTCTATGCAGAGGGTCAACAGATTGACAGCCAGTGCTTCCCAGTGTGGATATTCCTGTTTCAATGCCTCCAGCAGATAACTGTCCACCAGCAACCTGATGCCTGCTGATCCATCCACAATGGCAACCTCAATCCTCTGCCCGCTGATTTCCATCGGGAACCAGTCGCCCCCGTTCTGCTGTCTCACATGGTTATAAATTGCTGCCGAATACTGGTTAGCCAGCGCATTAAGTCGGAAGTTTTTGGTAATTAGCGTCATGGTCTCCCCCTTAGTGCGCTGTCGGTGCGGCAGGAATGCCTTCAGTATTGAGAAGCTCGATAAAGCCATCGTGAAGCATGGCCATGCTGTCTCGCCCCCACGCGGAGAGAGTCATGCCACCATCTGCAGATGGTTCCAGCATTGACTGATAAAGCATGAGCGCTTTCTGGTATGGGTCATCATGCGTGTAGTCTTTCAGCATCAGCTCTTCAACGTTGAGCGCCAGTGAAAATCGCTCTGTTGCCGGGTAAACCACAATGCCACCGTGCTCACCCATGTAACGCACCGCATAAGTCGTTGTGCCGTCATTCTGGCTGACCGCAACTGTGCCATTTGCCTTCATCTGCTCGACGATAAACACGCCCGCCACCATCCAGCGCCAGACGCTTACTTGCTGCTTTAGGCTAGGTTTGAACCAGCCGTTAATTTCAGCCAGGGATAACTCAGCAATCACGCCAAAACCCTCTGAGAGCGGGTTATCAAAGCGCCCGTCATTCAGCTGGCGAATAGCTGATGAGTAACCAATAACTCTGTTGCCACAGCGCACACCATCAGGAGTCGCTTCTGCTGAGAAAGAGCCGGATTTCTCCGGCATTTTCGGGAATTTGAGGGCGTTACTCATGATTTAGTCTTTGCCCCCTTTTCGCGTGATTTCAGCTCGGTATCTACTGCCGCCTCAAGCGCCTTAATGGTGTCGTGAACGGTGTCGTGCGCCACATTGATGAGCCAGGTGTAATCTTCGTTAATGTCGGTCCCAGGCATCGTATCGAGAAGGATTGACAGAACGGCACGAGCCTTCTTCAGATTGGCTGCTTGCCCGTCAATATCAGCAAATGAAATAGCCATCAGATAGCACCTCCATGAGCAAGCTGGCTGGAGAGTCTGGCGATACGCATACCAGCCCGATCAGTGGTTGAGCACAGCTCAGCAAACAGTGTGGCTATACGGACTGCGGCTTTTGGATCGTGCTCCATAAGGGCTGCGTGCACGTTGCCCTTGTAGATTTCAGCGAGCAAATTCGCGTATTTGTCAGCGTTCTGAATGTCGATAGACACAGATCTGAGGGGCGATTGCTGCTCAGTAAGAACGGCAACCGGCTGCGGGTGCTTGTTAGATACAGCGACGTTGAGATGTTTCATGCTTTTCCCTCCTGCGCCTGACGTTCTCTCGCAGCATCACATTCCTCAAAGCGAGCCAGATTGTGGATGCCATCTACGAGCAGGTACATCTCACGGCGCTGCTCTTCGTCCGTAATCTGAGGGATTACCACAGTCAGCAGGTGGAGCAAGCCAGCCTGAGCGCGCAGCAGGCGATCACGAGAGATATTCTCAGGCGTGTTTGGCGTCGGGGCGCTCTCATTGCCGATGATGGCCTGTGTACGTTTGAAATCTGCAGAGTAGGATTTGATGTTGTCGTTATGCATGAGCCACCTCCTGAACTGGCAGGCGTGCGGCTAATGACAGGATGAAGTGAGGCGCCAGAACGCGGCGGGCTTCTTTCTCGCTGGTGGCTTCAACGGATACACGACAGGGCTTGGCCATCATGTCAGCACGTGACAGAGCCAGAAAACGAAACTCAAATTTGGGCGTGGTTTGGGTGAGGGTAGTAGCCATGGTGGCAGCCTCCGATAACTGGTATTTGATACCACCACCGGAAACGCCAATTTCACTGGTGGTGGACTGAACAGGGTTGGCGTAACCGGCGTTATCGGAAACCGGCGCGGATTTCTCCGCCCCCATCCAGCCCACCATTACTTCGTGAGCGACACGGATTATAACCATATCGCCGAAAAAAGGGTGAGTCAGATTTACGACACAAATAAAGACGCTAGGCGCGTCAAGTGTCGCCGACAACATTACCAGGACGCCAATCCTGACACCGGATTTTGCCGGTGCAGGTTGAGGATAGTCCGAAGATTGCAAAGAGGGCAAGCGGTTTTTTAAGTGTTTGTGACAGGCGCTGCCGACAGCGTAAGACACTGACTTACGCATCATGGCTTTACGTATCGTCAGGCACAAAGCCAAATTACTGGCTGAGTAGGCGTCAGGTTTTGTGAGGTTGCTGACGTCATCATTTGTCATCAACTGGCTAAGTTTGGCTAAGTTTTCTGGGCATAGTGACAGGCTAGCCAGCGGGTAAGCATTGCTCTGAACGGCCATCATGGCTTCATCTCCGTAAACTCACGCATAAAGCGCTCCAGTGGTTGTCTGCAGGGCGATGAGTAACCGTCTCGGTAGAACGTCACGCGATTAAATTGCACGTTATGTACCGTGACCATTACGCCACTGGCATCTTGATAGCGCTGCTGTGGTTCTGGCTGGTTGGTGGGCTTAGTCATTAGTGAACCTCCGGCAGCTGGGGCTGATACTTCAACCAGAGAGCGGCTTCCTCAGCAGCAAGGCTGGCTTTCTCACCCTTACACGCCTGTAGGTCTTTACCGCGCTTGCTGGCCTTCTTGTCATAGGCAGCCTGGCGCTTGCTGTGATCGTTCAGGAAGGCGAACGGCACGCCGTATGAGCCAGTTTTGCGGATTGATGGGATAACTTCGCGGAATACCCAGTTGCTGAAACGGTGGGCGAATGTGCCGGGCGTAGTGGCCTTGCGGCTGCGGGCGATCAGTTTGTAGAAGCCAGACTCAGCGACCGTGTGCATGTTCTGCTTACCACCAAGGGTGTAAGTTAAACTTACCCCCTTTTCATCATCATCAAGCGCAGCGATTGCCGTAATGTGATTTGAGAGTTCCAGCGCATCGCAAATATCCTTAGCAATAAACCACGGCTCGCCATTGATATTCACAATGCGCACGGAGACGCCTTCAAATTTGATAACGGAAATATCACCGTCCTCAACTGTAAAAATAGTGCTCATGCTGGTGGCGGGCTGAGGGGTGGCCTCAGAAATTAATCTGCTTTTTTCAGTTTCCATTTTCAGTCTCCGTTAAGCGGCGTTGAACGCATCCGGGTAAAGGGAAAGAATGTCGTTAATCTCACGCTGAGACAGGCCGGTATATCCACCAGCAGCGGCATTACTGTTAACTAGTTGAATCACTCGCATCACGTCAGCGCGGCAGGTGATCCGGTAACGGAAATGGCTACCAATCCCGTCGCCGTTAGGCTCGTCGATGCGCTCCAGGCGAATATCAAGCCTTCTTTCCAGCTCTGTCGCGTAATTGCGGGCGCTGGACAAGCGGCAATATCGAAGGATTTCGTTCTCAGTGAAGCCATTAACGCCGGTACGCATCATATAGACGCGAGCGCGGTGTTTCTTTGGGGTTGGCTTAATCACTGCGGCAGGCGTAATATCAGAGGCGTCAGCTCTCTGATTAGCCGCCTGTAATGGGCGGTTCTCCATTAGGCCACCTCTCCGCGAGATTCAGCAATACGCTGATTAATCCAGTCATCAACTTCACTTTCAACGAAAGCGATAGCGCGTGAACCAATTTTGACTGATTGAGGAAAGCGGCTTTCTTTGAGCAGGCGATAAATCCACGCCTTGCTATAGCCAGTGCGGCGCTGAACTTCTGGAAGTCTAATTAATGAATGAGACATCTGTAAGGCTCCTATAGTCGTTTGTCGTCTACAGGAGCCATTAAAGAACATAGCGTTTGATAGGTCATGGCTATAGGGGGAAGGGTTACCCTTATTAGGGTGCTACTCTTTTATGCTCCGATTTGCCTCAGCGAATTTTTTCTCAAGGTTGGTCGAGCTGATGCCATATTTCCCTTCATGATATGCCAGCAAAGCACTAACAATAGCAGCCTGATTATCGAATACTGAATGCTTATGCCCCGAAGGCGAGTGGCTTAGCATAAGCTGAAGCAAACCACCTATTACATTGAGATAAGATCGCTCGCTTCTAGCATCAACACTCGCACCAACGCCATTATCAACCATTTGCTTAAGTGAGCTGTTTTCGCCCTGCAAATCGGTTATTTGCTGTTTTTGTTGCTGGAAAGTTGTAATGGCATTTTCCAAACGAATATTAATCCTTCTATTTTCCGCCTGAAGAGTTTGATAAGCATCTACTGTTATGCTGGCGTGCATCTGTTTTTCAACTTCATCAAATAGAAAGGCTGGCTTTTGATTAGGGTAATGTGTTGCCATCCACGCACGTAGATCAGAATGCCTAATTGTTAGCCTATGCTTAGCAACCTGTTCACCAGCAATAACTGTTTTACCATCCCTACCATATGGAATCTCTCCATTATGGATGGCATCAAGAATCTTTTCGGCATTGACCCTCAAGCATGGCCATTGAGGAAACATGCCTACACCAGGCAATACATCAAAACCTACTTTTTCCAATATCAGTACTTCATGCGCAATTAAATTACACCACCGGAGTGCGGCCTCTACTGGTGTGTAATATGCTTTTTCTAAGGAACTACAGCTTTTATTGTCATATGCCACGTTCGCCACCTCACGCCCTCTTAATTTGGCGGCTATGCCAGCCCGTAGAGGTGTACGGGTTTTCGGGGATCAGCCTAGACATAGCCTATTCTTTGTTCGTCTACTGAAGTCTACTACCATCGCTTAATACTGTCTATTCATCCAGTTATGCTCTTCTGCCAAACGAGCCGTGAACCATGTTTTCGCCTTTCTCTAACGCATCCATATAGTCGGCATACCACTGAAGCATTTCACGGCGTCCATCCAGATACTGGGCGTGGTTGTAGGTGCCACGAATACTGTTCTTATCTGCGTGAGCCAGCTGCGTTTCAATCCATGCAGTGTTATAGCCCTGCTCATGCAAAATGGTGCTCATAGTGTGTCTGAAGCCGTGACCGGTAGCTTTACTGTCATAACCAATTCGTTTGATAACCTGATTGATACTGGCCTCGCTCATCGTCTTCCCTGCATCGTTGCGCCCGGGGAACACATAGCGCCCTCTTCCCGTCAGCTGGTGGACTTCTTCAAGGAGAGATTTAGCTTGGATGGAAAGCGGCACTACATGAGGGCGGCGCATCTTCATCCGTTCTGCAGGTATCTGCCAGATGCCTTTCTCTAAATCGAATTCAGCCCATTCAGCAGCGCGTAATTCAATCGTGCGTGTGCCAGTAAGCATCAACAGCCGGGTGGCATTTTGTGTAACCTTGCTGCCAGTGTATTCACTAAGTGCGCGAAGGAAGCCGCCAATCTGTTCGGTGAGAAGATGAGGGAAATGCTTTTGCTTTGGCGCTTTTAGTGCGCCGGCGAGATCGGTAACAGGGTTATGCTCTGCCCTGCCGGTGATGACGGCGTAGGTAAAAATCTGACGGCAAGCCTGACGTGTTTTCTTCAGTTTATCCAGAACGCCGCGCTGCTCCATCTTTCTGAGCACCAGCAGCATCTCTGCCGCTTTGATTTCCGCAATGGCACGTTTACCGATAAACGGGAACACATCTTTTTGCAGGTACTCTAGGATGTCACTGGCATAGCCCTGTGACCAGCTAGGGCGCTTATGCTCATACCATTCAATCGCCAATGCTTCGAAGCTGTTACTGACCGCCAGAATCTTAGCCTGCTTTTCCGTCTGTTTAACCTCACCCGGATCACCACCAGCAGCTAAAGTGCGTTTTGCTTCATCACGCTTCGCCCTGGCATCGGCCAGAGAGACATCAGGATATACCCCCAGCGCCAGCAGCTTTTCTTTTCCCGCAACGCGGTACTTTAAACGCCAGTATCGTGAGCCATTGGTGTTAACGAGAAGGTAAAGACCACCGCCGTCAGAGAGCTTGTAGGCTTTATCTTTGGCCTTTGAAGTGTCCACTGTGCGGGCATTAAGTTTCAATTTGGGGGTATCTCATTTCATTGAACAGAACTATACCCCCAAATGTACCCCCACCTGAATGTTGATTTCAATAGATGATAGTAGACGTTGAGATAACGAAATTCGCGGGAATGTGCTTACTGACTGGGGTTTTGTGGGCTTTAGTAGACGACAGGAAAAGTGAAAATGGCACGCCCTACAGGATTCGAACCTGTGACCTACGGCTTAGAAGGCCGGTGCTCTATCCAGCTGAGCTAAGGGCGCACGGGGATGGCGAGGATTATACGGCGAGACCTCGACGAGTCAACGATTTTGGCCGCTGCCACAATGCGTATGCCGAAGAATCAGACAACGGGCGGCGATTCAGAACCTGACAGCGCGCCGCGCTTCTGACAGAATAGGCGCCTTTCCCCGATTCAACACAACACAGTGGATTTCCTCTCTGATGGCAGCAAAAATTATTGACGGTAAAACGATTGCGCAGCAGGTGCGCCTTGAGGTTGCGGAAAAAGTAAAGCAGCGCCTGGCGGCCGGTAAACGCGCGCCGGGTCTCGCGGTCGTGCTGGTGGGCGAAAACCCCGCTTCGCAAATCTATGTCGGCAGCAAACGCCGCGCCTGCGAAGAGGTCGGCTTCGTGTCGCGCTCTTACGATCTGCCGGCGACCACCAGCGAAGCCGATTTGCTGCAGCTGATTGACGATCTCAATGACGATCGGGAGATTGACGGCATTCTGGTGCAGCTGCCGCTGCCGGCCGGCATCGACAACGTCAAGGTGCTGGAACGCATTACGCCGGATAAAGACGTCGACGGCTTCCATCCCTACAACGTCGGTCGTCTCTGCCAGCGCGCGCCGACGCTGCGTCCCTGCACGCCGCGCGGCATCGTGACGCTGCTGGAGCGCTACAATATCGATACCTACGGCCTGAACGCCGTGGTGGTTGGCGCCTCCAATATCGTGGGCCGTCCGATGAGCATGGAGCTGCTGCTGGCGGGCTGCACCACCACCGTTACCCACCGCTTCACCAAAGATCTGCGTCACCACGTCGAGCATGCCGATCTGCTGGTGGTCGCCGTCGGCAAGCCGGGCTTTATTCCCGGCGACTGGATTAAGCCGGGCGCGGTGGTGATCGATGTCGGCATTAACCGACTGGAGAGCGGCAAAGTGGTCGGCGACGTCGATTTCGAGGCGGCCTCGGCGCGCGCGTCGTACATCACGCCGGTGCCGGGCGGCGTAGGTCCGATGACCGTCGCTACGCTGATCGAAAACACGCTGCACGCGTGCGAAACCTATCACGATAGAGAGGAAGCATAATGGCGACTTTTAGCCTGGGTAAACATCCACACGTCGATCTGTGCGATCTGCTGAAGCTGGAAGGCTGGGTAGAGAGCGGCGCGCAGGCCAAAATCGTTATCGCCGACGGCGAAGTGACGGTTGACGGCGCGGTGGAAACCCGCAAGCGCTGCAAAATCGTGGCCGGACAGACCGTCGCGTTCGCCGGACACCGCATTACCGTTACCGCCTGACGGCGGCGACAAGCGGGCGTCTGGCGTAAAGGCCAGGCGTCCCGCCCTGCCACTTTCTGAACACTGCCCTCATCAATCCGCGATGCCTTAGCAGATAGCCTTTGCAGCAGGCGCAGGCTATCCGCTAAGGCATAAAAAAGGCGCCTGAGCGCCCTTTCCGGTGTTACTTACGACGCCAGGTCGAGCCCTGCGGCCCGTCTTCTACAATCACGCCCAGCTCGTTCAGCTTGTCGCGCGCGATATCGGCCTGCGCCCAGTTTTTCTCTCTGCGCGCGTCGGCGCGGGCCTGCACCCAGCGCTCGATCTCGGCGACGTCGTCGGCGTTGGCCTGCGCCCCGCTCTGCAGGAACTGCTCGGGATCCTGTTGCAGAATGCCCAGCACGTTGGCAATCTCGCGCAGCTTCGCCGCCAGCGCACTGGCTGCATCGCCGTTTTCGCCTTTCAGACGATTGACCTCGCGCGCCATATCGAACAGCACCGAGTAGGCTTCCGGCGTGTTGAAGTCGTCGTCCATCGCCGCGCGGAAGCGCGCGTCAAACTCTTCGCCGCCAGCCGGCGCGACGTTGCGATCGGTGTGGCGCAGCGCGGTGTAGAGGCGCTCCAGCGCCGCGCGCGCCTGGTTAAGATTCTCTTCGCCGTAGTTAAGCTGGCTGCGGTAGTGGCCCGACATCAGAAAGTAGCGCACCGTTTCGGCGTCGTAGTGCTGCAGCACGTCGCGCACGGTGAAGAAGTTGCCGAGCGATTTCGACATCTTCTCGCGATCCACCATCACCATGCCGGAGTGCATCCAGTAATTAACGTATGGGCCGTCATGGGCGCAGGTCGACTGGGCGATCTCGTTTTCATGGTGCGGGAACATCAGATCCGAGCCGCCGCCGTGAATGTCGAAGTGCGCGCCGAGCTGTTTGCAGTTCATCGCCGAGCACTCGATATGCCAGCCGGGACGGCCGTTGCCCCAGGGCGAAGGCCAGGCGGGCTCGTCCGCTTTCGACATTTTCCACAGCACGAAATCCATCGGGTTGCGCTTCACTTCGGCCACTTCCACGCGCGCGCCCGCCTGCAGCTGCTCCAGGTCCTGACGCGACAGCGCGCCGTAATCGGCATCGCTCAGCACGTCGAACATCACGTCGCCGTTGTCGGCGATGTAGGCGTGGCCTCGTTCGATTAGACGTTCCACAAGCTCGATAATCTCGGCGATATGGCGCGTGGCGCGCGGCTCCTGATCCGGCGGCAGAATGCCCAGCGCGGCGAAATCCTTATGCATCTCGCCAATCATGCGGTTGGTGAGGGTTTCGATGCTTTCGCCGTTTTCATTGGCGCGTCGAATGATCTTATCGTCGATATCAGTAATGTTGCGTACGTAGTTCAGACGATAGCCGCTGTAGCGCAGGTAGCGAGCAACCACGTCGAACGCCACGAAGGTGCGCCCATGGCCGATATGACAGAGGTCGTACACCGTGATACCGCACACGTACATGCCGATTTCACCAGCATGGATAGGTTTGAATTCCTCTTTCTGTCGACTCAGGGTGTTATAAATCTTTAGCATTGAACAGTTCCGTTTAGACGAGTGCGGTAAACACTTTTATCAGGTTATTCAGTTATTGTGCCGTATTTTTCGCGCTTGCGCGACGGCAGCGTGCCGAGAGCGCCGCGGGCGTGCTGACGCGTCATTGGAATTTATGATATAAGAGGCGTCGACAAAAATGGCCAGCGCGTTTTGCGGCGGCCAGACAGCTGACGACAACCTTTACAGGACGAGAATGATGGTTACTTTCCAGACCAACCACGGCGACATCGTAATTAAAACCTTCGACGATAAAGCCCCCGCTACCGTGCAAAACTTCCTCGAATACTGCCGTGAAGGTTTTTACGACAACACCATTTTCCACCGTGTTATCAACGGCTTTATGATCCAGGGCGGCGGTTTTGAGCCGGGCATGAAGCAGAAAGAGACCAAAGCTGAAATTCGCAACGAAGCGAACAACGGCCTGAAAAACACCCGCGGCACTCTGGCGATGGCGCGTACCTCCGCTCCGCATTCCGCTACCGCGCAGTTCTTTATCAACGTCGCCGACAACGACTTCCTGAACTTCCGCGACGAAAGCCTGCAGGGCTGGGGTTATTGCGTGTTCGCAGAAGTAGTGGAAGGCATGGACGTGGTCGACAAAATCAAAGCGGTTTCTACCGGCCGCAGCGGCATGCACCAGGACGTACCGAAAGATGACGTCGTCATCCAGAAAGTTACCGTCAGCGAGTAATGTCGCGCACCCTGTTTATCGCAGATTTGCATCTGTGTCAGGAAGAACCGGCGATCACCGCCGGTTTTCTGCGTTTTCTGGCGCGTGAAGCGCCGCGCTGCGACGCGCTCTATATCCTTGGCGATCTGTTTGAAGCCTGGATTGGCGATGACGATCCCAACCCGCTGCACCAGCAGGTCGCCGACGCGCTGCGCGCGCTGCCAGTACCGGTCTACTTTATTCATGGCAACCGCGATTTCCTGCTCGGCAAGGCTTACGGCCGCGCCAGCGGCATGACGCTGCTGCCGGAAGAGCAGGTGCTGACCTGCTACGGTCACCGCGTGCTGATCCTGCACGGCGATACGCTCTGCACCGACGACGCGGGCTATCAGCGTTTTCGCGCCAAAGTGCATCAGCGCTGGCTGCAACGCCTTTTTCTCGCCCTGCCGCTGTTTATTCGCCAGCGCATCGCCGCGCGCATGCGCGACGGCAGCAAACAGGCGAACCAGCATAAGTCGCTCACCATTATGGACGTCAACGCCGACGCGGTTGAGGCGGCGATGGTGCGCCAGCAGACGCGCCTGATGATCCACGGCCACACCCATCGTCCGGCGATCCATCGCTTCGGGTTACAGGGTGAACCTGCCGAGCGCGCAGTGTTAGGCGCGTGGCACGAGCGCGGCTCGATGATCCAACTGGATGCCAGCGGCATCAGCCTTATCGAATTCGAGTTTTAAAACGGCGCTCAACGTGCCGGAAAGGCGGCGACGCAACCGTTTTCCTTCCGCCTTTCTCATGCTATTCTCTGTGCCCTTCTTTACCTGCCCGACCGGCCAGGTTCGTTTGTTTATTCACAGGAGTTGACCGCATGTCATCCAACGCCGCCCCGGCCCGCATTGCTATTGTAATGGGCTCCAGAAGTGACTGGTCCACCATGCAGTTCGCTGCGGAAATCCTCACCAGCCTGGACGTGCCCTTCCACGTTGAAGTGGTTTCCGCGCATCGCACCCCGGACAAGCTGTTCAGCTTCGCCGAAACGGCCGCCGATAACGGCTATCAGGTGATTATCGCGGGCGCGGGCGGCGCGGCGCATCTGCCGGGCATGCTGGCGGCGAAAACCCTGGTGCCGGTACTGGGCGTGCCCGTGCAGAGCGCGGCGCTGAGCGGCGTCGACAGCCTCTACTCTATCGTGCAGATGCCGCGCGGCATTCCGGTCGGCACTCTGGCGATCGGCAAAGCGGGCGCGGCCAACGCCGCGCTGCTGGCGGCGCAGATTCTGGCGATCCACGACGCGGCGCTGGCCGCGCGCCTCGGCGACTGGCGCCAGGCGCAGACCGACGAGGTGCTGAATAACCCGGATCCGCGGGAGGATGCATGAAGCCGGTTTGCGTACTGGGCAACGGTCAGCTGGGCCGTATGCTGCGCCAGGCGGGCGAGCCGCTGGGCATCGCCGTCTACCCGGTCGGCCTCGACGCCGAACCGGACGCCCTGCCGATTGCGCAGAGCGTGATCACTGCTGAAATCGAGCGCTGGCCGGAGACCGCGCTGACGCGCGAGCTGGCGGTGCATCCCGCCTTTGTGAACCGCGATATTTTTCCGCGTCTGGCGGATCGTCTGACGCAGAAGCAGCTGCTCGATCAGCTACATCTCGCCACCGCGCCCTGGCAGCTGCTGGCCGATAAAAGCGAATGGCCGCAGGTATTCGCCTCGCTGGGCGAGCTGGCGATTGTTAAGCGCCGCACCGGCGGCTACGACGGCCGCGGCCAGTGGCGGCTGCGTGCAGATGAAACCGATACGCTGCCGGATGAGTGCTACGGCGAGTGCATCGTCGAACAGGGCATTAACTTTTCCGGCGAGGTGTCGCTGGTGGGCGCGCGCGGTCAGGATGGCCGTACCGTGTTCTACCCGCTGACTCACAACCTGCATCAGGAGGGCATTCTGCGCACCAGCGTCGCCTTCCCGCAGGCGGACGCCGCGCAGCAAACGCAGGCGGAAGCGATGCTCGGCGCCATAATGCAGGAGCTGAACTATGTCGGCGTGATGGCGATGGAGTGTTTCGTTACGCCGGAAGGGCTGCTGATTAACGAACTGGCGCCGCGCGTGCACAACAGCGGACACTGGACGCAGAACGGCGCCTCCATCAGTCAGTTCGAGCTGCATCTGCGCGCCGTGCTGGGCCTGGCGCTGCCGCAGCCGGTGGTGTTCGCGCCATCGGTGATGGTCAATCTGATCGGCACCGCGCTGAACAGCGACTGGCTGCAGCAGCCGCTGGTGCATCTGCACTGGTATGACAAAGAGGTGCGCCCGGGCCGCAAGGTTGGACACCTCAACCTGACCGACAGCGACAGCGCACGGCTGACCGCGGCGCTAGCGGCGCTGGTGCCGATGCTGCCGCCGGAGTACGCCAGCGGCATCGCCTGGGCCGTAGCAAAGTTCTGATTAGTCAGTATAACCCGCGAGTTTTATTAATAAAGTGCCAGCGCGGGTAACATGACCCGATCGCAAAGACGCAAAAAGCGGCATCCTTGCCCGCTCGGCCCACGCCATCCCTGGCGTGGGACGCTTTGCTCTTCGGTCCATGTTACCCGCTTGCGGGCTTTAATTGCGGCCTGAAGTAAGCAAGAGCCGATGATCAGAATCCCTCCGCGCGCCGGAACAGCGCCTTGCCGCGCAGCAGCCGCGCCCCCAGCCAGCCGCCGCACAGCGAGAGCAGCAGCGCGCCGCCCAGCGGCAGCGCCAGCCACAGCGTCCAGTCGGGCTGCCACGGGAAGTCGAAGATTTTGCGCTGCAGCGCCCAGAGCGCCGCTTCCGCCCCCAGCGCCGCCGCCACGCCGGAAACTACGCCGAGCAGCGCGAACTCGCACCACAGCATCCCACGCAGCAACCTCTTGCTGGCGCCCAGCGTGCGGCAGACCACCAGCTCCTGGCGCCGCTGATGCATCCCGACCTGAATCTGCGCCAGCAGCAGCAGCACGCCGCAGAAGGTCACCAGCACCACCATAATCTCCAGCGCCTGACTCACCTGCGTCAGCACCAGGCCGATCTGCCGCATAATGCTGCCGATATCGAGCAGGCTTAGCGTCGGAAAGGCGCGGTTGAGCTGCGCCAGCAGCGCCGGATCGTTATTCAGCCTGAAGCTGGTCAGCCAGGTTTGCGGCTGCGCATCCAGCGCGCCGGGCGGAAAGATAAAAAAGAAGTTAGGCCGCAGGCTCTCCCAGTCGACCTTGCGCAGGCTGGTAATTTTTGCGCTAAAGGTCTGGGTATCGCCGGTAAAGGTCAGCGTATCGCCCAGCTTCACCCCGAGACGGCCGGCGAGTTCCGCCTCCATCGACACTTCGCCCGGCTGCGGCGGCCAGCTGCCCGCCGTCAGCGGATTGTGATCGGGCCGCTCGCCCGTCCACGTCAGGTTCAGCTCGCGGTTCAGGGCGTTATCCAGCTTCGGATCGGCCTCTTTGCCGTTCAGATCGGTCAGACGCGCCCGCGCCACAGGATAGAAAGTTTCCGGCTTCACCTGATGCGAGGCGAGGAAAGCGCGCACCTGCGGCACCTGATCCTGGGTGATATTGAGCAGGAAATAGTTTGGGCTGTCCGGCGGCAGCTGCTGCTGCCAGCGGTCCAGCAGATCGCCGCGCATCACCAGCAGCAGCGCCAGCAGCATAAAAGAGAGCGAAAACGCCGCCAGCTGGCTTAGCGTCATGCCCGGCTGACGCAGCAGACGGTTGATCGCCAGCCGCAGCGCCAGGCTGCGCACCACCAGCCGCCGCAGCAGCAACAGCGTGCCCCAGCCCAGCAGCGCCAGCACGCCCGCCAGCGCCGCCACGCCCGCCAGCAGCGCCCACAGCATCTTGCTGCCGCCCACCAGCAGCGCCAGCAGCGCAATCACCACCACGCCCATCGCCGGGATATAGCGCTTCAGCGGCCAGATATCGGCCACTGCGTCGCGACGCAGCACGCGCAGCGGCTGGGTCGCCAGCAGCAGTCGGTAGGGACGCAGCCCCACCAGCAGCGAAATCACGAACAGCGAGCCGATCGCCCAGAGCCACGGCCAGCCGCTGGCGGGCGGCAGGGTCGCGGGCAGCACCGGCTTCAGCATCTGCATCAGCAGCCCCTCGACGCCCAGGCCGAGCGCCCCGCCGCACAGCGCCGCCAGCAGCAGCACCGCCAGCCACTGGCCGACGATAAGCCGTCGCAGCGCGCCCCGCGTCGCCCCCAGCGTTTTCAGCACCGCCACCAGATCGTAACGGCTGCGGCAGTAGTGGCTCATCGCCACCGCGACGGCGGCGATGGCCAGCATCAGGGTCAGCAAGGCGGAGAGCAGCAGAAACTGCTGGGCGCGCTGCATCGAGCGTCCCAGCGCGTCTTCGGAATTCTCTACGCTGATCCAGCGCTGATCCGCCTTCAGCTGCGGCTGGATCCAGCGATCGTAGCGCGCCAGCTGCTGCGGCTCGCCGGCGAACTTATAACGCCAGGTCAGGCGGCTGCCCGGCTGGATCGCGCCGGTCTTCTGCGCGTCGTCGAGGTTGATCAGCAGGCGCGGCGCCATCTGAAAGGGATTAAAGCCGCCGTCCGGCTCCTGAATCACCTCGCCCGCGATGCGCAGGCTGGCGTCGCCGACATCCAGCCTGTCGCCCACCTTGAGGTTAAGCAGCGCCATCAGCCGCGGCGCAGCCAGTGCCGTGCCGGGCGCGGGTTTCAGGCCCGGCGGATCGGTCTGCAGATCGCCGAACATCGGATAGCGGTTATCGACCGCCTTGACCGCCGCCAGCTGCGGCGTCTCGCCGGCGAAGGTCATGGTCATAAAGCTGAGCTGCCCGCTGACGCTTAACCCCTCTTCCCGCGCTTTCGCCAGCCAGGCGTCCGGCACCGCCGCGCTGCTGCGCAGCGTGCGGTCGCCCGCCATAAAGTCGCGGCTCTGCTGGCTGAGCCCTTTATCCATGCGGTCGCCGATGGCGCCCAGCGCCAGCACGCAGGCCACCGACAGCGTCAGCGCCACCCAGACGATCAGCAGCGAGGGCGAGCGCCACTCGCGCCAGAACCAGCGCCAGATCATCGCTCCTCCCACACTTTGCCGTCGCGCAGCCGCAGGCGGCGGTCGCAGCGCGCCGCCAGCTGTTCGTCATGCGTCACCAGAATCAGCGTGGTGGCGTAGTCGCGGTTGAGCGAGAAAAGCAGATCGGCGATACGGTCGCCGGTTTTCCGGTCCAGATTGCCGGTAGGCTCATCGGCGAACAGCAGGCCGGGCTGCCCGTTAAAGGCGCGCGCCAGCGCTACGCGCTGCTGCTCGCCGCCGGAGAGCTGCGCGGGCAGATGCGTCAGGCGCTCCCCCAGCCCCAGTTGGGTTAATAGCTCGCGCGCCTGCTCGCGGCTTCGGCGGTCGCTCTCGCCGCGCAGCAGCGCGGGCAGCTGCACGTTTTCCAGCGCGTTCAGCGTGGGCACCAGCATAAAAGACTGAAAAACGAAGCCGACCTGCGTCGCCCGCAGCGCGGCGCGCTGCTCCTCGTCGAGCTGGTGCAGAGGCTGTCCCAGCAGCCTGACCTCGCCGCTGCTGCCGTCGTCGAGGCCCGCCAGAATGCCCAGCAGCGTCGACTTGCCGGAGCCGGACTCGCCGATTAGCGCGATGGTTTCAGCCCGTTTGACAATGAAGTCAACTCCGGTAAGGATGGACAACTGGTGTTCCCCCTGACCGACGGACTTTGTAAGATGATGAACTTCAAGAATGTTTTCCGCTGGCATTACTCTTTCCTGTTTTTCGTTCTTCTGCTGGCATCGCATCTGGCCACTGCGAACACCCTGTTAGTGTTAGGCGACAGCCTGAGCGCTGGCTATCGTATGTCGGCCAGCGCCGCCTGGCCGAGCCTGCTGAACGGCAGCTGGCAGCAGCGGCCAAAAGTGGTCAACGCCAGCATCAGCGGCGACACCGCCGCGCAGGGTCTGGCGCGCTTGCCGGCGTTATTAAAACAGCATCAGCCGCAGTGGGTGTTAATCGAACTGGGCGGTAATGACGGCCTGCGCGGCTTTCCGCCGCAGGCTATCGAGCAGGATCTGCGTAAAATCATCGACGACGTAAAGGCGGCGAACGCCAAGCCGCTGCTGATGCAGGTGCGTCTGCCCGCTAATTACGGGCGGCGTTATACGGAAGCGTTCAGCGGGATCTATCCCAGACTGGCACAGCAGTACAACATTCCTCTGGTGCCCTTTTTTATGGAGCAGGTCTACCTGAAACCTGAATGGATGCAGCAGGACGGCATCCATCCGAATCCCGATGCGCAGCCCTTTATCGCCGAGCTGATGGCGAAAGAACTGGCCCCTTTAGTTAAGCATGAGTAACCTGGGGCGACGCGCTTTTTATGGGTAAAGATATGCAAAAAACCGTTGTAATTACCGGCTGTTCCAGCGGTATCGGTTTGGTAGCGGCGCAGTATCTGCTGGCGCGCGGCTATCGCGTGATTGCCGCCTGCCGCAAGCCTGAGGATGTCGAGCGGATGCGCGCGCAGGGCTTTGTCGCCGTCACGCTCGATCTCGACGACGCGGCGAGCATCGATCGCGCCGCCGATGAAATTCTGGCGCTGACGGCGCATCGTCTGTTCGCGCTGTTTAACAACGGCGGCTTCGGCCTCTACGGCCCGCTGCGCACGCTGTCGCGCCAGCAGCTGGAGCAGCAGTTCTCTACCAACTTCTTCGGCGCCCATCAGCTGACGATGCGGCTGCTGCCCGCGCTGGAAGCGCACGGCGACGCGCGCATCGTCAACACCAGCTCCGTGCTCGGCCTGATCTCCACGCCGGGCCGGGGCGCCTACGCCGCCAGCAAATATGCGCTGGAGGCCTGGAGCGACGCGCTGCGCCTCGAGCTGCGCCGCAGCGGCGTGCGCGTCAGCCTGATCGAGCCGGGGCCGATTCACACCCGTTTTACCGACAACGTGACCCAGGGCGAGCCGGATCAGCCGGTGCGCAACCCCGGCATCGCCGCGCGCTTTACCCTGCCGCCGGAGGCGATCCTGCCGAAGCTACGGCATGCGCTGGAGAGCCCGCGCCCGCGCCTGCGCTATCCGGTGACGCTGGTCGCACATGCGATGAGCATCCTGAAAAGAGTGCTGCCAGGCTGGATGCTGGATCGCATTTTAAGCAGCCGCTGAGAATTCATCTTGAAGCGGGGCTGTCCGGCCCCATATTCTTTAAACACTTTCTGCCAAGAGACTTAGTCATGTCACCACAAGCTTCGATTATCGACGTTAACGAATCCAACCTGCATCAGACGCTGGAACAGTCCATGCAGATCCCGGTGCTGTTCTATTTCTGGTCGGATCGCAGCCAACATTGCCAGCAGCTGACGCCGCTGCTGGAACGTCTGGCGCAGGAGTACGCCGGCCAGTTTATTCTGGCGAAGCTCGACTGCGACAAAGAGCAAATGGTGGCGTCGCAGTTCGGCCTGCGCTCGATCCCGACGGTCTATCTGTTCCAGAACGGCCAGCCAGTCGACGGCTTCCAGGGGCCGCAGCCGGAAGAGGCGGTTCGCGCGCTGCTGGAAAAAGTGCTGCCGCGCGAAGAGGAACTGAAGGCGCAGCAGGCGCTGGCGCTGATGGAAGAAGGCAAACCGCTGGAGGCGCTGCCGCTGTTGAAAGAGGCCTGGCAGCTCAGCCGTCAGGCGAGCGAAATCGGCTTTTTGCTGGCGGAAGTGTTGATCGGCCTGAACCGCAGCGACGAAGCGGAAGAGGTGCTGGCGAAGGTGCCGCTGCAGGATCAGGATACCCGCTATCAGAGCCTGATGGCGCAGATCGATCTGCTGAAGCAGGCGGCCGATACGCCGGAAATCCAGCAGCTGCAGGCGCAGCTGGAGAGCGACCCCGCGAATGCCGAGCTGGCTGCTAAGCTCTCGTTACAGCTGCATCAGGTAGGCCGTAACGAAGAGGCGCTGGAGCTGCTGCTCGGCTTCCTGAAGCGCGATATGAACGCGGCGGACGGCCAGGTGCGCAAAATGCTGCAGGAGATCCTTGCGGCGCTCGGCACCGGCGACGCGCTCGCGGCCCGCTACCGTCGCCAGCTCTACTCGCTGCTCTACTAAGCCGGCGGGGCGACATCCGGGCCGAAGCGACTCGGCCCGTAAATTAACAATCGGGAGGTTATATGTTAACAGTCATTCCCGCGCTGATCGTGCTGGCGCTGGTCACGGTGTGGGCGGGCGTCAAGATCGTGCCGCAGGGCTATCAGTGGACCGTGGAGCGCTTCGGCCGCTACACCCGCACGCTGCAGCCTGGGCTGAGCCTGGTGGTGCCCTTTATGGATCGTATTGGCCGCAAGATCAATATGATGGAGCGGGTGCTGGATATCCCCTCGCAGGAAGTCATCTCCAAAGACAACGCCAACGTCACCATCGACGCCGTCTGTTTTATTCAGGCGGTGGATCCGGCGCGCGCCGCCTATGAAGTCAGCAACCTCGAACTGGCGATCATCAATCTCACCATGACCAACATCCGTACCGTGCTCGGCGGCATGGAGCTGGATGAGATGCTGTCGCAGCGCGATAACATCAATACCCGATTGCTGCACATCGTCGACGAGGCGACCAATCCCTGGGGCGTGAAAATCACCCGCATCGAAATCCGCGACGTGCGTCCGCCGCAAGAGCTGATCGCCGCCATGAACGCGCAGATGAAGGCGGAGCGCACCAAGCGCGCCGATATCCTTGCGGCGGAAGGCGTGCGCCAGGCGGCAATTCTGCGCGCCGAGGGCGACAAGCAGTCGCGCATTCTGAAGGCCGAAGGCGAACGCACCTCGGCGTTCCTGCAGGCAGAGGCGCGCGAACGTCAGGCGGAAGCTGAAGCGCGCGCCACGAAAATGGTCTCCGAAGCGATCGCGGCGGGCGATATTCAGGCGGTGAACTACTTCGTGGCGCAGAAATATACCGACGCGCTGCAAAAAATTGGCGAAGCCAGCAACAGCAAGGTGGTCATGATGCCGCTGGACGCCAGCAGCCTGCTCGGCTCGGTGGCGGGCATCAGCGAGCTGCTTAAAGGCGCCGCTTCAGAGTCGAAACGCTGATGTTAATGGAGATCGTCGCCCATCCGCACTGGTTCTGGCTGACCCTCGGCGGGCTGCTGCTGGCGGCGGAGATGCTCGGCACCAGCGGCTATCTGCTGTGGAGCGGCATCGCGGCGGTGCTGGTAGGCATTGTAGAGTGGCTGGCGCCCTTCAGCTGGACGGCGCAGGGCTCGCTGTTCGCTCTGCTGACGCTGGTCTGCGTTTATCTCTGGTATCGCTGGATGCGCCATCGCGAGCGCCATCAGCAGCCCAACTCCCTTAACCAGCGCGGCATTCAGCTGATCGGCACGCTTCTGACGCTGGATGCGCCGCTGGTCAACGGCATCGGTCACGTGCGGCTGGGCGACAGCAGCTGGCGCGTGCAGGCCGATCGGGATCTGCCCGCGGGCGCTCAGGTCATCGTGACGGGCGTCGAGGGCATTACGCTGCACATCAGGCCGCGTTAATCGGGCTGGCTATGGCCGCAGCATCCCGCCAGATTATTAATAATCGGGCACTCCGCCCCTTCGTCCCCCGGACAGGCGTCGGCCAGCGCCAGCAGCCGCATGCGCATCGCCTGTAGCTCTTCGATATGGACGGCGATCTCCGCCGCTTTCTGCAGGGTGCGCGCTTTCACATCGGCGCTGTGGCGCGCTGGATCGTTGAACAGCGCCACCAGCTCGCGGCACTCGTCGAGCGTAAAGCCCACCTGACGCGCCTGGCGCAGCAGATTAAGCTCATCGAGATGATGCGCGCTGTAGCGACGATAGCCATTGTCGCTGCGCAACGGCGGCGTCACCACGCCCTTCTCTTCATAGAAACGGATCGCCTTGCTGGTCAACCCGGTTTTTTTCGCCACATCGCTGATGTTCACCCTGCTCCTCCTTAAAAATCGATCGCGGCCAGTCTCTGTAAAAATAGTTTGACCTTCCCCTTGATGGAAGGTTTAGCCTGTATCACGAGTGATAAAAAGCTCGCATTGTTAACGTCGACACAACAGGAGAACGCTATGTCTCACACTATCTCGCTGGCGCTGGAAGGCCTTTCCTGCGGCCACTGCGTCAAACGCGTTAAAGAAGCGCTCGAACAGCGCGACGATGTCGAACAGGCCAGCGTCACGCAGCAGGAAGCGCAGGTCGTCGGCAGCGCCGACGCCGCCGCGCTGATTGCAACGGTGGAAGAAGCGGGCTATCACGCCACGCTCAGTGGCGACAGCCACCCAAAGCCTGAGCCGTTGACAGCTTCAGAGCCGCCGCCGGAGGCGCTGACAACGGTGGTGGAAACCGAACCGGCACAGCAGCATGAAAGCGCGCAGTTTCTGCTTATCGAAGGCATGAGCTGCGCCAGCTGCGTCAGCCGGGTTGAGAAGGCGCTGGAAAAAGTGCCTGGCGTGACCCAGGCGCGCGTCAACCTTGGCGAACGCAGCGCGCTGGTGATGGGCGACGCCTCTGCGCAGCAGCTGGTCGAGGCGGTCGACGCGGCGGGCTACCACGCTCAGCCGGTGCAGGATGAACAGGAGCGGCGCGACAGGCAGCAGAGCAGCGCGCGCAAGGCGATGCGCCGCTTTAGCTGGCAGGCGGCGCTGGCGCTGGCGTTCGGCGTGCCCCTGATGTTCTGGGGCATGCTCGGCGACAATATGATGCTCAGCGACGCCAACCGCACGCTCTGGCTCGCTATCGGCGCCGTCACGCTGCTGATTATGGCGGTCGCTGGCGGCCACTTCTACCGCAGCGCGTGGCGCAGCCTGCGCAACGGCAGCGCCACAATGGATACGCTGGTGGCGCTCGGCACCGCCGCCGCCTGGATCTACTCCATCAGCGTCGCCCTCTGGCCCGCCTTTTCCCCCGCCCAGGCGCGACATCTCTATTTCGAAGCCAGCGTGATGATTATCGGCCTGATTAATCTCGGCCACGCGCTGGAGCAGCGCGCGCGCCAGCGCTCCTCTAAAGCGCTTGAACGGCTGCTCGATTTGACGCCCGCGCAGGCGCGCCTCGTTAGCGAGCAGGGCGAAATGCTGGTGCCGCTCAGCGCGGTGCAGCCGGGCATGACGCTGCGCCTGACTACGGGCGATCGCGTGCCGGTAGACGGCGAGATTACCGAAGGCGAAGCCTGGCTTGACGAGGCGATGCTGACCGGCGAAGCGGTGCCGCAGGGCAAACGCGCTGGCGACAAAGTCTACGCCGGGACGCTGGTGCAGGACGGCGCGGTACGCTTCGTGGCGCGCGCCACCGGCCAGCACACCGCGCTGTCGCGCATTATTCATCTGGTGCGTCAGGCGCAGAGCAGCAAGCCGGACGTGGGTCGCCTTGCCGACCGTATCTCGGCGGTCTTCGTGCCGGTGGTGGTCGCCATCGCCCTGATTAGCGCCGCCATCTGGTATCTGCTTGGTCCGCAGCCGCAAATCGCCTATACGCTGGTCATCGCCACTACGGTGCTGATTATCGCCTGTCCCTGCGCGCTGGGTCTGGCGACGCCGATGTCGATTATCGCGGGGGTCGGGCGCGCCGCCGAGCTGGGCGTGCTGGTGCGCGACGCCGACGCGCTGCAGCGCGCCAGCCGCATCGATACGCTGGTATTTGATAAAACCGGCACGCTGACGGCCGGCACGCCGCAGCTCGACGAGGTGCTGACGTGGCACGGCTGGTCGCGCGAGGCGGTGGTGCAGACCGCCGCCGCGCTGGAGCAGAACGCCAGCCACCCGCTGGCGCAGGCGATTACCGCGGCAGCGGGCGCGGCGGCCACGGGCGAAATAGCGCAATTTCGTACAATACGCGGCAAAGGCGTCAGCGGCATACTCGACGGCAAGCCGCTGCTGCTGGGCAATGCAGCGCTGATGCAGGATAACGCTGTCGCGCTGCAACAGGCGCAGCCGGATATCGAGCGGCTGTCGCGTCAGGGCGCGACGCCGGTGCTGCTGGCGCAGGACGGCGAGCTTGTCGGCCTGATTGCGCTGCGCGACCAGCTGCGTCCCGAGAGCAAAGCGGCGCTGGCGCGGCTGCGTCAGACGGGCTACCGCCTGATGATGCTGACCGGCGATCGCGAAGAAACCGCGCGCGCCATTGCGCAGGAGGCGGGCATCGACGAGGTGATCGCCGGCGTGCTGCCGGAAGCGAAGGCGCAAACTATCGCCGCGCTGCAGCAGCAGGGACGCCGCGTCGCCATGGTCGGCGACGGTATCAATGACGCCCCGGCGCTGGCGCAGGCGGATGTCGGCATCGCCATGGGCGGCGGCAGCGACGTGGCGGTGGAAACCGCGCCCATTACCCTGATGCGCGCCGATCTTAACAGCGTCGCCGACGCGCTGGCGCTCTCCAGCGCGACGCTGCGTAATATTCGTCAGAATTTGCTGGGCGCCTTTATCTACAACAGCCTGGGCATTCCGCTGGCGGCAGGCGTGCTCTATCCGCTGACCGGCGCGCTGCTCAGTCCGGTAGTGGCGGGCGCGGCGATGGCGCTGTCGTCGATTACCGTGGTCGGCAACGCCAACCGACTGCTGCGCTTTCGCCCGACGACGCGACAATAGCCGCTAATGCCCTGTTTTTCAGCGGCGGGAATCGCTAGCATGGCGTTTTGACTCAGTAAGGACGGGGCATGACAGGCAGCATATGGCGCAGTGTGCAGGGGCTGGCAGGCAGACTTTTTCCCGCCAGCTATCGCTGGCCAGCCCAGGATATTCGGCTGGACGATCGCCTGCTGCATCTGGTCGGCAGCATTCATATGGGCACGCGCGATATGCAGCCGCTGCCCGCGCGTCTGCTGCGGCAGCTGGATAAAGCGGATGCCTTGATTGTCGAGGCGGATATTACGCAGGGCGGCTCGCCGTTCGACGATATCGACCCGCGCGATCCGCTGGAGACGCGCCTGGCGCCGGACGAGCAGGCGCGACTGGCGGCGCTGTGCGGCGAACTGCACCTGTCGCTGACGATGTTCGACGCCCTCCCCGCCTGGCAAATCGCGCTGATGCTGCAGGCGCAGCAGGCGCAGCGGCTGGGTCTGCGTCCCGATTACGGCATCGACTTCCAGCTGCTGCAGGCGGCGAAAACGTTGAATAAGCCGGTCATTGAGCTGGAAGGCGCGGAGACGCAAATCGCGCTGCTGAAGTCCCTGCCGGATGACGGCATGGCGCTGCTGAAAGATACGCTGACGCACTGGCATACCAACGCGCGGCTGCTACAGATGATGGTGAGCTGGTGGCTGGATACGCCGCCGCGTGAGCCGCGCATCGTTTTGCCCTCGACCTTCAGCACGGCGCTCAACGATACGCTGATCGCGCAGCGCAACGCGCAGTGGTGCGATCGGCTGCGAGCCTTGCCGGCGGGGCATTACGTGGTGGCGGTGGGCGCGCTGCATCTCTATGGCGACGAGAATCTGCCTGAGCTTTTACGGCGCTAGAAAAAAAAGCAGGCCGGTATTGCTATCGGCCCGTCAAAGAGGAATTTGTTTATGATTTTGGTTATCGCACAGCCTTTCGGCTGGCGCGGGGACCATTCTCACGCAAAGCACAAACTTTCGCCACCATTAATTTATTTAATTTAGGAATGGGATTTTTCCTATAAGGAGAAGTTTATGACGCCTGCCGTAAAACTGCTGGAAAAACAAAAGGTCCCCTTTACCCTTCATCCTTATGAGCATGATAGCCAGGAAACCAGTTTTGGCGACGAAGCAGTGCGCAAACTTAATCTGGACGCGCGGCAGGTCTATAAAACGCTGCTGGTGGCGCTTAACGGCGACGCGAAACATCTGGCGGTGGCGGTTACGCCGGTCGCCAGCCAGCTCGATTTGAAAAAGGTGGCGAAAGCGTTAGGCGCGAAAAAAGCGGATATGGCCGATCCACAGCTGGCGCAGCGCGTGACCGGCTATCTGGTCGGCGGCATCAGCCCGCTGGGCCAGAAAAAGCGGCTGCCGACGGTGATCGACCGCTCCGCCGCCGACTTCGCTACGATTTTCGTTTCCGGCGGCAAGCGCGGCCTGGATCTGGAGCTGGCAGCGCAGGATCTGGCGCGCCTGCTCGACGCGCCGCTGGCGGATATCGCGCGACGCGACTAGCTGCGCGGCTGGGCGCAGAGCTGGTCGATCATCCAGCGTCCCGCCGGTCCCGGCGGATTGCGGCGCGACCAGATCGCCTCTACCGCGATTTGCTGCGGCCAGCCCGGCAGCGCCAGTTCCTGCAGTAGCCCATGACCAAACTGCGTGACCAGCCAGCGCGGCAGAACGCTCCAGCCAAATCCCTGCTCCGCCATTTCCAGCAGCAGCAAATAGGTCGGCGCCGACCAGACGCGTCCCGGCGGCGCAATCGCGTGCGGCTCGACCCAGGTGTTGAGCCGCAGCTGGCGCACCTGCTCCAGCGCGCTTTCCGTCAGGCCGGCGTGCTGCGCCAGCGGATGATCGCGATGAATATAGATGGCCATTTCCGCATTGACCTGCAGCCGTGCCACGGCGATATCGGGCGGCAGCGCGGGCTGGGCGCGCACCACGCCCAGATGTACCCGCCCCGCCTGTAGCAGATCCAGCACGTCTGCATCTTCGGCGATCATGCACTCCAGTTCGATCTCCGGGAAACGCGCGTCGAACTGTTTCAATAGCTGCTCATGGTGTTGGGTCTGCCAGAAGTCCGATACGGCGAAGCTGAGGCGCGGCTCGATCCCCTGCGCCAGACGGATAGCCAGCGCGTCGAGCCGCTCGCTGGCAGCCAGGATCTGCTGCACCTGCGCCAGCGCGCCCTTGCCCTGATCGGTCAGGATCGGCTGACGTCCGCTGCGATCGAACAGCTTAAAGCCGAGATCGTCCTCCAGTCCGGCAACCGCCGTGCTGATCGTTGACTGGCTTTTGCCCAGCGCGCGCGCCGCGGCGGAAAAGGAGCCGCTGCTGACGGTCTGCACAAAAGCCTCTAAGGATTCCGGTGAGTAACGCATTTCATCCATCGCTTTTATCGATAGGTCATCATTTTATCTTATCACCCGGAGATGCCAGAATGCGCGCCTTACTGTTGGAGGTTGATAATGCGTACCCGTTCGCTGAAAGAACGCTTTTTACATGCGCTGGGGTTTGAAACTCTGGCGATCCTCACCGTTTCGCCGCTGGCTGCCTGGGCGATGGATAAGCCGCTGTTTGAGATGGGCGCGCTGGCGCTGATGCTCTCAACCGTCGCGATGCTGTGGAATATGATTTACAACGCCATTTTCGACCGTATCTGTCCGCCAGGCAGGGTTCATCGCGGCGTGCTGATCCGCGTCCTGCACGCGCTGCTTTTTGAAGGCGGCTTTATTTTGATCGGTTTGCCGATTGCCGCGTGGATGCTCGGCATTTCGCTGTGGCAGGCGTTTCTGCTGGAGGTGGCCTTTTTCCTGTTTTTCCTGCCCTACACCATGGCGTACAACTGGGTGTGGGACAGGCTGCGTCCGCGCTGGTTTGGGCGTAGCGCCTGCGAGGCATGACCTCTCAGACGGCTACGATATCAAACAGCGGGTAGTATGGACCGAGGAGCAAAGCGTCCCGCGACAGGGATATCGCCAGGGGTTACGGCGCGTTATGCGCCGTTTCCCGTCCCCATGGCCAGAGCCACGCCAGAATCATCTGCGGATAGCTGCGCTTATGCGACTTTTCACGCGCCTTTTTCTCCGCTTCCGTGAGCCTGTGGATCGCATCCGTTGGCGCATAGTCGGGGGCTTTTAGCGGCGAATGGGCTTTGACATAGTCGCGCAGCACCTCGGCGTCGATATCTCCCGGATTCTGATAGCCCGAATGGGTATCGAGGCGCGGATAGCCGTCGCCGCCTGCGGCGTTAAAGCTGTTGGTCGCCATGCGGTAGGTTTTATTCTCCTGTAGCGGCTGGCCGTTTATCCGCACATCGCTTACCGTACTGCCGTCCGCCACCAGGCTGACGTGCGCAAACTGCGCAAAGCCGCCCGTATCAGGCTTGATGTTCGCCACCACGTCGAGATATTTCTTCACCTCGGCGCCGGTTAGCGTCACCGACACCACCTGATTGCCGAACGGCTGCACCTGCAGCAGATCGCGCCAGCTCAGCTTGCCTGCCGGCAGCGAGGCGCGAATGCCGCCGCCGCTCATCACCGCGAAGTCCGCCTGGGTTTTCGCCATCTGCGCGCGCAGAATCAGCTGCCCGAGATTGGTCTGGGTAAAACGCACCTGCTCGCGCTCGCCGTCAAACGGCCCCGCCGCGCTGCCGACGGCGACGTTCAGACGCGCTTCGGCCCGTTTCTGATAAGGCATCAGCAGCTTCATCATGGCGGTATTTTTCGGGATCTCCTGCTGATACGTCAGCCAGGTCTCGCTGCCGTCGGCGTTTTTGATCTGATGCTTGAGGTTGACCGGCACCAGCGCGTAGGACTCCAGCGCCACCTCGCCGTTGCGCCAGGTAAAATCGCCGCGTCCTACATATTCGCCCCACTGCCCCGCCTGCATGATCCAGACGCCGTTCTGCTTGTCTGGCTGGCAGGCTGCGCCTGGCTGCCAGGCCTTTACCCGTTCGTTCTCTTTCGCCATGCAAAGCGTATCGTGCGAATGGCCGCCAACGATCATCGCGACGGTGCCGGGCGGCAGGCTGCGCGCCAGCGTCACGTCGCCAGGGGCGTTGCTGCCATGCTCGCCGTTGTCGTCATAGCCGAGATGGCTCAGCACCACAATAACGTCAGGCTTCTCGCCTGCGCGTAGCTCCGCCACCGCTTTTTCCGTTTCGCTCACCGGATCGCGGAACTCGATATCGCGCAGATGCGCCGGATTCGCCAGCTTAGCGGTATCGGGCGTCGCCAGGCCCAGCACGGCGATCTTCAGCCCCATACGATTGAAAATCGCCCAGGGTTTGAAGAGCCGCTGGCCGGTGCTTTTCTGGTAGAGGTTAGCGGCGAGAAAAGGAAAACGCGCCCAGCTCTCCTGCTTGCGCAGCACCTCGAGCGGATGGTCGAACTCGTGATTGCCGAGCGCCATAGCGTCATAGCCGATCAGGTTCATGCCGCGAATATCGGGCTCCGCCTCCAGCGCGTCCGACTCTGGCACGCCGGTGTTGACGTCGCCCGCCGAGAGGATCAGCGCGCCGCCGCCTTTGGCCTGCACGTCGTAGCGCAGCGTATCCATTAAGGTCTTTTGCGCCGCCAGACCATATTCGCCCTGCGCGCTGTACCAGAAATGACCGTGCTGGTCGTTGGTGTGGAGAACGCTAAAGCGGTAAGTGCGATCCGGCTCGGCAGCCTGAGAAAGCAAGGGGGTCAGCGCCAGCAGCGCAAGGCCGGTGGTAGCCCATCGTGATAACAGCAAAGCCTGTCTCCTTATTTTAAGCAGTCCCGTTCCGGGTGGTGTCAGCATGCTGACCCACTGTGTCGCATATTCCACTGTTTAACTCAAGATGAAACACCGCTATCGCTGGCACTGAATTACTTTTAACACTCATCGCCAAAGAAGAACCGAAGCGCTAAAGCTGGCGCAAAGCTCTGCCTGAGGTCGGCTGGCGCCCTTCGGCACGCATTCCAGCGCGATAGTGGTCATCAGAACGCCATTTTTCAGGAGGATATTGTTATTACGCGCCGCGCAATCTTGCTTCTTTACGGCTCAGATTGACGAAAACAGAGAAAAACAGCGATTCGACTCCGCTTTCCTCTTATTTTCAAACTTTTTTCTTATTATCCCGCAAATAGCACAGCGAAAATTAGCACATTGCCTTAAACTTAATTGTTACAGGCAGATACATTTGCACACAAGGAGACAGGCATGCATCACACCACACCGCTGATCACCACCATCGTCGGGGGGCTGGTCCTGGCGTTTCTCCTTGGCATGCTCGCACAGCGGCTACGCATTTCGCCGCTGGTCGGCTATTTGCTGGCGGGCGTGCTGGCTGGACCTTTTACGCCGGGCTTTGTCGCCGATACCAATCTTGCGCCGGAGCTGGCGGAGCTGGGCGTTATTCTACTGATGTTCGGCGTCGGGCTGCACTTTTCGCTGAAGGACTTAATGGCGGTAAAGAGTATCGCCATTCCCGGCGCGGTGGCGCAGATCGCCGTCGCCACGCTGCTGGGAATGGGCCTCTCCGCCTGGCTGGGCTGGTCGCTGATGACCGGGCTGGTGTTCGGTCTCTGTCTCTCCACCGCCAGCACCGTGGTGCTGCTGCGCGCGCTGGAAGAGCGGCAGCTGATTGACAGCCAGCGCGGCCAGATCGCTATCGGCTGGCTGATTGTCGAGGATCTGGTGATGGTGCTGACGCTGGTGCTGCTGCCCGCCATTGCCGGCATGCTGGAACAGGGCAACGCCAGCCCGCAGCTGCTGGCGTGGGATCTGCTGCTCACCATCGGCAAGGTCGCCGCCTTTATGGTGCTGATGATGGTGGTGGGCCGCCGCGTAGTGCCATGGATCCTGGCGAAAAGCGCCGCCACCGGCTCGCGCGAGCTCTTCACCCTGGCAGTGCTGGCGCTGGCGCTCGGCATCGCCTTCGGCGCAGTGGAGTTTTTCGACGTCTCTTTTGCCCTCGGCGCTTTCTTCGCCGGCATGGTGCTGAATGAGTCAGAGCTGAGCCATCGTGCCGCCCACGATACGCTGCCGCTGCGCGACGCCTTCGCGGTGCTCTTTTTCGTCTCGGTAGGCATGCTGTTTGATCCGATGATCCTGGTGGAGCAGCCGCTGGCGGTGCTGGGCGCGCTGGTGATTGTGGTGCTGGGCAAATCTGTCGCCGCCTGGCTGCTGGTGACGCTGCTGGGCCATTCGCGCCGCACCGCGCTGACTATCTCCGTCAGCCTGGCGCAGATCGGCGAATTCGCCTTTATTCTGGCCGGACTCGGCATCTCCCTCAACCTGCTCAGCAGCGAGGGGCGTAACCTGGTGCTGGCGGCGGCGATCCTCTCGATTATGCTCAACCCTATCTTGTTCAGCCTGCTGGAGCGATTCCTGGCGATGAGCGAAAGTCGTCAGGCGCAGGCGCAGGAAGAGGCGGTTGAGGAGGAGAAGCAGATTCCGGTGGATATCTGCCATCACGCGGTCATCGTCGGCTATGGCCGGGTCGGCAGCCTGCTGGGCCAGAAGCTGCTGGAGGCGGACGTGCCTTTCGTCGTCGTGGAGAACTCGCGCGCGCGCGTCGAGGCGCTGCGCGAACAGGGCATTCGGGCGGTGCTCGGCAATGCGGTGCGCGCCGAGACCATGGAGCTGGCGCGGCTCGACTGCGCGCGCTGGCTGCTGCTGACCATTCCCAACGGCTTCGAGTCGGGCGAGATCGTCACCACCGCGCGCGAGAAGTTTAACGACATCGAGATTATCGCGCGCGCGCACTACGACGATGAAGTGGAATACATTATGGCGCGCGGCGCCACGCGCGTCGTGATGGGCGAGCGTGAGATCGCCAGCAGCATGCTGCATATGCTGGAGGCGGAGATCGCCGAGCGCCCTATCGTACGCGAGTGCCCGATTTAAGCTGCAGAGGCAGAGCGCCGTTTTACCACGGCGCCCGCGCGGAAAGAAAGCAGGCCCCGGCAGGTGCCTGCCCTCTTCCTGCAAGGCTTAACGATCCCAGTAGGACTCTTCCAGGCTGTCTTCGCGCTCCGGCAGGCCGCGCGTCAGACGCGGCGAATGCTGGTTAAGCACCTGATAGCTGACGCGGTTGGCGTACTTGCACACCTGCGCCAGCGACGAATAGGTCAGGTATTCGCGCGCATGCTTGCTGGAATTCGGCACTTTTTGCCGATGGTAGTTATTCGCCGTGATGTCGTGCAGCAGCGCCGCCAGCGCGCCGTCGCCCGCGCCGTTGGTGTTCATGATTTTCTCCGGTCCGCCCATATAGGGCGCAATATGGGAGAAGATGCGCAGCGGCTGCTCGCACTCCTGCTGACGCATGGCGCGGCTGAACTCATACTGGTTGAACTCCGCGATCGCGCCAGGCAGCAGCGGATGATTGGTTTTGCGCTTGAACGCTTCCTCGGTGTAGCCCGCCATATAGAGGCCG
Organism: Pantoea sp. NGS-ED-1003; assembly: GCF_000738765.1. NCBI lineage: Bacteria > Pseudomonadati > Pseudomonadota > Gammaproteobacteria > Enterobacterales > Erwiniaceae > Pantoea > Pantoea sp. NGS-ED-1003. The sequence continues at coordinate 59,248 of NZ_JPQA01000007.1, forward strand.
GTCGGACCGGCGGTGCAGAGCACCAGATCGACCCACTCCAGCGCCATATCGGCCGCGCGCAGCGGATCCGATTCCCCGGTCAGCGCCAGCGCCTCCTCTTCGTTCATCGCCACAATGGTGACGTGGTCGCGCAGAAAGTCGCGCCAGAACTGCGGGTTGTCGCCGATGACATACTTCGTGCCCAGCGTCAGCACCACCGGCACGTTGTGGCGTTTCGCGTACTCAATCGCCTGCAGGGTGGCCTGCGGCATCGGCTCGCCTTCGCCGCAGCGCACCAGGTAAGAGGTGAGCACCAGCGCCGACGCGCCGGCGATGACCGCTTCGGGAATGCTTTCGGCGCGCAGCTGGTTCATCTGCCCGGGACTGATAGCGAAGGTACGTTCGCCCTGCTCGCCGATCAGCGTAAAGCAGCGGCCAATGGCGCCGTCGACGCCCTGCAGATAGTTGAGATCGACCCGGCTGGAGGTGTTGCAGAGGTAGCGATAGGCGTAACCGCCGATCTGAATATTGCTGCACATCACGCCGAGCAGCACCGACCGGTCATCGGCCAGCACCGAGTAGTTGTGCAGCGTATTGCCGATGGTGCCGCCGGCGAACTGATGGCTAATCAGGTTATCGCGCAGCAGCTCGTGGTAGAGCGCTTCGGCAACGTCGTCGGCGATCACTAAGGAGTGCCCGGCGCTCAGGCCGTAGCGAACCAGAAAGGCGTCATCGACTTTGGCTTCAATATCCACCAGCGTCTGATCGATTCCCACGACCCAGCTGCCCTCTTCCACCTCCTGCGAGGCGGCGTGCAGCAAGGGATCGCGAGCGCTAACGGGAAAATAGTGTTTGGATTTGCGTTTGCCGGGAAATTTCATGATGGGCGCCGTCAGAAAAACAGGCGGAGGATGATAGCACATTCTCCGCCGCGGCTTTAACGACGCGCGTTGACCAACTGCACCATCATCTCGATGTGGGCCGCGTCGGCGTTGAGCGCCGGGATATATTCGAACTTTTCGCCGCCGCCGTGCAGGAAGAACTCGCGGTTCTGCTCGTTGATCTCCTCCAGCGTTTCCAGGCAGTCAGAGGCGAAGCCCGGACTCATCACCTGCACATGCTTAATGCCCTTTTTCGCCAGACCCTGCATGGTTTCGTCAGTGTAGGGCTGCAGCCAGGGTTCGCGGCCAAAGCGCGACTGGAAGGTCATCATAATTTGGTCGTCGCGCAGGCCCAGCGCCTGCTGCAGCAGCGCCGTGGTATCGCCGCAGCGCAGCGGGTAGTCGTCGCCCTCTCTGGCGAAGCGCTGCGGAATGCCGTGATAGGAGAGCACCAGCAGGTCCGGCTGGCCGTGGGCCGCGAAAGAGCGCTCGACAGACTCTTTCAGCGCGGCGATATAGGCCGGATGTTCGGCGTAGTCGCGAATAAAGTTGATATCCGGCAGGGTACGCGCGGTTTTGAAGGCGCTGTAGAGACCATCCCAGACCGCCGCTACCGTGGAGCAGGAGAACTGCGGGTAGAGCGGCAGCACGATCAGGCGCGTGACGCCCTGCGCCATCAGGCTGTCCACCGCGCTCTGCAGGCTGGGGTTGCCGTAGCTCATGCCCAGCGCCACCGGCATATCGACGCGCGCCGCCAGCGCCTCGCGCTGCTGCTTGCTATAGACCATCAGCGGCGAGCCGCCCTCCATCCAGACAGAGGCGTAGAGCTTCGACACGCGCGGCGAGCGAAACGGCAGAATGACGCCATTGAGGATCGGCCACCAGAGCCAGCGCGGCGTATCGACGACGCGAGGATCGCTGAGAAACTGTTTCAGATAGCGCTTTACAGCGGGAGTTGTGGGGGCGTCTGGCGTACCGAGATTAACCAGTAACACGCCGGGCTTGTCTTGCCTCATTGTTATTCCTTGATAGCGGAGATGCGTGAAAACAGGAGGAATTGTAGCGGAAAGCGGGAGAGGGAAAAGCAATTACTGCAAAAGGGGCTGGCACTGCCAGCCCCAACGGCGTTAGCCGAGAATGCGCGCCAGCTGCTTGCTGACCTCGGCGACCGGCTGGGTGCCGTCGATTTTGTGGTAAGCGGTGTTGCCCGCTTCCGCTTCTTTGCTGTAGTAGGCGATCAGCGGCGCGGTCAGCTGATGGTATTCCACCAGACGCTTGCGCACGGTCTCTTCCTGATCGTCTTTACGCGTGGTCAGCTCTTCGCCGGTGACGTCGTCCTGACCTTCCACCTTCGGCGGATTGTATTTTACGTGATAAACGCGGCCCGACGGCGCATGCACGCGGCGGCCGACGATGCGATCGACGATCAGCTCGTCAGGCACCGCGAACTCCAGCACGCTGTCAATTTTGATGCCCGCTTCTTTCATCGCGTCCGCCTGCGGGATGGTGCGTGGGAAACCGTCCAGCAGAAAACCGTTTTTGCAGTCTTCCTGCGCGATACGCTCTTTTACCAGCGCGATAACCAGCTCGTCAGTGACCAGTTTACCGGCGTCCATGATGGCTTTCGCCTGGTTGCCGAGCTCGGTGCCGGCTTTAACCGCCGCACGCAACATATCGCCCGTGGAGATTTGCGGAATGCCGTATTTCTCCATGATGAACTGAGCCTGAGTGCCCTTACCTGCGCCCGGAGCACCGAGCAGAATAATACGCATTGCGTAAATCCCCTTGCGAATCGCATTGATCAATCTAGAAGGCGAAGACCATACCATTATGACCCGCTCACCACAAGAAAGGCGCGGCTTCCTTGCCGGCAACGGCAGCCCGTTTCTCCATAAACGGCGACGGGCAGGCACGGCTACTCGCTTTTTTCAGATTCGCCGCCAGGATTGAACAGCGCCTGAACGCGCCTGAGGATGTGCGGCGTCAGGTTGGTTTGCTTGCGCGCGCCGCCGCGCTGGGTGGCGCGCACCAGCAGATAGCCCTGCTGCGGCCACAGCTCCAGATCGCTGGCGGGACTTAGCGCGGCCAGCAGCCTCGGCGGCAGCGAAAAGCTGGCGAACGGCATGCCCGGCGTATGGCTGGAGATGAGCGGCTGCGGCGCATTAAGACTGATCGCCTCGACGCTGGCGTGATTGTAAGGACGCCAGCCCTGCTCGCGCAGACGGCCCAGCGCGGCCAGCACCGGCGCCGCCAGCGGCAGGCCCTGTTCGAACAGGCGCAGCTCGCTGCGTACCAGGGTGCTGAAGTCGGCGGTGCGCAGCGCCACCAGCACCAGGCCGCCCGGCAGATCGGCATGGCGGTCGAGACGCGCCACGAAGAGGCCGGCGTGAGCGATCACCACTTCATGCAGCACGCTGGCGAAGCTTTCGCTGGCGTCGACCACGCCCTGCTGCATGGCCGCTTGCAGCGGCCGCACGCGACCTTGCGGCAGCGCGACGTGGGCGACGAAATTGATATTCCCGGCCATCAGCGGCACGGCAGGCAAGACGTTCAGCTCCGTCACAGGATAGTGGGTAGCGTAGCGCGTCTGGTTGCGCGCCTGCTCCTGACGCAGAAACAGCTGGGAAAGCAGGATGCGCGCCACGTGCAGCGAAGGGGCGAAGAACAGATCATACTGCTCCAGCCGGTAATGCCGTGACAACAGGGTGCGTAACCGGTCTCGCGCCTCGGAAGGTCGATCGGCCCAGGGATGAAATGCCATCGCGTCGTGGTTCTCTTTTATCGGTCAGGTGATGGCGGCAACAGCAGACCAGGCATAGCTTTGCCTGGCAGTCAACCCGCTATAATCAGCGGGCCAGGTTAGCGGAATGCGGCTGGACTTTAAAATGATATAAACTGACAATCCCTGTTAGGTTTTTACACAGGGGATGAGTATGACCCGGCTACCTCCGCTAAGGGCGCTGCACCATTTTCACCAGGCGGCGCTGCATAGCAGCTTTAGCGTGGCGGCCGAGCACCTGCACGTTACGCACAGCGCCGTAAGCCATCAGATTCGTCAGCTGGAGAGCTGGATGGGCAAGCCGCTTTTCGTGCGCACCAACGGACGCGTGAAGTTAACCTCGCACGGCGAGCGTCTGCTGCTCAGCTGTCAAAAAGCCTTTAGCGAACTATCCACCACCTGCGCCAGCATTCGCACCGGCATGCGCCATCATCTCAGCCTCTCCTGCGCGCCGAGCTTTTTGTCGCAGTGGCTGATCCCGCGCATCAGCACCTTTTATCAGCGCTATCCCGATATCGAGATCCACTTTCAGGGGCAGATGGAGCTAAGCCAGCTGCGCAGCGAGCATATCGACGTGCTGATCCTCAGCTATGAGCAGCCGCCCGAAGGGGATATCGATGCGACGCTGATCGGCGACGACTATCTTGGGCCGCTCTGCGCGCCGCTGTTCGCCTCGCGCTTTCGCGGCGCGCAGGATCTCGCCGCGCTTCCCCTGCTGCACGTCGATACGCGCCTGCACGCCTGGGCGGAGTGGGCGAAAAACGCCGAGGTGCGCGGCAATTTCTGGTCAGGTAAGCATTTCGACAATTTGACGCTCGGCATTCAGGCGGCGAAAAACGGACTGGGCGTGATTGTGGCGCCGCGGCTTCTGGTGCGCAAAGAGCTTGAAGAGGGAACGCTGATCGCCCCGCTCGGCTTTGTGCGCGCCGATCGCGCGACCTGGATGATGACCAAGGAGTCGCGGCGCAACGACGGGGAGATTACGCTGTTTCGCGACTGGCTGCGCGAGGCGGCGCAGCAGTAAGATCATACAGGCCACCCGCGACCGCATCGCTGTAAAAAAAGGCCGATGCATACGCACCGGCCTTCATGTCTGTAGCTGCGAGCTTACGCAGATAGCGCTGACCGATCGCAAAGTCGCTATTCGCATCCCTGCCGCTCGGCCCGCGACATCCTTGTCGCGGGACGCTTTGCTCTTCGGTCAGCGCTACCTGCGTTTTAGCAGACGCGTCGTCTGGAATAATCAGACATTGAGCGTTACTTAAGCCGTCAGCAGCTGATTCATTCGACGGATAAACTGGTTAGGATCGTCCAGCGTGCCGCGTTCAGCCAGCAGCGCCTGATCCAGCAGCAGCTCGACCCATTCGCCGAAGCGCGCGTCGTCCTGGGTATCCGCCACGCGTTTCACCAGCTGGTGGTCCGGGTTGATCTCGAAGATATACTTCACTTCCGGCACCGCCTGGCCCGCCGCGGCGAACAGTTTCGCCATCTGGGTACTCATCTCGTTGGCGTCGGTGGTAACGATAGCGGGCGTATCGGTCAGACGATGCGTCAGACGCACCTCTTTCACGCGGTCACCCAGCAGCGTTTTCACACGATCCACGAACGGCTCCAGCGCCTTCTCCGCCTCTTTCTGCTCTTCGCTCTCTTCATCCGCCAGCTTGCTCAGCGACTCGTCTGCCTTGCTGACCGACTGGAACGCCTTGCCGTCGAACTCGGTAAGATAGCTCATCATCCACTCGTCGATGCGATCGGAGAGCAGCAGCACCTCGATGCCTTTCTTGCGGAACAGCTCCAGATGCGGGCTGCTCTTCGCGGCGGCGTAGCTGTCGGCGGTGATGTAGTAGATCTTCTCCTGACCTTCCACCATGCGGCTCACGTACGCCTCCAGCGACACATTCTGCTCGGCGCTGTCGTTGTGCGTCGAGGCAAAGCGCAGCAGCTTCGCGATCGCTTCCTGATTGGCGCTGTCTTCCGCCGGGCCCTCTTTCAGCACCAGACCAAACTCTTTCCAGAAGGTCTGGTATTTCTCGGCGTCGTCTTTGGCCAACTTCTCCAGCATCTGCAGCGTGCGCTTCGTCAGCGCGCCGCGCAGGGTCTGGGTGACGCGGCTGTCCTGCAGGATCTCGCGCGACACGTTCAGCGGCAGATCGCTGGAATCGATCAGGCCGCGCACGAAGCGCAGGTAGTTCGGCATAAACTGCTCGGCGTCATCCATAATAAAGACGCGCTGCACATAGAGCTTCAGGCCGTGCTTGTGATCGCGATTCCACATATCGAACGGCGCGCGCGACGGGATATAGAGCAGGCTGGTGTACTCCTGCTTGCCCTCGACGCGGTTGTGGCTCCAGATGGCGGGATCGCTAAAGTCGTGCGCGATATGCTTATAGAACTCGTTGTACTCTTCGTCGCTGATGTCAGACTTGTTGCGCGTCCACAGCGCCTGGGCTTTGTTAATCTTCTCCCAGGTGGTGGTGTCGTTCTCTTCGTCTTTGCTTTCAATCTCTACCGGCAGCGCGATGTGATCGGAATATTTGCCGATAATGCTGCGCACGCGCCAGGCGTCGAGGAACTCATCTTCGCCTTCGCGCAGATGCAGCGTAATCTCGGTGCCGCGATCGGCTTTGGTGATATCGGCGATGGTATATTCGCCTTCGCCCGCCGACTCCCAGAATACGCCTTCATCAGCCGCCGCGCCGGCCGCACGGGTGCGCACCGACACTTTGTCCGCCACGATGAACGCCGAGTAGAAACCGACGCCGAACTGGCCGATCAGCTGGCTGTCTTTCGCCTGGTCTGAGCCCAGCGATTCAAGGAAAGATTTGGTGCCGGATTTGGCGATGGTGCCCAGGTTCTCAATCACCTCGTCGCGACGCATGCCGATACCGTTGTCCGACAGCGTCAGGGTGCGTTTGTCCTTATCCACAGAGAGACGCACGCGCAGCTCGCCGTCGCCTTCATAGAGGCTGGCGTCCGACAGCGCGCGGAAGCGCAGCTTGTCGGCGGCGTCCGAGGCGTTGGAAATCAGCTCGCGCAGGAAAATCTCTTTGTTTGAATAGAGGGAATGGATCATCAGGTGCAGAAGCTGTTTTACCTCTGACTGAAAGCCACGCGTCTCTTGTCCTTTCATGGTCATTGTTACCTCAACGGAATCAGGTTGAACGAACGTTGAAGTTGATGTGGGGATGGTGCGGAAAATTTCAAGCCGACGTCGTTAACGACGTCGGCAAGCGTTCAGAAAGTAATCTTGTGGCGTCCCGCCAGCGAGTGGGAGAGCGTGGTGCCGTCTACCATCTCCAGCTCGCCGCCAACCGGCACGCCGTGAGCGATGCGGCTGGCTTCGACGCCGTACTGGCCGCAGAGCTCGGCGATATAGTTGGCGGTCGCTTCGCCCTCAACCGTAGGGTTGGTGGCGAGGATCACCTCTTTCAGGGGCTCTTTCTCCAGCCGCTGCTCAAGTCGATCCAGCCCGATATCCTGCGGGCCGATGCCGTCCAGCGGGGAAAGATGGCCCATCAGCACAAAGTAGCGACCGGCGAACTGGCCGGTCTGCTCGATGGCGTGAATATCCGCCGGGCTTTCCACCACGCAGATTAGCCCATTCTGCTGACGCCGGGGATTGGCGCAAATGGTGCAAATTTCCTGCTCGGTGAAGGTGCGGCAGTCGGCGCAGTGGCCGATTTCGGACATGGCGCGCGTTAACGCCTGCGCCAGCCGCATGCCACCGCTGCGATCGCGCTGCAGCAGCTGAAACGCCATGCGCTGCGCCGACTTCGGCCCAACGCCGGGCAGGCAGCGCAGCGCCTCCATCAGAGATTCAAGCAGTGGACTGGTTTGCATCAGAACGGCATCTTGAAGCCGGGCGGCAGCTGCATGCCCGAGGAAACAGAGGCCATTTTCTCTTTCTGCGTTTCGTCGATACGGCGAGCGGCATCGTTGAATGCGGCGGCGACCAGATCTTCCAGCATATCTTTGTCATCTTCCAGCAGGCTGGGATCGATCTCCACGCGGCGGCAGTTGTGCGCGCCGTTGATGGTGACTTTCACCAGGCCCGCGCCCGATTCGCCAGTCACTTCCAGCGCGGCGATCTCTTCCTGCACTTTGGCCATTTTGTCTTGCATCTGCTGGGCCTGCTTCATCAGGTTGCCCAGTCCGCCTTTACCAAACATAGTTTTCTCTCTCAGCTAAGGCCGCATCGCTATCCATAAGACAGCGGCAGCGTGGTCAAACGGGTCGGATACTCTCTTCATCCAGATCGGCGTCGAAGAACCGGCGCAGCGTCTGGATGTGGGTATCACTAATGATAGACTGGCGCGCCTGCGCCAGCTTCTCTTCATAAATGGCCTGTCGCCACTCGAGTGGCGTCAATACCGCAGGATTATCATCTTCAATGATAGTCAATTCAACGGACTGACCGGCGGCGTCGCTCAGCGCGGCCGCCAGCACCTGCTGCGCCGACGCGGAGTTCAGGTGACGCTGCGTGGAGCGCAAATGCAGGCAGACGCCCTGCTCCGTGCGCTCTTTCCAGGCGTTCAGCGCCAGCTGCTGCACCAGCTTCGGCAGCGGCAGCGCGGCGATTTCCGCCGCCCAGGGATCGCGCTGCTGCGCTTCTTCCATCAGGCGCGCCGCCAGCTCAGGGGTTTTCTCATGCTCAAGCGCCGAACGCAAGGCTTTTGGCGTCGCCACCGGTTCGGGCGCCGCCTCGACCGGCGACTGCGCTTTCCAGCGATACGCCTCTTTTTTCGCCGGCGCCGTCTCGCGCGGACGCGCCGCCTGCGCGCGTTCGGTGACGGAGGCCAGGCGCTCCAGCGCGGAGGTAGCCGGCCGCGTCAGGGACGCTGCCGGCTCACTCTTTTTTGGTTTGCTGGCCCCCTGGCGCAGCAGCTGGGTGCGCGCCTGCAGGAGCTGGCTGGTGGTATCGGAAAACGAGCCGTCAGGCGCGGCGGCCGGCGGTGCGGCGACCGGCGGCGCGACCCGTTCCTGCGGCGGCGCGGGCGGCGCCATCTGCGGCTGCGCGGCGGCGACATGCTGCTGCGGCGCGACGGCGTGCGTCTGCGGCGGCGCGACTGCGGCGGACGGCTCCGCCTGCGGCGTCATGGTTGGGCGCGCTGCCGGTTCGGCAATCGCCGTTTGCGGATGGAACGCCAGCGCGCGCAGCAGGGTCATTTCGACGCCCATGCGGCGGTCGGGTGCCAGCGGCAGATCTTTGCGCCCCATCAGCAGCGTCTGATAGTAGAGCTGAACGTCGGCGGGCGGCACCACGCGCGCCAGTTCGCGCAGGCGCGGCGCGTGGCTCTCTTCTTCATCGCTGATCGAGCCGGGCAGCAGCTGCACCATGGCGATGCGGTGCAGCAGACGCAGCATCTCCACCAGCAGCGCTTCCCACTCCACGCCGCGCGACGCGGCCTGGTTGAGCAGCGTCATCACCTGTTCGCCGCTGCCGTCTACCAGCGCCTCGATCAGGCCCAGCGGCTGCTCATCGTCCAGCGTGCCGAGCATCTGGCTGACCACGAGGCTGCTGACTACGCCCTGCCCCATCGCGATCGCCTGATCGGCCAGGCTAAGCGCGTCGCGCATGCTGCCGTCGGCGGCGCGCGCCAGCAGCTGCAGCGCGCGCGGTTCGTTTTCGATCTGCTCCTGCTGCAGCACATAGTCAAGCTGCTTGCGGATCAGTTCAACGTCCAGCGCCTTGAGATGAAACTGCAGGCAGCGGGAGAGGATCGTCACCGGCAGCTTTTGCGGATCGGTGGTAGCCAGCAGGAATTTAACGTGCGACGGCGGCTCTTCGAGCGTTTTCAGCAGCGCGTTGAAGCTGTGGCGCGACAGCATATGCACTTCGTCGATCAGATAGACCTTAAAGCGGCCGCGCGCGGGGGCATACTGCACGTTGTCCAGCAGATCGCGCGTGTCTTCCACCTTGGTGCGCGAGGCGGCGTCGATCTCGATCAGATCGACGAAGCGGCCCTGTTCGATCTCGCGACAGTTGTCGCACTGGCCGCACGGCGTGGCGGTGATGCCGGTTTCGCAGTTGAGTCCCTTCGCCAGCAGGCGCGCGATGGTGGTTTTGCCCACGCCGCGCGTGCCGGAGAAGAGATAAGCATGATGGAGACGTCCCAGTGACAGTCCATTCGCCAGCGCGGTCAGGACATGTTCCTGACCGACAACGTCAGCAAATGCCTGAGGACGCCATTTTCGCGCAAGTACCTGATAGCTCATGTGGATTCGATCACTGGATGTGGTTGGAAAGATGAGCGCAGACGCGCTGCAACCCCTGTATATCGTTGCAGTAGTTTAACAGCGACGGCGGGCATTGCCTATCACTTGCTGGCCTCGCGCGCGGCGAGGCCATCGTCACTTAGTGACCCGGGAAGTTGACCAGGCTGTAGCAGTTGACGCCCAGCGCTTTCAGGCGAGATTCGCCGGTCAGATCGAAGAGGTTAATCACGAACGCGGCGTCTTTGACCTCGCCGCCTGCGCGGCGGATCAGCTTGACCGTGGCTTCGATGGTGCCGCCGGTCGCCAGCAGATCGTCTACCACCAGCACCACGTCGCCAGGCTTAATGGCGTCTTTGTGCAGCTCGAGCGCATCGGTGCCATATTCCAGCTCGTAGGATTCGCTGAAGGTCTCGCGTGGCAGTTTGCCAGGTTTGCGCACCGGCACGAAGCCGACGCCTAATCCCAGCGCGACCGGCGCGCCGAACAGGAAACCGCGCGCTTCGGTGCCGACGACTTTGGTAATGCCACGATCGCGGTAGCGCTCAACGAGCAGCGCGATGGTCGCGGCGTAGGCTTGCGGATCTTCCAGCAGGCTGGTGACGTCGCGGAAGAGGATCCCGGGTTTCGGGTAATCCGGAATGCCTTTAATGCTCTCTTTAATGAATTCAAGCTGCTGCGCAGTTGCGGTCATAATGTTACGCCTGGTAAAAACTTTATATCGCGCAGCTTCCATAGCGTCAGATTCCAAAATGAATCAGACGCAGAGAGTAAAAAAAGGGAAGCCACGCACGAAGATGCCCAAATCTAAGCAAATGGCCGGCTAAATGCAACCTTATCGCGGCGGCGCGCGATCGTCGGGCGATTCGGCCACCACAGGAATACGCCACATCATCAACAGCAAAAAGCAGAGCATTACGCCAAGAAAAAGGCGCACCCACAGAATTTTCACCAGCCAGATCGAAACGCAAAAGGTCACCAGCGTCAGCGCCATGGCGCGCCCTTTCGCGCCCGGCGGCATCGCGCGGTGGCGCTGCCAGTGGCGCAGATAGCGGCCAAACGGCGAGCGCCATAGCAGCCAGTGGTGAAAGCGCGGCGACGATCGGGCGAAGCACCAGGCCGCCAGCAGCACGAATGGCGTGGTCGGTAATAATGGTAATACAATGCCCAGCGCGCCGAGTATGATAGCCAGCCAGCCGAGAGTCAGCAGTAAAATACGTTGCATAGCCTTGCCTGAATCCTTTGCATGCGCGCTACGTTAGCACAGATAAGGAAAAGATAATGGCGGACGCCACCACACAACAGCGCCTGGCCGCCTGCCTGGCGGCGCTTAAAGCGCAGATCGCGCGCCATCCCGACGGCCACTGCCGCACGCCGCGCTTCGACCGCCAGCTGTTTACCGCCAGCGGCACGCGGCTGGCGGACTATCTGCAGGAGATTGAACGCAATCTGCAGCTGCTCTGCGCCTCGTCGAATGCGCAAGAGCGCGTCTGGCTGGCGGAGAAGCTGGTGAATCAGATTGCCGCCCTGCAGCGCGAAGCGAACACGCAGCAGCTGCGCCCGCGCCGCGAACGGCCCGCGGCGACGCCGCGCCAGCAGAAGCTGGCGGAATATCGCGAGTATGAGCGGCGGCTGCAGGCGATGATCGACCAGCGCGAACAGCGGCTGGCGCTGGCGGAGAGCCTGGCGGCGCAGCAGCAGTTGAAGCAGGATCTCGAGGTGCTGGAGGGCCGCATGGCGCGCTGTCGTCAGGCGATTCATGCGGTGAACTGGGCGCTTTCGCTGCGCGGCGACGCTCTCTGACGCCTATACTTAGCGCCATCTGTTCAGGAGCCTGAAATGGGAATCATCGCCTGGATTATCACGGGAGCGGTCGCGGGCTGGCTGAAGCGACGCTTTTTCCCCGGACGCCCCGGGGGCCTTGTCGCCACGCTGGTGCTGGCGGTAATCGGCGCGCTGGTTGGCGGCTATATCGCCAGCTATTTCGATCTTGGCTCGCTGGCGACGCTCCACCCCGCCGCGCTCGGCATCGCGCTGGCCGGCGCGCTACTTATGCTGCTGGTCGCAGCGAAACTGCGTATATAAGGAACGAGAATGTCACTGGAAAACGCGCCTGACGAGATAAAACTGGCGGTAGATTTGATTCAGCTGCTGGAAGAGAACCGCTTGCCAGCCGACACCGTGCTGGCGGCGCTGGCGATCGTGCAGCGCGACTTCGAGAAAAAGCGCGACGCGAAGCGTCAGGCCTGATGCGACGCAGTTAACGTCGGGCTCAGACGCAGCATATCAATAAAGGCTTCGACGATTTGCGGCGCGCTCGCGGCCAGGTCGAAGCTCTCCGGCGTAAACAGCCAGCTCTCCATCATGCCGTTGACGTAGCCCCGCATCAGCAGCGCCGCCTGGCGGGTATTGAGCGTGACGGGTAATTGCCCAGCCTCAATGCACTCTTTCAAAACATCTTCTATTTTGTCATAACATTCTGACAGCAGGCTCTGCTGCATGATTTGCAGCGCGGCCATTTCGCCGACGAACTCGCACTTATGGAAGATGATCTCCATTAGCGCGCGGCGCTGCGGATCCTTTGCTGTTGCTTCAAAGATATAGATCAGCATCGCGCGCAATACAGAAAGTGGATCGCCAGGGTATTTTGTCTGATACTCAAGTTCCACATCATCAAGCCCAGCGTCGGTGCGCAGCCAGATTTCGTGTAACACATCGGCTTTATTTTTAAAGTGCCAGTAAATTGCGCCCCGCGTTACGCCAGCCGCTGCGGCAATATCCGCAAGCGAGGTGGCGGAAACGCCCTGGCAGGAAAATAACGCAAGGGCGGCATCAAGAATTTGATGACGCGTTTCAAGTGCTTGGGCTTTGGTTTTTCGTGCCATAGGGAGCTTTTTTTACAAACTGGCAAGTTTACATACATTTGTGAATGTATGTACCATAGCACGACCCGGGTTTTAGCGCAGCAATGGGTTTATCGGTTTGTGATCCATTGATCAATTGATATCGGACACTAGAGGTTTATTTATGAATAAAAACAGAGGATTAGCGCCTCTGGCGGCCGTCCTGATGCTTTCAGGCAGCTTTGTGTTAACAGGATGTGATGATAATAAATCCCAGCAAGCCGCCCAGCAGCACCCGCCGGAAGTGGGCGTTGTCACCCTTAAAAGCGAACCCCTGAAGATCACCACGGAGCTGCCGGGCCGTACCTCCGCCTATCGCGTGGCTGAAGTGCGCCCTCAGGTTTCCGGTATCATTCTGAAGCGTAATTTTGTGGAAGGCAGCGATATTAAAGCGGGCGAATCGCTTTATCAGATCGATCCTGCCACCTACCAGGCAAGCTACGACAGCGCCAAAGGCGATCTGGCGCAGGCGGAAGCCAACGCCCGCATCGCGCAGCTGACGGTTAACCGCTACAAGCCGCTGCTCGGCACCAAATATATCAGCCAGCAGGATTACGATAACGCCGTCGCTACCGCCGCGCAGAACGCCGCCGCGGTGCAGGTTGCGAAAGCGAACGTCGAAACCGCCCGTATTAATCTGGCCTACACCAAAGTGACCTCGCCTATCAGCGGTCGTATCGGCAAATCGTCCGTGACCGAAGGGGCGCTGGTGCAGAGTGCGCAGACCACCGCGCTGGCCACTGTGCAGCAGCTCGATCCGATGTATGTCGACGTCACCCAGTCCAGCGACGAGTTTATGCGCCTGCGCGCGGAGCTGGAATCTGGTCAGCTGAAACAGGTCGACGGCAAAGCGACCGTTACCCTGCTGATGCAGGACGGCAGCGAATCGCCGCAGAAGGGCACGCTGGAGTTCTCGGACGTGACGGTTGACGAGACCACCGGCTCTATCACCCTGCGCGCTATCGTGCCGAATCCAGATCACAAACTGCTGCCGGGCATGTTCGTCCGCGCGCGTCTGGAGGAAGGCACCAACCCGAATGCGCTGCTGGTTCCGCAGCAGGCCGTCGCCCGTACGCCTACCGGTCAGGCGACCGTCATGGTGGTGGGCGCGGACAACAAGGTTGAAGTGCGCAGCGTCAACGCCGCGCAGGCGATCGGCGACAAATGGCTGGTAACCTCTGGTCTGAAAGAGGGTGAACGCGTGATCAGCGTCGGCACGCAGCGCGCGAAGCCAGGCGCTCAGGTGACGCCGCAGGAAGTCTCTGCCGAGCAGAAATCTGACGCGAATGCGCAATCTCAGACCCAGTCTGAAAAAACTTCGTCTTAACAGGAGCCGTTGATACATGGCTAAGTTCTTTATCGATCGCCCCATCTTTGCGTGGGTAATCGCCATCATCGTGATGCTGGCGGGTGCGCTATCGATTCTTAAGCTGCCGATCGAGCAATATCCCAACGTTGCTCCGCCGGCCGTGCAGATTCGTGCCGCCTATCCGGGCGCCGATGCGAAAACGCTGCAGGACTCCGTGACGCAGGTTATCGAACAGAATATGAACGGTATTGATGGGCTGATGTACTTCTCATCAAACAGTGATTCTTCCGGTAACCTGCAGCTGACCCTGAGCTTTGAATCCGGCACCGATCCCGATATCGCGCAGGTCCAGGTGCAGAACAAACTGCAGCTGGCGATGCCGCTGCTGCCGCAGGAAGTGCAGCAGCAGGGTATTCAGGTGCAGAAATCCTCCAGCAGCTTCCTGATGGTGGCGGGTTTCGTCAGCGATGACGGCTCAATGACCCAGAACGATATCTCCGACTTTGTCGCATCGAATATCAAGGACCCTATCAGCCGTACGCCAGGCGTGGGCGATACCCAGATCTTCGGTGCGCAGTATGCGATGCGTATCTGGATGGACCCGGCCAAGCTGAATAACTACCAGCTGACGCCGGTCGACGTCATTAGCGCCATCAACACCCAGAACGCCCAGGTCGCGGCGGGTCAGCTTGGCGGCGCGCCTGCCGCACCGAACCAGCAGCTCAACGCCTCGATTATCGCCCAGACGCGTCTCACCTCGACCGACGAATTCGGCAAGATCCTGCTGAAGGTGAATACCGACGGCTCGCAGGTTCGCCTGCGCGACGTAGCGAAAATCGAGCTGGGCGGCGAGAACTACGAGGTTATCGCGCGCTATAACGGCAAACCGGCTTCCGGTATCGGTATCAAACTGGCAACCGGCGCAAACGCGCTGGATACCGCCAATGCGGTGAAGGCGGAGCTGGGCAAACTGCAGTCGACCTTCCCGGCCGGCCTGAAGGTAGTTTATCCCTATGACACCACGCCGTTCGTTAAGATCTCGATCTTCGAAGTGGTGAAAACCCTGTTTGAAGCGATCGTGCTGGTGTTCCTGGTGATGTATCTCTTCCTGCAGAACTTCCGCGCCACGCTGATCCCGACTATCGCGGTGCCGGTGGTGCTGCTCGGCACCTTCGCTATCATCAGCGCCTTCGGCTACTCGATAAACACGCTGACGATGTTCGGTATGGTGCTCGCCATCGGCCTGCTGGTGGATGACGCCATCGTGGTCGTGGAGAACGTTGAGCGCGTGATGGCCGAAGATGGCCTGCCGCCGAAAGAGGCGACCAAGGTCTCAATGGAGCAGATTCAGGGCGCGCTGGTCGGTATCGCGCTGGTGCTCGCGGCGGTGTTTATCCCGATGGCCTTCTTCGGCGGCTCAACCGGCGTTATCTACCGTCAGTTCTCTATTACCATCGTTTCTGCGATGGCGCTGTCGGTGCTGGTGGCGTTGATCCTGACGCCGGCGCTCTGCGCCACAATGCTGAAGCCGATCAAGAAAGGCGATCATGGCAAAACCACCGGTTTCTTCGGCTGGTTTAACCGCCTGTTCGACAAGAGCACCAACCATTACGTCGACAGCGTCGGCCATATCGTGCGCAGCACCGGTCGCTATCTGTTGATCTATCTGGTGATCGTGGTGGGCATGGCGTATCTGTTCCTGCGTCTCCCCTCCTCCTTCCTGCCGGAAGAGGATCAGGGCCTGCTGCTCGCTCAGGCGCAGCTGCCTGCGGGCGCGACGCAGGAGCGTACGCAGAAGGTTATGGATCAGATCACGGACTACTTCCTGAATAAAGAGAAGGACAGCGTGAAGTCGGTGTTTACCGTTAACGGCTTCGGCTTCTCCGGCCGCGGTCAGAACACCGGTATCGCCTTCGTCAGTCTGAAACCCTGGGATGAACGCAGCAGCAGCGATCTGAAGGTGCCGGCTATCGCCGGTCGCGCTATGGGCGCGCTGGGCCAGATCAAAGATGCGATGGTGTTCCCGTTCAACCTGCCGGCGATTATCGAACTGGGTAACGCCACCGGCTTCGACTTTGAGCTGATCGACCAGAACAACCTTGGTCATGAAAAACTGACCGAAGCGCGTAACCAGCTGCTGGGTATGGTGGCGCAACACTCCGATACGCTGGTGGGCGTGCGTCCCAACGGCCTGGAAGATACGCCGCAGTACAAGCTGACTATCGATCAGGAAAAAGCGCAGGCGCTGGGAGTATCGCTTTCCGATATCAACACCACGCTCGGTTCCGCCTGGGGCGGCTCTTACGTCAATGACTTTATCGATCGCGGCCGCGTGAAGAAGGTCTACGTGATGGGCGAAGCCAAAGATCGTATGCTGCCTGACGATATCAGCAAATGGTACGTGCGCAACAGCAGCGGCAACATGGTGCCCTTCTCCGCCTTCTCGTCGGCGAAGTGGCAGTACGGTTCGCCGCGTCTGGAGCGCTATAACGGTCTGCCGTCAATGGAGATTCTGGGCCAGGCTGCGCCAGGCAAGAGTTCTGGCGACGCCATGAACCTGATGGAAGAGCTGGCCTCGAAACTGCCTGCGGGCATCGGCTATGACTGGACCGGCATGTCCTATCAGGAACGCCTCTCCGGCAACCAGGCGCCTGCGCTCTATGCGATCTCGCTGATTGTGGTCTTCCTCTGTCTGGCGGCGCTCTATGAGAGCTGGTCGATTCCGTTCTCGGTCATGCTGGTGGTGCCGCTCGGGGTTATCGGCGCGCTGATCTTTACCACGCTGCGCGGACTAAGCAACGACGTTTACTTCGTGGTGGGTCTGTTGACCACCGTCGGGCTATCGGCGAAGAACGCCATTCTGATCGTCGAATTCGCCAAGGATTTGATGGAGAAAGAGGGCAAAGGTCTGGTAGAGGCGACGCTGGAAGCCTGTCGTATGCGTCTGCGTCCGATTCTGATGACCTCGCTCGCCTTTATTCTCGGCGTGTTGCCGCTGGCGATCAGCACCGGCGCAGGTTCCGGCGCGCAGAACGCCGTCGGTACCGGCGTAATGGGCGGGATGGTGACGGCGACCGCGCTAGCGATCTTCTTCGTTCCGGTCTTCTTCGTGGTGGTGCGCCGCCGCTTCGGCAAGAACAAAGCGGAGCTGGAAAAAGGTCACCCAACCGAACAGAGCCATCAGCATTAATCTTTGCTGAATGACAAAAGGCCGCGCAAGCGGCCTTTTTTATTGCTGGCGCGCCTGTTCGCCCCTCTTCACTCGCTTACCCGCGGGTAATCCCTCAAAAGATCGCTCAGGGATCTTTTCGCCATCGTAGCCGACACAGGTTGCATTTATTGCCAACGCGCGCCATAATACTGTTACTTTATAACATAACATTTGCGAGGCGTTATGAAACCGACTATTCATCCTGACTATCGTCCTGTGGTGTTCCACGACACAACCGTCGATAAATATTTCAAAATCGGCTCCACCATTAAAACCGAGCGTACCATCGATTTTGAAGGCGAAACCCTGCCCTATATGACGCTGGACGTCTCGTCTGCTTCCCACCCCTACTACACCGGCAAGCAGAAAGAGTTCGCCAAAGAGGGCAGCGCCGCGCGCTTCAACCAGCGCTTCGGCCGTTTTCTTAATAAATAAGGACGCTACAGATGCAGGTATTGAGTTCACTGGCGTCGGCCAAAAAGCGCCACAAGGATTGCAAGATCGTGCGCCGTCACGGACGCGTTTTTGTGATTTGCAAATCGAATCCGCGCTTTAAAGCGGTGCAGGGAAGAAAGAAGAAACGTTAGTGAGTGTCGTGACAGCTGGCCGGGGAAATCCCCGGCCTTTTTTATTTCATGCTGCGGATCATCGCTTCGACATTGTGACGGAACGCCGCGACATAGGTGGGCGCAGGACCGGAAGGCTGCGACAGCGCTTCTGGATAGAGCTCGCCGCCCGGCTGCGCGCCGGTTGCGCTGGCGATCTGCTTCACCAGGCGTGGGTCGGTTTGATTTTCAATAAAATAGCTATGGATATGCTCAGCCTTGAGCTGCTGGATCAGCCCACCGACCTGGCTGGCGCTCGCTTCCGCTTCGGTAGAGAAGCCGACCGGCGCCAGAAAGGTCACGCCGTAGCGCTGCCCGAAATAGCCAAACGCGTCGTGGCTGGTCAGCACCTTGCGCTTCGCTGCCGGTATCGCCGCAAAGGCGGTTTTTGCCCAGCCGTCCAGCGTCTGCAGCTGCTGAATATACTTTTCGCCGCTGCGGCGAATCGCATCGGCGTCTTGCGGATCCGCCTTAATTAGCGCGTTCATCACGTTGGCGGCGTAGATGACGCCGTTGTGCATGCTATTCCACGCGTGGGGATCGGTCACGGTTTTCCCCTCCTCTTCCATCGTGCGCGTCGCTATCCCGCGCGAGGCCACCACGGCGTCGCCTTTATAGCCCGAAGCGCTCACCAGACGATCCATCCATCCCTCCAGCCCCAGACCGCTGACGATGACCAGATCCGCGCTGGCCAGCGCCTGACTATCCTGCGGCGTCGGCTCGAAGGTATGGGGATCGCCATTCGGTCCGACCAGCGATTTTACGTTCACGTGTTCGCCCCCTACCTGCTTTACGATATCCGCCAGTACGGTAAAACTGGCGACGACATTCACGGTTTTCGCCATGGATAGCGGGCTGATCAGCAGCGCGCCGATCGCCAGGCTTAACGGTAACTTCTTCATAAATACCCCTGTTTAATGGCGGCGCAGAAGGCCGCCGCATGGACCTGCCAGAATAGAAAGAAAAAAGAGCAGCGCGGCGCTTAGCACCACCGCCGGGCCCGCCGGCAGCGAGAAGCGCCAGGAGAGCATCAGTCCGATAACGGCCGCGGCGATCGCCAACCCCATCGCAGCGGCGAGCATCCATGCCAGATGCCGGCTCCAGAATCGGGCGCTGGCGGCGGGCAGCATCATCAGCCCGACCGACATCAGCGTGCCGAGTACCTGAAAGCCCGCCACCAGATTCAGCACCACCAATAGCAGAAACAGGCCGTGCACTAGCGGTGCGCTCCATTTGCCCTGCGCGCGCAGAAAATCGGGATCGAAAGCGTCAATCACCAGCGGCCGGTAGATCGCCGCCAGCATCAGCAGGGTAAAGGCGGCAATAGCGCCGACCAGCAACAGCGCCGGCTTATCCACCGCCAGCAGCGAGCCGAACAGCACATGCAGCAGATCGACGCTCGAGCCGCGCAGCGATACCAGCGTCACGCCGAGCGCCAGCGAGCCCAGGTAGAAACCGGCGAAGCTGGCGTCCTCTTTCAGCGGCGTGTAGCGGCTTACCGCGCCGGAGAGCAGCGCCACCGCCAGCCCGGCGATAAGCCCGCCGACGCCCATCGCCACCAGCGACAGGCCCGATATCAGATAGCCGATGGCCGCGCCCGGCAAAACCGCGTGCGACAGCGCGTCGCCAATCAGGCTCATGCGACGCAGCGACAAAAAGACGCCGAGCGGCGTGGCGCTGACCGCCAGCGCCACGCAGGCAATCAGCGCGCGCCGCATAAAGCCGAATTCGATAAAAGGCTGAATCAGCGTCATAAAGCCGGGCTCCGCAATGCGACCGATGCCTCTCTGGCAGAGTGTTCGCCAGCATCGTCCAGCGACAGCACCTCGCTGAAATAGCGCTCTACCAGCGGGCGGTCGTGCAGCACCACCAGCAGCGTAGTGCCCGCCTGACGCTGCTGTTGCAGGATCGACATCAGCAGCGTCACGGTTTTGCTGTCGATGCCGTTAAAAGGCTCATCCAGCAGCCACAGCGCGCTGCGCTGCAGCAGCAGCCGGGCGAACAGCACGCGCTGCAGCTGACCGCCCGACAGCGTGGCGGGCTGCGCGCTGGCGAAATCGCGCATCTGCACCGCATCCAGCGCTTGCTCGATCTCCCGGCGCATGCTGCGGCTGATGCCGCCAAACCAGCCGCAGCGCGGCCAGCAGCCGATCGACACCAGTTCAAAAACGGTTAGCGGAAAGCGCGTCTCCAGCTCGCTGCGCTGCGGCATCCAGCCGATAGCCTTGCGGGGAAGTTGCAGCTCGCACTTTCCGGCAACCGGTTTTATCAGTCCGGCGATGGTTTTTAGCAGCGTCGATTTGCCGCTGCCGTTGGCGCCGACCAGCGCCGTCATGCTGCCAAAGGTTAATTCGGCATTAATGACCGGCGTTACTGCCCTGTTCTGATAGCCAGCCTGCAGCTGGGCGAAGCGCATCATGATGCGACTCCCCACTTTATCGCCAGCGCCAGCAGGACGATGATGAACAAGGCGACAGCGACTCGTCCGCCCAGTGAAAGCAGCATTCCGCTCTGATTCATAACTCACTCATTATGTTATAACATAACAATAATCTATCCTGGTTTTAGCGCGAGGTGTGCAGGCAATATGTTTCAAAAGGTATCAGCAGATCTGTACGTCTTCTTAAAAGCAGAAGCCATTTATCTGATTCAGCGAGAAAAAAAGCTTTACGAATAATAACAATAGGTTTTGTCGTTAAGAGAGGAGTTGCAAAGTGGTTGCACAAGTCTAATGATCGGTTTAACAATCTATTGAGCGGTAAATGAAATGTCTCTGCAGCTTGAAAGCAATATCAACCCGGATAACCCGTCCGTCCCAGAATTAACGGCGTTTATCCAACGGAATATTCCCAAAATAGCGCAACCTCTGGCAGGTGACTTGCAATGGTATTCACCGCACGCGCAGTTAGTTCCAGAGAGTTTTAAAATAAAGTCTGTAGAAAAGTTAGCCAGCAATCGTTTTAAAATGCTTTATCAATTCGATGGACATATATTTAGTCCTTGCCTGGATTTAAATGAAGTTTTTACTCGCGAAGAACAGGTTCTGTTTCAGGTTCTTCCCGGCAGACTTGAGTTTGAGCTCATAGAGAGCCAGCAACCTTCACCCGCTGACGAATTGTAATATTTGGTAATTGAGGTGAGCAAATCTAATGATTGTGTTTTATATTTAATGTATCCCAAGCTCTGACCGCTATTCGTAATCACTTCCTGGCCGCTTAACCTTAACTCGCCGCGTTGCGGTATCCGTGCAAGCTATGGAGGGGAAAAAGATGGACGAGTACTCACCGAAACGGCATGATATTGCCCAGCTTAAATTCCTGTGTGAGAGCCTGTTTGACGAAAGCATGGCGACGCTGACCGACAGCCATCACGGCTGGGTTAACGACCCGACTTCTGAGAACAATTTACAGCTTAATGATTTGATTGAGCACATTGCTTCTTTCACGATGAATTACAAAATTAAGCATGCTGAAGATGAAGATCTGATAACGCAAATCGACGACTATCTTGACGATACCTTTATGCTATTCACTAATTACGGTATCAATGCCCAGGATCTGAATCGGTGGCAGCGTTCCGCCCGACGCTTATTTAATCTTTTTAGCGAAGAGTGCGCTTTCCTTCAGCAACCCAGTCACTCCATTTAGGTAAACACGAGACCGGTTTATTTATGAACGATAAAAATCTGACTAAAACTGATTATTTGATGCGGCTGAGACGCTGCCGCTCGATCGATACGCTCGAACGCGTGATTGAAAAGAATAAGTACGAATTATCCGATGACGAACTGGCGGTATTTTACTCCGCTGCCGATCATCGTCTGGCTGAACTGACGATGAATAAGCTTTACGATAAAGTTCCTGGCTCGGTATGGAAGTTTGTGCGTTAACACACTGTTTTTCCTTCCTCTTAGCTACAACACACCCGCTTTATTCTGAATAAATCTTTAACTGGCCATGGAGTGGCGGTTATGAGAGACGTCTGGGGATTTTCCGAGAGGAGAAAGTGGTGGAGGCCCTGCCAGCCACATCCCGGCACACGCGTCGCCTGCTGCGGCTGCTTCCTTCCGGACCTGACCGAGTTCACAAGTTAGCATTGCGGGAGGACCAACAGAGCCTCCATTGACAAGCCCTCTTTCGAAGGCGGGGGCATTATCAGGGAAGCCCCCGGCAATTGCAAGCGCCGACCGGATGACCGTTGTTTTCTTGAACAATGCGTCTCGCCAGAGGGCCGCAGGGCTGTGCTACAGTAGCGTTTTTGCTTCTGCGCAAGGTCGTTATGGATCCGCAAGAGAGTTTTCAGCAGCGCATATGGCACATCGTGGCCGCTATTCCGCCAGGCAAAGTCGCTACCTATGGCGATATCGCCCGGCTGGCGGGTTCGCCGCGTGCGGCGCGTCAGGTGGGCGGCGTACTGCGTCGTTTGCCCGTCGGCAGTCGGCTGCCGTGGCATCGCGTCATTAACCGTCACGGCACCATTTCGCTACAGGGCGACGATTTGTTAAGACAACGCGACGCGCTGGCGGCGGAAGGCATTGAAATAAGTGACGACGGGCGCGTCGCGCTGGATGTTTATCGCTGGCAGCCCTGACAGCGGGGCGAAACCGCCCCGCTCTGAGATGATTACAGACTGGTTGGTGCAGGCACGGCGGAAGATGGCGTGACGTGAGTCGGCGAGGTCGAGGGCACAGTGCTGACCGCGCCGGGCTGCGTAGGCAGCGCGGTTTGCGGTACTGGCACCAGCAGCAGTTCCGCTTTGGTGCCGCCCTGGTTGATGACCGGTTTCACCGAATCGGTGATAAAGGCCAGCTTGCCGTCGATGGTAATAGCCGCGCTCAGCAGAATACGCGCATTGGGCTGGATATCCGCCGGGTTAAACGGCAGCACGAACTGGAACGGCGCCTGCTTGCCCTGCGTGTGTACAGCGCGCTGCGACAGCACTTTCGACGGCGCGTTGGATACTGTCGCGTCGGAGAGCGTGACCGTCAGCACCGCGTCAGGCGGCAATGCGATCCGCTGACGAATATAGACCGAACCGCTCACGTTAGGCTGCGCAATCGCCGCCTGTTGCCCTGCCGCGCTGGCGCCCAGCGTCGGTACCGGTACCGGCTTGCTGTGATCGGCACAGCCTGCAGCAGCTGCAATCAAGGTAATACCACTTACCACTTGCCAGAGTTTCATTGATGTCGTCTCCATCTGATCACTATGATTATCGGCTGCGAATTTATCGCCTGGGGTTTCATTCGCCTTATGTGGTTAATCCTGGCATAAAATCCAGATATTTCCTCTCTCTCCCCGCATGGCGTCCGCTGCACTCTTTGATTGACGGCAACTGGTCGGATCTTTCACACTGAGCGGGTTAACTTTGTGAGGATTGCACTATGAGCCAGGCGCTGCAAAATCTGCTGAATTTATTAAATCTGGAAAAGCTGGAAGAGGGTCTCTTTCGCGGCCAGAGCGAGGATTTAGGACTGCGTCAGGTGTTTGGCGGTCAGGTGGTCGGCCAGGCGCTCTACGCGGCGAAACAAACCGTGCCGGAAGAGCGTATTATCCACTCTTTCCACAGCTACTTTTTACGGCCGGGCTACAGCAAGAAAGGCATTATTTACGATGTGGAAACCCTGCGCGACGGCAAAAGCTTTAGCGCGCGCCGCGTCAGCGCGGTACAGAACGGGCAGCCTATTTTCTATATGACCGCCTCTTTCCAGGCGCCCGAGAGCGGCTTCGAGCATCAAAACGCGATGCCTGAAGTGCCCGGCCCGGAGACGCTGGCGTCGGAGCAGGATCTGGCGCAAAAGATGGCGCATCTGCTGCCGGAAAAGGTGCGGGAGAAGTTTATCGCCGAGCGGCCGCTGGAGATACGCCCGGTTCAGATCCACAATCCGCTGAAAGGCCGCGTCGACGAGCCGGTACGTCAGGTCTGGATCCGCGCCAACGGCGGGCTGCCTGCCGATTTGCGCATTCACCAGTACCTGCTGGGCTACGCCTCCGATCTCAACTTTCTGCCGGTGGCGCTGCAGCCGCACGGCAAAGGATTTCTTGAGGCGGATATGCAGGTCGCTACCATCGACCATTCGATGTGGTTTCACCGCCCGTTCAACTTCAGCGACTGGCTGCTCTACAGCGTGGTGAGCACCTCGGCCTCCGGAGCGCGCGGTTTTGTGCGCGGCGAGTTCTATAACCAGCAGGGCGTGCTGGTCGCCTCGACCGTGCAGGAAGGTGTGATGCGTCAGCGCAGCGTATAAGCTATCAGGCCGCGCAAAAGCAAAAAATAAGGGGCGAATCGTCGCCCCTTTTTGTTTTTCTGTTTTTAGCGCACTGCTTTTCTTGCCCAGCAGCTTACTGGTTGTAAGCGTTCTCGCCGTGGCTGTTGACGTCCAGACCTTCGCGCTCCTGCTCTTCCGGCACGCGCAGGCCGACAATCATATCCGCCAGCTTAAAGCCGATAAAGGCGACCACCGCAGACCAGACGATCGTTACGCCGACGCTGAACAGCTGCACCCATACCTGATGGCCCATGGTGACGCCTTCCGCATAGCCGACGCCGCCCAGCGAAGAAGAGGCGAATACGCCGGTCAGGATACAGCCGACGATGCCGCACACGCCGTGCACGCCGAAGACGTCGCACGGGTCGTCCACGCGCAGCATTTTCTTCAGCGAGGTCACGCCCCACAGCCCGGCCAGACCGCCCACCAGGCCGATAATCAGCGCGCCGCCGACGCCCACATAGCCGCAGGCCGGAGTAATGGCCACCAGGCCGGCGATAAAGCCCGAACAGGCGCCCAACAGTGACGGTTTACCGCGCACCGCCCATTCGCCGAAGGTCCATGACAGCACCGCGCCTGCGGTCGCTACCACAGTGTTCAGGAAGGCCAGCGCGGCAATTTCGTTAGCGGCGGAGGCGGAGCCGGCGTTGAAGCCGAACCAGCCCACATAGAGGATCGCCGTGCCGGTGAAGACCATCGGCAGATTATGCGGTTTGAACGCCTCTTTGCCGAAGCCGGCGCGTTTGCCCACCAGATAGGCGCCGACCAGACCCGCGATAGCGGCGTTAATATGCACCACGGTGCCGCCGGCGAAGTCCAGCGCGCCATCCTGCGCAAGAAAACCGCCCGCCCAGACCATGTGCGCAATCGGCAGATAGGCCAGCGTTACCCACACGCCGACAAAAATCAGCACGGCGGAGAAGCGAATACGCTCGGCGATGGCGCCGACGATCAGACCCACGGTGATACAGGCGAACGACGCCTGGAACGCCACGTGGATATACTGATAGAAACTGCCCATTACCGCTTTCAGCTCGATGTTTTTCAGCATCGCCCACTGGAAGCTGCCGAAGAAGGCGTTGCCTTCGCTAAAGGCCAGCGAATAGCCGTACACGATCCACAGCACGCAGACCAGTGCAAAAGTCACCGCCACCTGCGTCAGCATAGAGAGCACGTTTTTGCCGCGAATCAGACCGCCGTAAAACAGCGCGATCCCTGGAATCGTCATAAACAGCACCAGCGCGGTGCAAATCATCATAAATGCGTTGTCGGCCTTATCCGCTACGGCAGGCGCAGCCATCGCCAGCGACGGTAACAGCGACAGGCTGATGAGGCCCAACAAGGTGAGTGCTTTATTCATTTTTTTCCATCCCATCAGATAACGTAGCCGAAATTAGAGCGCTGCTTCGTCGGTTTCACCGGTACGAATACGAATAACGCGCTGCAGCTCGGCGACAAAAATTTTGCCGTCACCGATCTTGCCGGTATAGGCCGCTTTGCTGATCACATCCACCACTTCGTCGAGCTGGTCGTCGGCGATCGCGACGTCGATCTTGACCTTGGGCAGAAAGTTCACGCTGTACTCGGCGCCGCGATA
Source organism: Pantoea sp. NGS-ED-1003 (assembly GCF_000738765.1). NCBI lineage: Bacteria > Pseudomonadati > Pseudomonadota > Gammaproteobacteria > Enterobacterales > Erwiniaceae > Pantoea > Pantoea sp. NGS-ED-1003. The sequence continues at coordinate 84,990 of NZ_JPQA01000007.1, forward strand.
GAGCTCTGCATGGCCTTTCTGGCGACCGAACCCTTTAACTTCAGAGACGGTCAGCCCCTGAATGCCGATAGAGGAGAGAGCTTCGCGCACATCCTCCAGTTTGAACGGTTTGATGACCACGGTAACCAGCTTCATTGCATCCCCTCCGGGTAATAGACAAGTGAGTCGCCTCAGACACGCAGAGACAGAAGCAAAGGCTGTGCCAGGAATGAAAACGCGCAGGCGGCGCGGCATAAATGCAGTCCGGCCCGGCCTGAATTGGCAAAAGAAGAGAGTGGAAAAAGAAAAGCGAAACCAGAAGCTAAATAAACTGCACTTCTTTGGTGCTTGTGGCCTCAAAGAAGTGCAAAGAGTGAGAACATTCTGATAAATGCGCGCAAAAAAGGTGCAATTTACTCTACGGTAGCGACCGCCTTGCCCGACGCGAGTTCATCGCCCGCCTGCTGCAGCTGATACATCTGCCAGTAGCGCCCCTGTCGCGCCAGCAGCGCGGCGTGATCGCCCTGCTCTACCACCTGACCACGATGCAGCACCAGAATAGTGTCGGCCTCGGTAATGGTCGACAGACGATGGGCGATCACCACCAGCGTCGTGTGCTGGCGCAGTCTGCTCAGCGTCTGCTGAATCGCCTGCTCGGTGCCGGAGTCGATATTGGCGGTCGCCTCGTCGAGGATAAGAATCTGCGGCATCTCCACCAGCACGCGCGCCAGCGCCAGCAGCTGCTTCTGCCCGACCGACAGGTTATTGCCCTGTTCGCCGAGTCGTGTATGAATGCCGTCTGGCAACGCATGCGCCAGCGATGCGAGCTGCACCTGCTCCAGCGCCTGCCAGACTGCCTCTTCGCTGATATCGCGACCGAGGCGCACGTTAGCCAGCAGGCTGTCCGCCAGCACCACCGGATCCTGCTGCACCATGGCGATGCCGCGACGCAGCGTCTGATGGCTGAGCTGACCAATGGGACGATCGTCCAGCCAGATTTCGCCGCGCGTCGCCGGATAGTAGCCCATCAGCAAATTCGCGAGGGTGCTTTTACCGCTGCCGGTATGGCCGACCAGCGCCACGAAACTGCGCGCCGGCACCTCAAGGTTGATATCGCTCAGCACCTCGCGATCGGCGCGATAGGCGAAACTCAGCTGACGCAGCGAGATGCGTCCCGAAGTCAGTGGACGATCGTCGCTGCCGTAGCGCTGCTGCGTGGCATCCATCAGCTCGAAAATGCGTTCGCCCGACACCACCGCCTGCTGCAGCATCGACTGCTGTGTCGTGAGTTCGATCAGCGGTTCGTTGAGACGGCCAAGATAGGTGATAAAGGCATAGAGCACGCCGACTTCGAAAATGCCCGGCGAGGAGAAGCTGAACAGCATCAGCAGCCCGCAGAGGATCATCGCCGAAAACAGGCTGAGCAGCGGACGCAGCAGAAAACCGTCGAGCCGCAGCGTCTGCATGCGCGCCTGATAGTGCGAGCGGCTGGCCTGGCTCATGCGCTCGCCGAAGCGCGCCTGCTGGCGAAACTGCTGGATCACGCTCATACCGTTGATCACTTCGTTAAAGCCGTTGTTGATATCCGCCAGATAGCTGCGCACGCGGCGCGCGATGGGCGTGCTGTAGCGCTGATAAATCAGCATCACCGTCAGTACCAGCGGAAAGATCGCCATCGCCACCAGCGCCATGCGCCAGTCGAGGCTGAACATCGCCACCATCATCGCGCCGATCAGCGCCGCGCTGCGCAGCACCGTGGCCACCACCGTCACGTAAAGATCCCTGATCACTTCGGTATCGTTGGTGACGCGCGAGATAATCTGTCCAACCGGCTGGGTGTCGAAGGCGCTGAGCGGCTGACGCAGCGCCGCGTCCATAACGTCGCTGCGCAGCTGCTGCACTACGCCGATCGCCGCGCGGTTAAACAGTAGCGCCTGAAAATAGTGCAGCCCTGCCGCCAGCAGCTGCAGCAGAATAAAGCCCGTCACCAGCCCGGCGACGATGCCCCAGGGCATCTGGTGCTTCGCCACCAGGTTATCGATAAAGTAGCTGACCAGTACCGGTCCGGTCACCTCGGCCGCGGCGGCGATCCAGAGCAGACCGACCGCCAGGCCCAGCGATTTGCGCCACGGCCTGCCGTAGGCGAGCAGCCGCTTCAGCGTTGGCCATAAGCGTTTAGAGGTCGCCATCGAGCGCTCCTTTTGCCGATTCGTCTTCGTCCAGCGCCGCCTCAAGCTGTTGATAGCGATACATATCGCGATACCAGCCCGGCTGCGCCGCCAGCGCGTCATGATTGCCGCGCTGGGCGATCTCGCCCTGCTGCAGCACCAGAATTTCGTTCGCTTCCGCCAGCGCCGACAGGCGATGTGCGCTGATAATCAGGGTGCGGCCCCGGCCCCAGAGGCGCAGGTTATGCAGAATATCGTGCTCGGTGCGGCCGTCGACCGCCGACAGGGCGTCGTCGAGGATCAGGATCTCCGCGTCGAGCAGCAGCGCGCGCGCAATTGATAGCCGCTGCTTCTGGCCGCCGGAAAGCATCACGCCGCGTTCGCCCACTTCGGTGGCGTAACCCTGCGGCAGCCGCAGGATATCCTCATGCACGCAGGCCAGCTTCGCCGCGCGCTCAATCTCCTCCTGAGTGACGTCGGGCTTGCCCAGCGCGATATTGCTCGCCACGCTGTCGGAGAAGAGGAATGGCGTCTGACTGACGACCGCCAGCCGGCTGCGCCAGCTGTCGATGCGCAGCTGCGTCAGGGGAATGTCGTGGTAGCGAATATCCCCCTGGTCGATATCGAAATGGCGCTGCAGCAGGCTGAGCAGCGTGCTTTTTCCGCTGCCGGTTGGGCCGCACAAGCCCAGCATCTGTCCGGGCTTCAGCGCAAAGTTGAGGTTGCGCAGCACCGGCGCGGCGCTGGCCGGATAGCGAAACTCGCGGATCGAAGCCTGCAGCACGCCCGCTTCCGCCGGTGGCTCCCTTTCGCCATCCTTGACCGCAGGCGCTTCCGCCAGCAGCGCGCCGATGCGGCTCCAGGCGGCGCTGCCGCGCTCGACGATGTTGAACATCCATGCCAGCGCCAGCATCGGCCAGATCATCAGGCCGAGATACATCACAAAGCTGGTGAGCTGACCGAGCGTCAGCTGGTCGTGCCACACCATCCAGCTGCCGCCGCCGATCGCCAGCAGGTTCGAGAAGCCGATAGCGATATAGATGGTCGGGTCGAAACGGGCGTCGACGCGCGCCACGCGCAGGTTTTTCGCGCCGGTATCGCGCGCAAAAGCGGAGAACTGATCCGACTGGTGCGACTCCAGGCCAAACGCCTTAATCATGCGGATGCTGGTCAGGCTCTCCTGCGTCTGGTCGTTCAGGCTGGAGAAAGCCGCCTGCGCCAGCTTAAAACGGTCATGCAGCTGGTTGCCGTAGCGGTGGATAAACAGCGCCATGATCGGCATCGGCACCAGCGACAGCAGCGTCAGCTGCCAGCTGATCTGCAGGCTCATCACCAGCAGCACCACGCAGCCCATCACCAGCGAATCCACCAGCGTCAGCACCCCTTCGCCGGCGGCGAACACCACGCGATCCACGTCGTTAGTGGCGCGTGCGATAAGATCGCCGGTGCGATGACGCAGGTAAAAAGCGGGATGCTGACGGCTGAGCTGGCGATAGAAATCTTCGCGCAGTTCGACAGCAAGCTGATAGGAGGCGCCGAACAGCAGCACGCGCCAGACGTAGCGCAGCAGATAGGTCGCCACGGCGGTGACCAGCATCACGCCGATCCACATCATAATAGTGCGCCCGCTCATGGTGTGATGCGTGACGCCATCAACGATTACACCCACCAGATGCGGCGGCAGCAGCTGCAGGATAGCGATAACGATCAGGAGAGTGATCGCGCCCAGATAGCGTCGCCACTCGCGGATAAAATACCAACTTAACTGGCTAAATAGTCGCACTACGCTCTTCTCTTTCTTTTGCCTCAGGGGGCAACGGGTAACGCCGTGGTGTATTTGATCTCCTCCATGGCGAAGCTGGAGGTGACGTCGATCAGGCCCGGCACGCTGTTGACCAGACGCTTGTAAAAGTCATCGTAGCGTTTCATATCCGCAACCTGAATGCGCAGCAGATAGTCGAACTCGCCCGCCGTGCGGTAGAACGCTAGCACCTCAGGCATCTCCTGCACCGCCGTGACGAAGCGCTGATACCATTCGCGGCTGTGCTGCTGCGTTTTAACGAACATAAAGGCGGTCAGCGCGAGGCCGAGCTTTTCCGCATCCAGCAGCGCGACGCGTGCACGGATGATACCGTCATCCTCCAGCTTTTTCAGTCGCTTCCAGCACGGCGTGGTAGTGAGGTTAACGGCGTCCGCCAGCGCCTGCAGCGATAGCGTGCAGTCCCGCTGCAGCAAATCAAGTAAATGACGGTCAGTTTTATCTAACATTTCTCTCCTCGGGAGAATATTTTTCTCCAGATACGCCATTATAGCGAGAATAAAGCCAACTCTTTTTCCTACGCGTGCCTTACAATCAGCCCATCTTTTCAGCCGGAATCGCATCATGAGTAACTGGACTCGCCACGCCATTAATGAAATCAACGCGGACTTTCAGCGCTCCGCCGAAACCCACCTGATTCGCTTTCGCCTGGCGGATTATCCCGGCATCGATTTCTATCTGAAAGATGAGAGCACCCATCCCAGCGGCAGCCTGAAGCATCGGCTGGCGCGCTCGCTGTTTCTTTACGGGCTGGCGAACGGCTGGATCAACGAGAACAGGCCGGTGATCGAGGCCTCTTCCGGCAGCACCGCGGTCTCGGAGGCCTATTTCGCTCAGCTGCTCGGCCTGCCCTTTATCGCCGTCATGCCGGCGAGCACCGCGAAGCGCAAAATCGAGCAGATTGAGTTCTATGGCGGCCAGTGCCACTTCGTCGCCGACCCGTGCGAGCTTTACAGCGCCTCAATGGAGCTGGCGCGGGAGCTGGACGGCCATTTTATGGATCAGTTTACCTACGCCGAGCGCGCCACCGACTGGCGCGGCAATAATAACATCGCCGAGAGTATTTTCCGCCAGATGGCGCTCGAGCCTTGTCCCGTGCCGCATACGCTTATTATGGGCGCCGGCACCGGCGGCACCTCGGCGACGCTGGGCCGCTATATTCGCTATCAGGGCTTTGCCACGCGGCTGCTGGTGGTCGATCCCGAGCACTCGGTGTTTTACGATTACTGGCACAGCCGCGACGCGACGCTGCGCAGCCCGCGCGGCAGCCAGATCGAAGGCATCGGTCGTCCGCGCGTCGAGCCCTCTTTTATGCCCGACGTGATTGACGAAATGATGAAAGTGCCGGACGGCGCCACGCTGGCGGCGATGCTGAAGCTGGCGCACATTATCGGCCGTAAGCCAGGCGCCTCAACCGGCACCAATTTCTGGGGCATGATGCAGGTGGCGAAGCGGATGCGGGCGAACGGCGAACGGGGCGCGCTGGTGACGCTGATGTGCGACAGCGGCGAGCGCTATCCCGACAGCTATTACGATGAAGGCTGGGTCACGCGGCAGTTTGGCGATATCAGCCGCTGGCAGCGCGAGCTGGAATAAAATCGCGGACTCCCTGTCCGCTTCACTGTAATCCTCAGCATTCGGGGGAATACGCGAGGTGCGGCGTCGCCATCCAGTGATCTAAATAGTGAGACACCGCCTGTGTCTCGCAATGGCCGATAACCGGCAAATGGGGCAGCGCGGACTTGAGCTGGCTCATGGCGTTGCCCATCACAAACCCTTTCCCCACCAGTCCCAGCATTTCGCGGTCGTTCATGGCGTCGCCGAAGGCCATGCACTCCGCCAGCGGCAGCGAAAGATGCTGACACAGCATGGCGAGCGCGCTGCCTTTGTTGCAGTTGAGCGGCAACACCTCCAGACAGTCGAGCGCCGAGAAACAGATATGGGCGCGGTCGCCGAGCGCCGCCTCCAGCTGCGTCTTCAGCTGGCAAAGCCGGTCGTGACTCTCGACGAAGCAGATTTTGGTGACCTGGTGCGCGGGAATGCTTTTCAGGTCGCGCAGCTGATAGCGAAAGCCGCTCAGCGCGTGCGCCTGCAGCATCTGCGGCACCGGCACGTCGGTAAACCAGCCGTCGTCGTTGAAAACGTGCACCGTGGCGGCGCTATCCCAGCGGCTGTGCAGCACCTCTTCCGCCACCGATGGCGAGAGATCGCTGGCGAATAGCAGATTGCCGTCCAGATCGTGCACGCGCGTGCCGTTGCCGGTGATCAGCCACGCGGGCAGCGTGATGCGCTGCCGCAGGATCTGCATCTCCAGCAGGTGACGACCGGTGGCGAAGGCCAGCTGTACGTCGCGCTGATGCAGCGCCAGCAAACTGTTTAACGTCTGCTGGCCCAGCTGATGGCTGGGCAGCAGCAGCGTGCCGTCCATATCAAATGCGGCAAGTCGCGCCATTGCTCTCTCCCGTTGATAAATCAGCATTCACTATCGCCTGGCAATCCCGGAACTAATAGTGAATACTTTTCGAAAACTGTTCCGGGTTTTCTATGCGCCAGCTTAATCGCCTTAATCAGTTTCAGCGTCTGTGGCAGCTGAGCCAGGGCGCCCCCCAACAGACCTGCGTGGCCGAGATGGCCAGCCGCTGCTTTTGCAGCGATCGTCACCTGCGCACCCTGCTGTCGCAGTGGCAGCATGCAGGCTGGCTGCGCTGGCAGGGCGAATCGGGGCGCGGCAGGCTGGGCACGTTGACCTTTCTTCGATCGCCCGAACAGCTGCGGCAACAGCTGCTGCAGACGCAGCTGCAGGCGGGAAATGCCGCCGAAGCGCTGCAGGTGCTGGATATGGCGCCGGAGCGGCTGGTGGATCTGCTGCGTCCGCTGATGGGCGGCCAGTGGCAAAACGACGCCCCTGTGCTGCGCATTCCCTACTATCGTCCGCTCGATTCCGTCGCGCCGCTGCAGATTGTCGGGCGCGCCGAACAGCACCTGGCGCGTCAGCTCTTTTCCGGCCTGACGCGATTCGAAGCGGATGAGCCGGTCGGCGATCTGGCGCATCACTGGCAGCACGCCGACGAGGGGCGCGTCTGGCTGTTCTGGCTGCGTCCGCAGCTGTTCTGGCATAACGACGAGCCGCTTCAGGCCGCGCAGCTGGTCGAGCAGTTTCAGCGCATTTTGCAGGACGCGCGCGCGCAGCGCCTGCTGGCGGACGTCGCAAGCGTAGACGCGCCGCATCCGCTGGCGCTGCGCTTTCGGCTGAGCCGCAGCGACTACTGGCTGCCCTGGCGACTGGCGCATCAGCTCTGTTTGCTGCCCCATCCGCAGCAGCCGCGCCTCGGCAGCGGCCCCTGGAAGCTGGCGCACTTTACGCCCGAACTGGTGCGTATCGAGAGCCATACGCGCTGTCACCTGCAGCTGCCGCTGATGCAGGCCGTTGAGTACTGGATTACGCCGACGCTGTTCGATCGTGCACTCGGCACCAGCTGCCGTCATCCGGTGCAGATCGCCATTGGCGATGCGGCGGATCTGGCGTCGCTGCGTCCGGTCAGTCGCAGCATCAGCCTCGGCTTTTGCTACCTCGCCTGTCGTCCGCGCGCCGGTTTTAGCCCGGCGCAGGCGCGTCGTCTGCTCCGCCTGCTACAGCAAAGCGGCATCGTTGCGCAGCTGCCGCTGGAAGAAGGGCTGATTACGCCGAGCAAAGAGCTGCTGCCGGGCTGGCCGGTGCCGCAGGTGGAGGATGAGGCGCCGCATCTGCCGCCGCGCCTGACGCTGCACTACCAGCTGCCGGTCGAACTGCATGAGATGGCGCAGGCGCTGCGCGAGCTATTGCGGGCGGAGGGCTGTGAGCTCACCCTGATCTTTCACGACGTAAAAAGCTGGCAGAACAGCGAGGATCTGGCGCAGGCCGATCTGGTGATGGGCGACCGGCTGATCGGCGACGCGCCGCTTTTTACGCTGGCAAGCTGGCTGGAGATCGATCGGTTGTGGCCTGCGGAAACCAGCCAGCATCTTCGTCAGCAGCTGTCGAGGATACAGCGGCTGGCCGACGGCGGGGCGCGCCGTGCCGCACTGCACCAGCTCTACCACAATCTGATGCGCGACGGGCTGCTGCTGCCGCTGTTCAACTATCGCTATCAAATCTTCGCGCCCCCAGGCGTAGAGGGCATCCAGCTTAATACCCTTGGCTGGTTCGACTTCAGCCGCGCCTGGGTTCCGCCGCCGCTGACGGCGTGAAGGCGCGCTTCCCGCTGTTCAGCGGGCGGGAGAGTGATTACCATAGACGCAAAATTTTCGACCAGGACAAAATGATGAAACGAGCCGTTGTAGTCTTTAGCGGTGGACAAGATTCCACCACCTGCCTGATCCAGGCGTTGCAGCAGTATGACGAAGTGCACTGCGTCACCTTCGACTACGGCCAGCGCCATCGCGAAGAGATCGAGGTCGCCCGCGCGCTGGCGCTGAAGCTGGGCGCTCGCGCCCATAAGGTGCTCGACGTCACTCTGCTGAACGAGCTGGCGGTAAGCAGCCTGACCCGCGACAACATTCCGGTTCCCTCTTATGATCCCGCCGCCAGCGGCCTGCCGAGCACCTTTGTGCCGGGACGCAATATTCTGTTTCTGACCCTCGCCTCGGTTTACGCGTATCAGGTCGAGGCGGAGGCTGTCATCACCGGCGTCTGCGAAACCGATTTTTCCGGCTATCCCGACTGCCGCGACGAGTTCGTTAAAGCGCTGAACCACGCGGTCAGCCTCGGCATGGCGCGCGAGGTGCGTTTTGAAACCCCGCTGATGTGGCTCAATAAAGCAGAGACCTGGGCGCTGGCCGACTACTGGCAAAGCCTGACGCTGGTACGCGAAGAAACGCTGACCTGCTATAACGGCGTCAAGGGCGACGGCTGCGGCGAATGCGCCGCCTGTCATCTGCGCGCACGCGGCCTGAACGACTATCTCGCCGATCGCGACGCCGTGATGGCGGCGATGAAAAGCAAAAGCGGCCTGATCTGATATCGGCGCGGCGCCGCACAGATGCGCCGCGCTGTTGACTCAGACGGAGAAAGCCTCAAGCCGCGCGCGCAGCTCGCTCTCCAGCGCGACCGCTTTCTGCGTGCGCAGATCGATGCAGACAAAGGTCAGCGCCGCATCCGCCACCAAAGTTTCGCTCCCCGCCAGCGTTACGCGCTGGGTAATCACGCCGCTTTTTCCGTTCAGCTGCGTCATTTCACTGTGTATTGCCAGAACGTCGCCCAGCACAGCCGGGCGACGATAGTTGATATTGATATTCACCACCACGAACGCCAGCTGCTGCTGCTGCAGCCAGTTGAACGCGTCCGCCTCTTCGAGCCACTGCCAGCGCGCCTCTTCCAGAAACTCCAGATAGCGCGCATTGTTGACGTGCTGATACACGTCGAGGTGATAGCCGCGAACTTTAATCGTGGTCTGCATGCCTGACATCTCCTGTCGTTAAAGAGGACCTAACTGGTATGACCTCTTTAGCGTAGCAAAAGCCTTTTTGCCGCGCGGCAAAAGCGTCAGGGTTGCGCCTTAGCTCACAGTTTCAGCCGCCCTGCGTTACGTTCGATAAGCGAATTGCCGATGCCCGGCACCTCCTTTAGCTGTTCGACGGCGGTAAACGGCCCGTACTGCTCGCGGTAGCTGACAATCGCCTGCGCCTTTTTCAGCCCGACGCCGTTCATCGCCGCCGACAGCTGCTCGGCGGTCGCCTCGTTAATGCTGATTTTTTCGCCTGCCGCCTGCGCGGCCTGGGCAGTCGGCGTTTCGCCTGCGGTTTCCGCCGCCGTCACGCTGGAATAGCCGAGTGCGCCGCCAAGCGCGAGGGTAAAGCAAAGAACGGACAATAGTGATTTAGACATGCTCTGTTTCTCCTTATGTTTAACAGCAAGGAGAGCGTGACAGAGAAGAGAGAAGGCCTCAAAAGGCAACATCCAGAAATGGAAAAGGCCGCGCAAGCGGCCTTTTCGGTTTTCACTGCAAAACACTTTTTTGCGAGCGTTACTGCATTTGCGCTGCCGCGCCGTATTTAATTTTGGCTTCTTTGCGCAGATTTGCGAGCAGCGCTTCGAACGCCAGCTGCGCGTTGTTCTGCGTCACGCCCTTAATCATTTCGTCTACCTGCTCCTGCGGCAGCGTACCGCTGCTGACCTTGTCCAGCGCCACCAGCACCACATTGCCCTGCATATCTTCGCTCATGCCCCACGACGCTTTACCGTCAACGGGCTGCGGCAGATTGAAGGCGGTTTGCGCGACCGGATCCTGGCTGTTGCGGTCGACGGTTTTGCTGGCGCTCAGCGTCAGACCGGCTGCGTTCAGCGCATCCTGTTTGCCCGCTTTGAGATCGGCCAGCAGTTTGTCCGCCTGCGCCTTCGCCTGCTGTTCCGCTTTATCGTGCTTCAGCGTGTCGGCAATCTGCGCTTTCACCTCATCCAGCGGTTTAATCGCTTCAGGTTTGTGCTCGCTGATGCGCAGCACGAACGCGCGGTCGCCATCCACGGTAATCACGTCGGAGTTGTTGCCTGGCGCACCGTTCTGGCCGGTCAGGCCGCCGTTAAAAATGGCGTTTTTCACCGCGTCGAAGTTGAGCTCCTGCGGCACGCTGTCACGGCTGAACCAGCCGGTTTCAACCACTTTCAGGCCGGAAGCCTGCGCAGCGCCAGCCAGCGACTCATTGTCGTTGCTCGCCGCTTCGCTCACTTTCTGCTGCTGCTGGTAGAAAGCGTCGACCGCTTTCTCCTGCTTCGCTTTGTCGGCCACCGCGTCGCGCACTTCGGCCAGCGGTTTGATCTGTTCCGGCTGGATATCGTCCAGACGCACCACAAGGAAGCCGACCGACGATTTAATCACGCCCGAAAGCTGGCCCTTCTGCGTCAGTCCGGCGTTTTTCAGCTCGTCCGGCGTGGTGGCCGGCTCAAGCCAGCCCATATCGCCGCCCTTGCGCGCAGAGATGGGATCGATCGATTTGCTTTTCGCCAGCGCGGCGAAGTCCGCCCCGCCCTTCAGCTGCGCCAGCACGGCGCTGGCATCCGCCTCGGTTTTGGTCTGGATGACGCTGTAGCGGTTACGCTGCGGCTGGGTGTAGTCCGCTTTATGTTGGTCGTACCAGCTCTGAATGTCGGCGTCGCTAACGCTGGCCTGCATGCTGGCGGCATCCATTTTGATGTAGCTGACGCGGAACTGCTCCGGCGCCATAAAGTTGTTTTTATGCTGCTGATAGTATTGCGCGATCTCGTCGGCCGTCGCGGTTTGTTTCGCCGCCAGCGCGTTGACGTCGATAGTCGCCTGACGAATGTCGCGCTTCTGCGACACCAGATCCACCAGCTTGCTGGTTTCGCCTTTCAGCATAAAGTCGGTATTAGCGACGGCGTTGATCAGCTGCTGGGTCGCCAGCTGCTTGCGCAGCGCTTCCGCATAGCGATCGGCGGTAAAGCCCATGCTGCTCAGCAGAGCGTTATATTTCGCGTTGTCGAACTTGCCGTTGGTCTGGAACGCCTGCTGGGCGAAGATCGCCTGCTTGACCTGATCGTCGCTGATAGTAATGTGGAGGTCGTTGATGTACTGATCGAGCAGCGCCTGATCCACCAGCTGCGACAGCGCCTGCTGACGCATCTGCTGCATGAAGCCGTCGTTGCCGGCAAGCTGCGAGAACTGATCGCCCAGCATCTGCTGCTGGCGGCTGCGCTCGTTGTTGAACGCCTGGTCGAGCTGCGCGCGGCTGATTTCCTGTCCGTTGACTTTAGCGGCGTAATCGCTGCCGCCGCCGATAAGGTAGTTGCCAACGCCGGTCAGCACGAAGGAGAGAATAATCAACCCCAAAATAACCTTGAGCACGACATGATTCGACGCCGCGCGTAAATTGTCCATCATGGTATGACAACGCTCCGCTGTAGTGTGGATATAAACCTCGGGCGCAACGCCTGTCGGATAAAGGTCGTTACGCAACTGCCGTTTAGCCTGGCAGCTTCACTCCTGTTGAGACAAGTCTTAGCGCGATTTATCCCCGGATCCGAATAAAAAAGGCACATCAAATTTGATGTGCCCGTATGTTACATGAGAACGCATGAACCGTCCTCTAGTCCACGGAAGAAAATGCTTCTGCGGACGGGTGCGATGTCATGCGTTGACAGCGTCTTTCAGCGCTTTACCGGCGCGGAAGCCCGGCACTTTGCCAGCGGCAATGGTGATCTCTTTGCCGGTCTGCGGGTTGCGGCCGGTACGTGCGGCACGTTCGCGTACGGAGAAAGTGCCAAAGCCCACCAGAGCCACTTCGTCGCCGCCTTTCAGCGCGTCGGAAACAGAACTGGTGAATGCGTCCAAAACACGTCCCGCTGCTGCTTTAGAAATGTCAGCGTCTGCAGCAATTTTGTCGATCAACTGTGACTTATTCACTCTCTTCATCCCCTCTTTTATTATTTCACTTCACATCCGCGCGTCCTGGCGGATACGAATGCGCAGCACGTTATATCAAGCCTGTTGAGGCGAAACAACGGAATTCATCTTAATCGCTGAATCCGCAGCCCCCTAAATTAACGGCACTAAAAAAAGCTGGCAAGCGCTCATTGGCCTGCCAGCTTCGCTTTTTAATGCTTTATGTCGCTAATCACTATTTTGCGGTAGCAACCTGCATGCCGTAAGGGGCGTTTTCCAGCGCAAGGCCTAAAACTTCTTCGATGCGTTTCACCGGATGGATCTCCAGATCGGCGATAACGTTGGCCGGAATCTCTTCCAGGTCGCGTTTATTATCGTCCGGGATCAGCACCACTTTAATGCCGCCGCGATGGGCCGCCAGCAGCTTCTCTTTCAGGCCGCCGATCGGCAGCACCTGGCCGCGCAAAGTGATCTCGCCGGTCATCGCCACGTCGGAACGCACCGGGTTGCCGGTCAGACAGGAGACCAGCGCGGTGCACATCGCGATACCGGCGCTCGGGCCATCCTTCGGCGTCGCGCCTTCCGGCACGTGAACGTGGATGTCGCGCTTCTCGTAGAAATCGCCGTTGATGCCCAGCTTCTCGGCGCGCGCACGCACCACGGTCAGCGCCGCCTGGATCGACTCCTGCATCACCTCGCCGAGCGAACCGGTGTAGGTCAGCTTGCCTTTGCCCGGCACGCAGGCGGTTTCGATGGTCAGCAGATCGCCGCCCACTTCGGTCCATGCGAGGCCGGTCACCTGGCCAACGCGGTTTTCGCTTTCGGCGCGGCCATAGTCGAAGCGCTGTACGCCCAGGTAATCCTTAAGGTTGTCACCGTTGATGGTGATGTGCTTCTGCTCTTTATTCAGCAGCAGCGTTTTCACCGCTTTACGGCACAGCTTCGACAGTTCGCGCTCCAGGCTACGCACGCCCGCTTCGCGCGTGTAGTAGCGGATGATGCCGACGATGGCGCTGTCTTCCACCGTGATTTCGCTCTCTTTCAGGGCGTTACGCTCAATCTGCTTCGGCAGCAGATGCTGTTTGGCGATATTGAGCTTCTCATCCTCGGTGTAACCAGAGAGGCGAATGACTTCCATACGGTCCAGCAGCGGCGCCGGAATGTTCATGGAGTTGGAGGTGGCAACGAACATCACGTCGGAGAGATCGTAATCGACTTCGAGGTAGTGATCGTTAAAGGCGATGTTCTGCTCGGGATCGAGCACTTCCAGCAGCGCGGAAGCAGGATCGCCGCGCATGTCGGATGACATTTTGTCGATCTCGTCCAGCAGGAACAGCGGGTTTTTCACCCCGACCTTCGCCATTTTCTGGATCAGCTTGCCTGGCATAGAGCCGATGTAGGTGCGGCGGTGACCGCGAATTTCCGCTTCGTCACGCACGCCGCCCAGCGCCATACGCACATACTTACGGCCGGTCGCCTTGGCGATCGACTGACCCAGCGAGGTTTTACCCACGCCCGGCGGTCCAACCAGGCAGAGGATCGGGCCTTTAATTTTGCTGACGCGGCTCTGCACGGCGAGGTATTCCAGAATGCGGTCTTTGACGCGCTCCAGGCCGTAGTGGTCGGTGTCCAGCGTCTCCTGGGCCTTGCGCAGGTCTTTTTTCACCTTGCTACGCGCGTTCCACGGCACCTGGACCATCCAGTCGATATAGCCGCGTACCACCGTCGCTTCGGCGGACATCGGCGACATCATTTTTAATTTCTGCAGCTCGGCTTCGGCTTTTTCACGCGCTTCGGTCGGCATTTTCGCCGCGTCGATTTTGCGCTTCAGGGCTTCGTACTCATCCGGTACGTCGTCCATTTCGCCCAGCTCTTTCTGAATCGCCTTCATCTGCTCATTCAGATAGTACTCGCGCTGGCTCTTCTCCATCTGCTTTTTCACGCGGTTGCGAATGCGCTTCTCAACCTGCAGCAGATCGATTTCCGACTCCATCATCGCCATGAGATATTCCAGACGCTCGTTCACGTCCGACATCTCCAGCACCGACTGTTTATCGGCTAATTTCAGCGGCATATGGGCCGCAACGGTGTCGGCGAGGCGCGCCGCATCGTCGATATTGTTCAGCGAGGTCAGCACTTCCGGCGGGATCTTTTTGTTCAGCTTGATATAGCCTTCAAACTGATTGATCGCCGTCCGTACCAGCACTTCCTGTTCGCGCTCTTCGATTTCCGGCGAGATCAGGTATTCCGCCTGCGCGGTAAAATGGTCGCCATTATCCGCCAGGGTAGTGATATGCGCGCGCTGCAGCCCTTCGACTAAAACTTTGACGGTGCCGTCAGGCAGTTTCAGCATCTGCAGCACTGAGGCTACGGTCCCTACAGAGAAGAGATCGTTAATGCCAGGTTCATCCGTTGAAGCCTCTTTCTGGGCAACCAGCATGATCTTCTTGTCATGATCCATCGCCGCTTCGAGGCAACGAATCGATTTTTCCCGACCAACAAACAACGGAATTACCATGTGCGGATAAACCACCACGTCGCGCAGAGGCAACACGGGGATTTCAATGCGTTCAGAACGCTCAGGATTCATAGAGCTCTCTCTTAGTTAGTGTCCGCCAGGTGATGGGCACCGCATAATGCAGGGAATGTGCAGTTAAACCCACAGGATTATGAGTATATGGGGATGATCGTTCGACATTCAACGTCATGAGAGCGAGAAAAACAAAAGGGGAAAGAATTTTCCCCTTTTTTAATAATATCAACGCCCTTACGCTGGCGAATTATTCGCCAGACGCCTGGGCTTCATGCTTGCCGTAGATAAGCATCGGCTCTGACTGGCCTTCGATAACCGACTCGTCGATCACCACTTTTTCTACGTCTTCCATAGAAGGCAGGTCATACATGGTTTCCAGCAGCGCGCCTTCAACGATAGAACGCAGGCCGCGGGCGCCGGTCTTACGCGACATCGCTTTTTTGGCGATGGCGGTCAGGGCTTCGTCGCGGAACTCCAGCTCGACCCCTTCCAGGTTGAACAACGCCTGGTACTGTTTGGTCAGGGCGTTTTTCGGCTCGCGCAGGATCTGGATCAGCGCTTCTTCGCTCAGCTCGTTGAGCGTCGCGACCACCGGCAGACGACCAATGAACTCTGGAATCAGGCCGAATTTGATCAGATCTTCAGGTTCAACCTGAGAGAGCAGCTCGCCTTCGCTCGCTTTTTCCGACTTGCCTTTTACCGTTGCGCCAAAACCGATACCGGAGCCGGTTTCCACGCGCTGGGAGATCACTTTATCCAGGCCCGCGAACGCGCCGCCGCAGATAAACAGAATCTTAGAGGTATCAACCTGCAAAAACTCCTGCTGCGGATGCTTGCGACCGCCCTGCGGCGGAACGGCCGCCACGGTGCCTTCAATCAGCTTCAGCAGCGCCTGCTGCACGCCTTCGCCGGAGACGTCGCGCGTAATAGACGGGTTATCCGACTTACGCGAGATTTTATCGATCTCATCGATATAGACGATGCCGCGCTGCGCTTTCTGCACGTCGTAGTCGCACTTCTGCAGCAGCTTCTGGATGATATTCTCCACATCCTCGCCCACGTAGCCCGCTTCGGTCAGCGTGGTGGCGTCGGCCATGGTGAACGGCACATCCAGCAGGCGCGCCAGCGTCTCCGCCAGCAGGGTTTTACCGCTACCGGTCGGACCAATCAGCAGAATGTTGCTTTTGCCCAGCTCGATGCCATTGCTGGTATCGCCGTTGCGCAGGCGTTTGTAGTGGTTGTACACCGCAACCGCCAGCACTTTTTTCGCCTTTTCCTGGCCGATAACATAATCATCGAGGTGATGGCGGATTTCGTGCGGCGTAGGCAGCGCGCTACGTTCGCGATGCGGGGCAACTTCTTTAATCTCTTCGCGAATGATGTCATTGCACAGATCGACACATTCGTCGCAGATATACACTGACGGCCCGGCAATCAGCTTACGCACTTCATGCTGGCTTTTGCCGCAAAAAGAGCAGTACAGCAACTTCCCTGAACCGTCTTTGCGCTTATCTGTCATCAGTTAACCTCTTCTTGTTCTCAGGCCATACTGGCG
Source organism: Pantoea sp. NGS-ED-1003 (assembly GCF_000738765.1). Lineage (NCBI taxonomy): Bacteria > Pseudomonadati > Pseudomonadota > Gammaproteobacteria > Enterobacterales > Erwiniaceae > Pantoea > Pantoea sp. NGS-ED-1003. The sequence continues at coordinate 101,416 of NZ_JPQA01000007.1, forward strand.
TACGGCGCAGGCCGTGCGAACACGGCCAATATTCATTCAACTCAAACCCGTTTCCCAGTAACTATAGCGTAAGGAGACGGGCAGATGAGTCTTATTCGCGATGTGTCAGGACGGAGTCGACTAAACCATACTCTACCGCTTCACTCGCCGAGAGGAAACGATCGCGCTCGGTATCGCGCTCAATTTCTTCCAGCGACTTGCCGGTATGCTCCGCCATCAGCTCATTCATGCGCTGTTTCACTTTCAGAATCTCTTTCGCATGAATCTCAATGTCGGTCGCCTGGCCCTGATAGCCGCCCAGCGGCTGGTGAATCATCACGCGCGAGTTCGGCAGGCAGAAGCGCTTGCCTTTAGTGCCGGCAGTCAGCAGGAAAGCGCCCATTGAACAGGCCTGGCCCATACAGATGGTGCTGACGTCGGGCTTGATAAACTTCATGGTGTCGTAGATCGACATGCCTGCGGTGATCACGCCGCCTGGGGAGTTGATATAAAGATAGATATCTTTCTCAGGGTTTTCCGCTTCCAGAAACAGCATCTGCGCCACGATCAGATTGGCCATGTGATCTTCAACCTGGCCGGTCAGGAAGATGACGCGCTCTTTCAGCAGGCGGGAATAGATGTCGTAGGAACGCTCGCCGCGCGAAGTCTGTTCAACCACCATGGGCACCAGCGCATTGCGCGGCGCAGTAAATTCACGATCGCCACTGTATGACATTACCGTCTCCTGGATATAGTTCATTGGCTACATTCTGTACCGATTTTCTCTGAAGCGAGCGCGTTCTGCGCAGCTCCGCTTCGTTTCCGACACCTTCAAGGACGGTTAATCAGCCAGTCTAACTCTCTTCTGCATACTCCCTCAATCTGGGGATACTGCCCTGCTGTTTCAAGCATAACAACCTTTTCTCTATTCGCTAACCTGGAAAAAGCGCAACGTGAATAATTTGCCGGTTTATTAAGCGAATAGCAGCGGAAGAGCGCCGATGGCGCCGGAAAAACAAAAAAGCCCGCGACTTTGCAGCCGCGGGCTTAGCACTTCTGGTTAAATCAGCGATCAGGCAGCGGTGGTCTGATTCATCAGTTCCTGGAAGCTGGTCGCTTTCTCAGTCACTTTCGCTTTTTCCAGAACAGCTTCAACCGCCTGCTCTTCGAGCGCGACGTTACGCATGTTGTTCATCAGCTCGTTGTTTTTGCTGTAGAACTCGATTACTTCCTGCGGATCTTCGTAAGCGGACGCCATCTCTTCGATCAGAGCGTTAACGCGTGCTTCGTCAGCCTTCAGCTCATGGGTGCGAATTACTTCGCCCAGCAGCAGACCCACAACAACGCGACGTTTCGCCTGCTCTTCAAACAGCTCGCGCGGCAGTTCCAGCGCTTGCTTCTCGTTGCCGCCGAAGCGCTGCGCAGCCTGGCGACGCAGTACGTCGATTTCGCTGTCGATCAGCGCAGCCGGCACGTCGATGTCGTTGGCTTTCACCAGGCCGTCGATCGCCTGCGTTTTCACGCGGTTGCGGATAGCGCCTTTCAGCTCGCGGTCCATGTTTTTACGTACTTCAGCGCGCAGGCCGTCGATAGAACCATCTTCCACGCCGAAACGCTTGATGAACTCTTCAGTCAGCTCCGGCAGTTCGCGCGTTTCAACTTTCTTCAGCACGATGTCGAACTTCGCGTCTTTCCCTTTCAGGTTTTCCGCGTGGTAGTCTTCCGGGAATTTCACGTCGATAGTGAAGGTTTCGCCCGCTTTATGACCCACGATGCCCTCTTCGAAGCCCGGGATCATACGGCCCTGGCCCATCGCCAGCACGAAGTCAGAGGCTTTGCCGCCTTCGAACTCTTCGCCGTCAACTGAACCGCTGAAGTCGATGGTCGCGCGATCTTCAGCCGTTGCCGCCGCATCGCTCTCTTTCCAGTTAGCCTGCTGCTTGCGCAGGGTGTCCAGCATGGCGTCGACGTCTGCGTCGGTCACTTCCACCAGCGGTTTTTCAACTTCGATGCTGTCCAGACCCTGCAGTTCAACTTCCGGATAGACTTCGAACTCGACCGCGTAGGTGAAATCTTCGCCTTCTTTATACTCGCCCGGCACGTAGTTCGGCGCGCCAGCCGGATTGATTTTTTCTTTGATGATGGCGTCAACGAAGTTGCGCGTCATCAGCTCGCCCAGCACGTCCTGGCGAACAGAAGCGCCATAGCGCTGTGCGATGATATTGGCCGGCACTTTGCCTTTACGGAAACCATCGATACGGACTTTTTTCGCCACTTCCACCAGTTCTTTCTTCACTGCGCTTTCGATGCTGTCAGCGGGGACAGTAATCGTAATGCGACGGCCCAGACCCTGCGTGGTTTCTACTGAAACTGTCATCTTGTTACCTCAAAAAATCGCGTGCTCGGTCAACTTCAGACACCACACATTATGCAATGCGCCGTATCCAACAACCGGGACGGCTTCCATTAAGAGAACCTGATCCCTGTCACCAGAAGCGTCCCGAAGACATTCCGGAAAAATAGACGCAGCATTATAGCGGCATCGCCCTGGTGAGTCGAGGCTGGAAACTCACCACTTTTTAGCGGCTTTGCTGCTTTTTTGCGCCGGAGATCGCGTTTATCGCTAAATAATGAAAAAAAACGGCCCGCAGGCCGTTTTTCAAAAGCGGGAGGAGATCAGGCGAGGGTGCCGGCGCCGCGGCAGTTTGGCGAGGCGAGCACGGTATCCTGCAATCCCTCCCACTCTTTCAGGGTATAGGTATGCAGCGCCAGCGCGTGAACGCTGCCTGCCAGCTCGGCGGCGAGCTCGCCGTAAATCGCCCGGTGGCGCGCCAGAAAGCGCTGACCTGCGAATACGTCGCTGACGATAACCACCTTGAAGTGGCTTTCGGAACCCGCCGGGACATTATGACGATAGCTTTCGTCATGCACTTCCAGATGAGCCGGCTCAAAAGCCAGGCGCAGCTTCTCTTCGATCTGTTCGCGAATCATTGTCTCTTTCCTCAATGGCGAGCGCTGTGCCCCATCTGGTTAAATATTAGTAGGTTTTCAGACGCATCCGCACAAATGTGTGAAAATATTTCCGCCGCCGTCTAAGCCGACCGGCATGATAGCGCAGCGCGACTGCGGGTCAATGCCTGGATTTTTCTTAGCGTATAAAAAAGGCGGTTAGCGCGAATTTCCCCTTCGCAAGGGCTTTTTTCACTGCCGCGCAATGCTATGATGGCCGCAGTTTTTGCAAACCAACCCACAACATTAACGAGAATAAGTATGTTGAAAAAACTGTTATTTCCCCTGCTGGCCGCCTTCATTTTGGCCGGCTGCGCCACCAACAGCAATACGTTGACCATTCAGCCGAAAATCGAGCTGCCGCAGCAGGATCCGAGTCTGATGGGCGTGACCGTCAGCATCAACGGCGCCGATCAGCGCAGCGATCAGGCACTGGCGAAAGTCAACCGCGACGGCCAGCTGGTTACCCTGACGCCATCCCGCGATCTGCGCTTCCTGCTGCAGGAAGTGCTGGAGAAACAGATGACCGCGCGCGGCTATATGATCGGGCCGGAAGGCGCCGTCGATCTGCAGATCGTGGTAAACAACCTCTATGCGGACGTGACCCAGGGCAACGTACGCTACAGCATCACCACCAAAGCGGATATCTCGATTATCGCCACCGCGAAGAACGGCAACAAGCAGGTGAAGAACTATCGCCAGACCTATAGCGTAGAAGGCGCCTTCAGCGCGACCAATGACAAAATCACCAAAGCAGTGAACTCGACGCTGGGCGACGTGATCGCCGATATGGCGCAGGACACCGGCATCAACAACTTCATCAAGCAGAACGCGCACTAATCCGCCGCACTATATGCATGCCCGGCGCGCCGCCGGGCATCGCTTCAGGGTCAGCATGAATCACTATCTTCGCATCTTCACTCAACGAAACGCCGCCGTTTTACTGTTGCTTGGCTTTGCTTCAGGCCTGCCGCTGGCGCTGACCGCCGGCACGCTGCAGGCGTGGATGACGGTGGAAAATGTCGATCTCAAGACCATCGGTTTTTTTTCGCTGGTCGGCCAGGCGTACGTTTTTAAATTTCTCTGGTCGCCGGTGATGGACCGCTTTACGCCGCCGTTTCTCGGCCGTCGCCGCGGCTGGCTGCTGCTGACGCAGCTGGCGCTGATCGCCGGGATTATCGCCATGGGCTTTATGCAGCCCGGGCGCGACCTGACGCTGCTCGCCGCGCTGGCGGTGCTGGTCGCCTTCTGCTCCGCTTCGCAGGATATCGTCTTCGACGCGTGGAAAACTGACGTGCTGCCGCCGGAAGAGCGCGGCAGCGGCGCCGCCATCACCGTGCTCGGCTACCGACTGGCGATGCTGGTCTCCGGCGGGCTCGCGCTCTGGCTGGCGGATCGCTATCTCGGCTGGCAGGCGACCTACTGGCTGATGGCGCTGCTGATGGTGCCAGCGCTTATCGCCACCCTGATGGCGAAAGAGCCCGATACGCGCGCCATCACGCCGCATTCGCTGCGCGAGGCGGTGTCGCTGCCGCTGAAGGACTTTTTTCAGCGCAACAACGCCTGGCTGCTGATCACCCTTATCGTTCTTTATAAGCTGGGCGACGCCTTCGCCGCCTCGCTGACCACCACTTTTCTGATCCGCGGCGTCGGTTTTAACGCCGGCGACGTCGGGCTGGTGAACAAAACGCTCGGCCTGCTAGCGACCATTATCGGTGCCCTCTACGGCGGCGTACTGATGCAGCGCCTGAGCCTGTTCCGCGCCCTGATGATTTTCGGCGTGCTGCAGGCGGTTTCGAATTTCGCCTACTGGCTGCTGGCGGTGACGCCGCCGCATTTATGGAGCATGGCCAGCGCCGTCTTCGTGGAGAATCTGTGCGGCGGCATGGGCACGGCGGCATTTGTCGCGCTGCTGATGACCCTGTGCAACAAGTCATTCTCCGCCACGCAGTTCGCTCTGCTCTCGGCGCTCTCGGCGGTTGGCCGCGTCTATGTCGGCCCGGCGGCCGGCTGGCTGGTAGAGCTCTGGGGCTGGCCTACCTTTTACGCTTTCACTGTGCTGGCGGCGCTGCCCGGTCTGCTGCTGCTGCTGCTCTGTCGCGACACCCTGAACGACGCGCAAAACAGCGAGCGCTTCTTAATGCGCACGCGTTTTGCCGCCGGCTACCGCTGGACCACGCGTCTGTTCTGCATCGGCTGCGCTGTTATCGCGCTCTGGCTGACGACGCTGGCGTGTCAGGCGCTGGGGCTGTGGCGGCTGGAAAACGTGCCGGGCGCGCTGTTCGAAGCCGGTATGGCGCTGCTGGCGCTGGCGGTATGCGGCGGCGTAACGCTTGACTACATCGCGCAGCGGAAAAGCGCGGCGCAGCTGCATTAATTAACAACAGGTATTATTTCACTCCGAAAATGGATCAGGCCGCCCTGACGGGCGGTAAAAGTTAAACTTTGTCATCCAGTGTTATTTTCCTGGAAATATTAAGATCCTGCTTCTGCCTTCAGCGAATATATTAAAAACCGGTGCGCAATTATATTGTATAAATTTCATCACTCAAATGATGCAGATTTGTTAAAGAATTGAGTATCAAAAGTAAGGTTTATTCTTTCCCTGATTTCTTTAAGGATACTTTCATCGGTTTTTGTTATATTAGTGCCAACTGCTTGTCGCAGTTAATAATTTATCACCCCAGGCAACATCTGTGACACCCTTAGCAAAAGGTGTCAACACGCTGCTGACACATCCTTATGCTGGTTTACACTGCATAAACCTTCCCGTAAAATGCGCGCACACTTAAACGACAATAAGCCCTTTGTCATTGAGGTCGTTAAATGAGACTCAGGAAATACAATAAAAGTTTGGGGATTTTGTCATTAATCGCAAGCACTTTGTTAATGAGTGGCTGCGATAATGCGTTGTTAAATCCCAAGGGACAGATTGCACTTGAGCAACGTTCGTTGATTCTGACAGCCTTCGGCTTAATGATGATCGTCGTTATTCCGGCAATCTTGATGGCGGTGGTGTTTGCATGGAAATATCGTGCATCCAACACTGAAGCGAAGTACAGCCCCAACTGGTCGCACTCTAACAAAGTCGAAGCCGTGGTCTGGACCATTCCGATCCTGATCATTCTCTTCCTCGGCGTGCTGACCTGGAAATCAACCCACGCGCTGGAGCCGAGCAAACCGCTGGCCTCTGACGTGAAGCCGGTTGAGATCCAAGTGGTGGCGCTGGACTGGAAATGGTTGTTCATCTACCCGGAACAGGGTATTGCCACCGTTAACCAGATCGCTTTCCCGGCTAACACGCCGGTGAGCTTCAAAATTACCTCTAACTCCGTTATGAACTCCTTCTTTATTCCGACGCTCGGCAGCCAGATCTACGCCATGGCGGGCATGCAGACCAAACTGCACCTGATCGCCAATGAGCCAGGAACGTTCGACGGTATTTCCTCGAACTTCAGTGGTCGAGGTTTCTCTGGTATGAAGTTCAAAGCCATTGCAACCAAGGACGATGCGGAGTTCCAGCAGTGGGTCGCCAAAGTTAAAGCGGCGCCTAACACGCTGACCACTATGGAAGATTTCGAGAAAGTCGCAGTGCCAAGCGAAAATCATCCGGTGGAATATTTCTCTTCAGCGAATCCTGAACTGTTCAAGCAAGTCATCGCTAAGTTCATGACCAGCCACGGGAAGATGGACATGTCTCAGCACGAAGGCATGGACATGAGTCACACCGCTTCCGCGGGAGCCGAGGAATAATACGATGTTCGGAAAATTAACACTGGATGCAGTGCCGTACCATGAGCCGATTATCATGGTTACGGTTGCCGGGATCATCATTGGTGGTCTGGCAATCATCGCTGCCCTAACCTACTTTGGTAAATGGCAGTACCTGTGGTCGGAATGGCTCACCTCCGTCGACCATAAAAAACTGGGTATCATGTACATCATCATGGCGTTCGTCATGCTGCTGCGCGGCTTTGCCGATGCCATCATGATGCGTACCCAGCAGGTAATGGCTTCCGCCGGGGAAGCCGGCATACTCCCGCCGCATCACTACGACCAGATCTTTACCGCGCACGGCGTGATTATGATCTTCTTCGTGGCGATGCCTTTCGTCGTGGGTCTGATGAACATCGCGGTGCCGCTGCAAATCGGCGCGCGTGACGTTGCCTTCCCGTTCCTGAACAACCTGAGCTTCTGGTTTACCGCGGTCGGTGTGATCCTGGTTAACCTGTCGCTGGGCGTGGGCGAGTTTGCACAGACCGGCTGGCTGGCCTATCCGCCGCTGTCAGGCGCGGAGTACAGTCCTGGCGTCGGGGTCGATTACTGGATCTGGAGTCTCCAGCTTTCCGGTATCGGGACCACGCTGACCGGCATCAACTTCTTCGTGACCATTCTGAAGATGCGTGCGCCGGGCATGGACCTGTTCAAAATGCCGGTATTTACCTGGGCTTCTCTTTGCACCAACGTCCTGATTATCGCCGCGTTCCCGGTTCTGACCGTGACCCTGGCGCTGTTGACGCTTGATCGTTACCTTGGCTTCCATTTCTTTACCAATGATATGGGCGGTAACATGATGATGTACGTCAACCTGATCTGGGTTTGGGGCCATCCGGAAGTGTACATCCTGGTTCTGCCGGTGTTTGGCGTCTTCTCTGAAGTCACTGCGACCTTCTCGAAAAAGCGTCTGTTTGGCTACACCTCGCTGGTGTGGGCGACCATCGCCATTACCGTGCTGTCGTTCATCGTCTGGCTGCACCACTTCTTCACTATGGGTGCGGGCGCGAACGTTAACGCCTTCTTCGGCATCATGACGATGATCATCGCGATTCCGACCGGCGTGAAAATCTTCAACTGGCTGTTCACCATGTACCAGGGCCGCATCGTGATGCACTCTGCCATGCTGTGGACCGTAGGCTTCCTGGTCACCTTCTCTGTAGGTGGTATGACCGGCGTTCTGCTGGCGGTGCCGGGTGCGGACTTCGTGCTGCACAACAGCCTGTTCCTGATTGCGCACTTCCATAACGTCATCATCGGCGGCGTGGTATTCGGCTGTATGGCTGGCGTGACCTACTGGTTCCCGAAAGCCTTCGGCTTTACCCTGAACGAAACCTGGGGCAAACGCGCCTTCTGGTTCTGGATCATCGGCTTCTTCGTTGCCTTTATGCCGCTCTACGTTCTGGGCTTCATGGGTATGACGCGTCGTCTGAGCCAGGATATCGACCCGCAGTTCCACTCTCTGCTGGTTATTGCGGCCGTCGGTGCAGGCCTGATCGCTTGCGGTATCATCTGCCAGCTGACCATGTTCTACGTCTCTGTGCGTGACCGTCATCAGAACCGCGATCTGACCGGTGACCCGTGGGGCGGTCGTACGCTGGAGTGGGCAACCTCTTCACCGCCGCCGTTCTACAACTTTGCCACTATCCCGCATATCCACGAGCGCGACGCGTTCTGGGAAATGAAAGAGAAAGGCGAAGCGTACAAGCAGCCGGCGAAATATGAAGAGATTCATATGCCGAAGAACAGCGGCGCGGCTATCGTCATCGCTGCCTTCGCCACGGTATTCGGTTTTGCCGCAATCTGGCATATCTGGTGGCTGGCTGGCCTCTCCTTCCTGGGCATGATCGTGACCTGGATTGTGAAGAGCTTCGACGAAGACGTGGACTACTACGTTCCGGTTGCCGAGATTGAGAAGATCGAAAAGCAGCACTTTGACGATATCAGCAAAGCGGGTCTGAAATAATGTCGACTGAAACTCTGACAAAACACCACCACGACGCCCATGCGGAGCATGGGCATCACGATGCGGGAGCCAATAAAGTCTTTGGCTTCTGGATCTACCTGATGAGTGACTGCATTATCTTCGCAACCCTGTTTGCGACCTATGCAGTTATGGTCAACAGCACTGCCGGTGGCCCGGCAGGCAAAGACATCTTCGAACTGCCGTTCGTTCTGGGCGAAACAGCGCTGCTGCTGCTGAGCTCCATCACCTACGGCATGGCGGTTATCGCCATGAACCACGACAAGAAGAGCTCAGTCCTTAGCTGGCTGGCGCTGACTTTCCTGTTTGGTCTTGGCTTTATCTGCATGGAGATCTATGAGTTCCATCATCTGATCGAAGAAGGCTTCGGCCCGAATCGCAGCGGCTTCCTGTCAGGCTTCTTTACCCTGGTAGGCACCCACGGTCTGCACGTTACCTGCGGCCTGATCTGGATGCTGGTGCTGATGTTCCAGATTGCCAAACGTGGGCTGACGTCGACTAACCATACCCGTATCCTGTGCCTGAGCCTGTTCTGGCACTTCCTGGATGTGGTCTGGATCTGCGTATTTACCATTGTCTATCTGATGGGAGTCATGTAATGAGTCATTCAGCTAACGGAAACGTCGTTCCGCACAGCAGCGTGAAGTCCTACATGATCGGCCTCATCCTCTCCGTCATCCTGACCGGTATTCCGTTCTGGATGGTGATGAGCGGTGGGTCATCTCAAGGTATGACCCTGGGCGTCGTAGTTGCCTGCGCAGTCATCCAGGTCGTTGTTCACCTGATCTACTTCCTGCATCTGGACACCAAGTCCGAAGGCGGCTGGAACATGGTAGCCATCGTCTTCTCGGCGATCATTATTCTGATCGTCGTAGTTGGCTCGCTGTGGATTATGTGGAACCTCAACTACAACATGATGGTTCACTAAAGAGTCGCGTAATGATTAAGCAATACCTGCAAGTAACAAAACCAGGAATTATTTTCGGGAATTTAATTTCTGTGATCGGCGGATTTTTGCTGGCTTCAAAAGGCAGCATTGATTACGCCCTGTTTCTCGCCTCGCTGATCGGCGTGTCGCTGGTTGTCGCCTCAGGTTGTGTTTTCAACAACGTGATCGACCGCGATATCGACGTAAAGATGGAGAGAACCCGGAATCGAGTGCTGGTTAAAGGCCTCATCTCCGCGAAAGTAAGCCTGATTTATGCTACCGCGCTAGGTATTGCTGGCTTTGCGTTGCTCTACTTTGGTGCCAATCCGCTGGCCATGTGGCTGGCGGTCATGGGCTTTGTGGTTTACGTCGGCGTTTACAGTCTCTACATGAAGCGTCACTCGGTTTACGGGACGCTGATTGGCAGCCTGTCTGGCGCCGCGCCGCCGGTGATCGGCTACTGCGCCGTCACCAACCAGTTTGATGCCGGCGCGCTGATCCTGCTGGCGATCTTTAGCCTGTGGCAGATGCCGCACTCCTATGCGATTGCTATCTTCCGCTTCAAAGATTACCAGGCGGCGAACATCCCGGTACTGCCGGTGGTGAAAGGCATCTCCGTGGCGAAGAATCATATTACGCTCTACATTCTGGCGTTTATGATCGCCACGCTGATGCTGTCGCTGGGCGGCTACGCGGGCTATAAATATCTGGTGGTCGCGGCGGCCGTGAGCGTATGGTGGCTGGGAATGGCGTTGTCAGGTTACAAGACCTCGAACGATCGTGTCTGGGCCCGTAAGCTGTTCGTCTTCTCTATCGTGGCTATCACCGCGCTGAGCGTCATGATGTCGGTGGACTTTATGGCTCCGGCGTCAAAAGATCTGCTGACCTACGTGTGGTAATGCCGCACTGCCATGCATGCTAAGGGCGCGATTTCGCGCCCTTTCTTTTTGTTACCACTTCTTAAACACTATTATTTTACCCGCCCTGCCCTGCTCCCTAAAATAGATACGGCAAACTTACAGAGGTTGGAATGAACGATAATAAAATGACGCCGGTGGAGCTCCGCGCCACATGGGGTTTGGGCACGGTGTTTTCCCTGCGTATGCTGGGCATGTTTATGGTCCTGCCGGTATTAACCACTTACGGCATGGCTCTTCAGGGTGCAAGTGAAACGCTTATCGGCCTGGCAATCGGCATCTACGGTCTGGCGCAGGCGATCTTTCAAATCCCCTTCGGCCTGATGTCTGACCGCATCGGCCGTAAGCCGCTGATCGTCGGCGGCCTGCTGCTGTTTGTTCTCGGTAGCCTTATCGCCGCGACCACTACCTCTATCTGGGGCATTATTCTCGGCCGCGCGCTGCAGGGCTCCGGCGCGATCGCCGCCGCCGTGATGGCGCTGCTCTCTGATTTAACCCGCGAACAGAACCGCACCAAGGCGATGGCCTTTATCGGCATCAGCTTCGGCGTCACCTTCGCTATCGCGATGGTGGTCGGTCCCATCGTTACCCACGCGCTCGGCCTGCACGCGCTGTTCTGGATGATCGCCATTCTCGCCTCGCTGGGTATCGTGATTACCCTGCTGGTGGTGCCGAGCGCGCCCGGCCATGTGCTGAACCGCGAATCGGGCATGGTGAAAGGCAGCTTCCGCAAGGTGCTCGGCAATTCGCGCCTGATCAAACTCAACGTCGGCATTCTCTGTCTGCATATTTTGCTGATGTCCAGCTTCGTCGCCCTGCCCGGCCAGTTCGAGCAGGCGGGTCTGCCCGCCGCCGAGCACTGGAAAATCTATCTGGTGACGATGCTGATCGCCTTTGTCGGCGTGGTGCCCTTTATTATCTACGCCGAGGTTAAGCGCCGCATGAAGCGCGTATTCGTCGCCTGTGTCGGCCTGATCGTTATCGCAGAGATCGTGCTGTGGGGCGCGGCGGGCCATTTCTGGACGCTGGTGATCGGCGTGCAGCTCTTTTTCTTCGCCTTTAACCTGATGGAGGCGATTCTGCCGTCGCTGGTGAGCAAAGAGTCGCCGGCGGGCTATAAAGGCACGGCGATGGGGCTCTACTCCACCAGCCAGTTTATCGGCGTGGCGATTGGCGGCAGCCTCGGCGGCTGGGTGTTCGGCCATTTCGACGCGCAGACGGTGTTCCTGGTGGGCGCCATCGTGGCGGCGCTCTGGCTGTTCGTCGCCATGACCATGCAGGAGCCGCCCTACGTCAGCAGCCTGCGTATCGTGTTGAGCGATAACGCGCTGGCGGTGCCGAATCTGGAACAGCGTCTGAAAGCACAGCCGGGCGTATCGGCAGTGCTGATCGTGCCGGAAGAGAAAAGCGCCTATATCAAAATCGACAGCAAGGTCACCAGCCGCCCCGAGCTGGAGGCGCTGCTGGCAAGCAGCTAAACGCGGGCTTTAGAACTGAGACAAAAGAACCGGCTTTGCGCCGGTTCTTTGCTTTTCACGCCTGCGTTAAAGTGACATATCCACCACGATCCGCCCCTCGATTTTTCCAGCGTGCATACGCTCAAAGATGGCGTTGATATGACTCAGCGGCTCGACGGCAATGGTGGCTTTCACCTTATGCCGTCCGGCAAAATCGAGCGCCTCCTGCAAATCTTTTCTGGTGCCAACGATAGAGCCGCGCACCGTGATACCGTCCAGTACCATATCGAAGATAGAGAGATCGAACTTGCCCGGCGGCAGCCCGTTAAGCACCATGGTTCCGCCACGCCGCAGCGTGCCGATGGCCTGTTCAAACGCCGCAGGTGACACGGCGGTGACCAGCGCGGCATGTGCGCCGCCGAACTGCGCGTGAAACACCTCTGCCGGATCGTCTTTACGTGCGTTCACCACCACGCTGGCGCCGAGGCGCTGCGCGAAAGTCAGCTTGTCATCGTCAACATCTACCGCGGCGACGTTTAGCCCCATCGCCACGGCATACTGGACAGCCAGATGGCCCAGTCCGCCGATACCGGAAATAACTACCCAGTTTCCGGGCCGGGCCTCCGTCATTTTCAAGCCCTTGTAGACCGTTACCCCGGCGCAAAGGATCGGCGCAACCTCGGCATAATCGAGGTTATCAGGCAAAATGCCGACATAGTTGGCATCGGCCAGGCAATACTCCGCAAAGCTGCCGTTAACCGAATAGCCTGCATTCTTCTGTTCATGACAGAGCGTCTCCCAGCTATCAAGGCAGTGCTCGCAGTGCCCGCACGCCGAGTAGAGCCAGGGCACGCCAACGCGATCTCCCAGCTTAAGATGCGTGACATTAGGCCCTACCGCAACCACCTCGCCGACCCCTTCATGACCGGGAATAAAAGGCGGTACAGGTTTGACGGGCCAGTCGCCCTGCGCCGCATGGAGATCGGTATGGCAGACGCCGGTCGCCGCGATTTTGACCAGTACCTGCCCCGCGCCAACTTCTGGTATTGGCACCTGCTCAATAACCAGCGGTGCACCAAACGCCTTAACCACGGCAGCTTTCATCATTTTCATGACTTCTTTCTCCTGTTGAGGGTTTCATCAAGAGAGTTGCACACCTTTGCGGGTAAGCATATTGATTTAACGCAGAGGGAAGGGGAAACAAACGGGGCGAGAGAGGCGATAAGCAAAGCGTGCAGCAGTTTAGCTGCCGCACGCTTTAAGAGGATTAATCGCGGAAGTTCTTAAACTGGAACGGCTGGCCGAGATTGCCGCCGCGCACCAGCGCCATCGCGCTCTGCAGATCGTCGCGCGATTTGCCGGTAACGCGCAGCGATTCGCCCTGAATCTGCGTCTGCACCTTGATCTTGCTGTCTTTAATCAGCTTCACGATCTTTTTCGCCACTTCGCTCTCAATGCCCTTTTTCATTTTGGCATCGACGCTCCAGCTCTTGCCGCTGTGCTCGATCTCCTCAGGGATATCGAGCGCGGCGCCCTCAATGCCGCGCTTGAGCATCTTTTCGCGCAGCATATCCACCAGCTGTTTCACCTGAAAATCGGACTCGCTGGTCACTTTGATGGTTTCATTCTTTTCGTTGAGCTCGAAACTGGCGCTCACGTTGCGAAAATCGAAGCGGGTAGTTAATTCACGGTTGGCGTTTTCGACCGCGTTGCGGACTTCCTGCATGTCGATTTCTGAAACGATATCGAAAGATGGCATCTCTTCTTCTCCTGACGCTAAAGTGACATGCATAATACGCGTCTTGCCGCACTAAACAAAATCAGGCTGCGCACAACGCTATACTTATTATCGCTGTGTATAACAGAACAAACGACAAACCCGGATACGGGAGGCAGTATGAAGATTACCGTGTTGGGTTGTGGCGCTATTGGCCAGGTCTGGCTCGCCGCCCTGGCGCGCCAGGGCCACGAAGTGCAGGGATGGCTGCGCGTGCCGCAGCCCTACTGTTCCGTCAACGTGATTGATTACCAGGGCCAGGTGAGCAACAACACCTTTATCGCCAACGACCCGCTGTTTCTGGCCGACAGCCAGCTGCTGCTGGTGACGCTCAAGGCGCCGCAGGTTTCGCCCGCGGTGCGCAACCTGCAGAGCGTGCTGTCGGACGATTGTCCGGTGCTGCTGCTGCACAACGGCATGGGTACGCTGGAAGAGCTGAAAGGCTTGAGCCAGCCGCTGCTGCGCGGCATCACCACGCATGCGGCGATGCGCGACGGTACGGTGATTAAACATGTCGCCAGCGGCATTACGCATATCGGCCCGGCAAACCGGAAAAGCGCGGCCTTTAGCGACCTCGCCGATATCCTGCACGCGGCGCTGCCGGACGTCGCCTGGCACGACAATATCGCCGCCGCCTGCTGGCGCAAGCTGGCGGTCAACTGCGTTATCAATCCGCTGACCGTGGAGCACGACTGCCAGAACGGCGCGCTGCGCGCCTGGCCGGAACAGATCGACCTGCTCTGTCAGGAGCTAAGCTGGGTGATGGAGCGCGAGGGCCAGCATATCACCGCCGACAGCCTGCGGGATATTGTCTACAACGTGATTGAAACCACCGCGGCCAATACCTCCTCTATGCTGCAGGACGTACGCGCACAGCGTTTAACTGAAATCGATTACATCTCCGGCTTTCTGCTGCGACGCGCGCGCGCGCAGGGCATCGCGGTGCCGGAAAACACCCGCCTTTATGAGCTCGTAAAACGCAAGGAGTCCCATTATGACCGCGAACACGCCAGTTCTCGTTTGCCTGGCACATGGCAGTGAAGAGACCGAGGCGGTCACCACTATCGATTTGCTGGTGCGCGGCGGCCTGAAAGTCGTTACCGCCAGCGTAGAAAGCGACGGCGCGCGCGAAATCCTCTGCTCGCGCGGCGTGCGTCTGCTGGCGGATGCGCCGCTGGTAGAGGTGGCCGATGATGAGTACGCGGCGATCGTGCTGCCGGGCGGTCTGAAAGGCGCGGAAACCTTCCGCGACAGTCCGCTGCTGGTGGAAACGGTGCGCCAGTTCCATCTCTCCGGCCGCATCGTTGCGGCGATCTGCGCGGCGGCCGGCACGGTGCTGGTGCCGCACGACCTCTTTCCGGTGGGCAATATGACTGGCTTTCCCGGCTTAAAGGAGACGATTCCGGCGGAGAAGTGGATGGAGAGGCGCGTGGTATGGGATCCGCGCGTCAATCTGCTGACCAGCCAGGGGCCGGGCACGGCGATGGATTTCGCGCTTAAGCTGATCGATCTGCTGGCGGGTAAAGAGAAAGCGGCGGAGGTGGCGTCCCAGCTGGTGCTGGCGGCGGGCATCTACGATTACAGCGAGTAAAAAAGCTGCGCGCAGCCTGTGCATCAGGTGCCGATGCAGGTGCCATGGCCCGATCGCAAAGACGCAAAAAACGTCATCCCTGACAGCTCGACCCGCGCAGTCCCTTGCGCGGGACGCTTTGCTCTTCTGCCCATGTCACCCGCATTTCAGGTTGCAGGCAGCCTGAGGCTGCGCACTATGCGCAGCCTGTTTCATTACGGGCGGTAGACCTTCACGTTTTTAAAGCCCTGCTCGTGCAGATAGAGCGCCTGCAGCTTGCTCATCACGCCGCGATCGCAGTAGAGCAGCCAGGTCTTGCTCTGGTCGAGATCGCCGAACTGGCTGCTGAGCTTATAAAACGGCAGCGATTTCACCTCGGTGCCCTGCAGCGCCAGCGGCTTATCTTCCTGCTCGTCGATGGCGCGGATATCCAGCACCACATCATCGCTGCCGAACGAGTCCACGGTTTCCACTTCCACGACCTCTTCTTCGGCCTGCTCGGCGATATCGCGGATATCGACGTTGCTCGCCTCTTCCACTACGCGCTGCAGAATAGCGAAATCGAAGTTCTGCTCTTCCGCTTCAATCTTCGCCTTAACCGCTTTCACCGTCGGGCTTTTAGAGATAACGCCGCAATATTCCGGCATGGTGCTGGCAAAATCTTCGGTGCCGATCTCGCGCGCCACTTTGATGATGTGCTCTTTATCGTGTGAGATCAGCGGACGCAGGATCAGGGTGTCGGAGGCGTTGTCGATCAGGCGCAGGTTGGTCAGCGTCTGGCTGGAGACCTGGCCCAGCGCTTCGCCGGTCACCAGCGCCTGCACGCCGTAGCGCTCTGCGACCATCGACGCGGCGCGCACCATCATGCGTTTCAGCACTACGCCCATCTGGCCGTCATCCACTTTTTCCAGAATCTCGCCGACCACCGGCTCGAAGTTGATCGCCACAAAGCGCACGCGGTGCGAGCGGCCGAAGCGGTTCCAGATATAGTGCGCCACCTGGCGAACGCCGATTTCGTGCGCTGCGCCGCCGAGATTAAAGAAGCAGTAGTGCACGCGACAGCCGCGGCGCAGCAGCATATAGCTGGAGACGCCGGAGTCGAAGCCGCCGGAGATCAGCGACAGCACATCTTCCTGCGTGCCGATCGGAAAACCGCCCAGCCCTTCATAGCGGCCGGTGATCAGCATCAGCCGATCGTCGTCGATTTCAAGATGCACGGTGACGTCAGGCTTGTTCAGCTGCACCTTCGCGCTGGCGATATGCTGATTCAGGCCGCCGCCGACGTAGCGCTCTACGTCCTGCGAGCTAAACTCATGTTTACCGCGGCGCTTAACGCGCACGCAGAAGCTTTTGTTCTGCAGGCTCTCGCCATACTGCGCCAGCGTCTGCTCGAAAATATCGTGCACGTCGGTGTAGCTGCGGTCTTCGACCGACAGCACGTGATGAATGCCGGGAATGCGGGTGAGCTCATCCACAATCACGCCGCGCAGCCCTTCGTCTTTCGACCGGACTTCGATGTGATCCCAGTGGCGCACCACGGCGATATCGTCGCCGACGGTCTTCAGCACGTTGCGAATATTGCTGGTGAGAATTTTAATAAAGCGCAACCGCACCGACTGACTTTTGATGGTGATTTCGGGAAATAACTTGATGATAAACTTCATGGCGACACGAATTCGTTGGGCAAATAAGTGCGAGCGAGCGGCACTTAGCTGGTAAAATCATAAAAATTGCGGGCTAAAGGGCGCAGCCGCATCCGAGGCGCGAGAGTATATCACCTTTGTCAGATGACTGCTTCTGCAACCGCAGTCACATTGATTATTTTGCTAATCAAACGCTCTCCGCTACCATGACCGATTACGAGAGAAAGTCTTACACGTGAGTCGACACTGAATATGCCGAAAAAAGCCGAACAGCCCGCTAGTTTTGAAACCTCCTTGCAGCAGCTGGAGCAGATCGTCAGCCGGCTCGAGAGCGGCGAGCTGCCGCTGGAAGAGGCGCTGAATGAGTTTGAGCGCGGCGTACAGCTGGCGCGCAACGGTCAGCAAACATTACAACAGGCCGAGCAGCGCGTACGCATTCTGCTCAGCGACGATAAAGACGCCGATCTCAGCCCCTTCACCCCGGAAAAAGAGTAATGGATTTTATTCACCTGCTGAGCCTTTATCCGGAGCGGGCCAATGCCGCGCTGTCTCGCTTATTAGCGCCGCTTCCCTTTCAGAGTTCTCCTCTGGTTAACGCTATGCGTTATGGGGCATTATTAGGCGGTAAACGCCTGCGCCCCTTTCTGGTCTACGCCACCGGCGAAATGTTCAACGCGGATCCGACGAGCCTTGACGCGCCCGCCGCCGCCGTGGAATGCATTCACGCCTACTCCCTGATCCATGACGACCTGCCAGCGATGGATGACGATGCGTTGCGCCGCGGCCAGCCGACCTGTCATATCAAATATGGCGAAGATACCGCGATACTCGCCGGCGACGCGCTGCAAACGCTGGCGTTCTCTATCCTGGCGGACGAGCCGATGCCGGGCGTCAGCGACGCCAGCCGCATTGCGATGATTGCCGAACTGGCGCGCGCCAGCGGCGTAGCAGGCATGTGCGGCGGCCAGGCGCTTGATTTAGCGGCGGAAGGCCAGCGGGTCGGGCTGGAACAGCTGGAGCAGATCCATCGCCATAAAACCGGCGCGCTGATCCGCGCCGCCGTGCGCCTGGGCGCGTTAGCGGCGGGCGAACGCGGACGCGACGCGCTGCCGGCGCTGGATATCTATGCCGACGCCATCGGCCTCGCGTTTCAGGTACAAGACGATATTCTTGATGTGGTAGGCGACAGCGCCATCACCGGCAAAAAACAGGGTGCCGATCAGGATCTGGACAAAAGCACTTACCCGTCGCTGCTGGGGCTCGACAATGCCCGAGCGAAAGCCAGGGAGCTTCACCAGCAAGCGCTGAGCGCGCTGGATATTCTTGCGGCGCAATCGTTAGACACCACAGCATTGCAGGCGCTGGCAAGCTTCATAATTGAACGCGACAAATAACTTCCATAATGAGTCTCTGATGAGTTTTGATATTGCAAAATACCCGACACTGGCGCAGGCAAGCACCGTTGAGGAGCTGCGTTCTCTCCCGAAAGAGTCGCTTCCGGCGCTGTGCGACGAGCTTCGTCAATACCTGCTGGACAGCGTAAGCCGCTCGAGCGGCCATTTCGCCTCGGGTCTGGGCGTCGTCGAGCTGACCGTCGCGCTGCATTACGTCTACAACACGCCGTTCGATCATCTGGTGTGGGACGTCGGACATCAGGCCTACCCGCATAAAATTCTGACCGGACGCCGCGACCGCATCGGCACTATTCGCCAGAAAAATGGCCTGCACCCCTTTCCATGGCGCGGCGAGAGCGAATATGACGTGCTGAGCGTCGGCCACTCCTCTACCTCCATCAGCGCCGGACTCGGCATGGCAGCGGCGGCGGAGCGCGAAGGTCTGGGCCGCCGCACCGCCTGCATTATCGGCGACGGCGCCATTACCGCCGGCATGGCGTTTGAGGCGATGAACCACGCGGGCGATATCAAGCCCGATATGCTGGTGATCCTCAACGACAACGAGATGTCGATTTCGGAAAACGTCGGCGCGCTGAATAACCGTCTGGCGCAGATCCTGTCCGGCAAAACCTACTCGCGCCTGCGCGAAGGGGGCAAGCGCGTACTGGGCGGGCTGCCGCCGATTAAAGAGCTGGTGAAGCGCACCGAAGAACACCTGAAAGGCATGGTGGTGCCAGGCACGCTGTTTGAAGAGCTGGGCTTTAACTATATCGGCCCGGTGGACGGTCACGACGTGCTGACGCTGGTGACGACGCTGAAGAATATGCGCAGCCTGAAAGGGCCGCAGTTCCTGCATATCATGACCAAAAAGGGCAAAGGTTACGCGCCGGCGGAACAGGATCCGATCGCCTGGCACGCGGTGCCGAAGTTCGATCCCGCCAGCGGCGCGCTGCCTAAAAGCGCCGAAGGCCTGCCGAGCTACTCCAAAATTTTCGGCAGCTGGCTGTGCGAAATGGCGCAGGACGATCCTAAGCTGATGGCGATCACCCCTGCGATGCGCGAAGGCTCCGGCATGGTGGAGTTTTCGCGCCGCTATCCGGCGCAGTATTTCGACGTGGCGATTGCCGAGCAGCATGCGGTGACGTTCGCCGCGGGCATGGCGATCGGCGGCTATAAGCCGATCGTCGCGATCTACTCGACCTTTCTGCAGCGCGCCTACGATCAGGTGATCCACGACGTGGCGATCCAGAAGCTGCCGGTGATGTTCGCCATCGATCGCGGCGGCATCGTCGGCGCCGACGGGCAGACCCATCAGGGCGCGTTCGACCTTGCATTTCTGCGCTGCGTGCCGGAAATGGTGATTATGACGCCGAGCGACGAGAACGAATGTCGTCAGATGCTCTATACCGGCTATCACTATCAGGACGGGCCGAGCGCGGTGCGCTATCCGCGCGGCAACGCGGTCGGCGTCGAGCTGACGCCGCTGCAGAGCCTGCCGCTGGGCAAAGGCGTCGTGAAGCGTCAGGGCGAGAAGCTGGCGATCCTGAACTTCGGCACGCTGCTGCCTGCGGCGGCGGAAGCGGCGGAAGCGCTTAACGCCACGCTGGTGGATATGCGCTTCGTTAAGCCGCTGGATGAGGCGCTGATCGCCGAGCTAGCGCAGAGTCACGAATCGCTGGTGACGCTGGAAGAAGGCGCGATTAAAGGCGGCGCAGGCAGCGGCGTCAACGAGACGGTGATGGCAAAGCGGCTGCGCGTCTCGGTGCTTAACCTCGGCCTGCCGGATGAATTTATTCCGCAGGGCACTCAGGATGAAGTGCGTCACGATTACCAGCTGGACGCGCAAGGCATTCAGCAGCAAATCCGCGACTGGCTCGCGCAGTAATCCCCTGCCCTCCTCTCCTGCTATGCTTGATGGTTTAATGCATAGCAGGAGCTTTCATGAAAACCACCCATTTAGGCAACACCGACCTTCAGGTTTCCCGTCTCTGCCTCGGTTGTATGACCTTTGGCGAGCCGGACCGCGGTCGCCACGCCTGGACGCTGCCGGAAGCGAGCAGCCGTCCGCTGATCCAGCAGGCGCTGGAAGCAGGCATTAACTTTTTCGATACCGCGAACAGCTATTCTGACGGCAGCAGCGAAGAGATCGTCGGCCGCGCGCTAAAGGCCTTTGCGCGTCGCGAGGAGATCGTGGTCGCCACCAAGGTTTACTTCCCGCTCAGCAATCTGTCGCAGGGCCTGTCGCGCAAAAATATTATGCAGTCGATCGACGACAGCCTGCGCCGTCTGGATATGGAGTATGTCGACCTGCTGCAAATTCACCGCTGGGATTATGAGACGCCGCTGGAGGAGACGCTGGAAGCGCTGAGCGACGTGGTGAAGGCGGGTAAAGCGCGCTATATCGGCGCCTCTTCGATGCATGCCTGGCAGTTCGCCAAAGCGGTTTATACCCAGCGGCAGCACGGCTGGGCGCCGTTCGTCAGCATGCAGGATCAGTACAACCTGATTCAACGCGAAGAGGAGCGCGAGATGCACCCGCTCTGTCAGGCGGAAAATATCGCCGTGCTGCCGTGGAGTCCGCTGGCGCGCGGCAGGCTGACGCGTCCCTGGGGCGAAGCCACAGCGCGTACAGCCTCGGACGAGTATGGCAAAACCCTTTATCATGCTACGGAAGAGAATGATGCGGCCATCGCCCAGCGCGTAGAGGCGATCGCGGCGCGCAGAGGCGTGAGCCGCGCGCAGGTGGCGCTCGCCTGGCTGCTGCATAAGCCGGCCGTGACCGCGCCGATTATCGGCGCATCGCGCGCCGAGCAGCTGGCGGACCTGGTGAAAGCAGTTGAGGTGGAACTGAGTGCTGAGGAGATTGCCGAGCTGGAGACGGTTTATCAGCCCCATCCAGTAGTAGGCTTCGAATAGTAGCCTGTGAATCAAGTGCCTGCATGGGCGGCATGGCCAGATCGCAAAGTCGCTCAAGGCATCCCTGCACGCTCGGCCCGCGCCATCCCTGGCGCGGGACGCTTTGCTCTTCTGCCCATGCCGCCCGCTTGTAGGAATAGCGTGCGCGCTGAAAGAGGTTTCAGCACGCGCCAGCAAAAATCAGGCCGCCAGCCACACGCCTGCGCCATAAAGCAGCGCCGCTGAGATCACGCCGGCGATAATATCGTCCACCATAATCCCCATGCCGCCGTGCACGTTGCGATCGAACCAACGGATGGGCCAGGGCTTCCACATATCGAAAATGCGGAACACCACAAAACCGGCCAGCACCCACTGCCAGCTATTCGCCGGAATCGCCATCAGCGTAATCCACATGCCGATAAACTCATCCCAGACGATGCTGCCGTGATCGTGCACGCCCATATCTTTGGCGGTACGGTGGCAGATATAGACGCCGATGCTAATGCCCAACAGC
The DNA here is from genome assembly GCF_000738765.1 of Pantoea sp. NGS-ED-1003. NCBI lineage: Bacteria > Pseudomonadati > Pseudomonadota > Gammaproteobacteria > Enterobacterales > Erwiniaceae > Pantoea > Pantoea sp. NGS-ED-1003. The sequence goes on from NZ_JPQA01000007.1 coordinate 123,260, forward strand.
ACGATCAGCGAATAGAGATCCTGCGGCAGCCGCGCCATCAGCCACCAGAACGGGATCGCCGCCAGCGACCCCATGGTGCCCGGCACATAAGGGCTCAAGCCGCTGCCGAAACCGGTGGCGAGCAGATGCCAGGGATTGCTCATGCGCAGTCGGCTCTTCGCCACATCCTTATTTCGCGTCAAAATGATCAAATCCCTTATGGCTGAAGGTAACCGGTTTGCCGTGCTCCAGCAGCGTCAGCCCTTCCGCTTCCGGCATCAGCTGTCCGATGCAGGTAAAGGGCACGCCAAGGTGGCCCAGCGCCACGTCGAGTGCGCCGCGGTTCATCTCCGGTACGGTAAAGCAGAGCTCGTAATCCTCGCCGCCGCTCAGCGCCCAGCGCAGCACCTGCTCAGGCTCGAAATGGTCGCGCAGCGCAGGCGACAGCGGCAGCGCCTCCAGATTCAGCCGCGCGCCGCAGCCGCTGGCCTTGAGAATATGGCCGAGATCGGAAATCAGGCCGTCGGAGAGATCGATCGCCGCCGAGGCGAGCGAACGCAGCGCCTGGCCCTGCAGGATGCGCGGCATCGGCCGCAGATGGCGCTTAATCAGCGCCTCATGCACCGCCGGATCGTTAATGCGGTGACGATGCTGCAGCAGCGACAGGCCCGCAGCGCTGTCGCCCAGCGTGCCGGTCACGTAGATCCAGTCGCCCGGCTTCGCGCCCGAGCGCTTCAGCGCGCGACCCTGCGGCACCAGGCCGTGGATGCCGAGCGTCATGCTCAGCGGGCCGCGCGTGGTATCGCCGCCCACCAGCTGCATATCGTAATATTCCAGCAGCTCGAACAGGCTTTCGCTAAAGGCTTTCAGCCACTCTTCGTCGACCTCCGGCAGCGCCAGCGCCAGCGTCAGCCACGCCGGATCGGCACCCATGGCCGCCAGATCGCTGAGGTTGACCGCCAGCGCTTTATAGCCGAGATCGGCAGGATGGATATCGCGTAAAAAGTGAACGCCCGCCACCAGCGTATCGGTGCTGATTGCCAGCGTCTGTTTCTCCGGCACGCTCATCAGCGCGCAGTCGTCGCCGATGCCGGTCTCAACGTCGCGGCGGCTGCGGGTTCTGCGATTGAAATAGCGTGCGATGAGTTCGAATTCGCCACAGGACATGGTTGCGTTCCGCTTACTGATGAAAAAAGGCCAGCAAGCTGGCCTTTTCTTTATTTGCGATTGGGTCTGATTTGTGGAGCGGCTTTATCCAGCACACCATTGACGAACTTATGGCTATCTTCGGCGCCAAATACTTTCGCCAGCTCGATACCTTCGTTGATCGCCACTTTGTAGGGCACATCAGCGCGCTTGCTCAGTTCATACAGCGAAATACGCAGGATTGCTTTTTCTACCTGGCCCAGCTCTTCAAGCTGGCGCGACAGGTAAGGTTTCATCAGCCCATCCAGATACGCGCTGTTGGTCGCCACACCGGACAGCAGTTCGCGGAAATAGGTAATGTCGACGTCTTTGACGTCCTGTTCCGCCAGAAACTGGTATTCCACATCGGCAATGTCGTTTTTAGACAACTGCCAGGAGTAGAGCGCCTGGACAGCGCACTCGCGGGCGCGGCGACGAGCAGCAGGTTTCACAAAATTCCCCTTACAAAAATCAGGCTTTGATGGCTTTCAATACGTTAATCATTTCGAGTGCGGTCAGGGCCGCTTCGGCGCCTTTGTTACCCGCTTTGGTACCGGCACGCTCAATAGCCTGCTCGATATTTTCCGTGGTCAACACGCCGAAAGTCACCGGGATTTCGCTGGTCATCGCGACGTTAGCGATGCCGGAGCTGGCTTCGCCGGCGACATATTCAAAGTGGGCGGTGCCGCCGCGAATCACGGTGCCCAGCGCCACGATGGCGTCGTGCTTACCGCTGTTCGCCAGCGCGCGGGCTGCCAGCGGCAGTTCGTATGCGCCTGGAACCCAGACGACGGTGATGTTTTCATCTTTCACCTGACCGATACGCTTCAGGGCATCGATCGCGCCGTGCAGCAGGCTGTCGTTGATGAAGTTGTTAAAACGCGCGATAACGATGGCGACATTGGCCTCAGGCGTGGCAACAGCAGCTTCGATAACTTTCATACTTATCCTTTCAGGGTTTTGTTATGGCCCCGCAGGGGGGCGGATTCTATCACACTCTTTGGCGGCGTGCTCTCGCTTTTCCGCCGCGCTCAGCGCGGCGTCAGCGTCAGGCGCAGATCGGGACCGACCTGGCGCACGTCGCTAAATGAAAAGGCCGGCGCATCGGCCAGTTGCGCTAGGCCGGGCAGCTGGCACAGGCCGCGCGCGGCATCGCCGAGCAGCTTCGGCGCCATATAGACGATCAGCTCATCCACCACGCCCGTCTGCAGCAGCGCGCCGGCCAGCGACGCGCCCGCTTCGACCCACAAGCTGTTCACCTGCTGTTTGCCCAGCAGCATCATCAGCGCCACCAGGTCGAGCTGCTCGCCGCGCGGCGGCACGGCGATCTGCGTCACGCTCTCCGGCCAGACCTGCTGGTCCGGCGCGGCGCGCATCAGCCAGGTTTCGCCCGGCTGGGCAATCAGTTTGTGCTGCGGCGTCACCCGATTGCGGCTGTCGACAATGACGCGCAGCGGCTGCCGTAGCTCTGCTTCGTTCAGCAGCGACTGCGACGCGCTATCGAGCTCTGCCCAGCGCACCGTCAGCGAAGGATCGTCCGCCAGCACGGTGGCGCTGCTGCTGAGGATCGCGGAGCTCTGCGCCCGCAGACGCTGCACGTCGCGACGCGCGGCGGCCGAGGTAATCCACTGGCTTTCGCCGCTCGCCATGGCAGTGCGGCCATCCAGCGAGGCGCCGAGCTTGAGCTGAACAAACGGAAATCCGGTGCGCATGCGCTTCAGAAAGCCGCGATTGAGCGCTTCCGCTTCCGCCATCATCAGCCCGTGGCTGACCGCGACGCCCGCCTGCTGCAGGCGGTAAAGTCCGCGTCCGGCAACCTGCGGATTAGGATCCTGCATCGCCGCGACCACGCGGCTGACGCCGGCGGCGATCAGCGCGTCGCAGCACGGCGGCGTGCGGCCGTGATGGCTGCACGGTTCGAGCGTGACGTAGGCGGTGGCACCGCGCGCCCTGTCCCCCGCCATGCGCAGCGCGTGCACCTCGGCGTGCGGCTCGCCGGCGCGCTGATGCCAGCCTTCGCCGACGATCTCGCCGTCGCGTACGATAACGCAGCCCACGTTAGGATTGGGCGTGGTGGTAAAGCGTCCGCGCCGCGCCAGCTCCAGCGCGCGCGCCATATAGCGTTCATCCATAATCAATCCTGTAACCTGGCGATCTCCGCACCGAAATCGCGAATATCTTCAAAGCTGCGGTAAACCGAGGCGAAACGAATATAGGCGACCTTATCGAGCTTTTTCAGCTCGTCCATCACCAGATTGCCGATCAGCTTGCTGGGAATCTCTCGCTCGCCGGTGGCGCGCAGCTGGGTTTTGATATGGTTTACCGCGCTTTCCACCGCATCGGCGCTGACCGGGCGCTTCTCCAGCGCCTTCATCATGCCGCTGCTGAGCTTGTCTTCATTAAAGGGCTCGCGCACGTCATTGCTTTTCACCACCCGCGGCATCACCAGCTCCGCCACTTCAAAGGTGGTGAAGCGCTCATGGCACATCAGACACTGCCGGCGCCGGCGCACGGACGAACCTTCACTAACCAGACGTGAATCAATGACTTTAGTGTCCACAGCAGAGCAAAATGGGCAGTGCATGACCTTTCCTGACGCTAAACAAATGGGCCACACAGTGTAGCGCGAATGGCATGTCAACAAAATGTATTAGCGTGCCTTTCCTCTTTTGCCATTCGGCAGGAGACGTCGCGAGAAAGTGTCTATGCTTACTGATGTCGTCAGAAAGACGGCCTACACCATGACAATCTGGAGGATATATATGGGTTTGTTTAACTTTGTGAAAGAGGCAGGCGAAAAACTGTGGGACGCGGTATCCGGCCATGATGATGCCAGCAAAAAGCTGAAAGAGCACATCGACAAGCTGGGCCTACCTGACAGCGACAAAGTAAACGTAGCGGTCAACGGCGACACCGTAACGGTGAGCGGCGATGGCATTTCTCAGGAGCTGAAAGAGAAAATTTTGGTGGCGGCCGGCAACGTTGCAGGCATCACCAAAGTCGACGACCAGGTCAAAACAGCCGACGGCGCGCCGGAAGCGGAATTCTACACCGTGAAAAAAGGCGACACGCTGAGCGCCATTTCGAAAGCGGTTTACGGCAACCCTAACGAATACAATAAGATTTTCGAAGCCAACAAGCCGATGCTGACCCATCCTGACAAAATCTATCCGGGCCAGGTATTACGTATTCCTAAATAACGGACAAGGAAGAGTTTATGATCAGGACGGTTTGGGCGCCGCTGGCGTGTGCGATGGCGCTGTTAAGCGGCTGTAGCTCGACGCCCGTCAGCCCCAAAGTGAATCAGCTGCATCAGGAAGTGAGCCAGCTGAATCAGCAGATGCGCCACCTGACCACGCAGGCGAGCGCCATCGAAATCCAGGGGCAGCTTAACAGCAACTCGACGCAGGGCGCCTGGCTGGTGCCGCAGGCTAACACGCCGGTCGAGCTGCAAACCCAGCTCGGCAAGCTGCGTCTCTCGCTGACGCGCGTAGCGGCGGAAGCCAACGGCGCGCGCGCTAACCTGACCATCAGCGCCACCGACAGTCAGCCCGTTCCGGCGCTGCGCGCGCGCGTGGTATGGGGCGAGCGCGATCCGGCGACCGGCAAGCCGCTTGACGCCACCAGCCTGAGCCAGGAGATCGAGGTGCCAGCCGTGCTGCTGCCGCGCGCCTCGGTCATCGTGCCGCTGCGTCTGAGCGGCCTGACGCCTGACCAGCTCGGTTTCGTGCGCGTGCATGACGTTGTAGGCGACGCGCCTGCCGCGCCCGTCGCGCAGTAAAAGAAGCGCCCAAACAAAACGGGCTGCCAGATGGCAGCCCGTTTTTTTATTACGCTCGCGCGTTACGGCAGAATTGAAGGCTGGTCCGCGCCCTCTTTCTCCACCTTCTGCACCAGCATATGTTCGCGCTTCATGCCCAGCTTCAGCGCCAGCGCGGAAGAGACATAAATCGACGAAATGGTACCGATGGTGACGCCGATCAGCATGGTCAGCGAGAAGCCTTTCAGCAACGCGCCGCCAAAGATGAACAGAATCAGGATCATCGCCAGCGTGGTGAGCGAGGTGATCAAGGTACGGCTCAACGTCTGGGTCAGCGACACGTTGGTGATATCGTAAGAAGAGCCGCGGCGGATCTTACGGAAGTTCTCACGAATACGGTCGGATACCACGATTTTATCGTTTAGCGAGTAGCCGATCACCGACATCAGCGAGGCGACGATGGTCAGATCGATCTCGATGTGCGCCAGCGACAGAATGCCGCAGGTAATGATCACGTCGTGCGCCAGCGCCAGCACGGTGCCGAGCGCCAGACGCCACTCAAAGCGAAAGCCGATATAGATCAGAATCGCAATCAGCGCCGCCAGCAGCGCCATCGCGCCCGCCTGCGCCAGGTCGTTGCCCACGCTCGGGCCGACGAACTCAATGCGCTTCACCGTCGCGTTCTGCTGGGTGGTCTGATTGATGATAGTGATAATCTTGTTGCCCAGCTCCTGGCCGGCCGGTCCGTCCATGGGCGCCATGCGCACCATCACGTCGCGGCTGCTGCCGAAGTTCTGCACGATAGGATCGGCATAACCGGCCTTTTCCAGCCCGTCACGCAGCGTATCCAGCTCTGCGGGTTTCTCCAGCGCGATCTCGATCACCGTACCGCCGGTAAAATCAAGACCCCAGTTGAAACCGCGCACTGAGACCATGGCGATAGACGCCACGATCAGCAGGCCGGAGATAATAAACGCCAGCGTGTCCCAGCGCATAAAGTCGACGACTTTACGCCCGTGGTTCAGCTGTTCAATATTGTATTCCTGTGCCACAACGCACTCCTCAGATAGACAGCTTGTTGATGCGCTTGCCGCCGTACACTAGGTTCACGATGGCGCGCGTTCCAACGATCGCGGTAAACATCGAGGTGGCGATACCAATAGCGGTGGTAATCGCAAAGCCTTTAATTGAACCTGTACCAACGGCATACAGGATGATGACCTTGATCAGCGTGGTTACGTTAGCATCGACGATACTGGAGAAGGCGCCTTTGTAGCCTTCATGAATCGCCTGCTGCACGGAACGGCCGTTTCTCAGCTCTTCCTTAATACGCTCGTTAATCAGTACGTTCGCATCCACCGCTACCGCCAGCGTCAGCACGATACCGGCGATACCCGGCATGGTGAGTGTGGCGCCCGGCAGCAGCGACATGATGCCGACAATCAGCACCAGGTTGCACAGCAGCGCGCTGGTGGCGATCAGGCCGAACTTCTTATAGAACACCACCATAAACAGAATCGAAGCGATCAGGCCCCACAGGCAGGCTTCAAGCCCCTGCGTGATATTCTGCGCGCCCATGGTCGGGCCGATAGTGCGCTCTTCCACGATCTGAATCGGCGCAATCAGCGCGCCCGCACGCAGCAGCAGCGAGAGCTGACGCGCTTCGTTCGGGTTGTTGATGCCGGTGATGCGGAAGCTGTTGCCGAGACGAGACTGGATATTGGCGACGTTAATCACCTCTTCCTGTTTCACCAGCACCGCGCGACCGTTGGCGTCTTTCTTACCGCTGTCTTTGTACTCCACGAACAGGGTCGCCATCGGCTTACCGATGTTGTCCTTGGTGAAGTTAGACATGATATTGCCGCCCGCGCCGTCCAGGGAGATATTGACCTGCGGCTGGTTGTACTCGTCCATGCTGGAGGTTGAGTCGGTGATATGGTCACCGGTCAGGATCACGCGCTTGTAGAGCACAACCGGCTGACCTTCGCGCGTCTGCTTCACTTCCGAGTCGCCCGGCACGCGGCCGTTGGCGGCGGCGGTCGGATCGGCGGTGGTGTTCACCAGACGGAACTCCAGGGTTGCGGTAGCGCCGAGGATCTCTTTGGCGCGCGCGGTATCCTGAATGCCCGGCAGCTCAACCACGATGCGATCGGTGCCCTGACGCTGCACCAGCGGTTCGGCGACGCCGAGCTGGTTAACGCGGTTACGCAGAATAGTGATGTTCTGCTGAACGGCGTATTCGCGCGCTTCGCTGAGACGTGCGTCGCTCATCACCGCGCGCAGCGCGTCGCTGCCGCTGGAGGAGATCACCATGTCGCGATGGCGCGCGCTCAGCCAGTTAATCGCGGCATCGCGGCTGTCGCCGTCGCGGAAACGGATTTCCACGCCGTAGTTGGCGATTTTATTGACGTTGGTATAGGGGATATTCTTTTCGCGCAGGTCGCTGCGCAGGCTGTCGGCATTCTGCTCCTGCAGTTTGCCCAGCGCGGTGTCCATATCCACTTCCATCAGGAAGTGCACGCCGCCGCGCAGATCCAGACCGAGCTTCATCGGCTCAGCCGCCAGCATGCTTAGCCAGCGCGGGGTAGCCGGCGCAAGGTTGAGCGCGACGACGTAGTTCTCGCCAAGCTTATTCACAATCGCTTCACGGGCGCGCAGCTGCACATCCGTGTTGGCGAAGCGCGCCAGAATGGCGCCGTTTTCCAGCGCGAGGGATTTGCTCTGGATATTCTCTTGTTTTAACAGGTTCTGAATCTGATCCAACGTTTGCTCACTGGCGGCGCCGCCGCGCGCGCCAGTGATCTGAACGGCCGGATCCTCACCATACAGGTTGGGAAGCGCATAGAGCAGGCCGACAAGAATGACGACGACCAGCATCACGTACTTCCACAAAGGATAACGATTTAACACGGCAGTTCCCTTAGGGAAGTAAATATTAGAGCGCCTTCATCGTACCTTTCGGCAGGACGGCAGCCACGAAATCACGTTTGATAACTACTTCGTTCGTCTCGTTCAGGGCGATAGAAACATAGCCCGTGTCGGAAACTTTCGTCACGCGGCCTACCAGGCCACCGCTGGTCAGCACTTCGTCGCCTTTAGCGATGGAATCCATCAGCTTTTTGTGCTCTTTCGCACGCTTCTGCTGCGGACGCAGGATCATGAAGTAAAAAATCAGGCCAAACACCACCAGCATGATCACCAGAGAATACGGACTTCCCTGCGACGGTGCACCTGCGGCAGCCACGGCGTCAGAAATGAAAAAGCTCATTTAATTTCCCTCATTGATAGAATTATCAGACGTTTAACGGCGGAACCGCTTTGCCCGTCCGTTGGTAGAACTCGCTAACAAAGCGCTCCAATTTACCCTCTTCGATAGCCTGGCGTAAACCCGCCATCAGGCGCTGGTAGTAGCGCAGGTTATGAATGGTATTCAGGCGCGCGCCGAGTATTTCGTTACAGCGATCAAGATGATGCAAGTAGGCGCGGCTGTAATTGCGACAGGTGTAGCAATCACACTCCGCATCCAGCGGCGAGGTGTCGTCTTTATGCTTCGCGTTACGGATTTTCACCACGCCGTCGGTGACGAACAGATGACCGTTGCGCGCGTTGCGCGTCGGCATCACGCAGTCGAACATATCAATGCCGCGACGTACGCCTTCCACCAGATCTTCCGGCTTGCCGACGCCCATCAGGTAACGAGGTTTATCCTGCGGGATCTGCGGACAAACGTGCTCCAGGATGCGATGCATGTCCTCTTTCGGCTCACCCACCGCCAGGCCGCCCACAGCGTACCCATCAAAGCCAATCTCTACCAGACCTTTGACCGAGACATCACGTAAATCTTCGTAAACAGAGCCCTGGATAATGCCGAACAGCGCGTTCTTGTTGCCCAGGCTGTCGAAGCGATCGCGACTGCGTCGCGCCCAGCGCAGCGACATCTCCATCGAGCGCTTCGCGTAGTCCCAGTCCGCCGGGTATGGCGTACATTCGTCGAAGATCATCACGATGTCCGATCCCAGATCGAACTGGATCTCCATCGATTTTTCCGGATCGAGGAAGATCGGATCGCCGTTGATCGGGTTGCGGAAGTGAACGCCCGCTTCGGTGATCTTGCGGATATCGCCGAGGCTGAACACCTGGAAACCGCCGGAATCGGTGAGAATCGGCCCTTTCCACTGCATAAAATCATGCAGATCGCCGTGCAGCTTCATGATCTCCTGGCCAGGACGCAGCCAGAGATGGAAGGTGTTGCCGAGGATAATCTGCGCGCCGGTTTCCTGAACCTCTTCCGGCGTCATGCCCTTAACCGTGCCGTAGGTGCCTACCGGCATAAACGCCGGGGTTTCCACCACGCCGCGATCGAAAATCAGACGGCCACGGCGCGCGCGCCCGTCGGTAGTGTCGAGTTCAAACTTCACAAAGCCTCCATCAGAGAAACAGTCTGATGCGATGGTTAAACAAGCAGTTTACGGCGCCGCCGTAAACCGGACGTCATCAGGCGCCGACTTTCTCGTGCGGTGCCTGCGGATTTTTCGTAATGAACATCGCGTCGCCATAGCTGAAAAAGCGATATTGTTCAGCCACAGCGGCCTGATAGGCCGCCATGGTGTGCTGATAGCCGGCAAAGGCCGACACCAGCATAATCAGGGTCGATTCCGGCAGGTGGAAATTGGTGATCAGCGCGTCGATCACCTGATACTGGTAGCCGGGATAGATAAAGATCTGGGTGTCGTCGAAGAAGGGCGCAATCAGCGCTTGCTGGCTTGTCTGCGCCGCGCTCTCCAGCGAGCGCACCGAGGTGGTGCCGACGGCGACCACTTTATTGCCGCGCGCTTTGCACGCCAGCACCGCGTCGACTACCTCCTGCGGCACTTCGGCATATTCGGAGTGCATGACATGCTCTTCGATACTGTCGACGCGCACCGGCTGAAAGGTGCCCGCGCCGACGTGCAGCGTCACGAACGCCATCTCGACGCCCTTCTCACGCAGCGCGGCCAGCAGCGGCTCGTCGAAATGCAGTCCGGCGGTCGGCGCTGCCACGGCGCCGGGACGCGCGCTATAGACGGTCTGATACAGCTCGCGATCCGCCTCTTCGTCGGGACGATCGATATAGGGCGGCAGCGGCATATGGCCGACGCTGTTGAGAATATCCAGCACCGCGCGGTCGTCTTCGAACGCAATCTCGAACAGGGCGTCGTGACGCGCCACCATCGTCGCCTTCACGCTCTCGTCGTCGCCCAGCAGCAGCTCTGCGCCAGGCTTCGGCGCTTTAGAGGCGCGCACGTGCGCCAGCACGCGCTTCTCGTCCAGCATGCGCTCCACCAGCATTTCGATTTTGCCGCCGCTCGCCTTCCGGCCGTAAACGCGCGCCGGGATCACCCGCGTATTATTGAACACCAGCAGATCGCCGGGATTCAGCTTCTCCAGCACGTCGGTAAAGACCCCGTGCGTCAGCTGCCCGCTCGGACCGTCCAGCGACAGCAGGCGACAACCGCTGCGCTGCGCCTGCGGATAGTGGGCGATAAGAGATTCAGGCAACTCAAAAGTAAAATCGGCGACACGCATGGCTAACTTCTTACTCAGGCATAAAAACAGGCGGCACAGTTTAGCGGAAAAGCGGCCAATTCTGAACAACTGGCTGCACGTTCGCACTTCTGGCTATAATGCGGCATGAACTTTCTTGCCCATCTTCACCTTGCTCATCTCGCCGAAAGCTCGCTGCTCGGCAACCTGCTGGCGGATTTCGTGCGCGGAAACCCGCACGAACAGTGGCCGACGCCGGTGGCCGACGGCATTTTGATGCACCGCCGGCTCGATGCGATGACCGACGCCCTGCCGGAAGTGCAGGAGGCCCGCCCGCTGTTTCGACCGGAAACGCGCCGCGTCGCGCCCATTACGCTGGACGTGGTGTGGGATCACTTTCTCGCCCGCCACTGGGCAACCATCCATCCTGAGGTGACGCTGGCGGCGTTCTCGCGCTTTGCTGAACAGCGCGTGGTGCCGCAGATGGCGGGCACGCCGGAGAGTTTTCAGGCGCTCAACGCGGTGATGTGGCGCGAACGCTGGTTCGAACACTACGCCGATCCGGCGCGCATGGCGCGCGTGCTTAGCGGCATGGCCCAGCGGCGGCCGCGTCTCGCCGCGCTGCGCGACTCCTATCAGGATTTCACCGACCACTACGATCAGCTGGAAACGCTTTTTTTCCGCTTCTACCCGCGCCTGATGGCGCTGGCGCGCAGCAAGACGCTCTAATCTTTTCCCGACTTGCCAGCCCTCTGCATTTGCGGCTTAATGTAACCCTGCTTAACAATAGCGTGCACCCTGCCCGCTATTTCCGGCGAATGATCGATTCAGCCGCGTGACAAATCATAAGAGGGAAAGGATGTCATCCGCTTCGCAAACCGAAACAGACGCGCGTTACCACTATGCCTGTGAAATCGCCCGCGCGGCGGCCAGCCGCGCCTATGCCTGGTATCAGCAGCGCCAGCAGCTGGTGGTGGAACACAAGCGGGATTTACAGGATGTGGTCAGCGAGGCGGACCGCAACGTCGAAGAGCTGATTAAAACCCTGATTGCCGAACGCTTCCCGGACGATGCGGTGCTGGGGGAAGAGAGCGGCGGAGAGATCGAGGGCGCGCACTGGGTGTGGGTAGTGGACCCCATCGACGGCACCGCCTGCTTCCTCAACGGACTGCATAACTGGTGCGTCTCGCTGGCCGTCTTGTGCGACGGCGAAGCGCTGATCGGCGTGATTTGCGATCCGAACCATCAGGAGCTGTTTCATGCCCGCGCGGGCCGCGGCGCCTGGGTCAACGAAACGCGCCTGCAGGCGCACGGCGCGCAGCATCTCAGTGAGGGGGTGCTGGGATTAAGCAACTCCAGCCGCGCGCCGGCGGAACAGACCGCCGCATTCATTCAGGGCCTGCTTGCCGAAGGCGGCATGTTTGTTCGCATCGGCTCCGGCGCGCTCACCACCGCCTGGGCGGCGGCGGGCCGTCTGATCGGCTACTACGAAGCGCATATGAATCCCTGGGACAGCCTGCCGGGCATCGTGCTGATGCGCGAAGCGGGCGGCGTCACCAACGACTATCTCGCCAACGACGGCCTGAAAAACGGGAATCCGGTGCTGCTGGCCAATCCGGCTATCTATGCGCAAATCAACGCGCTGCTCGGCCCGGACGCGATTAAGGAAACCTGAGCCAGACACGCCTTTAGACAGTCGGCGTAATCGTCTATAGCGCAGAGAGCATGGCGCGATCGCACAGTCCATCGTCCCCCTGCGCGATCGGCCCGGTAACGGGCCAACGCGCGGCGTGCTTGTTCATCGGGCCATGCTCTCCGCGTCTGCGCCTTCCCTTCCTTATCTGCCTTTAGCCTGTCTAATCTATCGCCCTTTTATCCTTAACCGCCGCTGCACTGTTTTTTCAGCGCCACTGCGAACTTTTCTATATTCGCGCCGACATGATTTCTCTGCCCTTTTTTGACTTAAAATAAAGGCGTCAATCATCCCTTTATCATTATTTTTTTATTTTGTCTTTTGCTTAATTCGGCGACTGGATTCGCCGATTTCTTTATGGGCGGCGCCAACGACATCAGCGGTGTTAAATACCTTTGTCGATACTCGGGGAATCCGATAATGAAAACGCTCTCATCACAGGATTATCGCGCGGATATCGACGGCCTCCGCGCAGTGGCGATCCTGCTGGTTGTTCTGTTTCACGCGGGCGTCAGCGCCCTGCCCGGCGGCTACGTCGGCGTCGACCTCTTCTTTGTTATTTCAGGCTTTCTTATCGGCGGTGCGCTCTACCGCGACTACGCTGCCGGCCAGTTCTCGCTCTATCGCTTCGCCGTGCGCCGTATTCGCCGCATCGCACCTGCGCTGTTGACCATGCTATTCGGCCTGCTGTTTATCGGCTATTTCCTGCTTTCGCCGCTGGAATATAGCCAGCTGGCGAAATACAGCTTTGGCGTCTTTCTTTCGGTGCCCAATATTATTCTGCTAAAAGGCGCGGATTATTTCAGCGCACCGGCAGATTTAAATCCGCTGCTGATCACCTGGTCGCTCGGCATTGAAGAGCAGTTCTATCTTGTGCTGCCGATTATCATGCTGCTGGCCGCCAGAAAACGCGCTTTATTATTCACGGTGGTGGCGCTGCTGAGCCTGCTGTCGCTGGCGGGCTGCATCTGGCTGACGCCGCAAAACAGCTCGCAGGCCTTCTACCTGCTGCCGACGCGCGGCTGGGAGCTGGGCGCGGGCGTGCTGCTGGCGCTGTGGAGACCGCGGCCGATCGGCGGCCTGTGGGCCAACCTTTTCACGCTGGCCGGACTGGCGCTAATCGCCTTTTGCGCGCGCCGGCTCAACAACGGCGAGGGTTTTCCCGGCGACCAGGCGCTGCTGCCGGTGCTGGCGGCCTGCCTGCTAATCGCGGCGCGCAGCGCAATTAGCCGCCTGGCGCTGGAAAACGCGCCGATGCGCTTTATCGGCAAAATTTCTTACTCCTGGTATCTGTGGCACTGGCCGCTGCTGGCGCTGGCGCGCATCTGTAGCGACGGTCCGGTCAGCGTCAATCAGGGGCTGAGCATCAGCGCGATAGCGCTAGGCGTCGCCTGGCTGTCGTGGCGCTACGTTGAGCAGCCGTTCCGCCGACCGGCCAGAGCGCCGCGCGCGGTTATCCCCACCTATTGTCTGATCTCAGGCGTCGCCGCCGCTGCGATGGTCGGCCTGTGGAGCAGCGGCGGCCTTCCCTGGCGCGTCAATGATAAGGTGGTCAGCAGCGAAGCCTACAAAATCGACGCTCAGGCCGATCCCTGCCTGGTCGATAGCGGCGCCGGACTGCCCTCAGCCAGCGCGCGCTGCCAGCCGAAGCGGTCGCGTCCCGGCATCGCGCTGGTCGGCGACAGCCATGCGGCGGCGATGCGTAGCGCCGTGGCGCGCTACGCCGAGGCGCAGGACAAGCCGCTCTTTCAGCTAACGAAAACCACCTGCCCGCTGCTGGCGGCGGGCGTCACGCGGGCGCTCTATCAGCAGCCGGCGCACGCCAGCCAGTGCGCGGCGTTCAACGCCGCCGTCATGAAAGCGCTGGTCAGCCCGCGCATCGACGAGGTGGTCATCGCCGCTTCCTGGGCGGCCGGAATCGAAACGCTGCCCGGCGCAGGCTACCGCGACATTCATCATCCCGACAGAGATAATCTCAGCGCGCTGAAACAGGGTATGGACGGGGTTATCGCCCAGCTGCGCCAGGCGGGCAAAAAAGTGGTATTGATCGAGGATGCGCCATTGCTGTCGCTGGATCCCCTGCGCTACAGCAACAACCGAAATATGCCGCTGCGCCGCGAGCTGAGCCAGTGGCTGAGCGACTGGAAACCCCTGCCGACGCAGAACGCTCGCACCCGGCTCTATTCGCTGCCGGAAGCGGACGTGACGCGGCTGCTGCGCGGCTACGAACAGCGCGACGTGCGGGTGGTCTCGTTACAGGAAAATTTATGCAACCGCAGCGGCTGTCTGGTGACCTGGCAGGGGCTGCCGCTCTATTACGACGATAGCCATCTGAGTCCGCAGGGCGTGGAGATCGCGCTGGGCAGTCGCTGGTAGCGCCTTTGACCCTGCGCCATAAAGCAAAACGGCCCGCGCAATCTCTTGCGCGGGCCGTTTTCGTCTTATAACGATTTATGACTTACGCACCAGCTTATAGCCCGCCAGCAGCAGCACGATCCACACCAGTCCCACATAGAGCGAAATACGCGTATCCGGGAAGTAGCCGATCAGCGCGATAATAAAGCCCAGGAACAGCACGCCGAATAGCGAGGTCCAGATGCCGCCAGGCACCGCGAACTGCAGCTTGCTCGCCGCCTCTTTGCCGATCTTGCGGCGGAAAGCGATCTGCGACAGCAGGATCATAATCCACACCCAGACGGTGGCGAAGGTCGCCAGCGAGGCGATAACCAGGAAGACTTTTTCCGGCATCAGATAGTTGAGATAGACCGCGATCAGCATCGCCGCCATCATCACCACCACCGTCACCCAGGGAATACCGCGCGCGGAAACCTTCATAAACATCTTCGGCGCGTGGCCCTGCTGCGCCATACCGTGCAGCATACGTCCGACGCCAAACACATCGCTGTTGATCGCCGACAGCGACGCCGTCAGCACCACGAAATTCAGGATAGAGGCGGCCGCCGCAATGCCGAGATGCTGGAAGGTCAGCACGAAAGGCGAGCCGTTAGTGCCGACCTGATTCCACGGATAGATCGACATAATCACGAACAGCGTGCCGACGTAAAACACCAGAATGCGCATCGGCACCGAGTTAATGGCGCGCGGAATCGACTGCGCCGGATCTTTAGCCTCGCCGGCGGTAATGCCGATAATTTCGATGCCGCCGTAGGCGAACATCACCATCTGCAGCGACAGCAGCATGCCGACGATGCCGTGGGCGAAGAAGCCGCCGTTGCTCCACAGGTTATGAATGCCGGTCGGCTGACCGCCGTTGCCGATGCCCCAGAAAATCATCGCGAAACCGGCGACGATCATCACCACAATGGTGGCGACCTTGAAGAAAGAGAACCAGAATTCGACTTCGCCGAACACCTTCACGCTCATCAGGTTAACGGCGCCGATAATCAATACCACGCTCAGCACCCAAATCCAGTGCGGCACCTCTGGAAACCAGACGCCCATATAGATGCCGAAGGCGGTCACGTCGGCGATGGCGACGATCAGGATCTCAAAGCAGTAGGTCCAGCCGGTGATATAGCCCGCCAGCGGCCCGAGATAGTCCTGCGCATAGCGCGAAAAGGAGCTGGCCTGCGGGTTATTCACCGACATCTCGCCGAGCGCGCGCATAATGATATAGGCCACCGCGCCGCCGATAATATAGGCGAGCAGCACGCTCGGCCCCGCCATCTTGATGGCATCCGCCGACCCGTAAAACAGTCCGGTGCCAATCGCCGATCCCAGCGCCATAAAACGGATATGGCGCGTGCTCAGTCCGCGTTTGAGCTTGTTGGTTTCTTGCATAACAACCTGTACCTGTAAAAGAAAAACCACGGGCAAGCCCGTGGTTACATTGCAGCCAAAGCCCGCAAGCGGGTGAGATGGCCCGAAGAGCAAAGCGTCCCGCGCCATGGATGGTGCGGGCCGAGCTGGCATGGATGCCATGTTGCGTCTTTGCGATCGGGCCATTTCTCCCGCGTCAGCACTCTGTCACTAAACTAACCACGGGCAAGCCCGTGGTCAGAGAAAACAGCGGCGGCGGTTACGAGTGCGCCGTAACCTGCTCGCGTCCTTTAACGCGATCCACAATCGCCGCGATCAGCAGCATCACCAGCGCGGGCGGCAGCCAGGCGAGTCCCTGGTCCGCCAGCGGCAGCTGCTGGCTGAACGCCGGCAGCATATCTTTAAAGCTGGTGGTCTTCACTCCGTCGATAACGCCGAAGATCAGGCTGACCAGCATGGTCGGCGCAATCAGACGGCTGCTCTTGTTCCACCAGTTCAGGGTGAAACTCAGCACGATCAGCACGATGCACGGCGGATAGATCGCCGTCAGCACCGGAATCGAAATCTGAATCAGATGGCTCAGGCCGAGGTTCGACACCACCATTGAGAACAGACCCAGAATAAAGACCAGTGCTTTATACGACAACGGCAGGTATTGCGCAAAAAATTCCGCACAGGCGCAGGTCAGACCGACCGCCGTCACCATGCAGGCGACGAAAATCAGCGCCGCCAGGAAGAAACTGCCCATGCCGCCGAAGGTCTGCTGCACGTAGGCATGCAGGATCGCCGCGCCGTTCGCGCTCTGCGCCACCAGCGCGCCGCTGCCGTTGCCGAGCTTGAACAGGCTGAGGTAGACCAGCGTCAGGCCGACGCCGGCGATCAGACCCGCCATCACGGTATAGCGCGTCAGCAGGCTGGCGCTCTCAACGCCGCGCGAGCGCGCCGCGTTGACGATAACGATACCGAACACCAGCGCGCCAAGCGTATCCATAGTGAGATAGCCATTGACGAAGCCGCTGGAGAAGGCGGCGCGCTGATAGTCTTCAGTGGCAGGCGCGATGGTGCCCGCCGGCCAGATCAGCGCGGCGACGCCGAGCACCGTCAGCGCGACGATTTTCAGCGGCGCGAGGAAGTGGCCCACGGTGTCCAGCAGCTTGCCGGGATAGAGCGAAACGCCAATCACCAGCGCGAAATAGATAAAGCTGTAGACAAACAGCGGCAGCGCGCCGTCGCCGGTCAGCGGTGCGATGCCCATTTCGAACGATACGGTCGCGGTGCGCGGCGTGGCAAACAGCGGGCCGACCGCCAGATAGCAGACGGTGGCCAGCAGCAGTCCGGCGCCCTTGCCGATAGGGGAGCTGAGCGCGTCGACGCCGCCGCCGACGCGCGCCAGCGCGATAACGGTCATTACCGGCAGGCCGACGGCGGTGATCAAGAAGCCAATAGCGGCCGTCCAGACATGTTCGCCAGACTGAATACCGACCATCGGCGGGAAAATAATGTTACCCGCGCCAACAAACAGGGCAAACGTCATAAAGCCCAGCGCGAGGATATCCTTCGAGGTTAAACGATGTGTCATACAACTGTATTGCCTGTTACGAGTGTTGCGGTGGAAGTTGGGTTTATGTTGTCCCCAGACCGCGCGTTGACAACGACTCAGCGCACGATGCCAGCGCATTGTGCTTGCCTTAATCGTGTCGCGCAGGTGAATTAAGCTGCTTTTGTTCTGTTCACAAGTGGGATGCTACGACAACGGCCGTAAGTAGAACGTTTATAGCGGAGAAAGGCAATACAGGATCGGAAAACCAGAAGGTTATGACGGAAAACAGAGTAAAAGCAGTGAATATCTCGGATATATCTCTGCAGGGCATCAGATGATGTGCTTATTTTTTCTGCAGCGCGTAAGAAATTTCAGCGTAAGTGCGCGGCATGATGCACAAAAGGCGCGTTTTACGCGCCTGTTTGCACAAGTTTACAGCATTACCACACCTGTCCGGCGATATCGACCACCAGGCGAATCTTCGCCCACTGCTGCTCTTCGCTCAGGCTGTTGCCCTCTTCTGTCGAGGCGAAGCCGCACTGCGGGCTGAGGCAGATCTGGTCAAGGCTGACGAACTTCGCCGCCTCCTGCAGACGCGCCTTCACCTGCGCCGGATCTTCCAGCTCGCCGTTTTTGGTGGTCACCAGACCCAGCACCACTTTCTGGTGGCCAGGCTTGATAAAACGCAGAGGTTCGAAGCCGCCGGCGCGCTCGTTATCGTACTCCAGGAAGAATGCGTCGATGTTCACGCCGCCGAACAGAATCTCCGCCACCGGCTCATAGCCGCCTTCAGAGATCCAGGTCGAGCGGAAGTTGCCGCGGCAGACGTGCAGGCCAACGGTAAGATCGGCGGGCTTGCCCTCCAGCGCTTTATTGAGCACGCGGGCATAGGTGTGCGCCAGCTGCTCGGGATCGTCGCCGCGCTCGCGGATCTGACGCTTCTGATCTTCCGAGCAGAGATAGGCCCAGACGGTATCGTCCAGCTGCAGATAGCGGCAGCCCGCATCGTAAAAGGCTTTGATCGCCGTTTTATAGGTGTCGGCCAGGTCGTCGAAGTAGTCCGCCAGATCGGGATAGACGTTCTCGTCAATCACTTTGCGGCCGCCGCGGAAGTGCAGCACGCTCGGGCTGGGGATGGTCATCTTCGGCACCGCATCGCCCGCGACGCTCTGCAGGAAGCGAAAATGCTCCAGCATCGGGTGATCGCGGAAGCCCAGCTTGCCCACCACGCGCACGCCGTGCGCTTTGGTCTGGACGCCGTTGAACTGAATGCCCTGCTCCGCTTCGAACAGCTCGACGCCCTCCAGGCCGCCGAAAAAGTCGAAGTGCCACCAGGCGCGGCGGAATTCGCCGTCAGTCACCACCTGCAGCCCGTTGGCGATCTGCTTGCTGACGACGTCGCGAATCGCTTCGTCTTCGATGCGGGTCAGCTCGGTTTTATCAATCTGGCCGGCGGCATACTGCTCGCGCGCGTTTTTAATGGCGGCGGGACGCAGGAAGCTGCCGACGGTATCGGCGCGGAACGGGGCGGTCTGTGCGGTCATCTTCACTCCTGGCACCCTGAACGTTAATCACGTCAGGGAATAATTTCGCTAAGTTATATGTAGCCATCTGGATGGCTAAACGTCTGTGGACAGATTGGCATGTGCGCGCCTTATCTGCAACAGAAGAAATTTCAGCGGAGATGAAAAAAATTCACGTTAGTAGTTACTTCGCCTCTATCGCAGACAGAGCCTGATCACGCTGCGCTGCTGACAGCGGAAGATAGCCCGCTTCGCTGACGCGGCGCTGGCCCTGCGGCGAAAGCACCTGATGGAGAAAGGCGTTTACCAGCGGCGGCAGCGGCTTGCCCGGCGGCTTATTGACATAGATATAGAGCGGGCGCGCCCAGGGATAGCGGCCGCTGCGGATAGAGTCGGCGTCCGGCGTTACCGCCGCGCCCTGCGCGTCCGTCACGGCAAGCATCTTCACGCCGCTGAGATGAAAACCGAAGCTGGCGTAGCCGATGCTGCGCGGATTGGCGGCAACCGCCTGCACCACGGCGGCCGATCCGGGAAACTCCGCCACGTCGGCGCGAAAATCGCCGTTGCACAGCGCCTGCTGCTTGAAAAATCCCCAGGTGCCCGAGGCGGAGTTGCGTCCGTAACGCTGAATCGGCCGCCGCGCCCAGTCGGGCTGTCGCACGCCCATATCGCCCCAGCGCGTCGGCACCTGCGGCGCGCCGCACAGGCGCGTCACGGAAAAGATGGCATCCAGCTGGCGCGCATCGATCTGCGTCAGCGGATTGCGCTGATTGACCACTACCACCAGCGCGTCGAGCGCCACCGGCACGGCGAGCGGCGCGTAGCCATAGCGCGCCTGGAATGTTTGCCGCTCTTCCGCCTGCATGGGGCGGCTCATCGGGCCGAGCTGCGCGGCGCCCGCCGCCAGCGCGGTCGGCGCGGTAGAAGAGCCGGAGGCCTGCACCTGTAGATTGACGCCCGGCGCCCGCGCGCTGAAATCTTCGCTCCACAGCATCATCAGCGTTCCCAGCGTGTCTGAGCCGACGCTGCTGAGGTTGCCGGTGAGCATTTCGGGCTGAGGCGCCGCCGCCAGCGTCAGCGCAGGCGAAAAGAGAGAAAGCAACAGCAGCAAGGCGCGCATGAGAGGTTCCATTAACGGTTAATGGACGGCATTCTCCTGCAATCCCGCGCTGACGATCAACCTTGACGGCAGCGTAAAGGTAAAACAGGTCTCTTTATCGGGAATGCTGGTGATCTCCAGCCGCGCATTATGGTGGCTAAGGGCGTGCTTGACGATCGCCAGCCCCAGTCCGCTGCCACCGGTGGCGCGCGAGCGCGCCTTATCTACGCGATAGAAGCGCTCCGTCAGGCGCGGCAGGTGCTCCGCCGGAATGCCCGGCCCGTTGTCGCAGACTTTGAACTGCGCCCCCTGGCGGCTGCGCAGCCAGCTGATGTCGATGCGCGTGCCGTCCGGCGTATGGTTCACCGCGTTATAGACCAGGTTAGAGAGGGCGCTGCGTAGCTGATCGTCGTCGCCGAGCACCTTGAGATGCGAATCGGTGTGAAAGTGAATCTCGTGGCGGCCGCCGCTCAGCGTCTCCGCCTCGCGCTGCAGCAGATGCAGCATCATCGGCACGTCCACCGTCTCTTTCATGTCGATGGCCGGCGCCGCCTCGATACGCGACAGCGTCAGCAGCTGGCGCACCAGGCTGTCCATGCGGCGCGTCTGCTCCTGCATGGTCTGCAGCGCTTTGCCGCGCGAGCGCTCGTTCATCACCGAGTCGTTCATCATCTCCAGATAGCCCTGCAGCACCGTCAGCGGCGTGCGCAGCTCATGGCTGACGTTGGCGAAGAAATTGCGCCGCGCCCCTTCCAGCTGGTGCATCTGCGTCACGTCGCGCGCCACCATCAGCCATTGCCCTTCGCTGTAGGGCATGATGCGAAACTCCATGTGGTGCTGGTTATTGAGAATCAAGGTGAGCGGCTTGTTGAAATCGCGCTGGCGAATATAGCGGGAGAACTCCGGATAGCGCAGCAGGTTGAGGATGTTCTGGCCGTTATCTTCCGGCCAGCGCAGGCCAAGATGCTGCTGCGCCAGACCGTTACACCAGAAAATGGCGCCCTCTTCCGTGGTGAGCACCACCGCGTCGGGCAGCGTCTCGGCGCCGCTGCGAAAGCGCTTGATCAGGTTGCCCAGCTCGCGCCGCCGCCGCCGGTTGCGCAGCTGCATCTGATAGAGGCCGTAAAACAGCGGCTCCCAGCTCGCCTGCCCGGTGGGCGGCGTCATGGTGCGATCCACCCACAGCCAGTGCGACAGCCGCATCAGATTATAGAAGTGCCACAGCAGCATCCCCAGCACGCTGATCAGCAGCAGCCAGGGGAGATAGCCGAAAATCAAACCGATAATCAGCGCTGGCAGGCAGGCCAGCGCCAGCTCGGAGAGCAATCTCTTCCAGGAGAGTCGTTCCAGCACGGTAAAAACTCCGTTTAGTAGCGGGCGGAGAAACGATACCCCGTTCCGCGAACGGTTTGAACCATGCGATCGTGGCCGGAAACTTCCAGCGCCTTACGTAAGCGGCGGATATGCACGTCGACGGTGCGATCTTCCACATAGACATTGGTGCCCCAGACGTGGTTCAGCAGCTGCTCGCGGCTGTAGACGCGCTCGGGATGGGTCATAAAGAAGTGCAGCAGCTTATATTCGGTCGGGCCCATCTCCAGCGGCGTCGACTCCGACATCACGCGGTGCGACGACGGGTCCAGGCTCAGCCCCTGCATCTCGATCACCTCTTCCACCGCCATCGGCGAAATGCGGCGCATCACCGCCTTGATGCGCGCCATCAGCTCTTTCGGCGAGAAAGGCTTGGTGATGTAGTCATCCGCGCCCACTTCCAGACCGCGCACGCGATCTTCCTCTTCGCCGCGCGCCGTCAGCATCATCACCGGAATATCGCGCGTCAGGGCTTCGCGCTTGAGATGCTTAATAAACTGAATACCGCTGCCGCCCGGCAACATCCAGTCCAGCAGAATTAAATCTGGCCAGGGCTCAATCAGTTTCCCTATCGCGCTGTCATAATCCTCGGCCTCAATGGGCTGGTAGTCGTTCTGCTCCAGAACAAAGCACAACATTTCACGGATAGGGGCTTCATCTTCCACAACCAAAATGCGCTTAGCCATTGCAACTCCTGCTGATGTGACCGCTGTCACCGTTATATGCGGCGCCATTATGCGTCAGATTTATGACACTTTTATGAAAAACATAGCCGCTTAATCAGCGCGTTAACACTGCTTTATGACAGCCGGCGCAGCTTTTTTCGCTTTTGCGCCATAGCCGGTATAATCCTCCGGCAAACCGTTACCGCAGGGAGTTTTATGCGCATCATTCATACCGCGGACTGGCATCTCGGTCAGTTTTTCTATAACAAGAGCCGGGCGGCCGAGCACCAGGCCTTTCTCGACTGGCTGCTGGCGCGTATCGAGGCGCATCAGGTCGATGCGCTGATCGTTGCGGGCGACCTCTTCGATAGCGGCACGCCGCCAAGCTATGCGCGCGAACTCTTTAACCGTTTTGTGGTGGCGCTGCAGCCGACCGGCTGCCAGCTGGTGGTGCTGGCGGGCAATCACGATTCGGTCGCCACGCTCAACGAATCGCGCGCCCTGCTCGCCTGCCTGAATACCCAGGTGATCACCACGCCGCAGGCGGATCACAATCTGCTGCTGCTGCGCGACCGCGCCGGCGAACCAGGCGCGCTGCTCTGCGCCATTCCCTATCTGCGGCCGCGCGATATTATGCGCAGCCGCGCGGGCCAGTCGGGGCGCGAGAAACAGCTCAGCCTGCTGGAGGCGATCGCCGCGCACTATCAGCGCAGCGTCGACGCGGCGCGCGCGCATCCGCTGGCGCTGCCGGTTATCGCTACCGGCCATCTCACCACCGTCGGCGTCAGCAAAAGCGATTCGGTGCGCGATATCTATATCGGCACGCTCGACGCCTTTCCCGCGTCGGCTTTTCCCGACGTCGACTACGTGGCGCTCGGCCATATCCATCGCGCCCAGCGCGTCGCCAACAGCGATCATATTCGCTACAGCGGCTCGCCGATCCCGCTCAGCTTCGACGAGCTCGGCAGCGAGAAAAGCGTCTTTTTACTGGAGCTGAACAGCGCCGGTTTGCAGAGCGTGACGCCGCTGCCCGTTCCGCCGTTCCAGCCAATGAAAATGCTGAAAGGCTCGCTGGCGGAGATCGAGGCGCAGCTGGCGCCCTTCGCCGACCATCAGGGCGACAAGCCGGTTTGGCTCGATATTGAGGTGACGACCCAGGAATTTCTCAGCGATCTGCAGCGCCGCGTCGAGGCGCTGACCGCCGATCTGCCGGTCGAAGTCCTGCTGCTGCGCCGCAGCCGCGAACAGCGCCAGCACAGCCTGGCGCAGCTAAAAAACGAAACCCTAAGCGAGCTAAAAGTGGAAGAGGTCTTCGCCCGCCGCATCGCGCTGGCGGAGGATATCGAAGAATCCGAGCATGCGCGCCTCAGCGCCCTGTTCCGCTCTGCCCTCGCCTCGCTGGAGGAGAGCGAATGAAAATCCTCACGCTGCGCTTTAAAAACCTGAACGCGCTGAAAGGCGAATGGTTTATCGACTTTCGCGCTGAGCCCTTCGCCAGCAACGGCCTGTTCGCCATAACCGGCGCGACCGGCGCAGGCAAAACCACTCTGCTCGACGCCATCTGTCTGGCGCTCTATCACCAGACGCCGCGCCTCGGCGTGCTGTCGCAGACGCAAAACGGTCTGATGACGCGCGACACCGCCGAATGCCTCGCCGAAGTGGAGTTCGAGATCAAAGGCGAAGCCTGGCGCGCCTTCTGGAGTCAGAACCGCGCGCGCGGCGCGGCCGACGGCAAGCTGCAGGCGCCGCGCGTCGAGCTGGCGCGCTGCATCGACGACAAAATCTTCGCGGACAAGGTCAACGACAAATTAAAACTGATCGAGTCGCTGTCGGGCCTCGACTTCGAGCGCTTTACCCGCTCGATGATGCTGTCGCAGGGGCAGTTCGCCGCGTTTCTTAACGCGAAGCCCGGCGAGCGCGCCGAACTGCTGGAGGAGCTGACCGGCACCGAGATCTACGGCCAGATCTCCGTCGCCATCTACGAGCGCCACAAGGCGGCGCGGCTGGCGCTGGATAACCTGCGCAGCCGCGCCGGCACCCTGACGCTGCTCGACGCCGAAGCGCGCGCCGCGCTGCAGCAGCAGCTGGCTGCGCTGACCGAAGCGGAGCAGGCGCTTACTCAGCAGAACGATAGCCTGCGCAGGCAGCATCAGTGGCTGACCCAGGCGCAGCAGCTCGACAGCGACATTCAGGCCGCGCAGGCTGCGCTGGAGGCGGCAGAACAGGCGTGGCGCGACGCGGAAGCGGATCGCCAGCGGCTGGCGCGCAGCGAGCCGGCGGAGAAGCTGCGCGATAAATTAGCTCAGCGCGACAGTCTGCTGCATGAGCAGCAGCGCCTGCAGCAGACGCAGCAGCAGCTCGCACAGCAGCGCCAGGCCGCCGAGCAGCAAACCGAGAGCGATCGGCAGCGCCGCGAGGCGGCCCAGGCGGCGCGCGACGCCGCGCTGCGCGAGCAGCAGACGCAGGAGACGCTGCTGACGGAACAGGTTATTCCGCTCGACCAGCAGATCGCCGCCTTGCTGGCGCAGGCGCAGCAGCAGCGGCAGGAAAGCGACCAGCAGCAGCAGGCGCTGACGCAAAGCGCGCGCGCGCTGCAGCAGGAAGCGGCCCAGCGCGACAGCCTGCAGGCCGCGCTGGCGCAACAGCAGCAGTGGCGCGCGGATCAGGGCGCGCTGCCGCAGTGGGGCCCGTCGCTGGCGCTGTGGCAGGAGCGTTTCGCCCAGCTGACGCAGCGCGAAACCGCGCTGGCGGCGCTGCGCGAGCAGCAAATTCAGCAGCAGCGGACGCTGGCGCAGCGGCAGGCGGAGCTCGCCCGGCTGGAGCAGCAGGCGACGCCGCTGAGCCAGGCCGAACAGCAGGCGGCGAGCGCCCTGGAGAAGGCGCAACAGGCGCTGGCCGATCTGGAGCAGCGCCATCCGCCGCAGGCGCTGCAGGCCAGCCTGGCGCAAAGCGAGACGAGCCGCCCGCTGCGCGAGCAGCTGGCGGTGCTCGCCTCGCAGTGGACGCCGCTGCAGCAGCATCTCGCCGCGCGTCAGCAGCGCCTTGCCGCGCTGGAAAAGACGCTGCAGCAGGATGACGAAACGCTGCAGACGCTGCGCGCCGCCTTCGCGCGCGAAAAAGCGTCGCTGGCCGATATCAAAAAGATTTGCGAGCTGGAGCAGCATATCGCCGATCTGGCGGTCTGGCGCGCGCGCCTGGAACCGGAGCAGCCTTGCCCGCTGTGCGGCTCTTGCCAGCATCCGGCGGTCGAGCGCTACGCCGCGCTGGAGCTGAGCGAGAATCAGCGACGGCTGGCCGAACAGGAGCTGCAGGTTGAGGCGCTGCGCGAACAGGGCATCAAAAAAGGCGAGGCCGTTAAGCAGGCGAAGGCCGAACGGCAGCGGCTGCAGGAGGAGCTGGCGGCAGAGACCCAACAGCTGGATGAGTTAACCCAGCAGTGGCAAGTTCTACAGCGTGAGCTGGCGCTCACATTCGATGCGGGCGACAGCGCCGCGCTGGCCGCCTGGCAGCAGCAGCACAACAGCGAAGAGCAGGCGCTGCAGCAGCTGATGCGTCAGCAGGAGAGCGCCGCGCGCCAGCGCCAGCAGGCGAAAGATGAGCACCTGCGGCATCAGCAGGCGCTACAGCAGCATCAGCAGCAGCTTCAACTGGCCCAGCAAGCGCTCACTAACCTGCAAGAGGGCGCGACAACGCTGGCGCAGCGTCTGGAACAGGAAGAGCGCGACTGGCGGCAGCGCCGCGACGCGCTGCATCAGGAGCTGGCGGACGCCGGTCTCGCCCTGCCCGACGCGGCGTCGCGCGACGGCTGGCTGCAACAGCAGCAGCAGCGCTGGCGGCAGTGGAACGAGAGCGAGCAGCAGCTGGCTCAACTTCAGCCGCAGCTGGCGCGCGTCGAGGCGCAGTGCAGCAGCCTGCAGCAGCGCGTAGAGAGCGAACGGCAGCGGCTCGACGTTCTGCAGCAGCAGCGCGCGCAAAGCGACGCGACGCTGGCGCAGCAGCGCGCGACGCGACAGGCGCTGTTCGGCGATAGCGACGTCGCCGCGGCGCGGCGACAAATGCAGGCGCAGATCCAGCAGCAGGAAGCCGCCCTCGCCGCCGCGCTGGAGGCGCTGCAGAAAACCCAGAGCCACCTCAGCCAGCTGGCCGGGCGCGCCGCAGAACTGGAGGCGCAGCAGGAAAAAGTCAGCCAGCAGCTGCGCGAGGCGCAACAGTCGTTCAGCGTCGCGCTGGCCGCCGCCGGCTTTGACGATGAAGCCAGCCTGCGCGCCGCGCTGCTGGAGGAAGAGGAGGCGCGCGCGCTGCGCAGCCGGTTACAGCAGCTTGAGCAGCAGCGCCAGGCGCTGCAGGCTCAGCGGCAGCAGCTGGCCCAGCGTCGGGCGACGCATCAGCAAAGCCGGCCCGAGGGCGCGACAGAAAACGCCGCCGCGCTGGAAGCGCAGCTTGAGGCGCTGCGCCTGGCGCTGCGCGACAATGCGCGCCAGCAGGGCGAAGCGCAGCAGCAGCTTCAGAGCGACGCGCGCCTGCGCGAACAGCAGCAAAGCCTGATGACCCAGATCGAAGAGGATGAAGCGGCGCTGGCGCAGTGGAGCCAGCTAAACGATCTTATCGGCTCCGCCAGCGGCGATAAATTCCGCCGCTTCGCGCAGGGGCTGACGCTGGATCACCTGGTGGCGCTCGCCAACCGCCAGCTCGATCGGCTGCACGGCCGCTATCTGCTGCAGCGCCGCGCCAGCGACGCGCTGGAGCTGGACGTGATCGATACCTGGCAGGCGGACGCCGCGCGCGACACCCGCACCCTTTCGGGCGGCGAGAGTTTTCTGGTCAGCCTCGCGCTGGCGCTGGCACTTTCAGATTTAGTCAGCGTGAAAACCCGCATAGAGTCTTTGTTTCTCGACGAGGGCTTCGGTACGCTGGACGCCGAAACGCTCGACACCGCGCTGGACGCGCTGGACGCGCTTAACGCCAGCGGTAAAACCATCGGTGTCATTAGCCACGTCGAGGCGATGAAAGAGCGCATTCCGGTACAGATTCGGGTGCGCAAGATTAATGGGCTGGGCTACAGCAAACTGGAGCTGCCCCGCCCTCAGGAGGCGTAATGAAAACAGGCATGGCGCTGCTGCTCGCCAGCGCGCTGCTGGCGGGATGCAGCAGCAAACCGCAAAGCAATCTCAGCTGCGACCGCGCTTACTCGGCGGCGCAGTGCAACTATCTGCGTGACGTTCAGCACCAGCTGATCGACAGCTTCAACAGCAGCGTCGCGCCGCGCTATCCCGGCCAGACCTGTCTGGTGTCGGCGCACCGCCGCGCCGACGGCGGCTACAGCGTGCTGCGCACCGAAGGCGACGAGGCGCTCTGCCTGCGCGCCTGGCAGCAGGTCAGCAGCGCGCGCAACCTGCCGCTGCCGCCGGTCGGCGTGCCGGAGGACTGGCAGTTTCCCTTCGGCGCGACGCAGTAATCCCTATTTTTTCAGCGGCCAGAGCCAGGCCGCGCCGCGCACCCCGCTCGAATCGCCGTGTTTTGCTTTTAGCACCGGCGTTTCGCACTCTCCGCCGAAAACCCACTGCTTCATCAGCGTCGGCACCGTCTGGTAGAGACGATCGTTATTACTCATGCCGCCGCCGAGCACGATCACATCGGGATCGAGCAGGTTCACCACCTGCGCCAGCGACTTCGCCAGCCGGGTTTCGTAGCGCCGCATCGCCTGCTCGGCGACGGGATCCTGCTGCGCGATCAGCCTGACGATCTCCGCGCCCTTCAGCGCCTGCCCGCTCAGACGCCGGTAGTCGATGCCGAAGCCGGTGCCGGAAACAAAGGTCTCGATGCAGCCTTTCTGGCCGCAGTAGCACGGCACCTCCTCACGGTAGCGCAGCTCCTCTTCGTCCATCCACGGAAGCGGATTGTGGCCCCACTCGCCCGCGTTGCCGTTGCCGCCGATGCGCGCTTCGCCGTTGATCGCCACGCCCGCGCCCGATCCGGTGCCGATGATCACCGCGAACACCAGCGGCTGACCGGCGCCCGCGCCGTCTACCGCCTCTGAGGCCGCCAGGCAGTTGGCGTCGTTGGCGATGCGCACCTCGCGCTGCAGCGCCAGCGCCAGATCGCGATCCAGCGGCTGACCGTTAAGCCAGGTGGAGTTAGCGTTTTTCACGCGGTGCGCGTAAGGCGAAATCGTACCGGGAATGCCGACGCCGACGCTGCCGGTCTGGCCGGTTTTCGCTTCGGCGAGACGCACCAGATCCGCAATCGCCTGCACCGTGGCACCGTAGTCGTCGCGCGGCGTATCCACGCGGTGGCGAAACAGCTCATTTCCCTCGTCAGACAGGGCGATCACTTCGACCTTGGTGCCGCCCAAATCAATACCTATACGCACGCGTTATTCCTCATTATTCAGCAGTGTGAGGGATACATTAGGAGCGGCGTCGGGGAAAGGCAATGAAACCGTTTCGATGTTTCGCTATCATGCGCGCTGACCTCTCGACTTGTGCGCCAGATCGCGCGACCCGGTAAGGAATTATGATGTTGTGGTTTAAAAATATGATGGTTTATCGTCTGAATCGGGACATTCCGCTCTTTGCAGACGACATGGAAAAACAGCTTGAGGCTTACACCTTCTCTCCCTGCGGCAGCCAGGATATGAGCAAAACCGGCTGGGTGTCGCCGATGGGCAACCGCAGCGACGCGCTGACCCACGTGAACAACGGCCAGATCGTGATTTGCGCCCGTAAAGAGGAAAAGATCCTGCCGTCCCCGGTGGTGAAGCAGGCGCTGGAAGCGAAGATCAGCAAGCTGGAAGCGGAACAGAGCCGCAAGCTGAAGAAAACGGAAAAAGATTCGCTGAAAGATGAAGTGCTGCACAGCCTGCTGCCGCGCGCCTTCAGCCGTCTCAGCCAGACCTTTATCTGGATCGATACCGTCAACAGCCTGATCATGGTCGACTGCGCCAGCGCGAAAAAGGCGGAAGATACGCTGGCGCTGCTGCGCAAGAGCCTCGGCTCGCTGCCGGTCGTGCCGCTGACGCTGGAAAGCCCGATCGAGCTGACGCTGACCGAATGGGTGCGCTCCGGCGATCTGCCCGCCGGTTTCGCCCTGATGGACGAAGCGGAGCTGAAGGCGATCCTTGAAGATGGCGGCGTGATCCGCTGTAAAAAACAGGATCTGGTGTGCGACGAGATCGCCAACCATATCGAAGCGGGCAAGCTGGTGACCAAGCTGGCGCTCGACTGGCAGGAGCGCATTCAGTTCGTACTGGCGGACGACGGCTCGGTGAAGCGCCTGAAGTTCAGCGACACGCTGCGCGAGCAAAATGACGATATCGACCGCGAAGATTTCGCTCAGCGTTTCGACGCCGACTTTATCCTGATGACCAGCGAACTCGCCGCGCTCACCAGCAATCTGGTGGAAGCGCTGGGCGGCGAAGCAAAACGCTGACGGTTCAAGAGTGACGCGCCTTTGCCGATAATCACTTCTTTCGGCAAAGGATTCCCGCTATGTCTCGTTCCTCTACCCGCGCGGCGCTGCTCGCCGGGCTGGTGCTCTTCTCTTCCGCCAGCTTTGGCGACGCCCCTTTTACCCGCCTGAATGCGTTGCGTATCAACGACCGCCTTAATGTCATGGTGGCGCTGGCCGGTAAATCGGGCGGCGCGATGCAGGCCTGGCAGGCCTATGACTGCAAATCGCTCACTGCGGAGGCGCTCTACCGCAATTTTCTCGACAATAAAGGTGTGACGACCGCGCGCTTCTACGGCAGCGAATTCGGCCGTTACACACCGCCGCAGCCTGGTCCCAATCAGGATCCAGAGACGCTGAAGCGCATCTGTAGCCTGCCGGAGAAAGCGGTAGTCTGGGAAAAAATCGAACCGACCAACCGCTTTGGCGCCACCGCGCTGGTGGATGTCGCCAGCCTGAAGCGCAGCGGCGACGAATTGCAGGTGCGCCTCGGCTACGACTATGCGACCCGCGATTTCGATCCGCCCTATGACGCGCCTTACGCGTTTAAGGTGGAAAACTATCGCTTCAACTGTCAGACACAGGCGCTTGCACCCGTGTCGATGATGGATGTGGATGACAAAGGCTATGTGACCGACTCGCTGGACGGCGTGGATATCGCCCGTCGCAAAGACGATTTCCCGCTGACGCCGCTTATGAAACAGACCTTTACCCGCCTTTGCACCACCGCCGATCTGCAACGCTTCCGCGCGCTGGGCCGCTTTGTCTCTGCGACGCGCAAAACGGTCAGCCGCGATGCGCACACTATTCTGCCCGCGCTAAGCGATAACCCGGCCTCAGTTATGGCGGCGCTGCCGCTGGACAAGGGGCTGGAACAGCAGGTTCATCAGCTGATTGCGCCCTGGGCGCTGCCGCGTTTTCGTCAGCTGAACTGGGTGGAAAACAGCCCCTCAGGCAAGGTAGCGGTACGCATCGACGTCGACGAGCATGGCTACCTGCGCAAGCTGGAGAATTACGGTATCTGGAAGGTGCAGCGCCTGACGCTCGGCAATCTGATCCAGCTGAAGTTTGCGATGTCGATTGCCTCACAGCCCAGTCGACTGGAAGCGCTAAAAACCACGCTGCGTTTCCCGCTGGTGGCCGGACAGACGTTTACCGTCGACACCGATTTAGTGGAGCGCGCGCCGTCATCGGACGTGCGCCGCACACGGCAGCAGTGCAGCGTGCTGGCAGGCGGCGAGGCGCAGAGCATCAACCCCGCTTTCAGCGGTCGCTATCTGCAGGTAGCCTGTCGTAGTGAGGGTGACGGACAGAAGACGGTTGAAACGCGCGACGCGTGGCTGGAGGATCTGCGCGTGCTGGCGCCGCTGGCGTCGAAGCTGGGCAGTGCGCCGTGGCAGGATACGCGACTGGAGCAGGTCACTGTCACCCGCTAAAAACCGCTCTACAGACGGCCGGGATAACCTGTCCCGAGCAGTAAAGCGGCCTGCGCTAAGAACGTCGCGGGCCGCTTTGCGGTGATGTTTACTCTTTCAGGTAGCGGCAGAGATAGGAACTCGGCTCGCCCACCTGCAGATGAAACTCGCTGTGACCCGGCACGTTGAACACCGAACCCGCTTCGAACCATTGCCACTCGGTTTCGCCCGGCAGCAGCACCTTCAGCGATCCGCTGACTACCGTCATCTCTTCCGGCTGCGCCGTGCCGAAGGTGTATTCGCCTTCCGCCATCACGCCTACGCTGGCGCGACCAGTGCTGGCACTGTCGAAACCGATCGATTTCACTTTTCCGTCAAAATACTCGCTTACATTGAGCATATTACTTCCTCACAGCACATTAAGGTATCTGGCAGTGTAGAGCGGAACTCGCTGATCTGTCACGCGAATTGCAGCGCCGCCTCCCGCTTTGTGATCGCGTCGGTTATCAGACGATAAGTTCAGCGGCCAGTTTGGCGACCAGCACGTTGGAGAGCAGCACCGGAATGCCGAGCAGCTTTTGCAAAAAGTCGCGATGTGTCTGGTTATAGCCGACGCAGTCCAGCACCACCACGTCCGCGCCCTGCTCCTGAAGGGAGAGCGCGGCGTCGGTAAGCTTCTCATTATCGGGAATATAGGGGCTGGCGACGGCGAAACAGGGACGGCGCTTCAGATTGCGCCACTTATTCGCCTGCTGCCGGATCTGCTCCTCGACCGGCACCACGATGCCGACCTGATGGTCCTGCACAATGGCGGCAACCAGCGGCGGAATAATGCGGTCCGGCTCCAGCAGCAGCGCGCTTTTCGCGGTCAGCGCGCCGAACTCGCCGGTGCAGAGCAGCAGAATAGTGTCGTAGCCTTCGGCTTCCAGCGCGGCGATTTTCGCCTGCAATCCCTGTTCTACCTTTGCCGTGGCCAGCCGCACCTGCGCGCCGTTCTGCAGGCGCGACACCAGCACGCCGTCCTGAGCGTCAGGCGCGTAGCGCGCGGCGATCTCCGCTTCGCTCAGCCCATCCAGCAGGCCGACATGGTCGGTCTGCTCGCCGGGTAAAAACTCTGTCAGCAGCGGCATGATATCGCTGCGCGGCGACTGACCGATGGTCAGCGTAACCAGGGATTTCGTCATATTAGTCTCGTTTACGCAGATGGCTCAGGCTGCCATAGAGCGCCAGCAGGCGGGCATATTCGTCCGCGTCGTAGAAATGGCAGGTCTCGCGGCCGAACTCTTTCGCCACCTCCACCGCAAACTTCGCCGCCGCCGCGATATCCACTTCGTGGCTGGCGCCGGTGCCGCAGCCCGGCACCACCGACTCGGCGGTGATCGCCACGCCGACCACCGGCACATCGGTGGCGGTAGAGGGCTGCAGAATGCTGTTGAGGTGATAAATGCCGTTGCCGTAAGGCGTAATGTCCTGAGTGGTGATGGGAAAGGTCACCGCCGGACGGCCGGTGGTCATCTCCATGATGCGCAGCAGATCGTCCGATACGCGCAGGATATAGCCCTCTTTTACCGTAGGCGACAGCGCAAATCCTTTGTGGTTGATAATGCGGTTGCCCTTAGTGGTATCGATCGACAGGATAGCGTCGACCTCCTGAACCACCTCATTGTCGTTCATGGTGACGTCGTCGATAGGCGAATCCATAAAATCGACCGGCTCGTGCGGACGCGTCGGCGCATCGGGACAGATATGGGTGGTGACGATGACGTCGCCCGCCAGCACGTCGCCTTTGGTCTGCATAACGGCCAGCTTCAGCGCGCTGCTCACCGCCGCGACGGCGCCATCGGCGTCGGAGACCATGCCGATGCGCGTCGGGCGCGCGCCGATGCCGCCCAGGCGGCCGATGATGCCGAGCGTCGGCGCGCTGCCGCCGCCAGCTTTGCCCTGCGCGCCTGGAATATCGATGCGAACGAAATCGGTGCGCCCTTTCGGCCCGCTGACGCGTTTAAAGCTGGCTTTGACGCCGGGAAAAGCGGCAAACAGGTCGACTACCTGCTGACCGTCGATAAATGCGCTGTCGAATAATTCAAATACCTGTAACGTCTGGTGCAGACTCATGACATCCCTTAATTATTTTTTGCCGCTGGCAAACAGCGAGTGAAAGAAGCTATAGAGCGCGTCGCCGGCGATAAAGCCCGCCGCCATCACCTCCATCGGCGAGCGGCCGCGTTCGCCCCATACGCGAATAATAACGATGCGCAGCGCAATGCCCACCACCACCGCCCAGCCGGCCATCGCGTTGTTGATCAGCAGGCCGGTGGCAAGCAGCACGCCGAGCTGGCGTTTCGGCCCGCCGATCAGCTGAATAATGGCACCGGGAATTGCCCACATCAGCAGGCTACCGGCGATGCCGGGCTCCGCGCCCGCCTGGATGGTTTTGGCGTAGACGCGCGCCACCGGCGGCAGCAGGTTTTCCGCAAAGAACAGGTTATGCGCGTACCAGACGACGGGAATAGAGACCAGAAACGCGATCATCGCCGCGATCAGCTGAATGCGGCGGCCCCACAGCTCCTGCTGCAGATCCGCGCCGTTGCCGCGCAGGATAAAGCCCGCTTTAAGATCGTAGCCCATGTCGGCGAAGGCGGGCCCGGTCGCTGCGGTAAAGCCGCACAGCAGGCAGAGCGCCAGCGGCGGAAAGCCGAGCAGGATGCCGACGATCAGGGTAATCAGCGCCACTGCGAAGGCCGGGAACCAGCCGGAGTGCATCGCGGCGATGCCGACGATCAGCTCATGCACAAAGGCGGCGAACGCGGCGTAAATCACAAACAGCAGCAGCATCGGCAGGCTCATTTCGCTCCATAGCCCGCCCGCCAGCGCCAGCAGCGCCGAAATAATCAGGTAGCCCGCGCCGCCGAGACCGAGCGCGCGCCTGACCTCATTGCCGCCGCGGCTTACTTTTTGCTCGTCGTGGCGACGGCTGCGGATCACCATCACCACCTGAATCAGCGCCACCAGCCCCGCGCCGACCATGACGCCGTGCGGCAGATAGAGCGCGTTGATGTCGATGCCGGCAACCGGTTGCGCATAGGCGCGCACCAGAAAGCCCAGCCCAAGCATGCCTAGCGCCCAGATATTGCCGATAAAGGCGGTGCCGAAAGCGGACATCGGGATCTTCAGCATTGAGCCGAGAATGCCGCCGACGATGCCCGCCGCCAGCAGCCAGGCCTGTCGTCCGCCCCTGTCGCCCGCTTTGATCGCCTCTGCGGCGGCCACGCCAGGCGGCCAGGCGTTGCTGGCGGGAAAGACGCGGGTATCGAACAGGCGGTAGAGCAGATAAGCGTCCAGCAGCATCGCCGCGCTGACGCCGCAGAACATCGGCAGCACCAGCTGCGGCTCGCCCAGCGCCCAGGGCACGGCGATCGGCATTAATAAGCTGTTGGCCGCGCCGAAGGTGGCGGAGGAAATAGCGGTTTGCGCGAGGTTTTGAATTTCAATCGAACGATAGCGACGAAACGCCTGTAAAGGAATACGCGCCAGCAGCATGGCGAATAGCGCGCCGATAATTGAGGTATTCGGCGTCACGCCGATAGTGGTAATAAGCTGCACGCCGATAATGGCGCCCGCTACCGACAGGGCGATTAATACTATCGCCACGCCAGCCTGTTTAACTGGATTAACCTTCTCCATATTGTCCCCGTCAGCAATGCCGGTAGAAATGAAATGACGCTTCGCGAGCCTGAATCAGGCTCGCTTACGTCGTTTTTTTATTTCGTCCGTGAGGTTGAATAAACAGGCCCGAAGGCCTGACGTTTTCCCGGTGTGGCGAAAGTATTGCGCCGATAAAAAATAAATTCAGAGTGGCGTTGCGCCATATTTCTCGGCCAGGTCGCTGGCCGTTATGCGTAATTCGTCAAGCAGCGCGGGCGGATAGCCAGGCGAACTCTCCTGCGATAAAAACGAGAGGCAAAGCGCCACCGTATCGCCGTGATATTTATTATGCAGCGCGACGGAGAGCGAACTGATGCCGGGCAGCGTTTCATTGCGCGCCAGCGACCAGCGCTGGCTGCGGATCGCCGCCAGCTGCGCGCAGAGCGCCTCCAGCGTTTGCGGCGAATTGGGCGGCAGCGGCTGCCAGGCGTCGCGGTAGCGCTCGCGCACCTCTTCTTCGCTGAGCTGCGCCAGCAGCACGCGGCCGGTCGAGGTGGCGGCGGCGATCATGCGGCTTCCCGGCGGCGTCACCAGCTGGGTGAAGTGGCGTCCGTGAAACATGCGCATCACCACCAGATCGCGCCCGTCGAGGCGCGAGATATAGCCGATGCTGCCGGTTTTATCCGCCAGCCGCGCCATCGCCGGCGCGGCGCTGTCCACCAGCGGCGCGGAGAGATAGTGTCCGGCAGCCGACAGCAGCACGCGGCCAATATGAAAACAGCGGCTCTCTGCGTCGCGCTCGAGCATGCCCTGACTTTCCATGGTGGCCAGCAGGCGCGATACGGTGCTTTTTGGCAGGCGCAGCGCCTCGACGACATCGGTAAACGTCAGCCCGGGATTTCCCTGCGTCACGCCTTTTTGCTGAAACAGCTTAAGCACCGCGGCGGCGTTTTCGAGTGTGGTCATATTGCGAGTTTCACTATATGGAACCGAGTTCCTGTATCGATGGTTAAAACTAAAACGCGGGGGAATAAGGGTCAAGCGTCAATTTTTGTCAGGGGAAATAGTGCGCAGTGAAATAAATGGGCAGGCGGCAAAGAGAAATGATTTTATAAGGGAGTTAAGAGAAATAGCAGAATGGATAACAGCTTCGCTGCGCGCAGGCAGCGAATAACAGCAAATAGAAATCAGCGAAAAAGCGTATTCAGGCTGGCATCCCTGCCAGAAAGATTACCCTACTCTTTTTCCACATCTTCATAGCGAACTTTGGCATCCTGCGCTTCCGCTTCAGACGTATGTTCGCTAATTAAGGTATTGGGCGATGGATGATCGGCGCGTAACTCCCATGAGGTTACGGTGCTGCCCGGCGGTCCCTTCTCAACGGTGACGACGCGAGCTTCGCGTGGATAAGGCGGTCTGGTCGGCATATTCAATCCCTCCTGGCTAATCGTATTCCACACGACGAGACGATTCCCGTCTGAGGATCAGTATAGCCAGGCTACGCAACCCAGACGGGAAAGCGGGAAAAATCTGAAGAAAAGGCGGAAATTAGCTGGCGCGCGCCAGCGACAGCGACTGAAGAATCTCGTCGATAACGCGTTCCGGCGTCTGCATGGCGTTGACTTCATGGTGGGCGGCGTCGCGATAGAGATGCGCGCGTTCGCGCAGAATATCGCCCATCTCTTCGGCGATGGGACGGCCGGTCAGCGTTGGGCGCTGCGCCGCTTCCGGCTGGCTCTCCAGCCGCTGCGCCAGAATATGTGATGGCGCGCTGAGCCAGATCACGCGCCCCTGTTCGCGCATAAAGCGACGATTGTGCTCCGCCAGCACCATGCCGCCGCCGGTAGCGATCACCGTGGCTGGCGCGGTAACCGCTTTCAGCGCCTCTGTTTCCC
This sequence comes from Pantoea sp. NGS-ED-1003, assembly GCF_000738765.1. NCBI lineage: Bacteria > Pseudomonadati > Pseudomonadota > Gammaproteobacteria > Enterobacterales > Erwiniaceae > Pantoea > Pantoea sp. NGS-ED-1003. Next base: position 159,779 of record NZ_JPQA01000007.1, read on the forward strand.
GCGCGCGAAAGCCTTCCCAGCCTTCATCGGCCACAATTTGCGCGACGCTGCGCTGGGTGCTGAGCTGCAGATGGTGATCGGTATCGCGAAAGGCATAGCCAAGCGCGCGCGATAGCGCCTCGCCCACGGTGGTTTTGCCGCAGCCGCGCGCGCCGATCAAATAAATGGGTAGAGACATCGGGCAGTTCCTCCGCCGTTACAGGCCGTATATCGCGGCGTATCGCTTAATAATGCGACGCATCATAACTGGAAACCGCTATAGCCTCCACCCGTGAAGCAAGAATTGCGCATCCTTTTCAGACTTTCACACCAATTTCATTAAATATTAACGGGTTAACCATGCGCATTTCGTGCAGATCGCGTCAGATCAAGCGGCGGCAACATTTGCTTACCTGGTGGATTTTACTTTGCCGCGTCGCGCCCCCATATACTTATTCCATCGCAACAGGAGAGCCATTATGTACAGTCAGGAACATCAGTTAATTGAGGGGCTGTTCAGCCGTCTGAAACAGGCCGAGAGCCAGACCGGACCGCGTGACGCGGCGGCGGAACAGCTGATTAAAGAGCATCTGCAACAGCAGCCCGGCGCGCCTTACTATATGGCGCAGGCGATCCTGATCCAGGAAGCGGCGATGAAGAAACTCAACGATCGCATCTCCGAGCTGGAGAATCGCCTGGCGCAACAGCAACAGCAGCCTCAACAGCAGAGCAGCGGCGGTTTTCTGTCGAGCCTGTTCGGCGGCGGATCGCGCCAGCAGGCGCCTGCGCAACAGCCACAGCAGCAGGCGTGGAACAACGCGCCGCAGCAGCCGCAGCAATATAACAACGCGCCAGCCGCGCCGGCGCGCGGTACCGGCTTTCTCGGCGGCGCGCTGCAAACCGCAGTGGGCGTCGCAGGCGGCGTGGTGATGGCGGATATGCTGACCAGCCTGTTCCACCACTCGCAGCCGGAAGAGATCGTCAACATTATCAACGAACCCGACGCGCCGCTGCCGCAGGTCGATGACAATCTCGACACCTTCAACAGCGGCGGCAGTGGCTTCCTCGACCAGAACAACGGCTGGGATAACAACTACGCGGATAATAACGACTTCAACGATCTCGGCAACGACAGCTTCGACGGCTTTAACGACGACGACGACAGCTTTGTCTGATTTCAGCGCTGGCGCTGCGTCAGCCAGCTGTCGAGCGCGTTAGCGAACTGCTGGCGGTCCCGCGGGCTCATCGCTGCGGGACCGCCCGTTTGCACGCCGCTGGCGCGCATGGTGTCCATAAAGTCGCGCATGGTTAGCTTTTCGCGAATGGTGGCGGGCGAATAGCGCTCGCCGCGCGGATTAAGCGCCGCGCCCCCTTTCTCCAGCACCTCAGCCGCCAGCGGAATATCGGCGGTAATCACCAGATCTCCGGGTTCCACGCGCTTCACGATCTCGTTATCTGCGACGTCGAATCCGGCTGGCACGCGCAGCGTTTTCAGCCAGGGCGATGGCGGCACGCGCAGCGACTGGTTGGCGACGAAGGTCACCTGCGTTTTGGTGCGATCCGCCGCGCGGTAAAGCACCTCTTTAATGACGTTGGGGCAGGCGTCGGCATCAACCCAGATAACCATATTCTTTCCTTACTCTTTGGGAATGATGGAGATCTTGCCGGTCTTCTCCAGAATGGCAAACTTTATTTGATCCAGCCGCTCCAGCCCCTGCGAGCTGCGCGCGCTCTGCAGAATGTCCTCTTCATCTACCCCGGCGCGCTTCGCCCGCTGGCGCAGCAGTTTGCCCTCTTCCACCAGGATCAGCGAGGAGCCGTCAATCAGCCGCTCCATGCGGGGAAAGCGCGTTTTCATCACGCCGAACAGAATATCAATGACGATCAGCGTGACGATGGTCAATCCGGCGCCCGTGACGGAAAAGTCATCGCCGAGCAGCGCCTGCTGGGTCGCCTCGCTGATAATCAGCAGCAAAATCAGGTCAAAAGAGGTCATCTCCATGAGGGTGCGCCGTCCAGCGATTTTAAACACCACCATCAACAGCAGATACATGCTGGCTGCGCGCAAAACCGTTTCCATATGGCTCTCCTAAGGATAGATAAACTGACTAAACCGTACGCTGGAGGCGTCGTCGAGCGTGACGGTAAGGTGATAGCGGCCGAAGTCCTGCGGCTGGGTGCCGATCCAGATAGTCGCCTCCTGCTGATCGGCGCGTCGGTGCCAGCGCAGCACCAGGCTATCGCCGGTGCTCCAGGCGTCGTCCGGCTGCGGCTGAAGGGTCTGCAGCTGAATATCGTCGAGCTGCGGACCGCGCAGCCTGATCTGATAAGCGTCGCCGCGCAGCTGCCTCAGACGCAGCGTCATATCCATGTTGCTTTCCCGTCGCCCGAAGCGTTCGTAATCGACACTCAGCCGCTTATCCGTGCTGGCGACGCTCTGGTTACTCAGCCAGCCTTTTGAAAACAGCCCTGCCGCCCCAGCGACAACAATTAGCAGCAGCAGCGCAAAACCTGCGTGCTGAATACGCCACTCGATACGTTGCCACGGCATATTCTCTTTAACCGGGTAGTGCCGGCTTTGATTTTCATTGTCGCCCATGCAGTGTTCTCCTTGCTGACTTGTTATTAATCCTGGCTGAAGTAAGCTAACGCGTTAAGATTTTCGAACTTTCTGAAGGATACGGCGATGCTGGAGAAGAAGATTGGGTTTATCGGCGGCGGCAATATGGCCAAAGCCATTATCGGCGGACTGGTGAAAAGCGGCCAGGTCGCGCCCTCGAATATCTGGGTATTTGATCGCAAAGCGGAGGCCAACGAGGCGCTGGCGCGCGAGTACGGCATTCAGGCCGCCGAGAGCGCCGAGGCGCTGGCGCGCGAAGTCGATATTCTGTTCGGCGCGGTCAAACCCAACGTCATCCTGAAAGTGCTGAAAGATCTGGCCAGCCAGCTGAAAAAAGAGGCGCTGGTGGTCTCTATCGCCGCGGGCGTGACGCTCGATTCGCTGGCGACGGTGCTTGGCCACGACCGCAAAATCGTGCGCGTCATGCCGAATACGCCGGCGCTGGTCAACGAAGGGATGACCTCGATAACGCCGAACGTGCTGGTCGAGCAGCCGGAAATTGACGAGGTGGTCACGATATTCGAGAGCTTCGGCAAAGCGGCGGTGGTCAGCGAATATCTGATCCATTCGGTAGTCGGCGTTAGCGGCTCGGCGCCCGCCTATGTCTTTATGTTCATCGAGGCGATGGCGGATGCCGCCGTGCTCGGCGGCATGCCGCGCGCCCAGGCCTATCAGTTCGCCGCCCAGGCGGTGAAGGGTTCGGCGCAGATGGTGCTGGAAACCGGCAAACATCCCGCCGAACTGAAAGATATGGTCTGCTCGCCCGGCGGCACTACCATCGAAGCGGTGAAAGTGCTGGAAGAGAAAGGCTTTCGCGCCGCCGTGATGGAGGCGATGCAGCAGTGTATGGCGAAGTCTGAAGCGCTGAGTAAGAAGTAACGCACAGGGCGGAGCGCCCGCTCCGCCCGCTTTCACTATCCCTGCCGGCTAGCCACCGTCGCCAGTGCCTGATCCATGGTCATCGGCTGCTGCATCTCCAGCACCAGCGCCGCCGTGAGCGTATACATGCCGCAAGAGAACGCCGCCGCCAGCTTGCCCTGCTGGCCGTAAAGCGCGATAAACTTTTTCTCCTCCAGCGAGCCGATCAGGCGATACTCGTCCCACTCCTCGGCATGACCAAGATACTCGTAGCGCGTGCCGAAGTGCGTGGTCCAGAAAAAGGGCACGCGGTCGTACATCATGCGCTTGTCCAGCATATTAAAGGCGGCGATGCGTCCCTGCTGATGAGCGACGCGATAGTGCTCGACGCGCAGCGGCCCCTGCGGCGTCAGATAGCTGGCGATATCTCCCGCCACCCAGACGTTTTGCGTCACGCGCAGCTGGCTGTCGGCGAGCAGGCTGCCATCCTCGCGCAGCGGCAGATCGTGAATAAACCCGGTAGCGGGCTGAATGCCGGTCGCCAGCAGCACCACGTCCGCCTTGATGCGACGGCCATCCTGCAGACGCAGCGCGGTAACGTGCTGCTCGCCCTCCAGCTCTGCCGGATCGCCATCAACAAAATGCACGCCGTTGCTGCCGTGCAGATCGCGGAAATAGCGGCCGATCTGCTCGCCGAACTGGCGCGCGAAAGGCAGCGGATGCCGCGCCACCACCGTGACCTCGACGTCGCGATTGCGCAGCGCCGACGCCATCTCCATGCCGATAAAGCTGTTGCCGACAATCACCAGTTGCTGGCTCTGGTCAACCTCTTTGAGCAGCGCATCCGCCTGCGCCAGCGAACGCAGCAGGTGTACGCCCGCCAGATCGCTGCCCGCTAAATCGGGACGCTGCGGCGCGCCGCCTGAGGCGATCAGCAATTTGTCGTAAAACAGCGAGTCGCCGTCGGCGAAGTGGATACGCTGCTCGCGCGTGTCGAGACGCGACACTTCGCCCTGAAGGCGATCGACGTGCTGCAAAATGTCCTCTTTTAGAATGCGCGGCACATCCTTGATATCCATCTTGCCGGAGGGGACGAATTTCGTCAGCGCCGTGCGGTCGTAGGGCGCCTCCGGCTCGCGTTCCACCAGCACCACCTTTCCCTTAAAGCCTTCCCGGCGCAGCGTCCAGATGGCGGCGCTGCCTGCCGCGCCGCCGCCGAGCACCGCATAAACCGGCGCATCGCCGCCGCTGCCGATGGGCGTCGCAGATGACATGGCTTTGGGATTGACCTGCACGATGCCGTTCTCGACGCGCAGCGGAAACTGTTTGAGATCGGCCAGCGCCAGCGGCTCGCACATATGGCCATCTTCCAGCGCAAACACCGCCTTATGCCAGGGGCAGACCAGCTTATCGCCGCAGATAGCGCCCTGCTCCAGCGGCGCGCCCGCATGCGGACAGGTGGCCTGATAAGCGCGCACCTTGTCTCCGTCGCGCACCAGCAGAATATCGGTATCGGCTATTTTCGTTTTAGTGGGCTGGCGATCGGGCAGATTCTTTAAGGCGATGACAGGCTGATAATTCATGACACGGCTCCTTCTTTGTCGTTATTCAACAATGCGCCCTGGGCGGACGCCGCTATTCCCCTACAAAAAGTAAGTGTGGCAAAGGAAAGCGGAAGGCAGAGTCTGAAAATAAAAAAAGTGGCTAACCCGTTGTTAAGGCGTCTATTTAAAGTTTTAGCAAGTGTAAATATTTAAAAAACGGAGCGGAAGAGGCGCGGAGGATATTACGGCCGCGCGGCGGCCGTAATAAACCGGATATCAGGCTTTTTTCAGACAGGAACTCATAAAGCTTTTACGCGCGTCGCCGCTAAGCTTTTTATCGCCCGCTGCGGTGTTGCAGCTTTTCATTTTTACCTGCTGCGGCGTCATGCTGGAGATATTGCTCTCTTTTTTCAGACACTCGCTCATAAAAGATTTACGCGCGTCGCCTTTCAGATTTTGCGTGCTGGCGTGCTGGTTGCACTGCGTCATTTTTTGCTGCTGCGCCGTTTTCTCGGCGGCCTGCGCCATGCTGACGCCGTTCATCAGCAAACCTGCCATCACGACTGCCGCTAAATGCAATTTCATGGTATGACTCCCTTGATGAATAATCCGTTAATTCTGGCACGAGAGAAACAGAGCGGTGGAAATTTGCGCAAATTTGCAGCGCCGATCGCACTGCTCCGCTATTAGCAATCAGACGCGCGGATGATTAAGTAATTTGTCCAGGTAGTTACGTAACAAAAGCGCATCTTCATTACTGCCGTCGGCGTCTGCATTATGCATCGCGTTGTCGATTCCGGCGGCGATAGCGCGCTGTTGTTCCGGCTCCATCTTGCGCAGCATCGCCGTTACGATAATTTCCAGCGCCTCAACCTGAGCGACCAGCTCTTTCGATTCTTCTTCTTTTGCCGCCAGTTTTACCAGTAATTCAGCGATAAGGTTCTTCATGCCCTTTTCCCATGGGGTAAATAAAAGCAGACGTTATCATTCGCCAAAATAAAAAAACAGCGCTTTTGCGCCGATTTTCCACGGCTCTTTATAACGCGTTTTATTAAAACAGGGCTTAAACGTTTTTTAAGGAGCGGGCGAAACGTTTTACTGCTAAATAAGCGAGACGTAACGCGTTTCAGCCCGGAATAAAGCGGAAATTAGACAGGATTAACGCGGGCCAGTAAAACCGTGACCGTGACCGCCCCAGCCGCCACCACCGCCACCACCGCCACCGCCGCCAGGACCTCCCCAGCCGCCGCCCGGGGGCGGGAAAATACAGCCGCTCAGCGCGGTCGCCAGCGCCACGACCGCGGCAAGTTTAACAATACGTACCATAACAACCTCAGGATGGATGAAATCGGGCTGAGTGTATGAGCGGCAAACCGGGGCGACAAGAGAGAATTCTCTGACTCAGGGCGGTATTAACCCTTGCATACCAGGCTTAACAATTTACTGGCACGAAAGCGACACAAAACCGGCATCCGGCCGTTTTACGGCGCAGAGCGCGTTAAAAAATTGCCCCTTTCTTTTAACCGTCGCTCTTTACAGCCTGCGGTAAACACTGCATTGTGAGCGCAATACAATTTAAGGACACCGCTATGTCAACGCCGCCGATTTCGTTGAGTCAGCTTCTTACCCGCCGCGACTGGGAGAACCCGGTCGTCACCAGTCTGCATCGCCTTGACGCCCATCCGCCTTTCGCCAGCTGGCGCAGCGAAGAGGCGGCGCGCGACGATCGGCCCTCTGCCGCGCAGCGCAGCCTGAACGGCACGTGGAACTTTAGCTACTTCAGCCGCCCTGAAGCGGTGCCGGAGGGGTGGCTGCAGCAGGATCTGCCCGACGCCGCCTCGTTGCCTGTGCCCGCTAACTGGCAGATGCACGGTTATGACGCGCCCATTTATACCAACGTCCAGTATCCGATCGCGGCGACACCGCCGTGCGTGCCGCAAGAGAACCCTACAGGTTGTTACTCGCTCACATTCAACCTTGACGACAGCTGGCCTGAAACCGGACAGACGCGCGTGATCTTCGACGGCGTCAGCTCCGCCTTTTATCTGTGGTGCAACGGCCGGTTTATCGGCTACTCCCAAGATAGTCGGCTGCCCGCCGAATTCGACCTCAGCGCGGCGCTGGTGCGCGGCGCGAATCGCCTGGCGGTGATGGTGCTGCGCTGGAGCGACGGCACCTGGCTGGAGGACCAGGATATGTGGCGCATGAGCGGCATTTTCCGCGACGTCTCGCTGCTGCATAAGCCGACGCCGCATCTGGCGGATGTCCAGCTGGAGACGCTGCTGAGCCCGGAATACCGCAGCGCAGATCTGGTGGCGCGGGTATGCGTCACCGCTCAGGACGCGGCGCTGCGTTTGCGGCTGACGCTGTGGCGAGAAGGCAAGCAGACGGGCGTCATCGAGCAGCCGCTCGGCAGCGCGATTATCGATGAGCGCGGCCACTATGGCGATCGCGCCGAACTGCGCCTGCGCGTTGACGCGCCTGTGCTATGGAGCGCCGAAACGCCGACGCTCTACCGCGCCACGCTGGCGCTGCTCGACGCGCAGGGCGAAACCATTGAGGTCGAGGCGTACGATGTGGGCTTTCGCCGCGTTGCTATCGAAAACGGCCTGCTCTGCCTGAACGGCCAGCCACTGCTGATACGCGGCGTAAACCGCCATGAACATCACGCGGAGAAAGGCCAGGTGGTGGATGAAGCGACGATGCGGCGCGACATCGAACTGATGAAGCAGCATAACTTCAACGCGGTGCGCTGTTCGCACTACCCTAACCATCCGCTCTGGTATCGACTGTGCGACCGCTACGGCCTCTACGTGGTCGACGAAGCCAATATCGAAACCCACGGCATGCAGCCGATGAGCCGCCTGGCAGAGGATCCCCGCTGGTTCGCCGCCTTTAGCGAACGCGTTACGCGCATGGTGCAGCGCGACCGCAACCACTGCAGCATTATTATCTGGTCGCTGGGCAACGAATCGGGGCACGGCAGCACGCACGACGCGCTCTATCGCTGGGTGAAAAGCGCCGATCCGACGCGCCCCGTGCAGTATGAAGGCGGCGGCGCCAACAGCGCGGCGACCGATATTCTCTGCCCGATGTACGCGCGCGTCGATGAAGATCAGCCCTTCCCCGCCGTGCCGAAATGGTCGCTGAAAAAGTGGATCGGCCTGCCGGGGGAAAACCGGCCGCTGATCCTGTGCGAGTATGCGCACGCCATGGGCAACAGCCTCGGCGGCTTTGCAAAATACTGGCAGGCGTTTCGTCAGTTTCCGCGCCTGCAGGGCGGCTTCGTCTGGGACTGGGTCGATCAGAGCCTGACGCGCTACGATGAAAACGGGCAGCCCTGGCAGGCCTACGGCGGCGACTTCGGCGACAAGCCTAACGACCGCCAGTTCTGCATGAACGGCCTGGTGTTCGCCGACCGCACGCCGCATCCGGCGCTGTTTGAAGCGCAGCGCGCGCAGCAGTTTTTCCACTTTACCCCGGACGCCGACGATCCCTTTAGCTTTACCGTCAGCAGCGACTACCTGTTTCGCCGCAGCGACAACGAGGTGCTGCGCTGGCGCGTTGAGCAGCAGGGCGAAGTGGTAACCCAGGGCGAAACCGCGCTGGATATCGCGCCTCAGGGAACGCAGCGCCTCTGCGTTCCGCCGATAGCGGATCTTACCGGCGAGTGCTGGCTAAACGTCGCCGTACATCAGCGCGCCGCCACCGCCTGGTCTGACGCCGACTGGCGCGTCGCCTGGCATCAGTGGCCGCTGCCCGCCGCGCTGGCGCTTCCGCCGCAGCCGAGTGCGGGCGAGCCGCCGACGCTCAGCGTGGAGGAGACGGTTATCGCCGTCACGCACCGCAACCAGCGCTGGCAGTTTAACCGCAGAAGCGGCGAGCTGACGCAGTGGCAGGTCGACGAGCAGGCGAGGCTGCTCTCTCCGCTGCAGGACTGCTTTATCCGCGCGCCGCTCGATAACGATATCGGCACCAGCGAAGCGGAGCGCGTCGATCCCAACGCCTGGTCGGAGCGCTGGAAAGCGGCCGGCTACGACGTCATGACCAGCCGCGTAGAGCGAACAGAGGCTTCGATGCTGTCGGACGCGGTGCAGATCAGCGTGCTGCACGGCTGGTACGCCCGAGGCCGGCTCGCCTTTCTCAGCCACAAACGCTACCGGTTCGACGCGCAGGGCGAAATGCATCTGGAGGTTGAGGTGGAACAGGCCGCCGACGCGCCCGCGCCGGCGCGCATCGGCCTGCGCTGTCAGTTCGCCGCCGCGCCGCAGCAGGTCGCCTGGCTGGGGCTGGGCCCCCATGAAAACTATCCGGACCGCCAGCTGGCGGCGCAGTTCTCGCGCTGGCAGCTGCCTCTCGACGCGCTGCATACCCCTTACATCTTTCCGAGCGAAAACGGCCTGCGCGGCGGCACGCGGCGGCTGGAGGCGGAAGACTGGCGCGTCAGCGGCGACTTCAGCTTCTCGCTGAGCCGCTACAGCCTTGAGCAGCTGCGCGACACGTCGCACCGCCATCTGCTGCGCGCGGAGCCGGGATGCTGGCTGCATCTCGACGCCGCACATATGGGCGTAGGCGGCGACGACTCCTGGAGCCCGAGCGTCAGCGCCGAGTTTCTGTTGACTCAGCGTCGCTGGCGCTATGCGCTGCGCTTTTCCCTTTCGGCTCCAGCACCGTACGCGGACGACGGTAAAAGCGCTTCAGCAGCAGCACGTTAACCAGCACCACCAGTGCAGTGGCGAAGAAGACCCAGCGGTAGCCGGTCAGCGCCGACACCGCCGCGCCGAGCAGCGGGCCGGCGACGTTGCCGAGATACATAAAGGACTGGTTGTAGCCAAAGATACGGCCGGTAATGTTGTCGCGCGAGTGGCGCACCAGCAGCGTCTGCACCGCCGGCATCATCGCGCCGTCGGCAAAGCCGAGCAGGAAGCGCAGCGCGCCGAGCTGGGTGGCGCTGGTGACGAAAGACATGGCGATCAGCAGCAGCAGCGACATCACCATGGTCGCCAGCAGAATCCGCTGGGTGCCGATACGGTCACCCAGCCTGCCCAGGCGCGGCGCGGCAATCAGCGCCGAGATGCCCGGCAGCGCGGCGATCACTCCGCTGAGAAAGGCGATGTTATCCGCGGTCGGCGCCAGTTCGCGGACGAACAGCGTCAGAATCGGGTTAACCGAGCCGTTGCACATCTGGATCACCATGGTGGTGACAAACAGGCAAAGCATGAGTCTGGGATTGTCGAGCGAAGCGAATACCTCGCGCCCGCTCAGCTTGTCCTTTTTACTCACCGGCGTATAGCCGGTCTCTTTAATCAGAAACAGCGTCACCAGGAAACTCACCAGCAGCAGCGCGGCGGTAACGATAAAGACCATGCGCAGGCCGACCCAGTCCGCCAGCAGTCCGCCGAGCATCGGCCCGAGGATCACCCCGCCGATCTGGCCGGTCGAGACGCAGCTCAGCGCCCAGCCGCTGCGGTCGCGCGGCACCTGCGCCGCTACCAGCGCCATCGCGTTAGGAATATAGCCCGAGGTCAGCCCCATCAGCGCGCGCAGCAGCAGTAATTGCCAGGCCTGGGTAACGAAGGCCTGCAGCAGGATCACCACGCCCATGCCGAACGCCGCGCGTAGCAGCATCAGCTTGCGTCCTTTGCGATCGGCGAGACTGCCCCACAGCGGCGCGACGGCGGCCGATATCACAAAGGTGATGCTGAAGGTGAGTCCTGACCAGAGGCTAAGCGCATCGCCGCCTTTGATGCCGAGCTGTTCGATATAGAGCGGCAGAAAAGGAATGATCTGACTGATGGCCAGGCCGGTAAAAAAACAGCCGAACCAGACCGAGATAAGATTGATTTTCCAGGGTTCAATTGTGCGTGGCATGAGCAAACGGGCGCTGACAGAGGGAGGTCACAGTCTATCAATGGCGCGCTGTCGCTGAGCGACAAATGATGGCACGAAAAGAAAAAAACCGTTTTTTGCTGCGTCAGCCCTTTTTCACTGCCGTATATAGGCTGTTAGCGCTTTTTTGCAGTGAATGTCGATGGCGCCGCTGGCTGAGTGTCAGCAGAGATGAAAAAATATGTCAGCCTGTTACTGACAAGTTAAGATGTCGGTTGTATGTTTAAAAAAACGCCAGTTTCTCTGGCGCAGGTGCGGCTTTCCGGCTGCGCTAACGCCTCCGCCACTTCCTGTCGCGGCGAGGTCCACAGTTACCCATCACGTTGACTATCACGCTGCGCTGCGCAGGTCGTGACAGACGCGCCGTCGCCTTAGCGGAGGTGAATATGAGAGTTCAAAACAGTGCCAGCCGTGCGATTGTGGACTATTTCAACAGCCCCGCCTGGAGCGCCCCGCAGGAGTCCGATCTGCTGGCGGTGATCCTGCGCGAGCTAATGGAAGCTGGCGAGCCCGCCACCAATAAAGCGGTGATCGCGCGGGTTATTGAGCGGCTGGAGGTGGAAGGCGACGCGCGCCGTCTGGAAAATTATCGTCAACTGCTGGCGCAGTTAATGGAAACCGGTTCGTCGGAATAAACAAAAAAATTCCCGCCGAAGCGGGAATAAACAAGACGAGCATTGCATATTGAGAGTGACGAGGAAATCTCTGTTATCCGCGATCTATCCTCGACTCCATTAATGACCAGCACATGACAATGCGACGCTTTTTTTATGACGCCTTAGCCGCAGTAGACCTGACTGATAACGTCGTTTTTGTCCGCCAGGAAGTTAAGACGGTGCAGATTAAAGTCCATCGTGACCGCGCTGTTCCAGTGAATGGCCCGCACCGGCGTCTCCAGACGCAGGCTGCTGGCGGCGCTAATCGGCTTGCCGACGTAGCTCTGATACTGCGAAGCGCCGCAGGTGTCGCTTGCCGCATCCGCGTCTGCTGCGGTGTTATCAGGTTTATTCGCTGACTGACAGGCGGTTAAGGCGAGCATGCCCAGCGCCAGCAGCGCTTTTCCATAATATTTCACGCTTTCTCCTCATGAACGTGGTGAACTCGCCCCAGAGAGTAGCAAAGGCGTGCGCCAGGCTTAACCCTCAGGCGCTAAAAAGATGGCCGCGAATAGCCTGTTTACGACGTTGCGCGCCGAACTTTTCAGATAAATCGCACTTACGGAACAAAACCTCTCCGCTGGAGCGCTAAAATTATTAAGACTTTTCTGAGGAGGATCGTATGGAACTGGCAATTTTCGTGGGCTTTGCCGTTCTGATGACCGCCGTGGCGGTCAAAGTGCGTTAAGCCCGAATTGGTTGAGATGTGGTTTCCAGAAGCGCAGTAAAGTCCGCCAGCGGCACGGGGCGTCCCAAAAAGTAGCCCTGCCCCTCTTCGCAGGAGAGCCGTTTTAGCTGGTCAAGCTGCGCTTCTGTCTCAATCCCTTCCGCCGTAATCGTCAGCGCAAAAGCGTGCGCCAGCGCGATAATGCCCGCTACCACCGACTCCGCCTGCTGTGACTCTGGAAAATCCTTCATCCAGGAGCGATCGATCTTCAGGCCGTTAAACGGAAAGGTCTTCAGATAACCCAGTGCCGCATAGCCGGTGCCGAAATCGTCTACCGTTAGCCTGACGCCGAGCGCGCGCAGCCCCTGCATCACTTCCAGCGCCTGCTGCGGATGCTCGAACGTTACGTTTTCCGTGATCTCCAGCTCCAGCCGCGTGGCGGGCAGCCCGCTGCTCGCCAGCGCGCGCGCGACGCGCTGCACCAAATCGTTGGTGCGAAACTCTACCGGCGAGATATTGACCGACACATAGCGATCCGCGCCCCAGGCGCGGGCGTCGCGGCAGGCGCGCGCCAGCACCCAGTCGCTGATGGCGACGATCAGGCCGTTCTCTTCCGCCAGCGGAATAAAGCGATCGGGCGTAATCGGCGGCCCCTCCTCGGGCTGCCAGCGAATCAGCGCCTCCGCTCCCGCCAGCCTGCCGCTTTGCAGCTGATAGCGCGGCTGATAATGCAGGCAAAACTCGTCGTTGAGCAACGCCTGCTCGATACGTTTCGCCATCTCGCGCTTATGCTCGCGCTGGCTGGCCATATTATTGGCGTACCAGACCCAGCGGTTGCGCCCCGCGGCGCGCGCTTCGTTCAGGGCGATATCCGCCATGCGCAGCAGCGCCTCGGGGTGGCTGGCGTCCTGCGGCGCGCAGGCGATGCCGATGCTGGCGGTGAGATAGTGCGCGTGCTGGCCGGTGTAGATCGGCTGCTGCACCTCTTGCAGCAGCCGGGCGCAGCGGTGCGCCACCACTTCGGCGTCGCCCTCCTGCAGCACCAGCACGAACTCGTCGCCGCCCAGCCGCGCCGCCAGCTCGTGCGCGTCGACGCCGCGCTGCAGCCGCTGCGCCAGCTGATTCAGCACCTGATCGCCCGCCGCGTGCCCCCAGTTATCGTTTAGCGGCCTGAACTGGTCGAGATCGAGGCTGACGATCGCCAGCGGCGACGCCAGCTGCGGCGGCTCCAGATGGCGCGTCAGGAACTCCTGCAGCTGAATGCGGTTGGCGAGTCCGGTCAATGCGTCGTGGCGCGACAGAAACTGAATGCGCGCCTCCGCCTCCATTCCCTGAGTAATATCCGACACCGTGCCGCGAAAGCCGGCGCGACGCCCCTCGTGCCAGATGGTTTTCGCCACCAGATGGCCGATGCGGCGTTCGCCCTGCGCGCTCATAAACTGGCAGCGCAGCGGCGCGGAGGAGCCGCTATCTTCCTGACGCATCAGCCAGGCCACCAGCGAGTGGCTGGAGTGCGTCAGCAGACGATCGATATGCTCGCCCGTCCAGTCGGCAATCTGGTGGCCTGTCAGGCGATGGAAGCGGGAAGAGAGATAGATCAGCCGTCCGTGCTCATCGGTTTCCCAGATCCAGTCTGAAGCCGCTTCAGCCAGATCGCGGAAGCGCGCTTCGCTGTTGGCCAGCTCCTGCTGACTCTGGGTCAGCATGGCGAAACGGCGATCGGATAGCAGGGCGTGATGCAGCGCGTGGCGACTGACGCGGCGCGTAATCCAGCCGGTGAGCAGCGCCACCGCCGCCAGGATCGGCAGCAGCAGCATCAGCAGGCGCGTGCCCGGCATTTTCGGCTGCCAGCGCAGCGCCATGCTCCCGCCGTCTATCGCCTTCAGCGCCATGGTCGGGCGCTGACGCGCGTCGTTTTCCGCCGCGCCGCGCGGCGCAAGGACGTCAAGCATTTTGCCCAGCGCCTCTAATTTGGCCGGCGTGAACAGATTGACGAAGACGAGCACCGAGGGAGCGCCCGGCCGCTCAGAGAGACCGGCCGCTTTGCCCCTTGAGATAGGTGCCGCCACGACAATGGCAGGTTGTCGCTCAATCACGACGTTGCGCGCCAGCGCCGCGTTCTGCAGCCCGCGCGCGTCGCGCAGCAGCGACGCGCTGTGCGCGCCGAGCCAGGCCTCTAGCGGCAGATCGGCGAGTTTTCCGTTAATCACCGCGTAGCGCGTGCGGCCCGCATTATCCACCACGAACACCCCTTCGTAGTGATACTCGTTGTAGAGATCCGGCCCGATATTCTCCTCATCCCACGCCCAGCGTTTGTTTAGCGTCAGATGCAGGTTGCGCCACGCCTCGCTCCAGAAGGCGTAGTCGCGCACGTCGGTCAGCATCGTCTCCTGCCGGGCGTCCCACGCCTGGCGCAGCCGCTGGCGATCGTGATCCGTCGCGTCGCGGTTCTGCCGCTGGGCGATGACGAGCACCATCAGCACGACGAGCAGCAGCACGCCGGAGAGCAGCAGCGAAAAGATGCGCAGGCTGCGGCGCGTGCTGCGCAGAGTGCGATCTTCAGCCGCCGGCGCAGAGCGGCGCGACGGCGATTCCGGTGTGTCAAAAGTCATCAAGGGCGCTCACAGCAAAGCGATAAAAGAGGCTCGGGCAACAGCGCGTCAGCAGCTGACGTCGCAGGCCCAAACAGGTTTAATCGGTTATCGGCGCGCGGCGTCGCGGTTTTAGCCTGAGCCGTCAATTTACTGCGTTAAGTTTGTACGCGCGCCTCCCTCGACAGGGATCGGGCGCGTTGCTACTATGCGCTTTCCTCCAGTGGCTGGGTTGCCTATGAACACCAATCCCGACAGAGTGACGTTGACGCTGTTCTACGTCGGCAGCTTTGTGGTCTATTACCTCGTGACGATGCTGATTACGCTGTTTCCCAACTACGGCGTGCTGCGTAACGACGGTCTTCTGGTGCCGGTGCTCTGCCTGTTTGAATTCGCCGTGATCTATCCGCTTTACCGCTTTTATTGCCAGCGCCGCAGCGATCTGCCGCTGGGCGAGCTGCGCATTCGTCAGACGCTGCTGTTTATCCTGGCGCTGTTGGCGCTGATGGCGGCCCAGACGCAGTTTTTGCAGCCTGAAGGCTGGCTGGTAGAGCAGGCGCAGCAGGGCCGCAATTCGATGCTGATCCTGCTGCTGACCGCCGTGCTGCTGGCGCCGGTGTTCGAAGAGGTGCTGTTTCGCGGCTTTCTGCTGCAGGGATTTCTGCTGTGGGCGCCGCGCAGCCGCTTCGCCTGCATGCTGCTGACGTCGCTGCTGTTCGCGGCGATGCATACTCAGTACGTGCACTGGGAAACCCTGGTGGCGCTGACGCTCTTTTCCCTGCTGCTCTGCTATGCGCGCCTGCGCAGCAACAGCCTGGCCTTGCCGATTTTCCTGCATACTTTCAACAACCTTATCGCCCTGCTGCCCGCCTGGTTTTTCTCCTGAGACGCAATACCGCTCAGGCTGATAATGCCGCGCCGTCACGTTTGTCTATACTGGATCGTAAAAAAGGAATCTAAGCATCACAGTCCGTACCAACGAGACCGTGTAAAGGAGTCGAGCCATGTTGATTGGATTTGTGTTGTTAGTGAGCGCCTGCGGCCATGATGCCTGCGATGCCCTGCCGGTGTCGGAGCGCATTTACCCGACCAAAGCAGCCTGTGAAACCATGGCGGATCGCATTCATAAAGTGCGGCCTGGCGTGGTCCTGCTGTGCGGCGAAGTGCATCGTTAATTAAGGCCGCTGAAGGATGTGAGGAAAAAAGAAGCGGTTTAAACGTTGCAGCCTGCGGCAACAGCGTTCAAAATATAAGCTGTTTTAACCTATTATCGTTGTGATCCCCATGAAAACACCACGCCCCCGTCGTCCGACTGGACGCTGGGTTTATTACATTTTGTATGACGGCATTATCTGGCCCTGCCCGGTGCGCTGGGAGTGGGAAAGCGGCTTCGGCGGCTGGCTGCCGTTTTACTATTCGCCGACCTTCGAGTTCGTCGCCGGCGATCCCGGCAAGGCGTATCGCATCGCCCGCAGCGACGTGCGCGCTAAGCGGCGCGAGCAGGAAGAGCGTGAGTATGTGTGACGCAGCTCAGCGGGAGACCCAGGGCAGCCAGGATGAGGTCAACAGAAAATGAATCAGCTCCAGCGCCAGCACGATCATCACTAATACGCCCAGCTTGTGGCGGCAAATCCACGCCTTCAGGCCCATATCATCGCCGCCCAGCGGATCAGCATCAACGCGCCGCAAATACAGAGCAGCACCAGCACCATTTTCCAGTGTCTTTTTGCCGGCAGATATTTCGCCACGCTTCTCCTCCTTCCGCAGAAAGAAAAGATGCGCCCCAGGGCGCATCCATTGCGGTTCATCAGAACCCGTGTCAGCCAGCATAGCGCGGTCGCCGATTGAGGGCGACCTGCTGGATCAATTATTCAGGGTATAATCAAGGGTGATCTCGGCGTTCAGCACCTGCGAGACCGGACAGCCCGCCTTCGCCTTCTGAATGATTTCGTCAAACGCCGCGCTGTCGATGCCCGGCAGGCTGATGGTGCTGTTCAGCGCCACTTTGGTGATGGCGAAGCCTTCGCCTTTTTTATCCAGCGAGACGTCAGCAGTGGTGTCGATGCTCTGCGGCTTATGGCCGGCATTGCCCAGCATCAGCGACAGCGCCATGGAGAAACAGGCGGCGTGCGCCGCGCCGATCAGCTCTTCCGGGTTGGTGCCCTTCTCGCCTTCGAAGCGGGTATTGAAACCGTAAGGCGTCTGGCTCAGCACGCCGCTTTCGGTGCTGATGGTGCCTTTGCCTTTGATATCGCCTTCCCAGTGCGCCGATCCTTTCTTGTGAATAGTCATTTCATTCCTCCTGTTGATGAAGAGTGAGTAAGTATAGACAAGCCTCAGCTAACGGCACGCGGACGCGGCGCGACGGCTGCATTAGTGAGCGCCGCGCCGGCATCCACCAACGCATCGCGCGTGATATCGGCGATCGATTTCGCGCCGGTCAGGGTCATCGCCACGCGCATCTCTTTTTCCACCAGCGAAAGCAGGTTTTCCACGCCGCGCTGGCCGTGCGTCGCCAGCGCATAAAGCCAGGCGCGTCCCAGCAGCACGCTGTCGGCGCCCAGCGCAATCATGCGCACCACATCCAGCCCGTTGCGAATGCCGCTGTCGGCAAGGATAGTGATATCGCCTTTCACCGCATCGGCGATAGCGGGCAGCGCGCGCGCCGAGGAGAGCACGCCGTCCAGCTGGCGGCCGCCGTGGTTCGACACCACAATGCCGTCCGCGCCAAAACGCACCGCATCGCGCGCGTCTTCAGGATCGAGGATCCCTTTGATCACCATCGGGCCGTCCCAGAATTCGCGGATCCACTCCAGATCGCGCCAGGAAATAGAGGGATCGAAGTTGTTCGCCAGCCAGCCGATATAATCCTCCAGTCCTGTCGGTTTGCCGAGATAGGTCGAAATATTGCCGAGATCGTGCGGACGGCCGTGCAGGCCGACGTCCCACGCCCACTGCGGATGCGTCGCCGCCTGCCAGTAGCGGCGCAGCGCGGCGTGCTGCCCGCTCATGCCGGAGTGCGCATCGCGATAGCGCGCGCCGGGCGTCGGCATATCCACGGTAAACACCAGCGTCGAGCAGCCGGCTGCTTTGGCGCGCTCCAGCGCGTTGCGCATAAAGCCGCGGTCGCGCAGCACGTAGAGCTGGAACCACATCGGACGGTTGATGGCGGGCGCCACCTCTTCGATCGGACAGACCGAGACCGTCGACAGGGTAAAAGGGATGCCTTTCAGCGCCGCGGCGCGCGCCGCCTGCACCTCGCCGCGACGCGCGTACATGCCGCAAAGCCCGACCGGCGCCAGCGCCACCGGCATCGCCAGGGTTTCGTTAAACAGGCGGGTCTCCAGGCTTAGGTCGGACATATTTTTCAGCACGCGCTGGCGCAGCGCCACGTCGGCCAAATCCTCGACGTTGCGCTGCAGCGTGCGCTCGTTATAGGCGCCACCGTCGATGTAGTGGAAAAGAAACGGCGGCAGAATACGCTGCGCGGCGGCGCGATAATCGGAAGCGGCAGAGATAATCACAGGTCAGTTTCCTTACGGTTAAAGAGCGTCATTGCCTGGCAGACGCGTGATGCGCGCCTGGCGCGCTTCGTCTTCATGCAGGCTTTTCAGGGTGGCGTGGACAAAGCCGAGATGATCCATCGCCGCCCGGCGCGCCGCCTCAGCCTCACCGGCGAGGATGGCGTCGAGCAGGCGCTGATGCTGTTCGGTGAGGCGGGCGAAAATCGGCGGCTGGCTGTACATGCGCTGTCGGCTTTGCAGCACCGAGGATTGCAGCAGCGCAAAGAAACCGCGCATGGTCTGCAGCAGCACCACATTGTGCGACGCTTCGGCGATAGCAAGGTGAAAGCGCACGTCGGCCTGCGCGGCGAGGTCGGGATCGTCGCTCTCTTTCAGCTTCAGCGTGGCGTCGAAGGCGAGCCGCAGCCGCTCCTTATCCGCCTCGGTGGCGCGCTGCGCCGCATACCAGGCGGTGCTCGCCTCGATGGCATGGCGCGCTTCGAGAATGTCGTAGCGATAGTCGGGATCGTCCTGCAGCAGCGCGCGCACCGGCGCGACGATGCGCTGTTCCGCCCAGGGCGCCAGCTGTTGACGCAGCCAGGTGCCGCCGCCGCGACGGCTGATCAGCAGGCCGCTGCTGATCAACTGTTGCAGCGCTTCGCGCAGCGACGATCGCGACACGCCCAGCTCAGCGGCAAGCTGGCGTTCCGCGGGCAGCCTCATGCCTGGCTCCAGCTTTTGCTGCTCGATATAGCGGCGCAGCCGCACCACAAGATGCTCTGCGGCCGTCGATGTCGATTCACTCATGGCGTTATTCCAAAGCGGCGCGCCCTTTTTGGTCGGACCAACGGCGCGCTGCGCGACAATAAGAGTCCAAATGGTTAATCTTTTGTTAACCTGAGACAACCTTTGCGGCGCTATTTTTCCGCTTCTGTGACTGATGCTAAAAAGCAGGCTTGAATTGGTAGGACCAACAGGGCGAATCGAGAAAAAGAGAGAGGCATAAAAAAAGCCTCCGGCTGGAGGCTTGGTTCAACTGAGACGATGACGTCAGGCGCTCTTCGCCCATTTCTGGGCCGTCATCATTTCCATCGCCAGCGCAAACAGCTGCTGCTGGTTCTGTTCCGCGCTTTCGGCGTAGCAGCCGATCATTGAGACAACCTTGTCAGCAGATAAGCTTTCACCGTGGACATGCAGCGTAAGCACTGCGCGGCCAACGATTTTCAGCACTTCTTCATGTGATCCCTGGGCAATATTACTCAATGGAGAACCCTCAAACTGTCGTTGTAATAGAAGTATGGCGCGCTAAATATAAAGCAATTGCGGTGATTATTTTATCGGCTGCACAGGTGACTTTATTTAATGATTAATTCTTTTGCTGGAGTGTAAAAAAGGGAATCATCTGATACCAAAAGAAATTAATTTGCTTATTCGCGTAGTTATAAAGTTTTCACTGGCCTTGAAACGCCACACGATATGCACAAACAGACTGACGCCGGGTAAAAGCATTAGAAGATAACATCCATTCTCACCGATCTTCGGGTTATTCCTAAACGCCCGTCGCGCGAAGCTATCATGCAGGTAACCCTTTTCGCAGGTTGCCGCGCGACGCACATTCTGCCAGACTTGCCGCGCTATTTTTCGACCACCTTTTGCCGCCGAGGCCGCCCGTGACCGCATTTACTACCCTTACCGATCTTCCCGCCAGCCAGATCGCCAATCTGGCCGACATGGGTTACACCGAGATGACCCCTGTTCAGGCCGCCACGCTGCCCGCTATCCTGGCGCGACGCGACGTGCGGGCGCAGGCCAAAACCGGCAGTGGCAAAACGGCGGCGTTCGGCATTGGCCTGCTGCAGCATATCGACAGCAGCCGCTACGTTACTCAGGCGCTGGTGCTCTGTCCAACGCGCGAGCTGGCTGATCAGGTCAGCAACGTGCTGCGTCAGCTGGCGCGCTTTACCCGCAATATTAAGATCCTCACCCTGTGCGGCGGCCAGCCCATCAGCGCGCAGCGCGACTCGCTGGCGCACGCGCCCCACATCGTGGTCGGCACGCCGGGCCGTATTCTCGATCACCTGAAACGCGAGACGCTAAAGCTCGATCAGCTCGACACGCTGGTGCTCGACGAGGCGGATCGCATGCTGGAGATGGGGTTCCGCGACGATATGGAAGCGGTGGCGGCGCTTACGCCCGCCAGTCGCCAGACGCTGCTCTTCTCCGCCACCTGGCCCGAGAGCATCGCCTCGCTCAGCGCGCGCTTTCAGCGCGACGCGCTGCATGTCGCCACTGAAGAGGTGAGCGAGCTGCCTGCGATCGAACAGGAATTTATCGAAGCGAGCCCGAGCGAAAAGCTGCCGCTGCTGCAGGCGCTGCTGGCGCAGCGTCAGCCAGCCTCGTGCGTGGTGTTCTGCAATACCAAACGCGAGTGCGACGATATCGCCGCCGCGCTCAACCAGCAAAACATCAGCGCGCTGGCGCTGCATGGCGATCTGGAGCAGCGCGATCGCGAACGCGTGCTGATCCGCTTCGCCAACGGCAGCGGACGCGTATTAGTGGCGACCGACGTGGCGGCGCGCGGCCTGGATATTAAAGCGCTGGCGATGGTGGTGAACTATCAGCTGGCGTGGGATCCCGAGGTGCATGTGCACCGCATCGGCCGCACCGGGCGCGCCGGCGAACAGGGCAGCGCGGTAAGCTTTGTCGCGGCGGACGAAATGGCGCGCGCCCACGCGCTGGAAGATTTTCTCCAGCAGCCGCTTCGCTGGCTGGCGGCAAGCGCGTTGAAAAAAGGCGCGCGCCAGCCGCTTCCGGCTGACATGATGACGCTCTGCATCGACGGCGGCCGTAAAGCGAAAATCCGTCCGGGAGATATTCTCGGCGCGCTGACCGGCGATGCGGGCTTCCGCGCCGACCAGATCGGCAAAATCGATATTACTCCTACTCACGCCTATGTCGCCGTGGCGGCGAGCGAAGCCAAAGCGGCGCTGGTCAGGCTGAAGCAGGGAAAAATGAAGGGTAAGAGCGTGCGGGCGATTCTGCTGCAGGACTAAGCGTCACGCTGAAACGGCGCGGCGTTAACCCGCCCGCGCCAAATATCATGACACTGAAAAGCCGTTCTGGCGCTTATGGCTCGTCGATCTGCGTAACGTGCAGCACCGTTTTCTCGCCTTTGCCGTGTACGCGGCCGCTGACGCGCACCTGCTCGTCCGCTTTATAGGTTTTGCCGTCGAAGGTTTTCTCCGGCGCGATAATGGTGATGGTGCCGGTGCTGTCGCGGAACTGGTAGTTATCGCCCTGCAGCTTCTTCAGAATATAGCCTTCAAGCGTGACGTAACCGTCCTGACGAAAATCGCGGATCTGGTTGATGTGGGTCTGGCCGGTATCCTCTGAACCTTTATAACCTGCATCCTGTTTTTTCTGCGGCGGCGGCGTCGCGCCCGCTTCAAAACCGCCCTTCTCAGCCAGCGCTGGCAGACTCAAAACGGCCAACAGCGTAAACGTCATGACTTTTTTCATGGTGCGCTCCTTTAGTGAAATTTTTCCGTTGTTACCCTCTAAGCCTGGCACAAGAATCGCTAACTGCCCGCGCGATCAAATTTGCGCGCTCGCCTCTCACTTTTTAGCCAACCGTGCCGATAACGCTCTTATCATTCACTTTCGCCGCGTCACAGGCGGCAGCAAGGCAGAGCAACGATGGATAATTTTCAAAAAGAGATAGATGAAAGAGCGAATCTGGCGTTATCGAACCGCTTTGAACTGCTGCTGTTCCGTCTCGGCACCGATCAGGCCAAAGGTAAATCGGAGCTGTTCGGCATTAACGTCTTCAAGCTGCGCGAAATTGTGCCGATGCAGCCCATCACCCGCGCGGCCGGCATGCGCTCGCCGCTGCTGGGCATGACTAATATTCGCGGCCAGTTTATCCCGGTAATCGATCTGCCGGCGGTAGCGGGCTGCACGCCGGAAACCGGCCTGAACCTGCTGCTGGTCACCGAGTATGCGCGCAACACCCAGGCCTTCGCCGTGGAGTCGGTAGATAACATCGTGCGCCTCGACTGGAGCCAGGTGCATACCGCCGAGAAAGGGATTGGCGGCCGCAATATCACCAGCATCGCCTGCCTCGACGATGAAAAGGGCAGCAACAGCCTGGCGATGGTGCTCGACGTCGAGCAGATCCTCTATGACGTTATCCCTTCGGTGCGCGGCGTCGAGCCGGCGCCGGAAAACGTGCGCAACTTTAATCTTAAGCCGGGCGCGGTCGCCATCGTGGCGGAAGATTCGAAAGTGGCGCGTCAACTGCTGGAGCAGGGTCTGAAAAGCATGGGCATTCCCGCGCTGATGCACAACACCGGGCTTGAAGCCTGGCTGAAAATTAAAGAGATGAACGAAGCGGCGCAGGCGGCGGGCGAGTCGATCCACGACAAAATCGCGCTGGTGCTGACCGACCTCGAAATGCCGGAGATGGACGGCTTTACCCTGACGCGCAATATCAAGCGCGAAGAGTCGCTGAAGCGCATTCCGGTGGTGATCCACTCCTCGCTCTCCGGCAGCGCCAACGAAGATCACGTGCGCAAAGTCGGTGCCGACGGCTACGTCGCCAAATTTGAAATCAACGAACTCTCCACCGTGATCCACAGCGTGCTGGAAAAAGCGCCCTGATGCGCACTCAACACGCGACGCTACGTCGCGTGTTCCCTTTCTGCTGCCCTTTCATCGCCTCTCCTGCCGCTTTCTCCTTCTCGCCTTGCTGCCCTGCCCGTTTACGCGCTGACCGCCGTTATTCAACTGCTTAGCCAGGTTAATCTGATCGCACATCGCCGCTGGAGCGCCGCCTTTGCGGCTTATGGTTGCGGTTCAACGCCCCCTTTACGCCGTTCAGGCAGGCAGAAACCGCCTGGAAAAAATTAAAGTCAAAACAAAAACATCCGATAACCTGTGCGCCAGCTCTCATTTTTAACCGCTATTGGGCGGCCTGGGCTGGTCACGCACAGGCGTTAAAAAACTTAACTATTGCAGCAGCAACATTCGATGTAATCGCGGGAGAACAGAGATGTGGAGTTTAAAAAATATGAAGGTCGGCGCCCGGCTTGGCGTCGCCTTCGGCATTGTCGTGGTGCTGATGGTGATCATCGGCGTCACTACCGTCAGCAAAATTCAAAGCATTAACAGCGGCATTTCCGCTATCGTCGACGACCGCTATGTCAAAGTGCGCCTCGCCTTCGACGTGCGCGACGGCGTAAACGATCAGATTAAATACCTGCGCGGCCTGGTAATTGATACCGCCCATCCCGACAGAAACATCAAGCGCTATGGCCAGCTGGATGAAGCGACCCAGCGCACCAATACCGCGATGAACCGCATCGCCGCCATTCAGGTCACCGCCGTCGGCAAAAAGAAAATTCAGGGACTGATTGAATCTGGCCAGCAGTTTGAAAACGCGAAAAACGCGCTGATTGCGCTGGTCAAAGCCGGCGATTTTGAAGGCGCGGGTGTCTATGCGCTAAAAACCATGACGCCAAGCCAGAACGCCTTTCTTGAGGGCGCCGTGAAGTTCGCCAACTCGCAGGATTCGCAGCTGCGCAATGAAGGCCAAACCATCGTCAGCGCCGCCAGCACGGCGATTATGATTACGCTGGTGTGCGCCGCGCTGGCGATTATCGCCTCGATCCTGCTGGGCATCTACCTGACCCGCTCAATTGTACGTCCGTTGACAGAAGCGGTCGGCGTCGCCGAACGCGTCGCCGCCGGCGATCTGAGCTCGAAAATCACCATCGACAGCCGCGACGAAACTGGTGTGCTGATGCGCGCGCTGCAGCAGATGAACGACAACCTGCTGAGCATTGTGACCGAAGTGCGCACTGGCTCCGACACCATCGCCGTCGCTTCGAATCAAATCTCCAGCGGCAACCTCGATCTCTCCACCCGCACCGAGCAGCAGGCCAGCTCGCTGGAGGAGACCGCTTCGGCGATGGAGCAGATGACCTCTACCGTGAAGCACAACGCCGACAACGCGCGCGAAGCCAACCAGCTGGTGGCGAGCACCTCCGCGGTCGCGCGCGAAGGCGGCGTGGTGATGGAACAGGTGATTGAGAAGATGGAGGCGATAGCGCTCTCGTCGAAGAAAATTGTCGATATCATCAGCGTCATCGATTCCATCGCCTTCCAGACCAACATCCTGTCGCTCAACGCCGCCGTCGAAGCGGCACGTGCGGGCGAACAGGGACGCGGATTTGCGGTGGTGGCGAGCGAGGTGCGCAATCTGGCGCAGCGCTCGGCGTCAGCGGCGAAAGAGATCAAACTGCTGATTGAAGATTCGGTGGCTAAAGTAGAGGAAGGCAGCAAGCTGGTTTCCCATGCCGGCTCAACCATCGGCGAGGTGGTCAATAGCGTGAAGAGCGTGGCCGGCATTATGAGTGAAATCACTATTGCCAGCAGCGAGCAGAGCACCGGCATCAGCGAGATCAATATGGCGATTACCCAGATGGAAGCGGTAACGCAGCAGAACGCCGCGCTGGTGCAGGAAGCCTCCGCCGCGTCGCAGGCGCTGCAGGATCAGGCAGAGCGCATGGCGCAGGCGATGAGCGTGTTTAAAACCGGCGCGCTGCGTCCGGCGCAGTAAGCCGTTCAGCATTGGGCGACCCGAAAGGGCCGCCCGATGCGATTAGCGCGAATAAACCACAGAAACGTCAAACCTGGTCGTGTGTAGCGGATGAAGCACATCCATTAAAATGCACGCGCCTTATACAGGGCGTAAAGGCAGTAGTAAGCCGCAAAGCTGTTGAAATTCATAATAATATATTTCAGCTTTTCATTGCGGTTCAGCAGAATAAAAATCCCTTTCGAATATTTGCCGCGCTTGATCTCGTTAATTTCGCGCGAGATTTCATTGTGCGTAAAGGAGTCGTGGTACATCGACGTCACAATCTGCATATCCAGCGCCAGCACCCGTTTCGACACCCCTTTAAGGAAGTAGTCGAGATCGCGATGCGTATATTTATTCATAATGGTGTCGTAAAGCCCGGTCAGAAACTGCTTGCGCTCCTTGAGCTCGTTGTACTGCACGCGCTTTTTTGACAGCGAATCCATCACGTTTTCATAGTGATAGGCGGCGCTGTCAATCACCAGACAGTTGCTGATATTGTAGAAATATTTGAGATTGAACAGCAGATCCTCGCTCATGGAGATGCCCTCGAGGAAATAGAGATTGTTCACCTCAATCACCCGTCGGCTGTAGCACTTGTTGTGCAGATAGCCGATATTGTCGCTCATCTCCAGCTCGCCCAGTAGATAAGGCATCTCCTGCGCCGCAAAATAGCCATATTTGCGAATGCTGCCGATACGGTCGTCCACGAGGTTGCCGACAATTAAATCCACCGGCCGGCCGTGGCTGTTATCCAGCGACTGCTGAAAGCTGGCGAGGAAAGACTCTTCCACCCAGTCGTCAGCGTCGAGGAAAATAATAAAATCCCCTTGCGCCTGCTTCAGCGCGCGATTGCGCGCCGCGCTGACGCCGCCATTCGGCTGATTGATAACGCGGATCGTCGGCTGATAGCTAAACTCCTCCAGCAGCGCGGCGGTGCCGTCGGTGCTGCCGTCATTAACCACGATCACTTCATAATCATCGCAGGTTTGCTGCAGCACACTGATCAAGGTTCTTCTCAATGTTTTTTGCGCATTCCACGCGGGAATAATAATGCTGAACTTTGGTGCTGGAATCATTTTTCATTCCTCTTAACTATCTGAGGGTCTTGGCGTCGTTTAATAAAAACCATATTTTTTTGGGACTGAAAAAAGAGCGATGAATAGTGAACATCGGTTGAGCGGCAAAAAAGTAATTCAGCAGCGTAAAGGAGAGCAGCTCGGTCAAAATTACGCTAAAGGCAGCGCCGGTTAGCCCATAGAGCGGCACCAGCACGGCGGAAGAAACCAGGCAAATCAGCAGTACGAAGAAGGTTTTTTTCACCAGGTAGGCGTAGCCGTTGTACTTGATAATAAAGCGATCCATGACGCTGCTCAGCAGGCCGAACATTGCGCCCAGGCAGAGCCAGACCGTGGGCGCGACCGCATCCTGGTAGGCCGGGCCGTAAAAGTAGTGAATAAAGGGCGGCGCCAGCAGCGCGACGGCGGCAATGACCAGCGCCGACACGCCGACCACCAGCAGATGCAGCTGCTGAATTTTGACGATGGCGCGTTTAGGATCGCGCTCCGAGAAAAAGGCCGGATAGAAAGACGCCAGCAGCGCATTGGGCAAAAAGACCCAGGCGCCGGAGAGGGTTAAGGCCACGGAAAATACGCCCGCCTCTTTTACGCCGAGAAAATAGCTGACGCTGAACTGGTTGAGGCGCGTATAGAGCGCCACGGCGATTACCGAGAAGATCAGCGTGCCGCCGGAAGCCAGCATGTAGCGCGAATAGGCTTTCAGCTGTTTACGGCTGGGCCTGTGCAGCGCGCCTTCGTAGCGGCGGAACAGCGCCAGCTTAATCACGAAGGGAATAAAGGTCGCCAGTACGATCGGCAGCGCCAGCCAGGCGGGGTCGAGCCCCCAGCTGGAGATAACGAAGCGTATCGTCAAACTGATGGTTAAGCCGATAACGTTAGCGATAACGTTCAGCTTCGCATTCAGCATCGCCTCGTTAAAGACGTTTACCAGATCGATGGCGGAAAAGAGGCAGGCGATGGCCGCAGCGACAATAAAGATCTGCGCCTGCGAGCTCATCTCTTTGTGCATGATCACCATCCCGACCGACGCCAGCGCCAGGTAGAGCGTGACGATCAGCACCGAGGCGGAGATCATCAGCCTGATACCGGACGCTTTATTCTGCGACAGCCGTTTCAGCAGGATGACATCGCTGCCCATATAGGCCACGGTCTGCAAAAACTGAAACACCAGCAGCGAAATAGAGATAATGCCGAAGGTGGTCGGGCCGACATATTTCGCCACAAAAGAGGTGACGAAAATCAGGCCGAACACCGCAATGATCTTTTCGGCGATCATCCACATCGAGTTCTTCAGTTTATCTTTCATGGTTATCCTTCGCGCCCCACGTTTTGCGCCAGCTTACGCAGTTGCGAAACCAGGCGCGGCGAGCAGAAAAAGAGCGTGAAGTAGAGACTCCAGCCGTTAACGATGACGCCGGAAGAGAGATAGGCTTTAAAGACTTTGCGATAGCGCCGAATATGGTCGTTGATAAAGGCGGCGTTAAATTCGCCGGAGGCGATGGCCTTATATAAATAGGCTGAAGAGACTTTTAGCAGCAGAAAATAGAAAAACTTATCGTTGCTGCGCGACAGCAGCCGCTGCATTTCGCTAAATGAACGGGCGAAGGAGAAATGCTTTTCGCGCACCGACGAGCGCGTCGCCGAGTTCTCTGACTCAACGTAGTGATAAATCACGCTGTTGATGCAGATGACCCGCTGCGTGCTGAGCAGGCTGAGATACTGCATCACAAACAGCAGATCCTCGAAATTGGCGATCTGTTCGTTAAAGCGCAGCTGATGTGCGCGGATCAGCTCGCCGTTAAAGAGTTTGTCGCAGATGCCGTGGCGCGGATGGAAATAGAGCAGATCGTTGACCGCGTCGCTGGCGCTGAGTACGCGCTGCGCCTCCGGCGGAAAGGTGCGCGCAATCGGCTGCCCCTGCGGCGTAAAGTGCTGCGACTCGCCGACAATCAGGCCGACTTCGTCATTCATCAGCGCCAGACAGAGGCTCAACGCGTCGGCGGGTAGAAAATCATCTGCATCGACGAAGCGCAAATAGGTGCCGCGCGAGGCGGCAATGCCGGCGTTGCGCGCCGACGAAACGCCGGCATTGCGCTGGGTGATAATACGCACCTGAGGATGGTCGCTCCAGCTCTCCAGTATCAGCGGGGAACTGTCGGTCGAACCGTCGTCCACCAGAATCAGCTCGACGCGCGGCGCCCGCTGCGCCAGCACGCTTTCAACGCAGCGAATAATCGAGTTTTCGGCATTATAGACCGGCACAATTACGCTAATTAACGGGTTGTTAAGCGTCACCATAGATCCTCTGGAAAAGTTTTTACCTCCGCGCTAAAAAGCGCGGCAATAACCGCAATAAAGTTTTAGTGCCGGGCTCACGTTAGCGTTTTTGTTTTTATCCCGGATAAGTGTTGTGCGACTACAGAAAAAATCAGGATTGAATGAGGAGATATTACGTGGCGCTTTTATTGCGTCAATGGGGCGAGCGCTAAACCGGAATTTCCGCACAGATGCTCTGCTTATCCATCAGAATTAATGGATAAGCGGGCATTACGCTTATCTGTGATTGCTCTCGCTTCTTCGAACCGAAACCATTAAAAGGCGAAAAAAAGTCGAATAAAAACCGTGCTTCGACGGCGCCAGCAAACGCTTATCCATTAGGAATTATCCTGGTAGCGGAAAATAAAAAGTACAGTGCTTTCATGGCATCACAAAATTAAGCATGCAATCCTGTTAATCGGGCTTAATAATTTTTATTTCTCGAAAGCGTCGTTATTTATCAGCGGTCAATTATGCTCTCTTAAGGATAATAACAATATACATTTAAAGCATAGCGCCAGGTTAAACAACGCTGATGTGAAAAAAACGGGGAAAAAGCGGGGAAAAATTAAGGCGGTTAACGTGACGCAGGTCGCGTAAATTTTGCCGGTCGGACTAAGAATTGAGCGAGGCGTCAGGGCAGAGGAAAACAAGGCGCTGGCGCCGCGCATTGCGTGAAGAGCTGGCTTTCTCCCTTAACGCAAGGGGTTAAAGCGCATTCAGCGCGTTCATGACCGCATCCGGCATGCTGGGCCTGCCGTTGCTGAGACAGGTGCAGACGAAGGTCGCTTCGGCACAGGTGACGCCATCGACTCTGATCTGCTGAACGAAGTTTACCCGGTTGCGCTTGCTATTTTTCTCCAGCGCGCAGGTCACCTCCAGGCGGTCGCCCTTTTGCAGGCTTTTACGGAAGCGCAGCGAATATTCCAGCACCATATAGAGGCGTCCCTGTTTGAACTCCTCTTCGATGTCGATGCCCAGCGCTTCGCGCATGTAGGCATGCCGCGTCCATTCCATATAAAACGGATAATAGAGGCCGTCGACGATGCCCTGGAAATCGATATGCTTTTCATCAACATCATAATGCTTTGCAAACATGTCCGTATCCTGCAGTAGTGAGTAGATTAACCGTATGATTTTGCTAATCTAACCTGGCCAGTCGCGGATGCCTTGCTTTTTTTGTGCTGCGGCAAGGGAAAAAAGCCAGGCGTTTCGCCTGGCGCAGCATCAGTTCAGGTGCGTTTTCAGCCCATCGGCCGCCTGGCGCAGCGCAGTACGCACCGCCGGCACGTCGCTCAGCCCGTTCAGCAAGCCGTAGTCGTGGATCAGCCCGTTGTAGCGCGTTACCGTGACGTCGACGCCTGCCGCGTCCAGCTTGCGGCCAAAGGCCTCGCCTTCGTCGCGCAGCACGTCAAGCTCGGCGGTCTGAATTAAGGTTGGCGGCAGCCCCTGCAGCTGTTCGCGGGTCGCACGCAGCGGCGACGCCAGAATATTGTTACGGTCGCCTGCTTTGGTGGTGTAGTTATCCCAGAACCATTTCATCATATTGCGCGTCAGGAAATAGCCCTTCTGGAACTGCTGATAGGAGCCGGTATCGAAGCGCGCGTCGGTCACCGGCCACAGCATCACCTCATAGCGAATGGCCGGAGCATGCTGCTGCTTCGCCTGCAGCGCCACCGCCGCCACCATGTTGCCGCCGACGCTGTTGCCCGCCAGCGCCAGGCGCTTGCCGTCTACGCCAATCTCGGCGCCGTGCTCTGCTACCCAGCGGGTAGCGGCGTAGGCCTGATTGATCGCGACGGGAAAGTGCGCTTCCGGCGACGGCGTGTAGTTAACGAAGACCGCAGCGGCACCTGACTCAACTACCAGGTCGCGCACCAGGCGTTCATGGGTCTGAAAATCCCCTAACACCCAGCCGCCGCCGTGAAAGAACATAAACACCGGCAGCGTGCCCTGCGCCCCTTTGGGCTTAACGATATTCAGTTTTAAAGGCTGGCCGTTCACCTCAATGGTTTTTTCCGTAACCTCGGCCTCAGGCAGCGTCGCCCCCTTTTGCGCGCCGATCAGCACCTCGCGCGCCGCCTGCGGCGAGAGCTGCTCAATCGGTTTGCCGCCGCTGCTGTTCAGCGCGTTCAAAAAAGTCTGTACGTGGCGCTCCGGCTGCGGCACGTCGGCGAAGCTGTTGGCGGACGCGGCGGCCAGCGCCAGCGCTAAAACGGTATGTTTAATGGTCATCAGGTGACTCCTTGAATTGTTTCACTATTAAATCGCACGCTATTTAAATGCACCGCCTTCGCGACGGCGCATTCGGAATGAGGCGAATATATATAGCGCGCTATTTAATAGCAAATAAAAAATCACCTTGTCATGCTAAAATGGAAGCAAGCATCTGATATTAAGGATATTTAAATTATCTACCAGGCACGTAATGCTAAGCGTTGGCAAAAAGGACAACAGATAAGCTAACGATGAGGAGGAACAGGTCATCTTGAGGTTTCAGGCAGGAATTTGACGGGACCGCTGCTGTGCCAAATCTGTCTCACAAAATGAAGAAAAGAGTGGGATCAGAGCCACAGGCTTGAACTGACTGGTGCCGGAAACAGGAGTCGAACCTGCGACCTTCGCATTACGAATGCGCTGCTCTACCAACTGAGCTACACCGGCATAGAGGCGAGAACTACGGGGCATTAAGTTAGAAAAAAGCGTCACTTCCGTCAAGAGCCGCAGCGCGCGGATGCTGCTTTTCTCGTCATCTGATAATGAAAACAGCACGGCAGCTGCCCTTCCCTGCGCACTACCAGGCCAAAAACAAAAAAAGGCGAGGCCGCAGCCTCGCCAAAAGTGCCTTTCATCAATCGTAATAAGGAACCTTGCGGTCGGTACCATTGATATTGATCAGCACAAAGCCCGAAGGCGTGGTTTTATTAGTCGGCGTACCCGCGGTCGTCGCGAGCGTGACTACGCCTTTCTCGTTGGCGCCGATACCCGCCACTCCATTGTGCAGGCCAAAGCGTGCCGCCGGTTTCAGCGTCCCTATTTTGGTGGTATCCGTTACCATCGACAGATCAGACTGGAACAGCGAGCATGAACCGGTATCGAAGCGCGTCGGGCCGGTACATTTCAGGTTGAACAGGGTGTCCCCACTGTTCGCGGCCAGCTTTACCCAGACCACCGCGTAGGTGGTGCCGACGCGGTTGTAGCGGATATCCAGCACGGCCGGCTGCCCCATATGGTGGGCGTCGGCCCAGACGGTTTCCAGCCGCTGCAGGTTAATCCAGGTTTTACCGGTGCCCACCATATTCACCGGCGAAGCGGCGGTGGTGGATGGCGAGGTGGCGTCGCCTTTGCCGATCATTTCGATGACCCACTGCTGGTTGGCGTTAGGGAAAAAGAACTGACCGAGGCGATACCAGTTATCGGTGCCGGTATTGTTGGTCACCTTATAACCGCTGAAGTACCCTACCCGCAGCGAGCCGGTCATAAAGGTGCCGTGGTTTTCATCGCGGCGATAACCATACTCGAAGGTAGAGAGCCAGCGGCCGCTGGCGGCGTCCTGAGAGATCCTCGCCCCCGACTGCAGACCGATCTGACGCATCACCACGCGCGCATTGTTCAGATTGAACGGGCTGCCGCAATCCTCGATGTTCAGCGTGTCGATGGTCCAGCCGCCGTCGGAGAGATCGCCCGGGTTGCGCGTATGCTCAATCCAGACGTTGCGCATAATCCCCTGGGTGACGCGCGGCATATAGAGCGTGGCGTCGCCGTAGCCGGTCTGGAAGTTGGCGTTGCTCAGCTCGATCGCCGTCGAGTGATCCCAGACGCCGCGCGGTGAGTTTGACCAGCCTACATCGAACACGCGCGAATAGGTGTAGAGGGTATAGATCTGGTCGAACTTACTGTCGAGCGTATCCAGCAGCTTGAATACCGTGCCGCCGGTGTTCTGCGCGCGGAAGCAGTGAATATTCACCGTTTCACCCTCGATACAGGTGTTCTCGAAGAACGGCTGCTTGTTGCTCACCAGATCGGCGGTGATGGTGCCGGTATTGGCGACGGTATCGGCGCTCGCCTGACCGTTCCACGCCATCCCGGTGATCACCGTGCGCCGCGCTTTTACCTTGAACACCGGCGCATCGCTCTTATCGGAGATAATGGTGGTGCGCGGCAGCGAGCCCAGCGGCGAATCGTCGCCGAGCAGACCAAAGAAGGTCGCGTCGGTGGCGCTGAGATCGATCGGCTTGATCAGGTATTTCCCGCCGGGAAAACGCACGGGCAGCGCGACGCAGTTGGCGTTCCAGGTTTTGGTCCAGTTGTACATGCGCATAAAGGCTTCGGTATCGTCGGCGTAGCCATCGCCTTTCGCCCCGAAGTGCAGCACGTTCAGCTCGGAGGGATCGTTGATGGTGCGCTTCCAGTAGAAGCCGTCGCCAACCGCAATGGTGCCGCCGTCATCTTTTAGCGTGGTGGTGCCGAGATAGCCGACAAAATCGCCGCCGCCGCGGAAGGTGGAATCCTTATCGTAGTAACGATTCAGGCTGGCGACCTGGCCTGCTGCTGCGGGTTTAGTGGTACGCAGTTCGGCATATGAGTTCACTTCAATCATGGTATCCTCCTCAGGATTTTGGGTACTAAAGCACGTCGTTAATCAGGGTTTGGCCGCATGGCCGCAAAGCTGATCCCACATGTCGTTGTGGGTATTGATGGCGCGAACTGTGCGAACGTCCATGCGTTGCGCGTCGTCGCCGTGGGTGTAAATCGGGGAAAAAAGCACGCAGGCCGAATCGGTGACGGCCGTAGGCTCAGGGTTTGTTGAATTTCGACTGCTGCAGCTTGTCGCGAGCAGCAGCGTCATCAAGATTGCTGTTCTCGGTGGTAACACGGGTCGCCTCCTCACGATGCTTTTGCTGTTGTTGCGCGACGGCGGCGGTTTGCGCCGCCTCTTTCTGCGCGCTTTTGGTATCGGCTTCGGCCTGCTGCTGCACCTTGCCGATCTTTTTGCCGCCGAAGTAGCTGGCGCCTAGCGCGGCGATCAGCGCGCCGATGACGGCGAGCCAGTGCCAGCCGCCGCTAAGCAGTGCGGTAAATAGACTCATGATTTTTTCGCCTCAAGCTGCTGCCTCTGCTGCACCAGATTCTTCTGTCGCACAAACTGCGCGATCACGCCCATCGCCACCATAAAGGCGCCGATCAGGCCGAGGTAGTTGTGGGGCAGAATGGATTTCACATCTTCCGGCAGGGCGTTCCAGGCATCCACCGAGGCGGAGGGAAAGGATTGCACCCAGGCGCTGAGCATCGACCCGAGCGACGCCAGCCAGACCGACCAGGTTTTAAACAGCAGGCGCGCATGCGCCACGAACTCCAGCGTGGTAAAGCGCTGCATAATCAGCAGCACGATCACCACCATCAGCACGGCGATGATAAAAAAGAGCCATCTCATAGCAGCCCCCTGTAGACGTCGTAGGTGCCGCTGCGCATCACTTCGGCATGACGGCGGGCGCGTCCCGGCGTCTGACGCGCCCACAGGCTATTGAGCATGGAGTTGGCCGCGCTGTCGTAATCCTCGGCCGCCACCGCGGTCAGCATGTTTTTAAACAAGGAGAGTCCGTCGACGCCGAGCTGATAGGCCATGCTGTAGAGCACATCGCTGCGCGCGTCGTTGCACTTCGCCAGCGCCTGCTGCAGCAGCGGCACGCCCTGCATCTGCTGGGCTTTGCCCTCGATAATGCACTTCTTCCAGACGTCGCCGACCTGGCGCGGCACGCGAAACACATAGTTATTGAGCGATGCGCCTTTCGGACCGATGCGTATGCCGCCCGCCACGGTGGGAAATCCCTGCGTGTCGAGATAAGGCGCTTCGACGTAACCCTCTTCAAAATTGAGAATCTCAATAATCTGGCTCATGACCATTCCTCTTTTCCGGGCATGGGAAAGATATTCCCAATGCGACAGCGACAGTTAAATCACACTGATCAGTGCCAGAGATAACACCAGCAAAACTGCAGATGAAACCAGCAGCGGCACTAAACAGTGCGTTGAGAATTCCCGTCCAGATAAAACGGGAGAAAAGATGAGATACAGCGGTACAGGCGGATAGAGAGCAGATTTAGCGCACGGCGTAGAGATGCACATGCGGCAAACAGCAGTTATCGAAACTGGCGGTTTCAGAACGGTTAACGGGCGTCGGGGCAATCGCCCGCTCAACACGCGAGGTCACCGGACGCTGAGCGATGCGCTCGGCGTGGCGTAACGGGGGATTTTCGGGTTCGCAGCCCAGCGCCTGATCGATGCTGAGCTTGAGTCGACTGAGCGGCTGGCGCCGCCGATGCCTGCGGGTGCGGGCATTACCAACAAAGACGCTTTTGCCATAGTGTATTATCGCCATAACTCCTCCTGTGAATGAGTCTTTGGCGATGGGGTGGCAGGCATGGGTTTTCGGCAAGCCGAACCGTCCCGGATGCCGCGTTTTCCGCTCACGACGCAATGCCCCGGCTGTAATAACAGCCAGGCTAAGCGCGAGTTGGGAGAAAAAGGCGGCATCTGACGACGCTGCATGTGCGCATCCACCCCATCCCAAAGTTCACTGACTTTGGATGGTTTGATTCGCGCTTGTGCAGCGCCTCGATTGTTTAAGAGCGGCTCACTCCGTGAGAGAAGGGCTTCGTTGGTCCACGCTCAAATTATTAACCTGTTCTTATGCTTTATCAAACACCAACAGTTAATTTTTTATTTACCATTGGTTAAATTTTTGAATTCTGCTGAATTATTTTTTTTCAGCAGGTTGCAGCTGAACAGAATTTAGCCAGAGGTTAACCCAGCAGCTGATAGTGCCGTGTCTGGCTCAGGATCACCTTGGCCATCACCTGCATGCTGTCGACATCCTCCCGATTGAGATACCAGGTTTCATAACGCTTATTGTCTGAAATAACAGCGATTTTCTTGTGCTGAAGCTGCAAACGCTTGAGGTAAAGCTGGTTATCGAGGGTAAAAATATAGATGCCGTCCCCGTCGAAAAACTTCACGCTAATGTCCACGAACAGCTGATCGCGCGGCGCGAAAGTCTCTACCATCGAATCGCTGTTGATCGCTATCAAACGAATATTTTCCGCCGGCCGACCGTTGAACAGCACGCGCGCCTCATCCACGCCATATTCAATGGCATGAATGGTCTCAACAAACTCATCGCGCGCGTGCAATCCCGATGCTGACTTTTGCCCAATATCGAGGCTTTCGATACGGAAGACGTTGCGCTGCGCCTTCAGGCTGTCGAGCGACAGCGATTCAGCGGGCTTTTCCATTCCATACTGCAGCCATTCAACCCGTACGCCCAGCAGGCGGCTTAGCGCCAGCAAATTATTATCATCCGGCACGGACTGCGCGTTGAACCACTTCCACACGCCCGGCGTCGATATTTTGCACCCCAGCTGCTGTAACGCTTTGGCAACCTGTTTATTTCGTCCATGTCCGACAATTCCCGCACTTTCGCACGCGGCAATCAGCCTGGCAGTAAAAGCTTGTCTCGTACTCTCTTTTTTAACCATTAGTTAATAATCTGCCATAGAGGAGATACTGGATGTTATTTTCATTATTGCTACCAGTTCATTTTATATTACCGTCCGTTTGCTACCCAATTGCTTTTGTAAAGCAACGCTAATTATCATTATCCTCCTCATGCTCTGGGCAACCAGTCTCGATCGCGCCGCGCCCCGTTGCGGCGCGGCTTTCAGGAATGTTCCGTAGAAAAACGGGCAAAAAACAGACAGCCACTTTGTCGAAAAAAAAGTGGCGTCCAGACGCGTCGAATGTCACACCTGAAAACTCCAAAATTAACTGGATCGAAAAACAGGGGTTAAAAAAAAGGGCGCCCGCTCTGGACACCCTTTTTGTTAAATAAAGTCGCAATCAGGGGCGCAGCGTATCGTCGCCCCACGCAACCCATTTGTAGGTCGTTAACGCCTCCAGCCCCATCGGGCCGCGCGCATGCAGCTTTTGCGTGCTCACCGCCACTTCCGCGCCGAGACCGAACTGGCCGCCGTCGGTGAAACGTGTGCTGGCGTTGACGTACACCGCCGAGGAGTCGACCTGTTTCACAAAGCGGCTGGCGTTCTGCGTGCTGCGCGTCAGGATAGCGTCGGAATGCTGGGTGCCATGCGTACGGATATGGTCGATAGCCGCGTCCATGTCATCCACCAGCTTCACATTAAGATCGAGCGACAGCCACTCGTCATCGTAATCGCCCTGACTGACGGGGGTCACGCTGGCCGGACTATCCTGCAGCTGCGCCAGCAGATTTTCATCGGCGTGCAGCGGGATCCCTTCCTGCGCCATACGCGCCGTAAACGCCGGCAGGAAACGGTCGGCAGCGGCGCGATGGATCAGCAGGGTTTCCAGCGAGTTGCAGGCGCTGGGGCGCTGTTTTTTCGCGTTGACGATCACTTCCAGCGCCGGCGCGACCTCCATGGTTTCATCGAGATAGATATGACAGACGCCGATGCCGCCGGTGATCACCGGAATGGTGGAGTTTTCGCGGCACAGCTTGTGCAGGCCGGCGCCGCCGCGCGGGATCAGCATATCGACGTAGCGATCGAGCTTCAGCAGCTGATTCACCAGTTCGCGATCCGGGTTTTCAATCGCCTGCACCGCCGCCGCCGGCAGCCCAAACGCCTGCAGCGCGTTCTGAATCACCCGCACCGTGGCGGCGTTGGTGCGCCACGTCTCTTTGCCGCCGCGCAGAATCGACGCGTTGCCGGTTTTCAGGCACAGGCTGGCGACATCCACCGTGACGTTGGGGCGCGCTTCGTAGATCACCCCAACCACGCCGAGCGGAACGCGGCGACGTTCGATGCGCAGCCCGCTGTCGAGCTGACCGCCGTCGATCAGCTGGCCGACCGGATCGGCGAGCTGGCACACTTTGCGCACGTCGTCGGCGATGGCGCTCAGGCGCTGCGGATTGAGCATCAGGCGATCGAGCAGCGCGGCGCTCATGCCGCTGACGCGCGCATCGGCGAGATCCTGCTCGTTGGCCGCCAGAATTGCGTCGCGCTCCGCGTCGAGACGATCGGCGATCGCCAGCAGCACCTGGTTTTTCTCAGCGGTCGACAGATCGGCCAGCTTATATGCGGCGGCGCGCGCCGCTTTTCCCATTTCTTCAAGCATTTGACCGCTCCTTAACTGACGATCATGTCGTCGCGATGCACGGCCACCGGGCCGTATTCGTAGCCGAGGATCTCCCCGATCTGCTGGCTGTGATGGCCGGCAATGATGCGCAGCGCATCGCTGTTGTAGCGCGAGACGCCGTGCGCGATATCGCGGCCCTGCAGGCTGCGAATGCGGATCACCTCGCCGCGCGAAAAG
The DNA here is from genome assembly GCF_000738765.1 of Pantoea sp. NGS-ED-1003. NCBI lineage: Bacteria > Pseudomonadati > Pseudomonadota > Gammaproteobacteria > Enterobacterales > Erwiniaceae > Pantoea > Pantoea sp. NGS-ED-1003. Next base: position 197,469 of record NZ_JPQA01000007.1, read on the forward strand.
TTGCCGCGCACCTCGCGGATGCCTTTCGGCAGCAGCGAGCTGCCGCGCTCCAGTATCGCCGCCAGCGCGCCGTCGTCCACGGTGATCTCGCCAGCCGGCGGCGCGCCGAAGATCCAGCGCTTGCGGTTCTCCAGCGGCGACTGCATAGCGTGAAAGCGCGTGCCGACCGGATTGCCGGCGATCACGTCGGCGATCACGCCGGGACGGCTGCCCGCGGCGATAATAGTGTCGATGCCGGCGCGACAGGCGACGTCCGCCGCCTGCAGCTTGGTGAACATGCCGCCGGTGCCCAGGCCAGAGACGCTGTCGCCCGCCAGCGCGCGCAGCGCGTCGTCGATTTCATGCACGTCGGCGATCAGCTCCGCCTGCGGATTGCTGCGCGGATCGGCCGTATAAAGCCCCTGCTGATCGGTGAGCAGCAGCAGCTTATCGGCGCCGCCCAGCATCGCCGCCAGCGCCGACAGGTTATCGTTGTCGCCGACTTTAATCTCCGCCGTGGCCACCGCGTCGTTTTCGTTAATCACCGGCACGATATGGTTGTCCAGCAGCGCGCGCAGGGTGTCGCGGGCGTTAAGGAAACGCTCGCGATCCTCCATATCCGCGCGGGTCAGCAGCATCTGGCCGATATGGATGCCGTAGATAGAGAAGAGCTGCTCCCACAGCTGAATTAAACGGCTCTGCCCCACCGCAGCCAGCAGCTGCTTTGAGGCGATGGTAGGGGGCAGTTCCGGGTAACCCAGGTGCTCGCGCCCGGCGGCCATCGCGCCGGAGGTGACGATCACGATGCGATGGCCGGCCGCGTGCTGCTGCGCGCACTGACGAACCAACTCCACCATATGCGCCCGATTCAACCGGCGCGAACCGCCGGTAAGGACGCTGGTCCCCAATTTGACCACCAGGGTCTGACTGCCGCTCATATTTCCTGCCGTTTAAGTAAAAAAAGAAAAAAATTTCTGCGAAGGAACTTTTTATCAGGAGTCAGAAGCGAAGCCAACTCTCCGCCGGGGAAAAGCACGAAAAACCCGAGACAAGCAGGTAGACCAAAAGTTCGCATATCACAAGAAATCAGAAAAAATGTCATAAAACGTTCATCTCCAGACGGTAAAACGTCCCCTGTTTTATAAGCCCTTTTCAGGGGCATAACACATTTTACTCATCGGGATTGATAGCAAATGAAGAAAAGTACACTGGCACTCGTCGTCTCTGCTCTGGCGCTGACTTCTGCTGCTCATGCGGCGGAAGTGTATAACAAAGACGGCAATAAGCTGGACTTCTACGGCAAAGTAAAAGCGATGCACTATCTGAGCGACGCGGACAGCCAGGACGGGGATAAGTCCTATGTACGTATCGGCTTCAAAGGCCAGACCCAGATCAACGACCTGATGACCGGTTACGGCCAGTGGGAATATCAGTACAACGTCAATAACTCTGAAGGCTCCGACGCCAACAACGGCAACAAAACCCGTCTGGGCTTTGCCGGTCTGAAGTTTGGTCAGTACGGCTCCTTCGACTACGGCCGCAACTACGGCGTGCTCTATGATGTCGAAGCCTGGACCGACGTATTCCCGGAGTTCGGCGGCGACGGCACCGCGCGTGCTGATAACTTTATGACGCAGCGCGCCACCGGCGTAGCCACCTATCGCAACAACAACTTCTTCGGTCTGGTTGACGGCCTGCGCTTCGCGCTGCAGTACCAGGGCCGCAACGACGCCAACGGCGGCAACTCGCGTACCGATATCAACCGTCAGAACGGCGACGGCTATGGCGCGTCTCTGGGCTACACCATCGCCGATACCGGCATCAGCGTGATGTCGGCGATCACCTCTTCCGACCGCACCAACCAGCAGCAGGCGCGCGTTTACGGTCAGGGCGACCGTGCGGACTCCTGGGGCGCTGGCGTGAAGTATGACGCCAATAGCGTCTACCTGGCGGCTATTTATACCGAAACGCGCAATATGACGCCGTTCAACGGCACCGATCGCGCAACAGGTCTGGCGGCCGCGGGCGCGGCGAACAAAGCGCAGAACATCGAGCTGGTGGCGCAGTATCAGTTTGATTTCGGCCTGCGTCCGTCACTGGGCTACGTGCAGACCAAAGGCAAAGATATCGAAAACGGTATCGGCGATGCAGATCTGGTGAAATATATCGACGTAGGCGCCACCTACTACTTCAACAAAAACATGTCGGCGTTCGTGGATTACAAAATCAACCAGCTGGACGACGACAACCGTTTGAGCCTGAACAACGACGACGTGGTTGCGCTGGGCATGACTTACCAGTTCTAAAAATCTGGCGCCGCCGCGAAGCGACGCGCGACGGCATCAGTGTTTTCCCCTCAATGTGTCTGATAAACAAGGGCCGCCTCATCAGCGGCCCTTTCTTTATGCAGCACCCTGGTCAATAAGTGGATGGCATGGTCTGAGGAGCAAAGCGTCCCGCGACAGGGATGTCGCGGGCCGAGCGCGCAGGGATGCCTTGAGCGACTTTGCGATCAGACCATGCCATCCGCTTTTGCACCTTTTTTGTAAGAACCACCTTAAGGTGGTTCTTACCTTGCCTCTCAGAATGTCCAGCGCACGCCGGCGTTATAGCGCCACCCCTTCGCGCCGTTGCCGTCGATCTCCTTGCGGTAGTCCGCTTCGGCGTAGAGCGACACGTCGTTGCGGAAGCGTGTCGTGCCGCCGACGCCGACGTCCCACATCTGCCCGAACCTGCCGCTGTTGAAATCCTGACCGATGTCGCTCCCCGCCGCGCCGACTTTTACCTTCGAGCCACCGCCCCAGCCGTGGGAGTAGTTGGCGCGCAGATAAGGCGTATATTCACGCTGCGCGTCGTCCTGCCAGGTGCGATCCAGCCGCGCGCCGAGACGGCCGATGGTTTGATCGTCGTCGTCGAACTTCACGGTGGTGCCATCCTTATCGGTGGCGTCATCGAACTTCAGACGCATCCAGGTCAGCTGCGCCTGCGGCTCAAGACGCAGACCGTTGGCGAAAACAAAGGGATACCCCGACTCCAGCGAGGCGCTCCAGCCGTCGGCCTTCAGCTTCGCCACCTCTTTTTGCCGCGCGACATCGGTGTCGCCGCGGTGCCAGCTCCAGCTCAGCGAGCCGTCCAGATAGAAGCCGCTGTCGCGCTGCCAGGTGCCGTAGAACGAAACGCTGTCGCTGTCGAACGTGGTTGAGCTAAAGCCGTCGGCCGCGTGCGGACGAATGCGCGTATTGCCGCGCGTATAGGCGACGCCGCCGCGCAGGCTGTCGCTCGTGCCGTCCAGCTGCAGCAGATTGCCGCCGAGCTGCGCCGCGCTGTAGTCGATATCGGCGTCAAAGCCGTAGTCGCTAAAGTCGCGGTTGCTCTGGTAGGTCAGATTCGAGCCGAGATAGCGCAGGAACAGCTCGCCGCCCGCGCCGCTGCGCTGGCCGTCGCGCAGTTCACCGAGACGCTTATGCAGATCGTCGGTAATCGCCTGGGTGTAGTAGGCCAGACCGACCGGCGCGGAGAGATAAGAAGGCACCTGCGGCGCCAGCGCCGGACGCGCCGCGCGCGATGCGGCGCGGCCCGCCTGCGGCTGGCACAGTGCGCCGTCCTCGCACACATAGCGGTTAGCGAGCCGGTAGTCCCAGCCCGTGCCGCTGCCGTCGGGCGCAAACGCATACAGCCCGTACTGCCAGGGCCCGGCGGCGAGGTAGCCGCCCTGCAGCGCGAAGCTGTCGGCGCTGGCGTTGCCGGAAACCTGCGCCAGCGAGACGCCTTCGCGGCCGTCGATCGCGCCGTCGCCGCTGGCGTCACTCTGCGTCGCGGCGCTGCCTGCGAGAATGCGATCGTCAATCAGCGTGGTGCCGGTGACGTCGCCGTTCACCCGTAGCGCATCGCTCTGGCCGCCTGCGCCGCTAAGCCGCGTCGCCAGCCGCAGCGTGCCGCCGAGCGACGCCTGGGTGCCGTCGATGGTCAGCAGATTGTTGCCCGCGCCACCGTTGCTCAGATCGAGCGTACCGGCGTTGTTCACCACCAGCGAGTCGTCGGTGGCGCCCGCCAGCAGCGGGTTGACGTTATTCCCGGCAAACAGCGTGGAGTCGCGGTCGATATTGATGGTGCTGTGCGCCAGCTTCAGGTTGTCGGTCAGCGTCCACTGAGTTTTCGTAAAGTTGAGCGTGCTCCAGCCTGCGCCGAGGTTAACCCCTTTGCTGAGGTCGTCGCCGCTAAGGGAGCCGCCGCTGGCGTCGATGTTGCGGAAGCTGAGCGTGCTGCCGACGCCGCCCGCGGTGGTGATATGACGGGTATTCGCCAGGCTGACGTTTTCGATCAGCGCCTGGTTGTTCTCGCCGCTGCCCATGGTGAGACTGCCGTTGAGGGTGCCGCCGGTGACGGCAAGCGTATCGCTGCCGTTGCCGGTATCGACTTCGCCGATGACGCTGCCGCCGATAAAGGCGAGCTGGTCATTGGTCGCGCCGCCCGCCACGATCGGCGTTTCCGGGTATTCCGCGCTGATATCGCCCTGGTTGATAAACACCGTCTGGCCGCCGCGCAGATCGATCACCGGCGCGACGCGGCTGTAGGAGACGATGGTGCCACGGTTTATCACCTCGCTGGCGCTGCGGGTGACAATCGCCGATCCGCCCGCTTCGCTGCCCACGGCGATAAAGCCGTCGGCGAAGACGCGGCCGGTGGTATTGGCGCGAATGCCGTCACCGCTGCCGTTGACGATAATTGCGTAGCCTGGCGGCACCACCAAATCGTTAGCGGTGGCGGAGCCATCCTCGTTCTGGAACAGATAGCCGACGCCGCCGCCCTGCACGTCAATCGTTGCCTTGCCGCCGTAGTCGAACGACGTGGCGGAGCGGATGCCCGCGCCGTTAGTAGGAATAAGATAGGCGTTATTCAGCGCAATATTCGCGGTTTCGGCGCGGTTGTTGATGGCGCTGCCGCCGCCCTCGGCGCTGAGGATAATTTCGCTCGCCTGCAGCCCCGCCGCGCCGCGATCCAGCAATACCGCGTCCGCCCCACCTTTGACCCAGATACCGCTGCGGAACAGCTGGTCGCCCTCAATGTTGAGGATGGCGTTTTCTCCCACGCGCGCGCCAGCAATGCCGCCATCTACCTGCACCGTGCCGTTGTAGGGCTGATAAAGGCTTGCTCCTTCGCTGGCGTCAATCCCAATGCCGGATGCTACGTGGATCCAGACGTTGTTGATCAGGCGGCCGCCGTCCAGCAGCCGCGCGCCGGTGCTGTTCTCGCCGTCGAGGATAATGGTGCCGTTGTTCATCACCGTCGCGCCGCCGGACGCCTGCAGCGCGGTGACGTTTTTGCCGCTGCCGATGATGTTGCGGTTGCTAAACACCACGCCGTCGCCGTTTTCGCTGATTGCGCCGATAGTCTCGTCGCCGTTCAGCCACACGTCGCCCAGATCGCCGTAGGCGCCGTTGGAAGCGCGCAGCGCCACCGCGCCCTTGCCGTTAACGAAGTAGGTTTCATTGTCATAGAGCGTGGCGCTGCCGGACATTTTCACCCCAGTGGTGTTAGCGCCGCTCAGGGTGATCTCCCCTAACCGCTGCAGCGAGAGGATTGCGCCGTCGCCCAGCTGGTAGAGCGTCGAGCCGTCGGTAGAGACATCCTGATTGCTGCCGTACGCATAGATGGTCCCGCCTCCCTCCACCACTCGGTAAGCGGTCTGGTTGGGATCGTGAAACACCACCTTGCTCTGCTGACCGAGCACCAGCGCGCCGCCATAAAGGGCCTCGCCCGCCAGCGCGTTGCCGCCATAGAGGTTGATAACGCCATTCTGCTCGATGCGCGCCGCATCGCCTGTGGCGTATAAGCCGGTGGTGGGGAAAAAGCCGTCCGCGCTGCCTGCCGTCACGTTCAGCGTGCCGCTGCTGGTGATGGTGCTGCTTTGTGGATCGGCAAAGGCGTAGCCTGAGGCAAAGAGCGCCACCGCGCCGTCGCTGACGCTGATATTGCCGCTGCTGGTCGCCTGGCCGCCGACCAGCGCCTGGATGCCGTAGCTTTGTTCGCCGCGCAGGCTGATGTCGCCGGTGTTGGTCAGCGCGCCGCCGTACTGGGCGATCAAACCGACCTGCAGGCCGCTCTGACCGTTGATATTCGCGTGATTGACCAGCGTCGAGGCGAAAGGCTGGTCGAAGCTGTTGGTGATGTAGCGCGTCAGGTTGTAGTAGTTGCCATCCACCACCGCCGCCGTCGCGCCGCCGACGTTGAGGTTAAGCTGCGTCGCCGCATCGATGGTGCCCTGCGCGCCGCCCTCGATGCGCAGGCCGGTCGAGGTGTTGCCGATATTAAACGTCGCGCCGTGGGTGTTGACCACCGAACCCTCGCCCACCGCTTCGATGCCGGTGGAGAACGCCGCGCCCGGCGCGATGGTCAGCCCGGCGCCGTCGAAGTCTGCGCCGTCCTGATAGCGGAAAATAGTGGCGTACCAGTCGTCAGGGCCGGTGGCATAGTTGCCCGCCTGCGGCAGATTGATGTGCGCATTCGGTCCGATGGCGAGGAAACCCATCTGGTACTCTCCGCTGCCGCCGAGCTGCGGCACCGCATCGGCGGTGAGATCGACCGTGGCGTTGCCCTCGGCGCGAATGCCGACCGCGCCGTAGCCCTGCAGGGCGATGGGGCCGCTCAGGGTAGCGGACGCTTTGCCGCTGCCCTGCCCGTTTACCCATACTGCGGTGTTGAAGCTGCCGTTCAGGGTATCGGCGCGGCCGGGTACGTTGATTGTCCCGCTGGAGAAAGCGCTGGCGCGCTGGCCGTCGCGAGCGATGACTTTGATGCCGGTGCCGCCGTCGCCGTTAAGGTTGATGGTGCCGTTGTTGCCCACCAGTCCGCCGCTGCCGGAATCGATCGCCAGCAGGCCCACGCTTTCCGCCGGGCGAAACTGCGCGCGGCCGTTGAGATCGATGGTGCCGTTGTTAAGCGCGATCGCTTCCGGCCCGTTCTCGACGCGCATGGCGGCAGCGTTCTGCACCCTGCTGCCGAGCACGATGCGCCCGTCGTTAATCGCGGTAGAGTTAAACTGCTGCGCAATGGCGTTGACGCCGCCGCTCTGGTTAATCGCCACATCCTCCACGACGTCGCTTTTCGCGTTCTGCGGCGCGCGGCCGACGTAGATCACGCCGCCCGCGGTGTTGATAAAGCTGGCGCCGCTGGTGTCGAGCAAGACGCCCGCGCTGCTGTGGCTACCGATCGACTCCGCCACGCCGAGATTAATCGCGCCATTGTTGATCCCCTGGGCGTCACTGAGCCGCAGCGCGCTGCCTGGTTGCGTAGTGGCGTAATTCAGCACGCCGTTGTTGACGAAACGGCTGCCGCCGGTCGCCAGTACCGTGCTGCCGCTGTAGCCGAGCGTCGCCGCATCCACGCCGCTGCCGTCTGCGTTATTGAAGAAGCCGCCGTTGATGACGCCGTTATTGACGCCGCTGGCGCCCGCCAGCCGCAGCGCGGTGTTTTCATGGGCCGCCGATCCGCTGGCGGCCAGCTTGCCGTCGATGGTGGCCTTCGCGCCGTTGGTGGCGCGCACCGCGCCGCCGTCCGAGTCGACCACCTCCAGCGTGGCGCCCTTCTGCACCGAGACGCTGGCGCCTGGGCCGTCGGCGCTCAGCACCGAGCGCTCGCCCACCGGCAACGTCACCTCGTCGTTGTACTCATCGGCGTCGATCACATAGGCGATGGGCGCGCTGTAGAGCGACAGCGCCTTATTGAATTCGCCGTTGTAGCTGCCGGCGCTGAGGTTGCCGCTCTGCAGCTGCTCAATCAGCCAGTCGTTGTACTGCCGCAGATCGTTCAGGCTGGCGACGTTGAATTCGCGGCTGTTGCCGTCCAGCGTGGTGACGCTGAACGGGCCGCTGTACTGGGCGACGTTATCTACCCACCAGGCCAGGTTGTAAGTGTATTCGGTATAGGATCCGGTAAAGGCGATGCGGTTAGCCGACTGCCAGTTCATCGCCCCGCTGCCGCTGGCGGTAAACAGCTGGCTCTGCTTCGCCGCCATGCTCCAGCCGTTGGTGGCGGCGGTGGTGGCCGCGCCGTCGACGCCGATATCGACATTAATGGTACCGTTGCTCACCTGCGCCACGCGGGCATCGATATATTGCTCGCCGTTGACGTTGTAGTAGTCAGGCAATTCGCTGGCGGGCGTCACCGAGGCGAGCGCGCTGATATTTGCCGAATTAAACACCGGCAGCTGATTGTTGCCGCTGCCGTTGACGTCGGGCACGCTGATCAGATAATCCTGCGCGCCGAACGTCAGGCGATCCGCGCCGATAACATTGTCATCGGAAATAATTCTGCCGCCCGATAACAATTCGCCGACGGTAATGGGACGGCCGCCATCTAAGCCCGGCTGAAAGCGTTGAATGCCGCTCAGGGTTTGCGTCGATCCATTACAGACGCAAAATACGCCTGCCTTGTAGTCATTTAATAATGGGGAAAAAGGTTTTAACGTAGCGGCCTGACTACAGGTAATCGGAAAAAGCAGCCCGGGCGCAGCGGCCAGGCTTAATAACAGCGGATTTAATTTAAACAAAGGGTTTTCCTCCAGAGAGACAGCACAGGACCACCCGGACTTTTAGGTGTCCGGGTTGGCGTTCTTTTTTTGCCGATAACAAACGGAGAAAAGCCGCGACACTGGCAGTCGCGCTGGCGGGTATCACACCATTTCGTCAGGAAAACGTCTACAAATCGTCAGTGCGATCCGCCTCAATAAAAAGAGAATAGGAATTATACCGTGCCGCCCTCTGATTTAGCTGGACCGGTTATTTCAACGCCTGCCGTTGATTAAACAGCTTTTATCAAGCGGCTTTAGTTAATATCCATAATCAAATAAGCCGTGAGAATATTTTATGTCTGCGAGAGGAGATTAAATAAAAGCGGGAGTAAAAAATAATAAAAAAGCGCGTCGGGAAATATCGTTAAAGCGGAGAAAAATATAAACGCAGCGCCAGTGCCGTAATAATGCAGAACAGGCATAGCCGAAGCGAATCGAACTATGCCTGCCGTTCAGGGTTGAGGATTACGCGCTGAGATCGACCGGCTCTTTAAAGCCGCTGGCGGGCGTCAGCCCCAGATTCAGCTCCTGCAGCATCGCTTTCAGACGGGTATGGAAGTTACGCAGCGTCTCTTCCACTTTCTGAGCGTTCTCTTTTCCCTTGATGTTCGCCACGGACCAGTCGCCATCTTTATCGAACAGGCCAATATGATAAACGTAGGTAAAATGGTCTTGCTGCGCGTCCAGCTCCATCCACCAGCCCCAGAACTCACGGCTTTCCGGCGCGGGTTTGACATTGACGCAGGCGGCCAGGCAGTCGAAAAAGAACCGCGTTTCTTCACATTTCCCTTCGCGGATATACGGTCCCAGCTCGGTGAAGCGCTTAAGCAGGCGACTACGGGGATGACCACTCGGTAACGTCATGCTAATTCTCCATAAGTTTGACCGTTAGTATTAAAGCAAACCGCTGTGAATTTGCCAGCTACTGTTGTAACCGCTTTGCCAGCCAGTCGCAAACCTCATTCAGCGCGCGCTCGAAATTCGCCAGCGCCGGCCTGACGGCGATCGGCAGCAGTTTGCCGTCGGCGGAGGAGCTGGCGATCAGCCGCGCGTCCTCTTCCGGGCCGAAGGGATCGTCTGGCCAGTAGCCCGCCAGCATCGGCGTCGACGTGCGACGGCCCAGCAGCCCCTGCACTTTGAGCGAGTAGCGATTCAGCTCGGTGCGCAGCGCGCTGTCGCTGGTAAACGCCATGCCGAGGCGGCTGGCGAGCATATCCATATACATATCCGGAATGGCGTCCTGCTGCTGCGCGCTGGTCAGCAGGCTGTGCACCATCGGCCCGAGCGTCGCGACGGCGCGCAGGCGCGGCGCTTCCAGATAGGCGAGCCGCACCGCGACGTTGGCGCCGAAGCGATAGCCGAACGCCGCCACGCGCCGGTGATCGATCCAGGGCACGTTCGCCAGGTCGCGCAGCACCTGCTGATGCAGAAAGCTGGTGTCCTGGTTGAGTCGCCACTTCACCGAGAAGCCCACCGACGGCATATCCAGCGTCAGCATGGCGATGCCGCGCGGCGCCAGATAGTCATGGAACAGCCGATAGTGATCGCTTTGCAGCGAGTCGAGGCCGCCGCACAGCAGCACAGTGGGATACGGCGCCGAGGCGTTGGGCGGCATATGCAGAAAACCGGTAATCGGGCTGCCGCCTTCGATATTGAAGCTCAGCGCCTTGAGTTCGCCGGGCAGTCGACGCGTCGCCTCTTCATAGGCGCGATTCGCCAGCGTCTGCGCCTGGTCCGCCAGCTCGTCGCCTTTGATATAGGGATAGGCGGCCATGCTGAAGAGGTGCGAGGCGCGCAGCCAGTATTCGCCAGCCAGACTGTCGTCGCGCTCTTCCTGCGCGCGCGCCTGCCAGAGGCCCGCCTGCTTCGACCACTCAAACGCCCAGTTGCCGCTGCGAAAACCGATCACGGTGTCGAGCAGCGCGTCGTCGGTATGGCGCTGGTCGCTGTTGGCGATACGCGCCAGCACTTCGATGATCTCCTGCGGCGGCACGCCGCGCCACGTCCACATCAGTTTGTTGAGCATGCGATACCAGCCGTGCTGGCTGCTGCCGTCCAGCGTCGCTTCGACGTCTACCTGGGCGTGGTGCTGGCGATGCACCAGCGAGGAGGTTTCGGGGTAGTTGTAGTGCGGCTTAAATAACTCTTCGCTGAGATTTTTGCTCGACATGCTCGGTTCTCCTGACGGCTCTGGCAGAGGCTAAGTGTACTGCAGGGTCAGGGGCGGCGCGAGGTGCAAAAGAGCGCAGGACGCTTTGCGGGCAGGCCATGCGACCCGCCGTCTATCGGATGCCGGCGGCAGAAAGCACAACGCCCGGCAAGCCGGGCGTTGTTAACACGAAACGATCAGGCGCCTTTAACGATAGGCGGAATGTAAACCACGCCCATGTCCCACGGCTGCTCGATCCAGGTGTTCTGCGGAATATCCACCACGTAGTCGTCCACCAGCGGGCGGCCTGCCGGCTTAGCGAAGATAGTGACGAAGTGCGCTTTGGGATACATCTCGCGGATCGCCTGCGCGGTGCCGCCGGTGTCCACCAGGTCGTCGATGACGATAAAGCCTTCGCCGTCGCCTTCCGCGCGCTTAAGCACGGTCATCTCGCGCTGATGGTCGTGGTCGTAGCTGGAGATGCAGACGGTGTCGACATAGCGAATGCCGAGCTCGCGCGCCAGCAGAGAAGCCGGCACCAGGCCGCCGCGGCTGACCGCGATAATGCCCTTCCACTGTTCGACAGGCAGCAGGCGCTGAGCCAGTTTGCGGGCATGAATCTGCAGCATGTCCCAGGTAACGACGTATTTTTCACTCATGAATAGCGATCCCAGCCAGTTTAATCGGCTTAAAAATGTGCAACGGGAAAAAGGTTGCGCGAGATTATAAGGATCCTCAGCGCTAAAAACCAGCATCCGAACCACTGGTTGCGGCTTTTTAGCGCGCCTGAGTACGCACCCGGCGATAACAGTGATATTCTCAGCCCCATCACGTCAGATTCGCTGACGGCGACCATTCACTGGAAACTCGCGCACACCGGCCTGGCCGGCGCACTGACACAGGAGACCTGTCGTGTCTGAATTGTCTCAGCTTTCTCCCCAACCGCTGTGGGATATCTTCGCCAAAATCTGCTCCATTCCGCACCCCTCTTTTCATGAAGAAGCGCTGGCCACCTATATTGTCGGCTGGGCGAAAGAGCAAGGTTTTTGGGTCGAGCGCGACGCGGTCGGCAATATCCTGATCCGCAAACCGGCCACCGCCGGGATGGAAAACCGCACGCCGGTGGCGCTGCAGGCGCACCTCGATATGGTGCCGCAGAAAAACAACGACACCGCCCATGACTTCACCAAAGATCCGATTCAGCCTTATATCGACGGCGAATGGGTGAAGGCGCGCGGCACCACGCTGGGCGCCGACAACGGCATCGGCATGGCGTCCGCGCTGGCGGTGCTGGCCGACAGCAGCCTGACCCACGGCCCGCTGGAAGTGCTGCTCACCATGACCGAAGAGACCGGCATGGACGGCGCCTTCGGTCTGCAGCCGAACTGGCTGCAGGCGGAGATCCTGATCAACACCGACTCGGAAGAGGAAGGCGAGATCTACATGGGTTGCGCGGGCGGCATCGACTTTATCACTACTCTCCCGCTGACGCGCGAAGCGGTTCCGGCTAATTTCGACACCCTGAAGCTGACCCTGAAAGGGCTGCGCGGCGGCCACTCCGGCGCGGATATCCATATGGGCCTCGGCAACGCCAACAAGCTGCTGGCGCGCTTCCTCGCCGCGCACGCCGCCGAGCTCGACCTGCGTCTGATTGACTTTACCGGCGGCACGCTGCGCAACGCCATCCCGCGCGAAGCCTTCGCTACGCTGGCGGTCGAGAGCCATAAGGTCGACGCGCTGAAATCGGCAGCGGCGCACTTCCTGCTGGCGCTGCAAAACGAGCACGGCGTGAAAGAGAAGAACATCAACGTCGTTACTGAGCCGCTGGCGCATCAGGGCGAGGCGCTGAGCGCAGAGAGCCGCGACCGCTTCCTGAACCTGCTAAACAGCACGCCGAACGGCGTTATCCGCAACTCCGACGTGGCGAAAGGCGTGGTGGAAACCTCGCTGAACGTCGGCGTGGTCACCATGGATCACGATAAGGCGGAGATTAACTGCCTGATTCGTTCGCTGATCGACACCGGTCGCGACTATGTGGTGCAGATGCTGACCTCCCTCGGCCAGCTGGCTGGCGCGCAGACCAAACCGAAAGGCGGCTATCCGGGCTGGCAGCCAGACGCTAACTCGCCGATTATGGCGCTGACCCGTCAGACCTATATCGCGCTGTTCGACAAAACGCCGAATATTCAGGTGATCCACGCCGGTCTCGAGTGCGGCCTGTTCAAGAAGCCTTACCCGAACATGGATATGGTTTCTATCGGCCCGACCATCACCGGTCCGCACTCGCCGGACGAGCAGGTGCATATTGAGAGCGTTGGCCTTTACTGGAAACTGCTCACTACCCTGCTGAATGCGATTCCAGAAAAGTAAGCGCATCATGTTTTGATAAACCAGGCTTCGGCCTGGTTTAGGAATGTTGCTCTGCGCTAACGCGGATGGCATGGCCCGATCGCAAAGACGCAAAACGCCATCCCTGGCAGCTCGGCCCGCGCAGTCCCTTGCGCGGGACGCTTTGCTCTTCGGTCCATGTCATCCGCGTAGTGAGTTTTTCAGCTGCATGCAACCAGGCTTCGGCCTGGTTTTTTTATGCCCGCGCGCCGCGCCAGCATAAAACACCACTTCTCTTTCCTTCCCTGTTGTAAAACACCAGCGTTATCGGGCGAGCCAGCTTTAGCCGCCAAACTATCCAGATGTCTGGATGGCTAATAAGATTTCGTGCTAGCTTATGCGCTTTCGGCTGTTGCCGCGCCTGAAACTTCAGGAAAAAATTGCGGCCAGCCAGTAACAGGAGAGCTTCAGCTAATGAGTGCCTTAAACCGCCTTGAGATGCGCAATATCTCACTCGCATTCGGCGGATTCGCCGCGCTGACGCAGGTGGATTTCGTCGCGGAAGGCCACTCGGTGCATGCGCTGACCGGCGCTAACGGCGCGGGCAAATCGACGCTGATGGCGGTGCTGGCCGGCGCGCACAGTCACTACAGCGGCGAAATCTGGCTGGACGGCGCGCCGGTATCGATACGCAGCCCGCGCGACGCGAAACGACTCGGCATACATCTGGTGCAGCAGGAGGTGGACGTAGCCCTGGTGCCTCAGCTCAGTGTGGCGGAAAACATCCTGCTGGATCGGCTGGCCGAACCGGGACACGGCTTTCACTGGCGCGCCATTCGCCGCCAGGCGCGCGCTCTGCTGGCGCAGCTCGAGGCGAACATCGACGTAAACCAACTGGTGGAGCGCTGCACGCTGGCGGAGAAGCAGCAGATTTTGCTGGCGCGCGCGCTGTCGCACCACTGCCGCTTTCTGATCCTCGACGAACCGACCGCCCCGCTCGACCAGCACGAAAGCGAGCGGCTGTTCGCCGTGGTGCGCCGCCTGCAAAACAGCGGCATCGGCGTGGTGTTTATCTCGCACCGCATTCATGAACTGAAGGCGATCTGCGACCGTCTGACGGTGCTGCGCGACGGCCGCCTGATCGAGAGCGGCCCGATGGCGGCGCTCAGCGGCGAGCAGATCGTCGAGAAGATGCTCGGCCATCAGCTGACCGATATCTATCCGCCGCGCCGTCCCGAAAGCGCGCAGCCGCTGCTGCTGGCGGTAGAGGGGCTGCACGACGATCGGCTGCTGCAGGATATTTCGCTGCGGCTGCACCAGGGCGAGATCCTCGGCATCGCCGGGCTGGCGGGCGCGGGCAAAACCGAGCTGTGCAAAGCGCTGTTCGGCGCCAGCAAAAGCCGCGTAACGCGCGGCGAACTGCACGGCAGGCCGTGGCGGCCGCGCTCGCCGCACGATTCGGTGAGCCGGCGCATGGCGCTGGTGCCGGAAGAGCGGCGCAAAGAGGGCATTTTTATCGACGAGCCTGTGGCGATGAATCTCAGCGTCAGCGCCGACAGCAGCTTTTCGCGCTGGAGCCTGTTCGGCCATCGCCAGGCGTGGCGCTGGGCGGAAGCGGTGATCCAGCGTCTGAACGTACGCACCACTGGTCCGGGGCAGCCGCTGCGCCGCCTCTCCGGCGGCAACCAGCAGAAGATCGCCATCGGCAAGTGGCTGCGCAGCCACGCCGACGTGCTGATTTTCGATGAGCCGACCAAAGGCGTCGATATCAAGGCGAAAACCGAACTGTTCCGCTTAATTAGCGGTCTGGCTCAGGAAGGCAAAGGCGTGATTTACGCCTCCGGCGAATTTTCCGAGCTGGTTGGGCTGTGCGACCGAATTTGCGTGCTCTGGGACGGGCGCATCGTGGCCGAGCTGGACGGGCGCGCGGCCACCGAAGAGACGCTTCTGCTTTATTCCACTGGAGGAACCCCTGCGTGAGCAGCAAAGAGATTACCCTGACCGCGGCGACGCCGCTGCGCCATCGACTGTTCGACTTCCTCTATAAGTGGGGCATGCTGATCACGGTCGCCCTGCTGATTGCGGGCTTCGGCATCGCCTCCGACAGTTTTCTGGAACCCAATAACATCATCAATATTCTACGCTCCATTGCCATCGTGACGGTGATCGCCGTGGGCGTCTCGGTGTCGCTGACCGTCGGCGGCTTCGATCTTTCGGTCGGCTCCACCGCCTCGCTGGCCAACGCGCTGGTGATTTCGCTGTTCGTCTGGTACGGCATGAACAGCGTCGAGGCGATTGCGCTGACTCTGGCGCTCTGTACGCTGATCGGCCTGTTCAACGCCTTTCTGATCGTGATTTTGCGCATTCCCGATATGCTGGCGACGCTCGCCACGCTGTTTATTATCCAGGGCGTAGCGATGACCTACAGCTTCGGCGGGTCGATCACGGAAAACATGGTGATGCCGAGCGGCGATATGGCGGAAGGCGCTATCCCGGCGGGCTTCGGCCTGCTCGGCCAGGTGCCGGTGATCGTCATTATTATGCTGGTGGTGACGGCAGCGGCGCAGCTGGCGCTGTCGCTCACCACGCACGGCCGCCGCATGTATGCGCTGGGCGGCAACCCGGAAGCGGCGCGCCTCTCCGGCATTCGCACCACGCGCTACCGCGTGCTGGCCTATGTGATCGCCTCGCTGCTGGCGGGTCTGGGCGGCATTCTGCTGGCGTCGCGCATCGGCTCGTCGCAGGTCAACGCCGGCGGCGGCTATCTGATGGACGCTGTAGCGGCCGCCTGGATCGGCCTGTCGCTGGCGGGCGCCGGCAAGCCTAACGCGCTCGGCACGCTGGTGGGCGCGGTACTGCTCGGCGTGCTGCAAAACGGGCTGGTGATGCTCTCCGTTCCCTATTACGCCATGGACATTATTAAAGGACTGGTGCTGGCTCTGGCACTGGCGATGACCTACGTTCAGCGCCGCTAGCGCTGATTAACCAGGAAAAAGACAATGAAAAAAATAACGCTCTCTCTGCTGGCCGTCAGCCTGCTCTCCGCCAGCGCCTTTGCCGATAGCGTCGTACCCGTGCCGGCGCCCATTGCGAACCACGAAGGGCCGGTGCGCATCGCGGTGATCCGCAACCTGGGCTCTGACGACAACACCACACAGTTTGTCGCCGGCGCCATTCAGGAGGGCCGCAAGCTCGGCTTTAAGGTCAGCACCTTTCTCAGCAACGGCGACGACGCACGTTTCCAGGACTTCGTTAATCAGGCGATCAGCCAGAAGTACGACGGCATTATTCTGTCGCACGGCAAAGCGCCCTACGCCAGCGATCTGGTGAAGCGCGTCGCCGACGCCGGCATCAAAGTCTCGGTGTTCGATACGCCGGTCGATTCGCCGATCCCCGGCGTGACCGTCACCGCGCAGGATGACGCCTCGCTGGCGCAGGCGTCGCTCGGGCAGCTAATTCAGGATTTCAACGGCAAGGCCAATATCGTCAAGCTGTGGGTCGCCGGTTTCCCGGCGATGGAGCGCCGTCAGGTGGTGTATGAGAAGCTGTTAAAGGAGAATCCGGGCATTCATCAGCTGGAGTCGATCGGCGCGGTCTCCTCCGACGTGCAAGGCGATACCGCCAATAAGATCGGCGCGATTCTGGCGAAGTATCCGAAAGGTAAGATCGACGCGATCTGGGGCGCGTGGGACGCCTTTAGCCAGGGGGCCTATAAGGCGCTGCAGGAGAACGGCCGCACCGAGATCAAGCTCTACAGCATCGACGTCTCGAACCAGGATCTGCAGCTGATGCGCGAGAAGAATAGCCCGTGGGTGCAGACCGTGGCGGTCGATCCGAAAACCATCGGCGCGGTGAATATGCGCCTGGTGGCGAATAAGATCGCCGGCGAAGCCACGCCCGCCAGCTACGATTTCAAAGGCGCCTCGATCTCCCAGCAGCAGCTGAACAGCCAGCAGGGCGCGATTAACGTGGCGTCGCTGAACAAGATCGTCCCCGGCTGGGGCGGCAATAACGATTTCGTCGCGCCGTGGTTCGCGACGCTGGAAGCGAAATACAAAAAGTAAAGCAGAAAGCGGCCTGAGGGCTGCTTGAGATTATTGAAAAAGCGCTGATGTGGATGACATGGCTCGATCGCAAAGACGCAAAAAACGTCATCCCTGACAGCTCGACCCGCGCAGTCCCTTGCGCGGGACGCTTTGCTCTTCGATCCATGTCATCCACATTTTAAGTTTGTTAGCCGTCTGAGGGCCGCTTTTTTACTCTATTACGCCGCCAATCTTCAGCGTCGCGGCGATATTGCGCGCCGCCAGCCGCAGATTGGTTTCGGCATTCGTCAGCGCCTCCTCCAGCGTACAGATGCTGTAGAGCACGCTGAATACCGCGTCCAGACCGTGCTGATGCACCACGCCAACATCCGCCGTCAGGCTGCCGGCAATGCCGATTACCGGCTTATTAAACCGTTTCGCCACCTGCGCCACGCCAATCGGCACCTTGCCGTTGATGCTCTGGCTGTCGATGCGCCCTTCGCCGGTGATCACCAGCGAAGCGTCTTTGACCTGCTCCGCCAGCCCGAGCGCCTCGGTGACGATTTCGATGCCGCGTCGCAGATCCGCCTGGCAGAAGGCGTGCAGCGCCGCGCCCATGCCGCCCGCCGCGCCGCCGCCCGGAATATGCAGCACGTCGATATCGAGATCGCGCTGAATAATCGCCGCATAGTGCGCCAGCGCGCTGTCCAACTGCTCCACCAGCTGCGGCGTCGCGCCTTTCTGCGGACCGAAGATAGCCGACGCGCCGTCGCGGCCGGTCAGCGGATTAGTCACGTCGCACGCCACTTCGAAACGGCACTGCCGCACGCGCGCGTCCAGTCCGCTGATATCAATTTCTGTCAGTGCCGGCAGCGCGCCGCCGCCGAAGCCGATCTCGTTCTGCTGCGCATCGAGCAGCCGCGCGCCCAGCGCCTGCATCATGCCCGCGCCGCCGTCGTTGGTGGCGCTGCCGCCGATGCCGATAATGATATGCCCGACGCCTTTATCCAGCGCGCTCTTGATCAGCTCGCCGGTGCCGAACGAAGTGGTGGTCAGGGGATCGCGCTGCGCGGCGGGCACCAGCTCCAGCCCGCTGGCGGCCGCCATTTCGATAAAGGCGGTGCTTGCGTCGCCGGAGAGGCCGTAGAAGGCGTCCACCGGCGCGCCGAGCGGTCCGGTTACGCGCAGGTTGACGATACTCCCCACCGTGGCCGCCACCATCGCCTCAACCGTGCCTTCGCCGCCGTCGGCAACCGGTATCTTCACGTAAGTGGCGTCAGGAAAAATCTCGCGGAAGCCCGCTTCAATCGCGGTTGCCACGCCTGAGGCGGATAAACTCTCTTTGTATGAATCCGGTGCGATTACGATTTTCATAGGCAATCCAGGCGCTGTTGATAGATGATTCATCATCCGCGATGGCGCAGTGCGGCGGCCGCGCCGACCGCCGCGACGCATTAACGGGTTATCTCAACTTTGGCTAATTTTTCATAATAGCAGGCGAGCGCGCTATGGTCGGCGTTGCCCTGGCCGTCGTTGCGCAGCGCCTGCATCATCTCCATCACCGCGGCGGTGAGCGGAAGATGGGCGCCGATGCCGTGCGAGGTATCGAGCGCGTTGGCCAGATCCTTAATATGCAGGTCGATACGGAAGCCCGGCTTGAAGTTGCGATCCAGCACCATCGGCGCTTTGGCGTCGAGCACGGTGCTGCCGGCCAGTCCGCCGCGGATCGCCTGATAGACCAGCTCGGGATTAACGCCCGCCTTGGTCGCCAGCGACAGCGCTTCCGACATCGCCGCGATATTGAGCGCCACGATCACCTGGTTCGCCAGCTTGGTGACGTTGCCCGCGCCGATATCGCCGGTGTGCACCACCGATCCCGCCATCGCCTTCATGATGTCGTAGCAGCGATCGAAGATCTCTTTATCGCCGCCCACCATTACGGAAAGCGTGCCTTCGATCGCTTTCGGCTCGCCGCCGCTCACCGGCGCGTCGAGCATTTTGATGCCCTTCTCTGCCAGCGCGTCATGCACCTCGCGGCTGGCGAGCGGCGCGATAGAGCTCATATCGATGACGATCAGGCCCGGCTTCGCGCCGTCGATAATGCCGTTTTCGCCCAGGCAAACCTCTTTCACCTGCGGCGAGTTGGGCACCATGGTGATCACCACGTCAACTTGCTCGGCCACCTCTTTCGCTGTTTTCGCTACGGTAGCGCCCAGCGCGGTCAGTTCCGCTTCGTTGCTGGCGTTGTTATCGCGCACCACCAGAGAATAACCGGCTTTCACCAGATTTTTACTCATCGGTTTGCCCATGATGCCGAGGCCGATAAATCCAATTTTCATTGCCTTTCCCCTTCGTCAGTTACTTCTTAAATTTGTCGCACAGCGCCTGAGTCGCGTTGCGGAAGACGCCTAAGTCGCTGCCTACCGCCACGAAGCTGGCGCCCCATTCGAGATAGCGGCGCGCGTCCGCTTCGACCGGCGCGAGGATGCCGCTCGGCTTGCCCGCCGCTTTGGCGCGTTCGAAGACATGCTTAATGACCTTGAGCACCTCTGGGTGCGCAGGCTGGCCGAGATAGCCGAGCGCGGCGGAAAGATCGCCCGGCCCGACAAAGATGCCGTCGACGCCCTCTACCGCGGCGATGGCGTCGATATTGTCGACCGCCTGCTGGGTTTCAATCTGCACCAGCACCGTAATGTTGTCGTTCACCGTGGCGTTGTAGTCGGGCAGCGTGCCGTACATATTGCTGCGGTGCGACACCGAGACGCCGCGAATGCCAGCGGGCGGATAGCGGGTCGAGGCCACGGCGCGCAGCGCCTCCTCTTCCGTTTCCACAAACGGGATCAGGAAGTTGTAGAAGCCGATATCCAGCAGGCGCTTGATGATCACCGGTTCGTTGCAGGGCGGACGCACCACCGGCGCGCTGACGCTGCCTTTGAGCGCCATCAGCTGCGGCACGAAGGTGGTAATGTCATTGGGCGCATGTTCGCCGTCCAGTACCAGCCAGTCGAAACCGGCCAGGCCGAGCACTTCGGTGGTAATAGGGTTCGCCAGCGCGCACCAGCTGCCGATCAGGGTTTCTCCTGCCAGCAGACGACGGCGAAATGCATTCGGCCAGGCTGTGTTACTCATCATCTCTTCTCCCGTTACAACCGCTCCCCGCAGGAAGCCTAAAAGTTAGCGCACCAGACAGGGACGTTTATTGTCGAAGGTCCAGTTCGGCACGAGGAACTGCATCGCCTGCGCATCGTCGCGCGCGCCCAGTCCATGTTTTTGATAAAGCGCGTTGGCCTGCATAACCTGATCCATATCCAGCTCGACGCCCAGCCCCGGCTTCTGCGGCACCTGCACCATGCCGCCTTTGATCTGCAGCGGCTCTTTGGTCAGGCGCTGGTTGCCCTCCTGCCAGATCCAGTGAGTGTCGATGGCGGTGATAGCGCCTGGCGCGGCGGCCGCGACGTGGGTGAACATCGCCAGCGAGACGTCGAAATGGTTGTTGGAGTGCGAGCCCCATGTCAGGCCGAAGTCGTGGCACATCTGCGCCACGCGCACCGAGCCCTGCATGGTCCAGAAGTGCGGATCGGCCAGCGGAATATCGACCGACTGCAGCGACAGCGTGTGGCCCATCTGCCGCCAGTCGGTGGCGATCATATTGGTGGCGGTCGGCAGCCCGGTGGCGCGGCGGAACTCCGCCATCACCTCGCGGCCGGAATAGCCCTGCTCGGCGCCGCACGGATCTTCCGCATAGGCCAGCACCCCTTTCAGCTGCTTGCCGAGCAGGATCGCCTCGTTGAGCGACCAGGCGCCGTTGGGATCGAGCGTAATGCGTGCCTCGGGAAAGCGCTTCGCCAGCGCCGTCACCGCTTCCGCCTCTTCGCCGCCGCGCAGCACGCCGCCCTTGAGCTTGAAGTCGTTAAAGCCGTACTTGTCGTACGCCGCCTCGGCCAGCCGCACCACCGCTTCCGGCGTCAGCGCCTCTTCGTGGCGCAGGCGATACCAGTCGCAGGCTTCATCTTCCTGGTTCTGGTAGGGGAGCGCCGTCTTTTTACGGTCGCCGATGTAGAACAGGTAGCCGAGCATCTCGACGCGGTCGCGCTGCTGTCCGTCGCCCAGCAGCGTAGCGACGTTGACCTGCAGATGCTGACCCAGCAGGTCGAGCAGCGCCGCCTCGATGCCGGTGACCACGTGAATGGTGGTGCGCAGGTCAAAGGTCTGGCTGCCGCGTCCCGACGAATCGCGGTCGGCGAAGGTGCTGCGCACCAGGCTGAGTACGTTTTTGTACTCGCCCACCGTTTTGCCGATCACCAGCGCCGCCGCATCTTCCAGCGTCTGGCGGATTTTCTCGCCGCCGGGGATTTCGCCAACGCCGGTGTGGCCCGCGTTATCCTTGATAATCACGATATTGCGGGTGAAAAAAGGCGCGTGCGCGCCGCTCAGGTTGAGCAACATGCTGTCGTATCCGGCTACCGGAATAACCTGCATCGCTGTGACTTTCGGTGTCGAACTCATCTCCTGCTCCTTACACTGTGGCGCGGCCGAATGCCGGGCGCTTGCGGTCGAACGTCCAACCGGGAATCAGATACTGCATGGCGGTGGCGTCGTTACGCGCGCCCGCCGGCAGCGATTTAAAGAGGTCGTTGGCCTGGCGCAGCCGATCCCAGTCCAGCTCGACGCCGAGCCCCGGCGCATCGGGCACGGCGATTTTGCCGTTGCGGATCTGCAGCGGCTGTTTGGTCAGGCGCTGGTCGCCCTCCTGCCAGATCCAGTGGGTATCGAGCGCGGTCGGATTGCCCGGCGCCGCTGCGCCGACGTGGGTAAACATCGCCAGCGAAATATCGAAGTGGTTATTGGAGTGGCAGCCCCAGGTGAGGCCCCACTCGTCGCAGAGCTGCGCCACGCGCACCGCGCCGCTCAGCGTCCAGAAGTGCGGATCGGCCAGCGGAATATCGACCGCGTTGAGCATCACCGCGTGGTTCATCTCGCGCCAGTTGGTGGCGATCATATTGGTGGCGACCGGCAGCCCGGTGGCGCGGCGGAACTCCGCCATCACCTCGCGGCCGGAATAGCCCTGCTCGGCGCCGCACGGATCCTCCGCGTAGGTCAGCACCTCGCCCATGCCTTTGCAGAGGCGGATCGCCTCGTCCAGCGTCCATGCGCCGTTGGGATCGACGGTAATGCGCGCGTCTGGAAAGCGCCGCTTCAGCGCCGCTGCGGATTCAATCTCCTGCTCGCCCGGCAGCACGCCGCCTTTAAGTTTGAAATCCTTAAAACCGTATTTGTCCTGCGCCGCCTCCGCCAGACGCACCACCGCGTCGGGCGTCAGCGCCTCCTGATGGCGCAGGCGATACCAGTCGTGGTCGCCGTTCTCGCCGCTCTGGTAGGGCAGATCGGTTTTGCGGCGGTCGCCGATATAGAAGAGATAGCCCAGCACCGTCACCTCGTCGCGCTGCTGGCCGGGACCGAGCAGCTCTGCTACCGGCACGCCCAGGCACTGGCCGAGCAGGTCAAGCAGCGCCGCTTCGAGCGCGGCGACCGCGTTGACGCGCAGCTCGAAGGTCCAGGCGCCTTTGCCGAAGTTGTCGAAATCGGCCGACTGGTTACCCTTATGCACCTGCTGCACCAGCCGGTTCATGCGCGCCACCTGCTGGCCTTCGACCTGCGGGATCGCCTCGACCAGCGTCTGGTAGATGGTGTCGCCGCCCGGTGCTTCGCCGACGCCGGTATGCCCGGCGCTGTCGGTCAGCACCACGATATTGCGGGTAAAACAGGCGTTATGTGCGCCGCCGATATTCAGCAGCATGCTGTCGTATCCGGCGACCGGGATCACCTGCATGCGGGTAATCACCGGTGAGCTTTGCGTAGACATATTCCCTCCTTATGTCCGCGGTTTCAGTTCGATACGTTTGATATCGCCCGCAATCACCAGGAAGCTGAAGGCGGCGACGAACGCATGGATGCCGACATAGATCAGCGCGCCTTCAAACGAGCCGCTGGTGGCGATGATGTAGCCGATAGCGATAGGCGTGACGATGCCGGAAAAGTTGCCGAACATATTGAACAGGCCGCCGCTCAGGCCGCTGATCTCTTTCGGCGCGGTATCCGCCATCACCGCCCAGCCCAGCGCGCCAATGCCTTTGCCGAAGAAGGCGAGCGCCATGAAGAACACCACTACCCATTCGGTGTCGCTGTAGTTGCACATCACCATGCTGATAGAGAGCAGCATGCCGAGCACGATAGGCGTTTTGCGCGCGATGTTGAGCGAACCGGTTTTACGCATCAGGTAATCGGAGATGACGCCGCCCAGCACGCCGCCGAGGAAGCCGCATACCGCCGGAATCGAGGCGATCATCCCCGCTTTG
Organism: Pantoea sp. NGS-ED-1003; assembly: GCF_000738765.1. Taxonomy (NCBI): domain Bacteria; kingdom Pseudomonadati; phylum Pseudomonadota; class Gammaproteobacteria; order Enterobacterales; family Erwiniaceae; genus Pantoea; species Pantoea sp. NGS-ED-1003. The sequence continues at coordinate 220,875 of NZ_JPQA01000007.1, forward strand.
AGAATCGACATGCCGCGCGCCTGCACCAGATAGACCGGGAACCAGGTGATAAAGAAGTAGGTGAGCGCGTTGACGCAGTACTGGCCGAGATAGATGCCCAGCATCATGCGCGAGGAGAGCAGCTGCTTGATCTGGAACCACTTCTCATCCCAGCTCACTTTCTGCTGCGCCTTTTTCGCATCCATATTGATCAGCGCGCCGCCCTGCTCCATATACTCCAGCTCGGCTTTATTCACGCCAGGATGGTCGTTGGGATCGTGGATCACTTTCAGCCAGATAAAGCTGAGGATGATGCCGAGACCGCCCATAAACCAGAACACATGCGCCCAGCCCACTTCTGATACCAGCCAGCCCATAATCGGCGCAAAAATTACCGTAGCGAAATATTGCGCGGAGTTGAAAATCGCCACCGCGGTGCCGCGCTCCTGCGCCGGGAACCAGGCCGCGACGATACGGCTGTTACCTGGGAAGGATGGCGCTTCTGCCAGACCGACCATAAAGCGCAGCAGAAACAGTGAAACCACAATGCCATAGCCGCTGAAGATATCGACAAAGCCCTGCAGCAGAGTAAAAAGCGACCAGAGGAAGATACTCCAGAAGTAGACGCGTTTTGATCCAAAGCGGTCCAGCAGCCAGCCGCCTGGGATCTGGCCGATAACGTAGGCCCACGAGAACGCCGAGAAGATGTAGCCCAGTCCGACCGAGTCGAGGCCGATATCTTTCGACATGGCGGAACCGGCGATGGAAATGGTGGCGCGGTCGCCGTAATTGAACGAGGTGACGATAAACAACATCACCACGATCCAGTAGCGGGCGTTGGTGCGCTTCTGCACCGCTTCCGCCGTCTGGCTGTAACTATTCATGATGCACTCCTGAAATATAGCGTTCGCTACATTCGCTCTGACTGCATACACATCGCGTTGGGTATCAGAGAGAAGTCGGGTTAAACACGGCGATTTTTTATAGGGGCAAACCGATAGTGCGTCGTGACGAATAACCTAACGTCGTATAACGAAAGCCAGTATAGGAATGACAAAAGGCGGAGGCACTGGAAGAACGCCTGACAATTAAGCCGCTAATGCACGCATTGTCTGGCAGTTGCACAGCCGACTGCGGCGCGCTTCACGGAACCCGGTTTTTCCCGTCCGAAATGGCGATTAATTAAGCGAAGGTCGGCGCCTTTGTGAGACTCTTCACTTGATTTTGGAAAAGCGAACCAAAAAGCAGCGGAAATGGGTGTAAATGCCGGACAGTTGCACAATGCGGCGAGCAACCCGCATTCATATACTAAGGCTGGCAAATCCGATGTGCGACATGAAGAACGATAACGCGCCGCCACGTACGGCGCGCCAGACTGATGACCTGGCCTGCAGGCAGGCTCTCGCCTGCGAAGGCACTTTATTAATGACTTGCGTATGCATGACTGGAAGGTGAGCGATGAACCGAATTCTCAATGAGCCGCCGCTTTATATCAAAGTCCATGAAGATGACAATGTCGCTATCGTGGTCAACAACCAGGGACTGCCGGCAGGCACGACCTTTCCCGACGGGCTAACGCTGACGGAGCATGTGCCGCAAGGGCATAAAGTGGCGCTTGCTGCCATTCCGCAGGGCGCGCCCATCCTCCGCTATGGCGAAGTGATCGGCTATGCGCTGCGCGATATCGCGCAAGGCGGCTGGATCGACGAGTCGCTGGTGGCGCTGCCTGAAGCGCCGCCGCTCGCCAGCCTGCCGCTGGCGACTAATGTGCCGCCCGAGCTGCCGCCGCTGGAAGGCTACACCTTCGAAGGCTACCGCAACGCGGACGGCAGCGTCGGCACGCGCAACCTGCTCGGCATTACCACCAGCGTGCACTGCGTGGCGGGCGTGGTGGACTATGTGGTGCAGATTATCGAGCGCGACCTGCTGCCGAACTACCCGAATGTCGATGGCGTCGTGGCGCTGAACCACCTTTACGGCTGCGGCGTGGCGATTAACGCGCCGGCGGCGGTAGTGCCGATCCGCACCATTCATAACCTGGCGCTGAATGCCAACTTCGGCGGCGAAATCATGGTGGTGAGCCTTGGCTGCGAGAAGCTGCAGCCCGAGCGTCTGCTGACCGGCACCAGCGACGTACAGGCGATCTCGCTGGACGATAGCGACATTGTACGGTTGCAGGATGAGCGCCATATCGGCTTCGGTGCGATGGTGGAAGAGATCCTGAGCGTGGCGAAAAGGCACCTTGAGCGCCTCAACCGCCGCCAGCGCGAAACCTGCCCCGCCTCCGCGCTGATTGTCGGCACGCAGTGCGGCGGCAGCGACGCCTTTTCCGGCGTGACCGCCAATCCCGCCGTGGGCTTCGCCTCCGATCTGCTGGTGCGCTGCGGCGCGACGGTGATGTTTTCCGAAGTGACCGAAGTGCGCGACGCTATTCATCTGCTGACGCCGCGCGCCGTTAATGAAGAGGTGGGCAAGCGGCTGCTGGAAGAGATGGCGTGGTATGACGACTATCTCGATCAGGGCCAGACCGACCGCAGCGCCAACCCTTCGCCCGGCAATAAAAAGGGCGGACTGGCGAACGTGGTGGAAAAAGCGCTGGGATCGATCGCCAAGTCGGGCCGCAGCGCCATTGTCGAAGTACTGTCGCCAGGCCAGCGGCCGACGCGGCGCGGGCTGATTTACGCCGCCACGCCCGCCAGCGATTTCGTCTGCGGCACTCAGCAGATGGCGTCGGGCATTACGCTGCAGGTCTTTACCACCGGACGCGGCACGCCTTATGGCCTGGCGGCGATTCCGGTGATCAAGATGGCGACGCGCAACGCGCTGGCCGATCGCTGGCACGACCTGATGGATATCAACGCCGGCACTATCGCCACGGGCGAAGAGACTATCGAGCAGGTTGGCTGGCGGCTCTTCCACCTGATTCTGGATATCGCCAGCGGCCGCCAGCAAACCTGGTCGGATCGCTGGGGCATTCGCAATCAGCTGGCGGTGTTCAATCCGGCGCCGGTGACCTGATAAGGGCGCGCGCTGCGCTGCGGCAGCGCGCGATTAACTCACAGCTGTTTTCCCCAGGCCTCAACCCAGGGCGAAGTGACCGTCTCCGGCTCAGGATCTTCGGTTGCGTCTACCAGCAGTACCTCGCCGACGCGCTGCGCGCCCTGCTCCTGCAACAGCGCGTCAAAGGTTTTGCCCGCACCGCAAAAGTGGTCGTAGCTGCTGTCGCCGAGCGCGATGACGCCGTAACGTAGCGTCGGCTGATAGCCCAGCTTATCTTTCACGTCGTGATAAAGCGCGGCGATGTTGTCGGGGAAATTGCCCTGGCCGGTGGTCGAGGTGATCACCAGCGCGACGTCGCTGCTGTAGTTTTGCCACTGCGCTAACGTCGGATCGTCATAGACCGCAACCTCGTGCCCTTGCGCCTGTAAAACCGGCTGCGCCTCTTCCGCCACCAGCAGCGCGTTGCCGTATACCGTACCTACAAAAATGCCAATCTTCGCCATGTGCCTGCTCCTTAAGCTGAGGTGCTATCCTCGCCTGCCGCGGCGGCAAACTCAAGCCCTGCGGCGGCGAACGCTGCCTGCCAGCCGAACTCGCAGGCCAGCCGGTGCCAAACCGCATCTAGTCCGGCGCGGATCACCAGCGGTTCGCCGGTCACCGGGTGCGTCAGCGCCAGGCTGCTGGCGTGCAGCATCAGGCGGTCGGCGCCGAAATGCTGCGCCGCGCCGCGATTTTGCCGCAGATCGCCGTGAGTGGTGTCGCCGATAATCGGGTGACGCAGATGCGCCATATGGCGGCGCAGCTGATGCTTGCGGCCCGTACGCGGCGAGAGCTGCATCAGGCTGTAGCGCGCGCTCGGATAGCGGCCAATCGCCACCGGCATTTCCGCCCAGGCCAGCGCCTGATAGTCGGTCACTGCAGGCTGCGGCGCGCGCGCTTCCGTGGCGAACTTATCGGCGATCTTGTCCAGTTCTTCCACCAGCGGATAGTCGAGCGTGCCGCTCTCCTGCAGCCAGCCGCGCGTCACCGCGTGGTAGGTTTTCCGCATCTGATGCTGCTCGAACTGCTGCGACAGCAGGCGCCCGACGTCGCTGGAGAGGCCCATCAACAACACGCCGGAGGTCGGACGGTCGAGCCGATGCGCGGTAAAGACGTGCTGGCCGATCTGGTCGCGCACGGTCTGCATCACCACCACCTTTTCTTTGCGATCCAGCCAGCTGCGATGTACCAGCCAGCCGGCGGGTTTATTGACCGCCACCAGCCATTCATCCTGATAGATAATCTCCAGCATCAGGCGGGATCGTCCATAAACAGCGCGTCGAGCTGGGTCAGGCTGTGCAGAATCGGCGCATGGCCCGGCGTGGCGGCGGTCAGCGCGACCTCGAAATAGGGGGCGATAGCGAAATTTTGCGGCAGCGGCTGCTGCGCGGCGATAAGCGCCCGCATACGCGGAATGAGAACCCACTGCAGCCATTCGAGCGGCTCCAGCGTGTCAAGACAGAAAGGCCGGCTGCTGGCGAGCGCGCTGGCGGACGGGGGCGTTTCCTGCCAGTGATGGTGATCGCGCAGCAGCGTTTCGAGCTGCTCCAGCCGTTGTAACAGTAAAGGGGTCATAGGCCACCTCCAGCGAGCGGTAAATTCGGGCCGCAAGCATACCACCGCCGGACGCGGGCGCAAAAAAAGGGAGCACTGTTAAAACAGTGCTCCCGGTTCGTTTGCAGCTTTCCCGCTACTTTGATGCTCCCTGCCTCATCCGTGACAACTTTTCCTGTGCGCCATCCTGCGCTTATCGTCCTGATAATTCCTTTGGCTTCCAGGCCCGCCGCGCATCATGTACGGCTCTCGTTCTCCTTCCTGGAGGTGTCCCTGACTCTCTCCTGAGTATCCTGCTTCATCCTGAAGCCTTCCGTGTGACGTAAACTCCGTTACGGTCCCGCCTCCTGGCATGACGTATCCTGACGCTATCTTCAATCCTCTGGCTTCCTGCCAACTGCTGACTATTCTGGCAGAGGCCGCTGAATAAACAAGGTACTAAACAGCGTTACATTATTTGTTTATAGACCAGATTTAGGAGTAATGCCATTAAGTCAATGATTCACAATCTTTTTACATTGCAGACTTCTGGATGTCCCTTGAGAGAAATGCCAATCTCTCACAGCACATGTAAGAGATATCTCACAAGGTCACTAGCGATTATCTGCAAAGCCCGGTATAACCACCTGTAAATTCTTAAGAAATATCTGAGCATTTTCCGCCAGAATTTCGCGTTTTTTGGTACCGGGCTGTTCAAGAATCACCTCGCCGGTCAGGTTGCAAATCGAGACGATCTCCTGCTCCGATTCGGTGGCGGCGATAAACAGCGTCGGCGTCTGTTTCAGGCGGCGCTTCATGATCAGATGTCCGATCAGATTCTCCTGCAGCCGCAAAAAATCCTCTTCGCTCCAGACCTGCAGCAGCGTCAGCTCAAGGTGCGCACAGCGTGCCGTCATATCGCCCGCGAACTGCGCGGTGTAAAAGGCGGCGATATCCTCCTGAAGCGTGATCTCCAGCGCGCGCTCCACCGCTTCCAGCGTAGCGGGCAAGGTAAAGGGCTGCGGCTGCCACCATACCTCATCAGCCTGGGTGGCGATAATGCAGGGCGACGGCACGCCATAAAGCGCCTGGCTGGCGGGCGCGTGGCCAGTGCGCTGTTGCCAGGCGTCGCAGTAACGGGCGGTAAATTCGCGCAGGGCATCCACAGTCTGTTGCATTACTCTTTTTCTCACGTCTGATGGGTTACACTTATCCACTTTGTTTTGTATCACGGGTAACCGCTATGTCTTTATATGAAAAGGATCAGGCGCTGAGCAACCTGACCCTGGGCAAACCCACAGCCTATCACGATCAATACGATCCCAGCCTGCTGCAGGCGGTACCGCGCAGCCTGAACCGCGCGCCGCTGGGTCTGACGCTCGATTCCCTGCCCTTTACCGGCGCGGATATCTGGACGCTTTACGAACTCTCCTGGCTTAACAGCAAGGGCGTGCCGCAGGTGGCGCTGGGCGAAGTGGTGCTGAACGCCACCAGCGAACATCTTATCGAGTCGAAGAGCTTTAAGCTCTACCTTAACAGCTTTAACCAGACGCGCTTCGCCAACTGGGGCGACGTGCGCCAGACGCTGGAGCGCGACCTCAGCGCCTGCGCGCAGGGCGAGGTGAGCGTCGCGCTGTTCCGCCTGAGCGAAATCGAAGGCCAGCCCATCGGTCAGTTTAGCGGTTACTGCATCGACGAGCAGGATATCGCCATCACGGACTACAGCTTTAATGCCGACTACCTTGCCGGTGCGGCGGGCGGCGAAGTCGTGGAAGAGACGCTGGTCAGCCATCTGCTGAAATCCAACTGTTTGATCACCAATCAGCCCGACTGGGGTTCGGTGATGATCCGCTACAAAGGCCCGCGCATCGACCGCGAAGCGCTGCTGCGCTACCTCATCTCTTTCCGCCAGCACAATGAGTTTCACGAGCAGTGCGTAGAGCGCATCTTTAACGATTTGCTGCGCTTCTGCCAGCCGCAGCAGCTTACCGTCTATGCGCGCTATACGCGCCGCGGCGGCCTGGATATCAATCCGTGGCGCAGCAACGTGCCTTTTACGCCGGGATATTCCCGTCTGGCGCGTCAGTAGCTTTGCGAGGCCTCTCGCAGCCTGCGCGTCAGAGGTTGCGTTCCCCTTGAGCATTGAGGGTCGACAAGGCACTCTGGTGAAGGCGGCGATCGGAGGATCGCCGACCAGGGATTTTCGCCACCGCAACGGCGGTGTCATTAGTCACCCAGGCGGGTGTAACGGAGTTCATTTGATTACGCATATCAGCCCTCTTGGCTCGATGGATCTGCTCTCTCAGCTGGAAGTGGACATGCTCAAGCGCACCGCGAGCAGCGACCTTTACCAGCTGTTTCGCAACTGCTCCCTTGCCGTCCTGAATTCAGGCAGCCAGACCGACAGCAGCCACGAACTGCTTTCCCGCTTTGAAAATTTCGATATCAACGTGCTGCGCCGCGAGCGCGGCGTCAAGCTGGAACTGATCAATCCGCCGGAAGAGGCGTTTGTCGACGGACGCATTATCCGTTCGCTGCAGGCCAACCTGTTCGCCGTGCTGCGCGACATTCTGTTTGTTAACGGCCAGCTGGCGATCGCCGGCATGGAAGAGGCGCCGCCGGATGATTCGGCGCATATCACCAACCAGGTTTTCTCTATTCTGCGCAACGCCCGCGCGCTGCACATTGGGGAATACCCGAATACCGTGGTCTGCTGGGGCGGCCACTCCATCAACGCGGTGGAGTATCAGTACTGCCGCAACGTCGGCACCCAGCTGGGCCTGCGCGAGCTGAATATCTGCACTGGCTGCGGGCCGGGCGTGATGGAGGCGCCGATGAAAGGCGCGGCGGTAGGCCATGCGCAGCAGCGCTACCGCGACAGCCGCTTTATCGGCCTGACCGAGCCGTCGATTATCGCCGCCGAGCCGCCGAATCCGCTGGTGAACGAACTCATCATCATGCCGGATATCGAAAAACGCCTGGAAGCCTTTGTGCGCATTGCGCACGGCATCATTATTTTCCCGGGCGGCGTGGGTACGGCGGAAGAGCTGCTCTACCTGCTGGGCATTATGATGAACCCGCAGAACCAGGAGCAGGTGCTGCCGCTGATCCTTACCGGCCCGCAGGAAAGCGCCGACTACTTCCACGTGCTGGACGATTTTATCGTCAACACGCTGGGCGAAGCGGCCCGTCGTCACTATAAGATCATTATCGACGACGCCGCCGAAGTGGCGCGCCTGATGAAGAAAGCGATGCCGCAGGTGAAGGAATATCGCCGCGAAACCGGCGACGCCTACAGTTTCAACTGGTCGATTCGCATCTCGCCCGATCTGCAGAAGCCGTTTCTGCCGACCCATGAAAATATGGCCAACCTCAATCTCTACACCAGCCAGCCGGCAGAGCAGCTGGCGGCGGATCTGCGTCGCGCCTTCTCCGGCATTGTCGCCGGGAACGTGAAAGAGATCGGCATACGGGAAATCCGCGAAAAAGGGCCCTATAAGCTGCACGGCGAGCCGGACATTATGCGCCGCATGGATGAATTGCTGCAGGGCTTCGTCGCTCAGCACCGCATGAAGCTGCCGGGCACCGCCTATATCCCCTGCTACGAAATCATTAAATAAACCGCAAGGAAGGCAGTCCTCTCGGGCTGCCGTTTAGCTTATGTCATTTCACCTTCTTATCGTGGACGCGCTCAATCTGATACGTCGTCTGCACGCGGTACAGGGATCGCCCTGCGTCGAGGGTTGCGTCGCGGCGCTGCGCCAGCTTCTGGGGCATACGCAGCCGACCCACGTCGTGGCGGTATTCGACAGCGAACAGCGTCACCAGGGCTGGCGGCATCAGCTGCTGCCGGACTATAAAAGCGGTCGACCGCCGATGCCGGAGGATCTGCATGCCGAACTGCCCGCGCTGCAGGAGGCGTTTCGCCGCGTCGGCGTCAGCTGCTGGATCGCCGAGTCGGATGAAGCGGACGATCTGGCCGCTACGCTGGCGGTAAAAATGGCGCAGGCGGGCCATCAGGCGACCATCGTCTCTACCGACAAAGGCTACTGTCAGCTGCTGGCGCCGCAGATCCGCATCCGCGACTACTTTCAAAAGCGCTGGCTGGATCTGCCCTTTATCGAAAACGAGTTCGGCGTTGCGCCGCAGCGGCTGCCCGATTACTGGGGGCTGTGCGGCATCAGCAGCAGCAAGATCCCCGGCGTGACGGGCATCGGCCCGAAAAGCGCGAAAACGCTGCTGCAGACGTTTGGTTCGCTGGAGGCGATCTATGCGCGGCTTGATGAGGTGCCGGAGAAGTGGCGCGCGAAGCTGGAGGCCGGGCGCGAGTCCGCCTTAATCAGCCGACAGGTTGCGATGCTGAAGCAGGATTTGGTGCTGCAGGGAAATCTGAAAACGCTGCGCTACGAAGGCCAGGCACCGCAGCGCCCGGCCTGAGGCTTAACGTTCGTCGCGGCGGCCCGGTATGGCGCCCCAGATGCGGCGAATATGCACCGTGACCTCTTCGCGGTCGTGGTAGAGCTGGCGAGCGCGGATCTGCGCGTTGATGCCCTGCGCCTTCAGCGCCTCATCGATCATCGCCAGGTTCTGCGTCACCTCTTCGTAGCGCTTTTTCATCGGCAGCTTAAGGTTAAAGATCGCCTCGCGGCACCAGCCGTTGACCAGCCATTCGGTCATCAGGCTGGCGACGCGCACCGGCTTCTCTACCATATCGCACACCAGCCAGTCGTTGTTGTTGCGCGTCGGGCGAAACTTAAAGCCGTCCTCGCGGCAGTGGGTGACCTGCCCGGTATCCATCAGGCTCGGCGCCATCGGGCCGTTATCCACCGCGTCAACCCACATGCTGCGCTTCACCAGCTGATAGGTCCAGCCGCCGGGACAGGCGCCGAGATCGACCGCGTGCATGCCGCCCGCCAGGCGCTCGTCCCACTCGTCGGCGGGAATAAAAACGTGAAACGCCTCCTCCAGCTTCAGGGTCGAGCGGCTCGGCGCATCAGCCGGGAATTTCAGGCGCGGAATGCCCATATAGAACGGCGAATTGTTGCCGACGACAGAGTAGCCGACGTAGCAGGCGCCAGGCGCGATAAAGAAGACGTGCACCACGGGTTGCTTCGGGCTTTCGTAGTTGAGCAGGATCCCCGCTTCGCGCAGGCTGGCGCGCAGCGGCACGGTAAACTTGCGGCAAAACTTCGTCAGCTCTTTCGCTTCGTTAGTATCCGGCACCTCGACGCGCAGTTCGCCGCCCTTCTCCACCACGCCGGTCAGCATGCCGACAATCGGCGCGATGCGATCGTCCGGCGGCAGATCTTTCAGCAGCTCGCCGACCACCAGCATCTGGCGGGCGAAGATCAGCGTATCGAAAGGCAGATCGCGCGCCAGGCGGTCGGCATCTTCGTGCTGATAGCACTCGAACAGCACATAGCCGCTGTTCTCTTTAACCCGCGGGAAACCGTAGATTTCACGCTCGGCGGCGCAGGCGGCGATTTCCGCGGCGCACTCTTTTTCAAACCCGGGACGGCAATAGAGTAAAACTTTATTCATGGCGATCTGCCTTTCGTTTAAGACGCAGCGCGCCAATCAACATCAGAAACCAGCCGACCAGGAAACAGAGGCCGCCGACCGGCGTAACAAAAACCCAAAACTTCAGATGCGACAGCGCCAGAGAGTAGAGGCTGCCGCTGAACAGCACGACGCCGAGGGCCAGAAAGGCGCTGCTCCAGTAAAACCAGAGATTAGCGCGGCGCAGCATCGCGGCGCCCAGGCCGATGACCGCCAGCGTATGGTACGCCTGATACTCTAGCCCGGTATGGATCCAGGCCATTTCCGTTGGCCCCAGAGAACGGCTTAAAACGTGGGCGCCAAAAGCGCCAAACGCCACCAGCAAAAACCCGCTGATGGCGGCAAAAATAAACATGGCACGACTGGACATCTGACTATCCTCAAGGTGCATCTGTACATCAGGCTACAGAAATCAATTAGTTAGTGATCGTAGCGAAAGCGGAATTTTTCTTGTTCGCTGGCGGCTTTCGCGATGATCCACTGTCGAAAGGCGGCTATTTTACCCAGTTCTGCCTGGCTGTCATGACAAACCAGATAAAAAGCGTTTTTACTTACCAGCACGTCGTTGAACGGACAGATCAATCGGCCCGCTTCTATTTCGCTCTGCGCCATTACGTTGTTCGCCAGCGCCACGCCTTGGCCATGGATCGCGGCCTGCAGCACCATGGCGCTATGGCTGAAAATCGGCCCCTGCTGGACGTTAATATGCTGCAAGCCTAGCTGCCGGATATAGGATTGCCAGTCGCGCCGCGAAGCGTCATGCAGCAGTGTGAAGCGCGACAGATCCATGGGCGTTTTCAACGGATTGTCGCCGGTCATCAGCGCGGGCGAACAGACCGGCAGCAGATATTCCGCATAAAGTTTTTCCACTCGCAGTCCCGGCCAGTTGCCGCGGCCGTAGAAAATCGCCACGTCGACGTCGTCGGCCAGCTTCTCTTCATCGCGGTCGACCGCCTGAATACGCACGTCGATGCCCGGATAAGCCATATTAAAGCTGGAGAGCCGCGGCACCAGCCACTGAATGGCGAAGCTGGGCAGCAGGCTGACGGTTAAGGCGCCTTTTGCGCTACGCGCCTGAAGTTTGCGCGTCGCGTCATTGAGCGCGGTGAAAATCTCTTTGATATCGAGATAGTAGCTTTGCCCCTCTTCCGTCAGCAGCAGCGAACGATTTCTCCGGCGAAACAGCTTAAGTCCCAGAAAATCTTCCAGCGATTTTATCTGATGGCTGACGGCTGCCTGGGTGACGAACAGCTCTTCGGCGGCTTTGGTGAAGCTGAGATGACGCGCCGCAGCGTCAAACACGCGGAGTGCATTAAGAGGAGGAAGGCGTTTCGACATGGTTTTCCGTGCTCGGATCAGGGGCAATATAGGTGCGCTTATAAAAAGCGGTCACATATTAGTTTTAGTAATCCGAGGCATTATAAATTGTCCGTTGAGGAAGCTCCAGCAAATACCTATAGTTGCCGCACTTCCTGAGCCGGAACGAAAAGATTTCAGGATTTGTGAGTGAGTTCGCAGATTTCCGGGAAGCTTTTGGCTTGTGGTCGTGATGTTGTGTTTGCATTTTGATCTGACGCTTGCAGATCAAGCTTTTAATTCCTGTAGATTTACCCTGTCTGTCCATAGTGATTTTGAATAGCACCGCAAATTGCGGTGCTTTTTTTTTTGCCTGCAGCAGACGCCGGAGCGCTTACTGCATCTCAACCATCTCTTTAACGTCGGAGCGGTTAATCTGCTGCTTGTTGCCGTTAGCGTCTTTATAGCTGATCATACCGGTATCGCTGTCTACTGAAGGCTTGCCTTCTGAGACAATGGTGCGACCATCGTTGGTATGCATAACATAATTGCTTGAACACGCGGCCAGAGTAAAAGCCATAGCGCAGACAGCCAGCACTGCTGAAAGTTTTTTCATTTTCTATCTCCTTGTAGATGATTGCATCAAACCGCCCGCGTTGGCTAACCCTAGTCAAATCGACTAAAGAAGGTTGCTCCTTGTGCGGGTTTTGGTTTAAACCTTGCATTAATCAGCATAACGCGCTTTTACAGCTTTGCCAGGAGAGAGCCAGGCTTTTGATCTGGCCCTGTTTATTTGTATGACGAGACAAAGCATGACCGCATTCAATCCCACCGCCTTCCGCCAGCAGTTTCCCGCGCTGAGCGACGCCGGTGTTTATCTCGACAGCGCCGCCACGACGCTCAAGCCTCAGGTGGTGATTGATACCACGCAACAGTTTTACAGCCTGAGCGGCGGCACCGTGCATCGCAGCCAGTATGGCGCGGCGCGTCAGCTTACCGAACGTTATGAACAGGCACGGCATCAGGTGGCGCGCCTGCTGAATGCGGCGCACGGCCACCAGATCGTCTGGACGCGCGGCACCACGGAGGCGATCAATCTGGTCGCCAACGGCTGGCTATTGCCGCGGCTGAAGGCCGGCGACGAGATCCTGGTGAGCGAGGCGGAGCATCACGCCAATCTGGTGCCCTGGCTGATGGCGGCGCAGGCGCGCGGCGCGAAGGTGGTGAAATGGCCTGTCGGCGCCGATCGCCTGCCGGATATCGCGCTGCTGCCGTCGCTGCTTAACGCGCGCACCCGGCTGCTGGCGATCGGCCAGATGTCCAACGTCACCGGCGGCTGTCCCGATCTGGCGCAGGCGATCGCGCTGGCGCACGGCGTCGGCGCGAAAGTGATGGTTGACGGCGCGCAGGGCGTGGCGCACTGCCCAACCGACGTGCAGGCGCTGGATATCGACTTCTACGCCTTCTCCGCCCATAAAGTCTACGGCCCGACCGGCATCGGCGCGCTCTATGGCAAAGCCGAGCTGCTGGAAGAGATGTCGCCGTGGCAAGGCGGCGGTAAGATGCTGACCCACGTCGATTTTAACGGTTTCACGCCGCAGCCCGCGCCCTGGCGCTTCGAGGCCGGCACGCCGAACGTGGCGGGCGTAGTGGGACTGAGCGCCGCGCTAAGCTGGTTTGAGCAGCACGACCGGTTGAAAGCGGAGATGTGGAGCCAGCAGCTTGCCAGCCTGGCTGAAGAGCAGTTGGGCGAGTTTCCCGGTTTTCGCAGCTACCGCGCGGGCCGGACGAGCGTGCTGGCGTTTGATTTCGCGGGCGTGCACCACAGCGACATCGTCACGCTGCTGGCGGAACAGGGCATTGCGCTGCGCGCCGGCCAGCACTGCGCGCAGCCGCTAATGGCGGCGCTGGGCGTGAGCGGCACGCTGCGCGCCTCTTTCGCGCCCTATAATAATTTACAGGATGTCGACGCGCTGACGCGCGCCGTCTACACCGCGCTCGATCTGCTCTCTGAGGAGGAAGCATGAGTCAGGCTCTGACTGGCCCGCACCCGTTTGGCGATCTGATTACCCTGGACGGCCTGAAAGAGAAGTTTGCCCATTTTCAGCAGTGGGAGGATCGCTATCGCCAGCTGATCCAGCTCAGCCGTCAGCTGCCTGCTCTGCCGGAGGCGCTGAAAACGGCCGATATCGAGCTGACCGGCTGCGAAAACCGCGTCTGGCTCGGCAGCCAGCTGCGCCACGACGGCACGCTGCATTTCTACGGCGACAGCGAAGGCCGCATCGTGCGTGGTCTGCTGGCGGTGCTGCTGACCGCCGTGGAGGGAAAAACGCCGCAGGCGCTGCTGGCGGACGATCCGCTGCAGCTGTTTGACGAACTGGGGCTGCGCGCCCAGCTCAGCGCCTCGCGCAGCAGCGGACTGAAAGCGCTGGCGGAGGCGGTACATCAGGCCGCACGCGCGGCGCGCGCCTGAGGTTCTACGCCGCCTGACGCGCCGCGCGCGCCAGAAACTTCTTCAGCGCATGGGAAACGGCGACAAAGCCGAAGGTGGCGGTCACCATGGTGGCCGCGCCGAATCCCGCTTCGCAATCCATTCTTTTCGGCCCTTCAGCGGTGCTACGCGCGGCGCAGACGCTGCCGTCCGGCTGCGGATACATCAGCGCTTCGGTCGAGAAGACGCAGTCGACGCCCAGCTTGCCTTTGCTGTTTTTCACCACACCGAGCGCCTTCAGCCGCTCGCGCAGCTTGGCCGCCAGCGGATCCTGAATCGTCTTCGCCAGATCGGCCACCTGGATCTGAGTCGGATCGATCTGGCCGCCCGCGCCGCCGGTGGTGATCAGCGGGATCTTGTTGCGGCGGCACCAGGCGATCAGCGCCGCCTTCGGACGCACGCTGTCGATGGCGTCAATCACGTAGTCGTAGCCCGCCGCCATCAGCTCGGCGGTGTTGTCCGGCGTGATGAAGTCGTCGATGCAGATCACCTCGCAGTCGGGATTGATGGCGCGCAGCCGCTCAGCCATCACCTCGGTTTTCGCCTTGCCGACGTTGCCGTTCAGCGCGTGGATCTGCCGATTGGTATTGGTGATGCAGACATCGTCCATATCGATCAGGGTAATTTTGCCGATGCCGGTGCGCACCAGCGCTTCCGCCGCCCAGGAGCCGACGCCGCCGATGCCGATCACGCAGAAGTGCGCCGCGGCGAAACGCGACAGCGCATCCTGCCCATAAAGACGTGCCGTGCCGCCAAAACGCTGACGCCAGGCGTCGTTAACCACACTCATAATTAACCTTGTCGCCTCGTGCGGGCCGCGCGGCCCGCCGAGAAATCAGTTTGAACCCAGTAACAGAGAGCCATTATCGCCGTTTTGCGGGTTGCTGAACAGCGGCTGTCCGGCGCCCGGCGCAGCCTTCAGCACCCAGACGCGGCCGTAATGGTTATAGAAGCCCGCCAGGTGCGCCGCGTCGGGCCCAATGCCCTGATAGATGTCAAAGTGCTGGCCCTTGATGGCCCCGCCGACGTCCAGCGCCACCATCAGGCGCATCTCATACTTACCGTTAAACTTGCCTTTTTCGTTCAGCTGCGGCACTTCCGCCAGCAGCGCGGTTCCCGCCGGGATCAGCGAACGGTCCGACGCCACAGAGGCCTTCGCCACCAGCGGCACCGCGCTGGCACCGCGCACCGGGGTGTAAGGTTCCGGCTTGAAGAAGACGAACGACGGGTTGGTTTCCAGCAGCGCGCGCACCTCCTGCTCAGAGTGCGACGCCGCCCAGTCGCGAATCGCCTGCATCGACATATCCTCGCGCTTCACCTCGCCGCGATCGATCAGCTCTTTGCCGATGCTGTGATAGGCCCAGCCATTTTTGCCGCCGTAGCCGAAGAAGGTCATCGGACGGCCGTCGCCGTAGTCGACGTAGCCGCTGCCCTGCACGTCCATAATAAAGTTATCGATCAGCGAATTGCTCCAGCCGATAACGTAGCGTTCGTCCAGCGCGCCGCTATAGATAGAGGCGCGGCTCGGCAGCTTCGCGCCGCGCTTGCGCGGCGGCATGCGGTAGATGGGGTACTGGAATTCGCCCTGACGCGTATAGCGCGCCTGCACCACCGGCGTGTAGTAGCCGGTAAACTGCACGTTGCCGTAGTTGTCGGTGCCTTCCATCTGAAAGGCGTTCAGGCCGAACTGGCGCAGCTGACGCGTATCGGCGCCCGCCATCAGCCAGCTTTCAATCGCGCTGTAGGTGCCGGTGTGGCGTCCATACAGGGCGGAAGAGGCGGACTGGATCTGTCGAACCTGCTCGCCGAAGTCTCTGCCGTTCACCGGTCGGCCTTTGGCATTAGGCTGGTTAACCAGCGCCAGCGGCTGTTCCAGCTTGCCATCTTTATATTGCTGCCCGCGATCGGTCGGCTTCGAGCTACAACCCGCCAGCAGCGCAAACATTGCACCAGTAAGTGCGTACTTCGCCCAGTGTCCTTTATTCATCGCCGTCTCTTTTATTCATCAGTGTTCGCCCCGCGACGATAGCAAAGCGTCTGGCAGATTGAAATCCGCCTGCCCCTTCCGCGCGCGCGGCTGTGTGATAATTAGCCAGATGGAGAAAATATTCAGCAAACAATCCCTAATTTGACGCTTCGCGCTAAAAAGGGGTTGCATCATCAGCTCCAGGAGGTATAGTGCGCATCCACGGACGCGGGATGGAGCAGCCTGGTAGCTCGTCGGGCTCATAACCCGAAGGTCGTCGGTTCAAATCCGGCTCCCGCAACCAACTCTTCTTTTGAAGAGACAATGTGAAAAAAGACGCAATGCGCACTACGGACGCGGGATGGAGCAGCCTGGTAGCTCGTCGGGCTCATAACCCGAAGGTCGTCGGTTCAAATCCGGCTCCCGCAACCAACTCTTCTTTTGAAGAGACAATGTGAAAAAGACGCAATGCGCACTACGGACGCGGGATGGAGCAGCCTGGTAGCTCGTCGGGCTCATAACCCGAAGGTCGTCGGTTCAAATCCGGCTCCCGCAACCAACATTTAAGCACCTGAAAGGGTGCTTTTTTGTTTTTGTGCCGTGTGAAACCGGGACGGCCTGCGCCATCCCCTCTCCTCGCTTTAGCGTCGCGCCCCGCCCTTGTCGAAGTAAGCCTTTATGCCATGGAAAATTGCCTCCGCCACCTGCTGCTGATAGCGGCTGGTGCGTAGCTTGCGCTCCTCCTCCACGTTGCTGATAAAGGCGGTTTCCACCAGAATCGATGGAATATCCGGCGCCTTCAGCACCGCGAAGCCCGCCTGATCGACGGTGCGTTTGTGCAGATGGTTGATGCGCCCCATACGATGCAGCACCTCTTTGCCGAACGCCAGGCTGTCGTGAATGGTCTGGCGCTGCACCATATCCAGCATGGTGTGATCGAGATAGCGATCGCCGCTCTTGCTGACCCCGCCGATAAGATCCGATTCGTTCTGCGTTTGCGCCAGGAAACGCGCTGCCGCCGAAGTGGCGCCTTTGGTGGAGAGCGCGAACACCGAGGAGCCGCGCGCGCTGCGGCTGGTAAAGGCGTCGGCGTGTATCGAGACAAAGAGATCGGCGCGCTGCTTGCGCGCTTTCGCCACCCGAACCCGCAGCGGAATAAACACATCCTCGTTGCGCGTCATATAGGCCTTCATATTCGGCTCTTTGTCGATCAGCGCCTTGAGCCGTCGCCCTATCTTCAGCACGATATCTTTTTCGCGCGTTTTGTATTTGCCGTGCGCGCCGGGATCTTCGCCGCCGTGCCCTGGATCGATCATCACGATCATCGGCCGATCGCGCCCCGCCTTGCCGGGCAGCGGCGCGCTCGCCGGCTCGTTACGCTCCAGATCGCCCTTGTTGTAATCCTTGAGCAGCGCCAGCAGCGGATCGTCTTCAGCGCTCTCCTGGCTCGGATAGAGATCCACCACCAGCCGGTGTTTGATGCCGGCCACCGGCGCCAGGGTAAAGGTTTTCGGCGCGACGTTGCGCTTTAGCTCCAGCACGATGCGCACGGTATTAGCGTCGAACTGCCCGACCCGCGCGTTTTTAATAAAGGGATCGTTGACGCGCACCAGCTTGTCGACGCCCTTCAGCACCGGATTAAGATGCATATTCTCGATATCGATAACCAGCCGATCCGGATGCGAAAGCGCGAACTGCTTATAGTGAAGCGGCACGCTGGACTCCAGCGTCATGCGCGAATAGGTCGAAGATGGCCAGATGCGTACCGCGACGATATGGTTTTTTGCCGCCAGGCCTGTGCGGCTGACGCTCAGCAGCAATAATGCGCCGGTTCCCTGCAGGAGCCTTCTGCGGGAAATTAGGGGATTTGATTCTGACATGCCGCTCCAGCTGCTCTGTTCTGTCTAAAAAAGCGCCACTTTAATAAACGGCGCTGAAAACTTTAGCCCATCCCTTTGGCGAAGTCATCCAGGAAAAGCTAAATAATGCAGGCTCTTAGCAGCGAGCGCACCCGAAAAAACGTAAATTTACGTCAGGTTTAACGCTTGCAAATAGCGCCCTAAAAGAATAAAAATACAAAAATTACGAATAATCATTCATTGAGGTTTGCCGTGAAGGAACGTAGTACTGAGCTGGTTCAGGGTTTTCGCCACACCGTTCCCTATATCAATGCCCACCGGGACAAGACCTTTGTCATCATGCTGGGCGGCGAAGCGATTGAGCATGAGAACTTCTCCAGCATCGTTAACGATATCGGCCTGCTGCACAGTCTCGGCATTCGCCTGGTGGTGGTCTATGGCGCGCGTCCGCAGATCGACGCCAGCCTGGCGGCGAACCAGCTGGAGCCGGTTTACCACAAATATACCCGCGTGACTGATGCGCAGTCGCTGGAGCTGGTGAAGCAGGCGGCGGGACGGCTGCAGCTCGACATCACGGCGCGACTCTCAATGAGCCTGAATAACACGCCGCTGCAGGGCGCGCATATCAACGTGGTCAGCGGCAACTTTATTATCGCGCAGCCGCTGGGCGTGGACGACGGCGTCGATTATTGCCACAGCGGACGCATTCGCCGCATTGACGAAGAGGCGATTCATCGGCAGCTGGATAACGATGCGATTGTGCTGCTCGGTCCGGTGGCGGTCTCCGTGACCGGCGAGAGTTTTAATCTGACGTCGGAAGAGGTCGCCACCCAGCTGGCGATTAAGCTGAAGGCGGAGAAGATGATCGGCTTCTGCTCCGAGCAGGGCGTGACCCGCCGCGACGGCACCATTATCTCTGAGCTGTTCCCGAACGACGCGCAGGCGCGCATCGACGAGATGGAGAGCGACGGCGACTACCTTTCCGGCACGGTGCGCTTCCTGCGCGGCGCGGTGAAGGCCTGCCGCAGCGGCGTGCGCCGCAGCCATCTGATTAGCTACCAGGAAGATGGCGCGCTGTTGCAGGAACTCTTCTCGCGCGACGGTATCGGCACGCAGATCGTGATGGAGTCGAGCGAGCAGATCCGCCGCGCCACCATTAACGATATCGGCGGCATCCTGGAGCTTATTCGCCCGCTGGAGCAGCAGGGCATTCTGGTGCGTCGCTCGCGCGAGCAGCTGGAGATGGAGATCGACAAGTTCACCATTATTATTCGCGACAACCTGACTATCGCCTGCGCGGCGCTCTACCCGTTTATGGATGAGAAAATCGGCGAGATGGCCTGCGTAGCGGTGCATCCCGACTATCGCAGCTCGTCGCGCGGCGAGATGCTGCTGCAGCGCGTCGCGCTTCAGGCGCGGCAGATGGGGCTGGAGAAGCTGTTCGTGCTGACGACGCGCAGCATTCACTGGTTTCAGGAGCGCGGCTTTACGCCGGTGGATATCGAGTCGCTGCCGGAGAGCAAAAAGCAGATGTATAACTATCAGCGGCGCTCAAAGGTGCTGATGGCGGACCTGACCTGATTGAAAGCCGTTCCAGGCTAAATAACCGAGTAGGCGCAGGCAACTGGGGCTGCTCCACAAAGTCGCTCAAGGCATCCATGCTCGCTCGTCCCGCACACATACGCACCTCGTCCCTGAGGTGCGCCCGTAAACGGGCCAGCGCTTTGCGCTGTTCAAAAACGCTCCCGGCGTTTTTGTCCCTGTCGCGGGACGCTTTGTTCCGCAGCCTCAGTAGCCTGCGCAGTGACGTACCGAGCCGTTTGCGGCTGAAACCGGTTAGCTCACCAGACTTAGCCTTTCCACCAGCCCGCTGCGGCGTTGAGTTTGCAGCTGTACCGCGCGCTGAAACACCCCGGGTTCGCTGTAGAGCGTCAGCCGCTTGCGCGCGCGGGTAATGGCGGTATAGACCAGCTCGCGCGTCAGCACCGGCGAGAACTGGGCCGGCATCACCAGCGCGGTATGCTCAAACTCCGATCCCTGCGACTTATGCACCGTCATCGCCCAGGCGGTATCGTGCGGCGGCAGACGGCTCGGCTGCACCGCCTTCACCGACCCGTCCGGCAGCGGGAAAAAGACCTTCAGCTGGTTTTCCGCATCGCGCAGGGTAATGCCGATATCGCCGTTGAACAGCCCCAGCGCGCTGTCGTTGCGCGTCACCATCACCGGCCGCCCCGCATACCAGCGGCTGCCGATCGCCGGCCGCCGGATGCGCTGTAGCTGCACCAGGCGCTGCTCGATGCGCTGGTTCAGCCCCTGCACGCCGAACGGCCCGTCGCGCAGGGCGCAAAGCAGCTGATAGCGGCTGAAGGCCAGCAGAATCTCCTCCACCGGCGCGCGCGCCTGCACTAGCTTCAGGAAAGGCCGGTAGCCTTCCGCGACGGCGTCGAGCATCGTCTGATAGGCCTCGCCGCTCTGCAGCGCCTGAAAATCGATATCCTCAAAGGCGGCGTTAATCACCGACTCGACGGCGCGCGCGTCGCCGAGATTGACCGCCCGCGCCAGCTGGCCGATGCCCGACGTCGCATCAAAGCGGTAGCTTTTGCGCAGCAGACAGATGCTGTCGCGCACGTCGGGCGCGCCCGCGTCATCCGCGCCGTCGAGGGCGCACTGGGTCAATGCCGCGAGCTGCTGCGCGCGCGACAGGCTGTAGCCCGTTTCCGCGCAGCGGCAGATATCGCCCAGCACCGCGCCCGCTTCTACCGACGCCAGCTGATCGCGATCGCCGAGGAAAATCACGCGCGCATGGTCGGGCAGCGCGGCGATAAGCTTCGCCATCATCGAGAGATCGACCATCGAGGCCTCGTCCACCACCAGCACGTCGAGATGAAGCCGGTTGGCGGCGTGATAGCGCAGCCGCTGCGTATCGGGCTGCGCGCCCAGCAGACGGTGCAGCGTCGTCGCTTCGCTGGGAAAACGCGCCCGCTCTTCGTCGCTGACCGACAGCGCCTGCAGCGCCTGACCGAGGGATTCAGTGAGGCGCGCCGCCGCTTTGCCGGTCGGTGCCGCCAGCTGGATGCGCAGATTGCTGCGGCTGAGGCGGATCAACGCCGCCAGCAGCTTCGCCACGGTGGTGGTTTTTCCGGTGCCGGGGCCGCCGGAAATCACGGCGGTTTTGCGCGTCAGCGCCACGGCGGCGGCGATTTTTTGCCAGTCGTCGGGCCGATCGCCGAACAGCGCGCTCAGCACGTTCTGCGCGGCGGCGACATCCATCTCCGCCATCTCCGCCTGCCGGGTGAAAAAGTGCGCCACCCGACCTTCGCTTTGCCACAGACGATGCAGATAGAGCCGCTCATGATTGAGCACCAGCGGCGTGGCGATGCCGCCGTCGCTCAGCGCAGGCCAGCCGGCGAGCGCCGTTTTCCAGCACGACGGCGCGCCCGCTGCGCGCCATAGCGCCTGCGCCAGTTCGGGATGGCGTCCGGCGAACAGCGTCTCGGGGGTCAGATGCGCCAGCGGCAGGCAGACGTGACCATCGCCCGCTTCGGCGCTGACGCAGGCGGCCGCCAGCAGCCATGCCGGCTGCGAGGCGTCGGCCAGCAGCCGCGCGAACTGAAGATCGAGCGACCGCAGCAGACGTTTCTCTACCGCCTGATCGAGCAATGACACGATTTCCGTCATACTTCCTCCTCTTTCGGGCGACGAAACAGCGCGTCCAGTCCGGCGACGAAAGAGGCCGACGGACGCGCGGTAAAGATGCCGTTTTGCGGCGAACTGCCATCGACGCCGCGTAAAAACAGATAAAACACGCCGCCAAAGTGGCGCTGATAATCGTAATCGGGCAGGCGATGCTGCAGATAGCGATGCAGCGCCAGCGTGTAGAGCTGGTACTGCAAATCGTAGCGGTGATCCACCATCGCCTGCGCCATCGCCTCCGGGGTATAGGCCGCTTCGCTGTCGCCAAGCCAGTTGGATTTGTAATCCAGCAGATAATATTGACCGTTCCAGCGAAACACCAGATCGATAAAGCCCTTCAGCATGCCCTGCACCTGGTGGAACTCCAGCTTCGGCGCGCGCGCCGACAGCGCATCGTGCTGGCGCATCAGCGCATCCAGCTCCGAAGCGTTCAACATGCGCTCCAGCGGCAGATAAAAAGCCATCTCCACCAGCCGGTCCTGGTTTTGCAGCGCGCCCAGCGTCAGGCCGTCGCGATTAAGCGGCGTGTGCAGCACGCGCGCGATCCAGGCTTCCAGCACCGGCAGCCAGTGCGGCGGATAGCCGTTCTGCTCCAGCTGCGTTTCCAGCAGCGTCCTGTCCGGCGGCCGGGTAAAATCGATCGATTCAAACAGGCCGTGCAGAAAGGTGCCCGGCGCGGCGCCGCGCGGAAAGTGATGCGGCGTCAGGGCGCTCTCCGCCTCGCCGCCCTCTTCGCCCGCGGCGTCGATATCGAACGTGGGCATCGCCTCCAGCAGCGGCGAACTGCTGTGCTGCTGAAGCCCGGAATAGCTGGTAACGCGCCAGGCGTCGCGCAGGTCGCGCGTCACCTGACGACTGCTGAGCGCATCGTCGGGCTGCGCCTGTTCGCGCCAGTTTTCGCCAGGGATCAGATCGTCGCGCAGCACCTCGGTGTCCGCATCCGCCAGCGTCGCCAGGCAGGCGCGCAGGCGGTCGGCGTCGCCGCTTTCGCCCTGCTGCACCAGATAGCCCAGCGCGCTCTTGTGCAGATCGCTGTCGCCCTCTTTTTTGCGCGCGCCCTTAAACAGCGGCGCAATGCCGACGCTGCAGTGAAACACCGAGCGGGTTAAGGCGACGTAAAGCAGGCGCAGATCTTCCGCCAGACGCTCCTGCTCGGCCAGCGCCAGACTCTCTTCATCGCCCTGCACGTCGAGCAGCGTCGCGAAGCTCTCCCGATCGTGATAGAGCGCGCTGGCCGCCTCGCGAAAGCCGGCGGCGAAAGGCAGCCACACCAGCGGATACTGCAAGCCTTTGGATTTGTGGATAGTGACAATCTGCACCAGGTGGCGATCGCTCTCGAGCCGCAGCTGCTGCTCCGCCGCCTGGATATTGGGCCGGGCGATCTGCTGCGCGAGAAAGCGCACCAGCGCATGCGGGCTGTCGAGGTGGGTCGACGCCTCCTGCAACAGCTCGCCCAGATGCATCAGGTCAGTGAGCCTGCGCTCGCCGTTCTCCGAGGCGAGCATATTTTCCGCCAGCTGCCGCTGATTCATGACGTCGCGCAGCATCGGCAACACGCCGCGCTGGTGCCAGAGCTGCTGCCAGCCGGCGAACTGCTCGACCAGCGCATCCCACTCGCGCTCGTTCTGGCTTAGCGTATCCAGCGAGGCGGCGTCAATGGCGAAGATGGAGGTGGCCAGCGCGCTGCGCAGCAGCCGCTCCTGCTCCGGCGCCTGCACCGCCTGCAGCAGCCACAGCAGCTCGCGCGCTTCGGGCGTGGTGTAGACGCTGTCGCGGTTAGAGAGATAGACCGACGGAATCGACAGCCCGTTCAGCGCGTCGCGGATCAGCCCCGCCTCATTGCGGCTGCGCACCAGCACGGTGATATCGGACGCCTGCACCGGCCGCAGATTATCGCCTTTTCCCAGCAGCGCGCGCCCCTGCTGGCCAGCGACCAGCCAGCGGCTGATATCGGCGGCGCACTGCTGCGCCATAAACTGCTGATAGTCGCTGACGCCGACGCCGTCGCCGGGCTGCAGCCAGAAGCGCAGCGCCGGCTGCGGCTGCGCATCTTTCACCAGCGTTAGCTGCTGATTCGGCGCGGCGGGATGAACCGGCAGAAACGGAATCGCCTCGAAGAGAAACGGCGAATCCATGCGGGCGAAAAGACGGTTCACGCTCTGCACCATGCCCGGCGACGATCGCCAGTTGGTATCGAGCGTATAGTGCGCGGCGACCTCGCTGCGGGCGCGTAAATAGGTAAAGATATCCGCGCCGCGAAAGGCGTAGATTGCCTGTTTAGGGTCGCCGATCAGCAGCAGCGCCAGCTCGGGTTGGTTCAGATAGAGCGTGCGGAAAATACGATACTGCTGCGGATCGGTATCCTGAAATTCGTCAATCAGCGCCACCGGATAGCGGGCGCGAATGGTGTCGGCCAGCAGCGCGCCGCCCGGCTGCTGCAGCGCCTCGTCGAGACGGCTCAGCAGATCGTCGAAGCCAAGCAGCGCACGCAGGCGCTTCTCTTTACGCACCGCGTCGCGCACTTCCACCAGCGCGCGGGCGATAACCAGATCGCGCAGCGACAGCGGCTCGGCGAGAAACGCCTCTACCGCCTGGAACAGCGGATGCTGCGGCGGCTCGCCTTTTTTGGTCTTCTCCACCAGCACGCGCTGGGCGAAACGCTCCAGCTCTTTCGGGAAGAGATAGTCGGTTGTTTCGCTGTTGGCCCACTGAGAGATTTTCGCCACCCAGAGCGGCAGATATTTGCTGCTGTAGCTGCGCTTATCCACGCCGGACTGGCTGACGATGCCTTCGACTTCGTCGCTTACCGCCTGCCACTGGCGCTTCATCTCGCTGATGCGCGCCAGGTTGGCGGCGTGGCGCGTCGCCAGGGTTTCATCGTCGGTCGGCGGCCGTTTCAGCCGCGGCGATTCGCCCTGCAGCCAGGGCCGCAGCGTCGTCAGCAAACTCTCTGGTCCGTTCCACTCGGCGACGATGGCGCGCGCCACATCCAGCGTCAGCGGATAGCAGTGGCGTCGCCAGAAATCCGCGGTCGCCTGCTTAAACAGCGCCGCCTCGTCCTCTATCAGCTCCTGCTCGAACAGCATGCCGGACTCGAAGGCGTTCAGGTTAAGCATGCGCTGGCAGAAGCCGTGAATGGTGAAGATCGCCGCTTCGTCCATCTGACGCTCCGCCGCCAGCAGCAGCGAAGCGGCCTGCGAGAGATCGTCAATCTGCTCCAGCAGAAGCGCCAGCATCGGATTGCCGCTCGCGCCGCGCACGCAGGCCAGGCGCAGCTCGTGGATATTTTCGCGGATGCGCCCGCGCAGTTCGGCGGTGGCGGCCTCGGTAAAGGTCACCACCAGTATTTCTTCCACCGACAGCGGACGGCTGTAGCTGTTTTCGCCGCCCAACCCTAACAGCAGGCGCAGATAGAGCACGCCGATGGTAAAGGTTTTGCCGGTGCCCGCCGAAGCCTCGATCAGACGCTCGCCGCGCAGCGGCAGCGTCAACGGATTCAGCGATTCAGGGTAACTCATTGCGTCTCACTCTTAACCGGTAGCGACTGCTGCAGTTTCGCCACCTCATTCCAGGTTTTCCAGCCGGGCAGCTGGGCAAAAGCCGCTTTATCCGCGCTGTTGCCAGCAATCTGCGACGTCATCGCCATGCCCTCTTTCTGCAGTACGGCGCGATGGAAGAAGTCTGCCAGCGCGTCCGGCGTCAGCTGCTGGATCTGCGCGATGACCTTCTGCCGCGTATCGAAAGCGTAGTTCTGGCGATCGAAGTCGCGACTATAGCGCGACGCCTCTTCGTCAAGGGTCTGCGGCCGCTGCTTCAGCTGGTTGATCATCGCCTGCTGATACTGCGCGAAGTCCTCCTGCGGCATGGCGCGCAGCCGTTTCTCCGCCTGCGGATAGAAGGCCTGATAGCGCTGCAGCAGATAGGCGGGCTGCTTGCTGTTGCTCTGCAGCAGGAAGCCGATGCCCCACTGACGGCCGATCGGCATCTGGAAAGCGAACACCGCATAGCCCAGTTGCTCTTCGGTGCGCAGCTGGTTGTAGAACCAGGGCTGCACGATCTGGCTCAGCATCGAACTGTTCGCCATGCCCTGATATTCGTCGTAGCCGAGCGGCACGTAGAGCGCCGCCAGCGCCGAATCGGTGCTGCTGCCCGCTTTCTGCAGGTTGGCTTTTACCGGCTTAGCGAAAGAGACGTAGTTGCTGCGCCAGAGCTGCGTGCCCTGCGTCTGCATCTGCTGCTTCAGCTCGCGGCCAAGCTGGGTCACGCTTTCGGCGCTGAGGTTGCCCACCGCCAGCAGTTCAGGCGTCGCATGATGGATCAGATTGTCGCGATACGCCACTACCTCGTCGAGAGCGATCGCCTTTACCAGCGCGCGGCGCGTCTCGCGCTGCGTATAGGGGAGCTGCGACAGCATCTGCATTGGCTGGATCGCCAGTTCGAACGCCTTGCCCTTGTCCGCCGCGTCCAGCTGATCGAGATACCAGGATTTCGCCTGCTCCAGCTGCTGCGGCGTAGGCTGGAAGGTGGCATAGCCTTCCACCAGTTTTTTCAGCAGCGTCGGCAGCCGCTGGGTAAAGCCGCTGGCGCTGAAGACCAGCCCGTCGTTTTCGCTGGTGGAGAAGCTGATGCCGCCGACCGACGCCTGCGAGTTAAGCTCATCCAGCGCCAGGCTGGAGAGATAGTCGTTGAGGCCGAACAGCACCTGCTGACGCGCATCGCTGATGGCGTGCTGGTTGCGCAGCGCCAGCGTCACTGAGGCTTTCGGCTCGCTGGCGTAAAAACGGCTCGGCATCCAGTAGATCGGCATGCCGAAGTCGTTGGGCAGCGCGACCGGATGGCTGTAGCTTTTGCCATCCTGCGGGATCAGGGTGAAATCGTCAGGAATATAGGGATTCAGCGTCGGCATCGAGAGCTGGATCTGGCTGGCGCGCTGGCGCCAGTCGGCGAAGGTCTGGTCGCTGATGCGATCGACCTGATAGGGCGCGTTGACGAAGTAGGCCTCTTTGTTGTGCGGCTCCTGCGGGCTGATATACCAGATGCGCGCATGCTGCGGCGTCATCTCGTCGAGGCGCGCTTTAATGGCGGCGGCATCATAGTCGTCGGCCAGGTATGGCGCGTCCAGCGTATGCTCTACCGGCACGCGCAGCATGGTGTCCGCCAGCCACTCAATGTAATCCATATCGCGCGTCAGCGAGGGATAGCGAAAATCGAGCGCCAGCACGTGCGAGACTTCGTCAAAGTAGCGTTTGTCGATGCCCTGCTCGCGCAGCATGGCGATGTAGCTGAAAATGGCCGCCACCACCTCGTCGCGCTGCGCCAGCCCTTTGTCGGTGAGCGAGGCGGTAATGGCGAAGACGCCGCTGCTGCGTTCGCTCATCGGATCGGCGCCGGCATTGACGCCGTCCGCCAGCCCCCTCTTTTGCAGCCAGTCGGCCAGGGTGTTTTTGCTGCGGTTGCCGATCAGGTAGCCGATCAGCGTATCGGTCTTGCTGCGGAAGCGATCGCTGTTATTGGCGATGCGGAACTCAATCTTCAGCTGCTTGCGCGGCTGCGCCGGAACGTAGTGGATCACGATGCCCTGCTGCGCCTCGGTCACCACAGGCACGTCGATAGCGGGAACCGTCGCGTCGTGATTCGCGATGCGGCCAAAGGTGTTGGCGGCGATCTGCGCCATCTCCGGCAGCGGTTTATTGCTGTAGAGCACCGCCTTCATCAGGTTGGCGGAGTAGTGGGTATGGTAGAACGTCGACAGCGCGTCAAGCAGCTTGCTGTCCGGCTTATCCTTTAGCGTGTCGAGGTTGCCGCCGGAGAAGCGCGAGCCGGGATGCGCCGGATTGAGCGTCTCCGCGCCGACCTGGGCCATACGCAGACCGTCGCGCGAGCGCGCCATCGTCAGCTCGGCGTTGACGGCGTTGCGTTCGCGATCGGCGTTGACCGGATCGAGCAGCGGCGCGGCCAGCGCGTCCGCCATACGATCCACCGCTGGCTCCAGCGCATCGTTTTCCACCTCAAGGTAGAAGGCGGTGCGGTAGGAAGCGGTGCTGGCGTTGTGGCTGCCGCCATGCTTTTTCAGGAACTCCGCCAGATTGTCCGGCTGTGGATAACGCTGCGATCCCATCAGCACCATATGCTCGAGAAAGTGCGCCAGCCCGAGCTGTTGATCCGGGTCGTCCAGCGAACCGATAGGCAGCGTAAGCGCCGCCAGCGACTTCGGCGCCTGCGCGTCGGAAACCAGCAGCACGGTCAGGCCGTTATCGAGCCTGATGGCCTGATACTGGCGCGTATCTTTTTCGCTTTTGCGAATGGTTTCATTGACCGGCGTCCAGCCCGTCGCGGCTTGCGCCAGCGTGGCGCAGGCCGCCAGGCTCAACATCAGCGCCGCTATCCAGCGAGCGTATCTACGCATGTAAACCCCTTCTGTTACCCTTGAAACTGCGCTGCCAGGCAGGCGCAGCCGAAAATGGTGCAAACTGACATACCTTGTTATCGGGCGTCGACGCGTCAGAGCTCGTCGCGCCGCTTGCTATTCATCATCCAGGTGAGCCTGCAACACCGGCAGATACCAGCGCTGCGCAGCCTCGGTGATTTGCGCTATCTGCGCCTCGTTCAATACGCGACAGAGCCGCTGCAGGTAGGGATCGCCGCCCTCGCCTTCCTGCTGATAGCCGCCCGTCCAGGCCTGCAGCAGGCGATTGCGCGCTTTGACCTGGGTCGCTTCATCCAGCAGCAGCTGCTGCGTTTTTTTGTCGTAACTTGCCGTCAGCCAGGCGCCGCCGCTCTTGTTGAGCAGCAGCAGCGGTTGCGACATGCCTTGCTGATAGCCCTGCATATAGCGCGTCAGCATCGCCTCCGCCTCCGGCTGCGCCACCGCCGCAAAGCGCCAGCGGCTGTTTTCTCTGCCCATCATGCGGCTTTCCCCGTCGCCGCCCAGCGCGCAGTAGATAAGGTGCTCCAGCCAGAGCAGCAGGCCGTCGTTCATGTTCAGCACCCCTGGACGCCAGCGCAGCAGGCCGTCACGCTGGACCTGCGTCAGCCAGCCGGTCAGCGTGACGCCGCCGAGCGGCAGAGTGACTTCCCAGCTGTCGCCTTCGCTGCGCTGCTCGATGACCGCCGCCGCCACCTCTTGCATCTCCTCCTGCTGCGCCTGCCAGAACAGCTCGCCGAACGCGCCGTAAGGCAGGTTGCCTGCCGCGCGATGCAGAGCGTAAAGACGCTGCGTATCTTCGCCCTCCACCAGCGCGTTCAGCAGCTCGGCGTTGATCTGGTAGCGCTCCAGGCTGTCGAGCGCGAAAGGCTCGTTGTCCGACAGCTCCGTCTCTTCCAGCCAGAAGGCGACGCCGAGCCGCTGATGAAACCAGGCGCGCACCGGATGCCGCCAGAAGCGCAGGAACTGCTCGCAGGAGACCGATTCCATCTCCGCCAGCGGCAGCGGCTGCACAAAGTCGGGCTGCGCCTCGCCTTTTCCCTGCGCGGCGGGCAGCCATTCGCGCGCAAAGCTGTGGCAGCGCGACTGCGGGTGAAAATTCTCGGCGGCGAACGGCATGCGGCTGTGAAGATGCTGAATATGGCGCTGTACGCGCTGCGCGCTCTCGTCCAGCTCCTTCGCTTCGTCGCCAGGCAGACAGAAGCTCTGGCCGATGTAATCCAGCAGCTCTGTGACCAGCACCGAGGGATAGCGTTCCGTATTATCCTGAATGGCGCGGCCGATATAGCTGATATAGAGCCGTTCCTGCGCAGAAAGCAGCGCCTCGAGAAACAGATAGCGGTCGTCGTCGCGTCGGCTGCGATCGCCTTTGCGCGTCTGCTGCTGCATCAGGTCGAAGCCCGGCGCCGGCAGCGTGCGGGGATAAACGCCGTCGTTCATGCCGAGCAGGCAGACCACGCGGAAGGGAATCGAACGCATCGGCATCAGCGTGCAGAAGTTAATCTGACCGGCGAGAAAGCGCTGGCTGATACGCTGCTGATCGAGACGCGCGCGCAGATCGTCGCGCAGCAGCGTCACCGGAATAGCCGCCTCATAACGCGCCGCCTGGCCATATTCGATCAGCTGTTTCCACTGCTCTTCAACCAGTAGCAGCGCGGCTTCCGCTTCGGCGTCACCGTGGAAGAAGTCGTTGATCATTTCCCGACAAAGCGGCAGCCAGCCTTCCAGCGGACGGGATTCGCTGAGCCGCGCGCGCCAGTGGTTCAGCCGCATCAGCAGCTCCGCCAGGTGGCCAGCCAGCTCGCCGACCAGGCCGCTCGACTCGTCGTAGGGCAGAATGCCCTGCCAGTCGCCGTGATGGCTCTCCATCGCATAGCCCAGCAGCATGCGCTCCAGGCCGAAGCGCCAGGTGTGCTGGCCGGTGACCGGCAGCGCCAAGGCTTCGGCGCTGTCGTCGTCCAGTCCCCAGCGCACGCCCGACTCGTCTACCCAGCGGCGCAGCAGGCGCAGGCCGCTCTCATCCACCGAAAATCGGTTCGCCAGCGCCGGCACCTCCAGAAGCGCCAGCACATCTTCCGCCGCAAAGCGACTGTCCGGCAGCGCCAGCAGGCTGAGAAAGGCGAATATCGCCGGATGCGCCTGGCTGGCGCGGCGATCGGAGATAGAGAAGGGCAGATAGCGATCGGCGGGCGCGTTAGCGAAGACCGCCTGAATAAAGGGAGCGTAGCTGTCGATATCGGCCACCATCACGATAACATCGCGCGGTTTAAGACCGGGATCCGCCTCCATCATCGCCAGCAAATGATCCTGCAAGACTTCCACTTCGCGCTGGGCGCTGTGGCAGATCTGCACGCTAATCGATCGATCGTCGGGATCGAGCAGACGCTTGCTGCCGCTCCAGGCGAGCTCTTCCGCGTTTAGCCCCAGCACCGCGTTATCCTGCAGATGCAGCAGGTCGTGCTGCATGGCGTGCAGCAGGTTGTCTTCCTCGACCTCGACGAAGGCGTCGACGTCATCCGCCTCGTCCATTTGACTCAGCAGGAACAGGTTGTCGCGGCCCAGCTTGCCCCAGGAGGCCAGCAGCGGGTTGCTGAGCTGCTGTTCCCCTTCGGCGTTGAAACGCGCCGGCGCGTCGAGCGGATCGCTGAAGAGATCGCGCGCCTCTTCGCTGTCGAGGCGACGACGCTGGCGGCTCTGCAGCTTCGCCAGGAAGGCGTAGTCCTGAATATCGCCCCAGTAATCGCGGCAGGGATTGGTAAACAGCAGATGAATATCGATATGACGGCCCAGCGCCTGCAGCGCCTGGAGATAGACCGGCGGCAAGGCGGAGATGCCGCAGATAAAGACGCGCTTCGGCAGACTGGGCGGCGCATGCTCGGCTCGCTCCAGCGTCTGAATAAAGCGCGCATAGAGATTGGCGCGGTGCCATTTCGGCTGACCCAGCGCCTCGGTGTAGGCCACCAGGTCGCGCCACAGCGCCGACTGCCACAGCTGCGCATCGCCCAGTCCTTCCACCAGCTCGCCCTGCTCCCAGCGATTCAGCCAGTCGGCGCGATAGACCAGATACTGGTCGAAGAGATCGGCGACGCGTGAGCAGAGCTGGAACAGCTTGCGCTTGTCGCTGTCGTCGTGCAGATAGTGGCGCAGCGAAACAAAGGCCTCTTCGGTCAGCAGGGTCGGCAGGCGATGCATCAGCTTCCAGCTCATGCTGGCTTTGGTAAAGGCGCTTTCGGCGGGAATATCCGGCAGTACGCGCACGAACATATCCCAGATAAAGGAGGCGGGAAGCGGGAAGTCGATATTGGCGGCGATGCCAAAGGTGTGCGCCAGCTCCATCTGCAGCCACTGCGCCATGCCGGGACTCTGCACCAGCACGGTTTCAGCGGCGAAGGGATCGCTAAGGGGGTCATGTTCTATCACCGCTGCCGCGAGAATCTTCAGAACATCGAGCTGGTTTGAGTGATAAACGTGAAACATGAAAACTCCTGTGGTGACACTGTCTGGCGCGGCAAAGCGGCAGACTGGTCACTCTACCGCGTATCGCCGGGGTTGCCCATAGCATGGGGGCGCTTTTGCCTCTCAGCAACGTAAACGCGTCAGCATGGCGTGCGCCTCGTAAGGTCCACTAACCTCGGCGCGCTCCAGCGTGCAGGTCGAGACGGCGCCGCTGCGTTGCAGCGAGGTACGCCAGCCCGCGACCTCGTGGCTTATCAGACGCTGAGCGGCGACGCGCGCCGCCACGCGCTGCTGCCACTGCTGGTTGAAGCCCTGCGTCAGAGCGCGATGATACTGCAGCAGCGCGCTGACGCTCGTCGCCAGCAGCAGCAGCGCGAACAGCGCTTCCGGCAGGCTGAACCCGTGCTGCCTACAGGCAGAGCGTTGCCGCGGCCAGCGGGCAGTAGTCGATCCAGCCGTGCGGCAGCGGCCTGATCCGGCTCCCTTCCCTCGCCACCCAGCGCCGCAGCGCCAGTTCGCTCGCCGCCGCGCGGCCTGTAAGTAACGCTCGCTCATCGTTTACCTTCTGCAAACAGCTTTGCCAGCCCTGCTCCGGCGCCTGCTGACAGCCCTGCGGCGTCGTCCAGCTCAGCGTCAGCCCCCACTGCAGCGCCGACTGCGCCGCCCAGAAATCGCGATAGTGCTGCCGCTCGTCGGCCACCAGCGACATGCTCTGCTCCAGCCGTTCCCGGCTGGCGTGCAGCGTCAGGCTGCCTGCCAGCAGGATCGTCAGCACCATGCCCAGCGCACTGTTGCCTTGTTGATTCACAGATTTTCGCCCTCGATCCAGCTTTCCAGCGTTTCCAGCCAGCGACCGGCGCGACCGGCCAGCCGCAGCTTAATCAGCGCGCCCGCGCGTTCGACGCTGAACTGCTCAATAGTGAGAAAGGCGGGATCGGTCAGGCGTTCCCAGCCGGTGCCGCCGCAGCCGTCCACGCCGCGTTGAGTTTCCAGCTGCTTTTGTCGCAGCCGAAAGCCGTAGTAATCGCTTTCGCTGTGGCTCACGCCTTCCCATCTTCCGTTGCTGTTGTCGTCCCAGCGCAGCAGCAGGCAGCCGGTGGAAAGGCTGAGCGCCGTCCCGCTGCACTCGCCGTTGCAGTAGCCGGCGCGGCGCACCGCTTTTTCCAGCGTCTGCATCAGCTGCTGCAGATCTTCCCGTAGCTGAACGCGTTGCTGCAGGCGCAGACTCTCTCCGATCAGCAGCGGTAAAAAGCGTCCCGCGCTCAGCATCAGCACGGCGCTAACGGCCATCGCCACCAGCATCTCCAGCAGGCTGAATCCCGCCATCTTCAGTCGCATCCCTGCTCCTCCGGCTGGCAGAGACGAATGCGCGCGCGCGCTGAGATAATCAGCCGCAGCCTGCCGCTGGCGTTGCCGAACTCCAGGCTGCCCGCCTTCGCCATGTTGCGGCGGCCGTAAAAGCCCGGCTCGCCGCGCAGCGCAGTCAGGCTAACGCCGGGATAAGGCGCGACGAACCGCAGCCGCCCGCCGCGCGCGCAGCGGCCCTCGGGTTTCGGGCCGCTGCCCAGACAGCCGCGCTCGCCCGGTATCAGCCAGAGCGCGCGATCCTGGTTCTGCCAGTTGGCCTGGGCGCGCAGACGCTGTAAAAAGCCCTGCAGCTGTTGCGCGGTCTCGCGCAGCTGCTGTCGCTGCTGCCAACGCTGCCAGCCCTGCAGCGCGCCGAGGCTGAGGATGCCGACGATAACCAGCACGAACAGCAGTTCCGGTAGCGTAAAACCCTGGTCTGTTCTCTTTTTCATGGCGCTACTCTGCCGCGCCACGCGTGCCGTCGCCAGCGGTGCTGGCCGGGCATGCGCGCCGCTTTACAGCAAAAATGGGCGGGTTGCAGGTGACCACAAGGAAATGCGACAGAAGGCGCAAAAGCTGGATAAAAAAAGCCCCGGCGAGCAGGGCTACGCCGGGGCTTTGTTACCGCAGGTCGGGATGTTACACCGCGACCGGCGCCTTAATGGCGAGATGAGGATCGTAGCCTTCGATCTCGAAATCCTCGAAGCAGTAGTCGAAGATCGAGTCGGGCTTGCGCTTAATCACCAGCTTCGGCAGCGCGCGCGGCTCGCGCGTCAGCTGCAGACGCGCCTGCTCCAGATGGTTACTGTAAAGGTGCGTGTCGCCGCCGGTCCAGACGAAATCGCCGACCTGCAGATCGCACTGCTGCGCCACCATATGCACCAGCAGCGCGTAGCTGGCGATATTGAACGGCAGGCCAAGGAAGATATCGCAGGAGCGCTGATAGAGCTGGCAGGAGAGTTTGCCGTCCGCCACGTAGAACTGGAAGAACGCGTGGCACGGCGCCAGCGCCATCTCGTCCAGCTCGCCGACGTTCCACGCCGAGACGATAATACGACGCGAATCGGGATCGCGTTTCAGCTGTTCGATAACCTTCGCAATCTGGTCGATCTCTTCGCCGCGCGCGCTGCCCCAGCTGCGCCACTGTTTGCCGTAAACCGGACCAAGGTCGCCGTTTTCATCCGCCCACTCGTCCCAGATAGTGACCTTGTTCTCTTTCAGATAGCGGATATTGGTCTCGCCTTTCAGAAACCACAGCAGCTCATGAATGATTGAGCGCAGATGCACTTTTTTCGTGGTCACCAGCGGAAAGCCGTCCTGCAGGTTGAAACGCATCTGGTGGCCGAAAATCGACAGCGTGCCGGTGCCGGTACGGTCAGATTTCGGCGTGCCGTGGTTCAGCACGTGTTGCATCAGGTCCAGATACTGTTTCATTTTACCTCTCGAGTGTGTTGCTGCGGGCGACGACGATACGCCCAGACCATCATGATAATGCCCGCCAGGATCATCGGAATGGAGAGGATCTGCCCCATACTGACGCCGCCCTCGAACAGGCCGAGCTGCGCATCCGGCTGACGGAAGAATTCAACAATAATGCGAAACGCGCCGTAGCCGATGAGGAACAGGCCGGAGACGCTGCCCATCGGACGCGGTTTGCGAATAAACAGGTTGAGAATAATAAACAGCACCACGCCTTCCAGCATCAGCTCATAGAGCTGGGACGGATGACGCGGCAGCACGCCGTAGGTGTTCAGCAGATCCTGGTAGCCCGGGTTATTCGCCGCCAGCGCCACATCTTCACTGCGCGAGCCGGGGAAGAGCATGGCGAATTTGAAATCAGGCGCCACGCGGCCCCACAGTTCGCCGTTGATAAAGTTGCCGAGACGGCCTGCGCCGAGGCCGAACGGGATCAGCGGCGCGATAAAGTCAGAGACCTGGAAAAAAGTACGTTTGGTGCGGCGCGCGAAGATCAGCATCACCACGATAACGCCGATCAGGCCGCCGTGGAACGACATGCCGCCATCCCAGACTTTGAACAGATAGAGCGGGTTGTCCAGAAACAGCGGCAGGTTATAGAAGAGCACGTAGCCGATGCGGCCGCCGAGGAAGACGCCGAGGAAGCCAGCATAGAGCAGGTTTTCAACCTCCTCTTTTTTCCAGCCGCTGCCGGGTTTGTTGGCGCGGCGCACCGCCAGCCACATGGCAAAAATAAAGCCGACGAGGTACATCAGTCCGTACCAGTGCAGCGAAACCGGTCCGATAGAGAAGATCACCGGATCGAACTGCGGAAATGCGATATAGCCGTTATTCATCATTCACCATTCAATTTTCAGCCCTGAAAAAGGGGCGCCAGGCGGATATGTTAAAGGCTGCGCATGATAGCACAGCCTGGTTTTTTACAGAGCAGCGTAAATGTAAACGAGGATAACGCCTAGCGCCCGCCGCGGATCAGGCCGCCCAGCCCGCGCCGCTCCATAAAGGCGGCGACCAGATGGCGGACCTCCGACGCGGTGTGCGCGCTCAGGCCTTGCTCGCTCAGCTTTTGCGTCTCTTCTTTATCCAGATGGCGCAGCAGATATTTTACGCGCGGCACGTTCTTGCCGTTCATGCTGAGATGGTGATAGCCAAGCCCCACCAGCAGCGCGACGCACATCGGATCGCCCGCCATTTCACCACAAAGACAGAGTTCGAGATTCGCCAGACGGGCTTCGGTGGCGATCGCCTGCAGCGCGCGCAGCATCGCGGGATGCAGCGGATCGTAGAGGTTGGCGACGCGTGTGTTGTTGCGATCCACCGCCATCAGATACTGGGTCAGATCGTTGGTGCCGACCGAAACGAAATCGACGCGCGACTGCAGCTGCGGGATCATAAACAGCATCGACGGCACTTCGATCATCACGCCGATGCGCGGTTTGGGGATCACGTAGCCCAGCATCTCTTCCACTTCGCGTCCGGCGCGCTGGATCAGCCGCACCGCGTCGTCGATCTCGTCGATATGGCTGATCATCGGCAGCAGAATGCTGAGGTTGCCTGAGGCGGCGTTGGCGCGCAGCATTGCGCGCACCTGCACCAGAAAAATTTCCGGCTGATCGAGCGTCAGGCGAATGCCGCGCCAGCCGAGACAGGGATTCTCTTCGCTGATCGGCATATAGGGCAGCTGTTTATCGGCGCCGACGTCCAGCGTGCGCAGCGTGACCGGCTTGTTGTGAAACAGCTGCAGCATGCCCTGATACTGCGCCACCTGCTCCTCTTCGGACGGGAAGCCGTTCTGCAGCATAAAGGGAATTTCGGTGCGGTAGAGGCCGATGCCGTCTACCCAGCTGTCGAGCGTCTGTTCATGCTCCGGGCTGAGGCCAGCGTTAAGCATCACCTGGATGCGCTCGCCGCTTTTCAGCTCGCCCGGCTGATCGACCACCCCTTCCGCCATTTTGCTCAGCGCGTTCTCTTCGCTGATCAAGCGCTGATACTCCTGCACCAGCACCGGCTCGGGATCGATTAACAGTTCGCCGCGGTAGCCGTCGACGATCAGCAGACGCTTATTGAGCTGCGCAGGCAGGATATCGGCGCCCATCACCGTGGGAATGCCCATGGCGCGCGTCAGGATAGCGGCGTGCGAGTTAGCGGCGCCGTCGCGCACCACGATGCCCGCCAGCCGCTCGTGCGGCAGCTCCGCCAGCGTGGTGGCGGTAAGCTCGTCGGCCACCAGTACAAAACGTTCCGGCCAGGCGTTGGTGCCGACCAGCGAGTCATCGAGATGAAACAGCAGGCGCTGGCCCAGCACGCGCAGATCGCCCGCGCGCTCGCGCAGGTAGCTGTCGCTCAGGCTAGCGAACTGGGCGGCGAATTTTTCGATGACCTTTTTGACCGCCCATTCGGCGACCGATCCCTGCTCGATCTCGTCAAACAGATCTTTTTTCAGGCGGGCATCGGTCAACAGGTGGGAGTAAAGATCGAAGATCGCCGCGCTCTCTTTCTGTACCCCGGCGGCGAAACGTTTGCTGAAGCGGCGGAATTCGCTGGCGGCTTCGCTCATCGCCAGCACCAGGCGTTCGCGTTCGCGCTGCACATCGAGCGTCGAGGCGGCGGAGACCTGATCCAGCAGCGGCTGCGTTTCGTCGACCCAGCCCGGGGCGACGGCGACGCCTGGCGCGGCGGCGATAGCGCGCACCCGCGTCTGGCGGAACTGGCCGAACAGCTGGCCGAGCTGCGACTGCGACAGCAGGGTCGCCATCTGCGTCGCCAGCGTGACCAGGAAGGACTCTTCGCTCTCGTCGAACTGTCGGTGTTCGCGCTGCTGCACCACCAGCACGCCCAGCAGCTGCCGGCGGCTGATGATCGGCACGCCAAGGAAGGAGCGATAGCGCTCTTCTTTAACGGCGGGAATATATTTGAAGCTGGGGTGGCTTTGCGCATCCGCAAGGTTGATGGGTTCGGCGAGCCGTCCCACCAGGCCGACAATCCCTTCGTCGAACGCCAGCGTAACGGTGCGCCCGCGCGGTTTTTTTAGGCCGCGCGTGGCCATCAGGTAGTAGCAATGGTGATCGTGATCCGCGAGATAAACAGAGCACACTTCCGTGTCCATCGCCAGGCAGATCTCATTGACCAGGATGTCGAGCGCGTCGTTAAGCCGCGGCGCGCCCGCCACCTTTTCTACTATTTCGCGCAACTGAGTGAGCATAAGGGCGTGGCCTATCCTCTTTTCCGTCGATGGGCTGGCGCGCTGCGCTGCTGCCCCGCACTCTCCTGCATCGACATTACCACGCCAGCGAATTCCTTCATCACGCGACGATAGACGTCGCGTTTAAAGGAGACAACCTGACGCACCGGATACCAGAAGCTCACCCAGCGCCAGCCGTCGAACTCCGGCGTGCTGCTGTGTTGCACATTGATATCCGCGTCACTGCTCATCAACTGCAGAAGAAACCACTTTTGTTTCTGGCCGATACACACCGGCTTTGTGTCCCAACGCACCAAACGTTTTGGCAATTTGTAGCGCAACCAGTTTCGGGTAGATGCAAGTATTCGAACATCTTTACGGTGTAAACCAACTTCTTCGAACAGTTCGCGATACATCGCCTGTTCGGCGGTTTCACCCGGATTGATGCCTCCCTGAGGAAACTGCCAGGAGTGCTGTCCAAAGCGCCTGGCCCACAACACTTGTCCTTGCCTGTTACAGATTACGATACCAACATTCGGGCGGTAGCCATCATCATCGATCACTGGACTACCTCAAAGCTAAATTTGAATAGCCTGATTGTTTCACACTCCTTACAGGCGGTAAACCACTGGATTGTCGGGAAGAACGCGGCATCGCACCTGGATAACTCACAGCATTGGCCAGAGTTATAAACAATTAACGCGGCAAAGAGGCGATCTTATTCACGTTTTCTGTGGATAGCTTTGTGCAGAACACGGGAATTAGCTGAATAAACTTTTGCGTCCCTTATCAGCCCCGCATAGTGACAAATGATTTTTATAGTTTAAAAACAGCAAATTAACCGACTCTTATTCAGAATAAAAACAGCCACATTTGCGGTGGAAGGCGCGAAAGCGTTTTAGCTGGTTAAAGATCAAGCGACGTCGTTTTTATCCACAGACAATGCAGTAAACTTGCTCATCACTGGATAAAAAAGCGCCTTTTTCACTAAAGTCAAGGCTGTAAATGGAACCAGTAGCGCGAGTGCAGCGGGGTTATCCCACCGATCTGTGGATAACTCAGGCGAAGATCCTGTTCATTATTGCCGTCAGTCCGGGATAACCTTGTACGGCTGTGGCAAGCCGGCACGGCGCGTAATTAAAAAAGCATGCAGAATCATGCTATTATCAGCGCCCTTTCTCCTGACGCCGCTGTGGGAAAAGTTTGCAGGAAAAAAGTTGCCTATTTTTTAACCAACAGAGTATTCGTTATGTTCCAGCTGCCTGCCCCGCCCGAAAATGAAGCCGTTCTCCTGGCGCGCGCCCATGCGCTGGCGGGCCAGTCGCTGGCGGCCCTGTCCGAGCAGGCCAGCCTGCCGATGCCGGCCGATCTGAAACGCGATAAAGGCTGGGTCGGCATGCTGCTGGAGCGTTATCTGGGCGCCAGCGCAGGCAGCAAGGCGGAGCAGGATTTCGCTCATCTCGGCATTGAACTCAAAACCATTCCCATCGACGCGCAGGGCAAACCGCTGGAAACCACCTTTGTCTGCGTGGCGCCGCTGACCGGCAACAGCGGCGTGACCTGGGAGACGAGCCACGTGCGCCATAAACTGGCGCGCGTGCTGTGGATCCCGGTGGAGGGCGATCGCGCCATTCCTCTCGCCCAGCGTCGCGTCGGCGCGCCGCTGCTGTGGAGCCCGAGCGAAGAGGAAGATCGCATGCTGCGCCAGGACTGGGAGGAGCTGATGGATATGATCGTGCTGGGCCAGGTTGAACGCATTACCGCGCGCCACGGCGCCTGGCTGCAGATCCGGCCGAAAGCCGCCAACAGCAGGGCGTTGACCGAAGGCATCGGCGAACACGGCGAGCCGATTATGACGCTGCCGCGCGGTTTTTACCTGAAAAAGAGCTTCACCGCGCCGCTGCTGGCGCGTCATTTTTTACTGTAAGTTCATCAAAGTGGATGCGTATAATCGCCGTTTACTTTTCGTTTAAGATTGAGTGTGCGCATGTTTGAGTGGATAACCGATCCCAACGCCTGGCTGGCGCTGGGCACGCTGACCATCCTCGAAGTGGTTCTGGGTATTGATAATATTATTTTCCTGTCGCTGGTGGTGGCGAAACTGCCTAAACATCAGCAGGCCAGCGCGCGTCGTCTCGGCCTGATGGGCGCCATGCTGATGCGTCTCGCCCTGCTGGCCTCTATCGCCTGGGTCGCACGTCTGACCCATCCGCTGTTTACCCTGCTCGATCACGCCTTCTCCTGGCGCGATCTGATCCTGCTTGGCGGCGGTCTGTTTCTGCTGTGGAAATCGAGCATGGAGATCCATGAAACCATCGAAGGCGGCGAAGAGGAGCACAAGACCAACGTGCACTCCTTTTTCGGCGCTATCGTGCAAATCATGCTGCTGGATATCATCTTTAGCCTGGACTCGGTGATTACCGCCGTGGGCCTTTCCGATCATCTCTTTATTATGATGGCGGCGGTAGTGATCGCCGTGCTGATGATGATGTTCGCCGCGCGCGCCATCGGCGAGTTTGTCGATCGCCATCCTTCGATCAAAATGCTCGCCCTCTCTTTTCTGATTCTGGTGGGTTTTACCCTGATTCTGGAGAGTTTCGCGGTGCATGTACCAAAAGGTTACATTTATTTCGCCATGTTCTTCTCGATGGCCGTCGAGTGTCTGAACCTGATGCGCGCTAAGAAAAGCGCGGCGTAAGATGTCAAGGGCGGCCTCAGGTCGCCCTTTTATTTTCAGATTCATGCGATAACGCAAAGCGCCAAAACCATTTATTACTACACTTTTTGCAGTTGATGCTGCGTGGCTTCTGACGGGGCGATGCGGTCCACTGGCTGACGGGAGTGAGAGGAATAAGCGTGATGAGAGAGTTGGCAGGCGTAGCAGTGTTGATTTTTGCCGCCGTGACACTGAGCGGATGCAGTTCAGATTATGTAATGGCAACGAAAAACGGCCAGATGATTATGACGGAAGGCAAGCCGACCATCGATAAAGAGACCGGTCTGGTGAAATATACCGATCAGTCAGGCCATGAAGTGCAGATAAATGGCGACGAAGTGTCGACCATTATTGAGCGTTAAGTGCCATTTCAGCTCACCTGTCCCGCAATTTGCCCGGACAGGTGATTTCCCCGATTTTCCCCACTTCCTTCCCCGCTGATTCACGCGCTATAGTCCCACAGGACACACCATTACATTCCATAAAAATAAGGAAGACGGCTATGCATTATCACCGCATCCCCCATAGCACGCTGGAAGTGAGTCAGCTGGGGTTGGGAACCATGACGTTTGGTGAACAGAATAGCGAAGCCGACGCCCACCAGCAGCTCGATTTCGCCCTCGCCAGCGGCATTAACTTTATCGATACCGCTGAAATGTACCCGGTGCCGCCGCGCCCGGAAACCCAGGGTTTAACCGAACAGTATATCGGCAGCTGGCTGAAGGCGCGCGGCAGCCGCGATAAAGTGATCCTCGCCAGCAAGGTCGCGGGTCCGTCGCGCGGCGCAGATGCCTCGATTCGCCCGAACCAGGCGCTGGACCGCAAAAATATCCGCGAGGCGCTGGACGCCAGCCTGAAGCGCCTGAATACCGACTACCTCGACCTTTATCAGCTGCACTGGCCACAGCGCCAGACCAACTATTTCGGCAAGCTGGGCTATCAGTACAGCGAGACCACAATTCCCGTCACGCTGCTGGAGACGCTGGAAGCGCTGACCGAGCAGGTGCGCGCCGGCAAAATTCGCTATATCGGCGTGTCGAACGAAACGGCCTGGGGCGTGATGCGCTATCTGCAGCTGGCGGAGAAGCATGAGCTGCCGCGCATCGTGACCATTCAGAATCCCTATAGCCTGCTGAACCGCAGCTTTGAAGTGGGCCTGGCGGAAATCAGCCAGCATGAAGGGGTTGAGCTGCTGGCTTACTCCAGCCTCGCTTTCGGCACGCTGAGCGGCAAGTATCTGAACGGCGCGAAACCGGCCGGCGCGCGCAACACGCTGTTCAGCCGCTTTACGCGCTACAGCGGCGAGCAGTCACAGCTGGCGATTGCGGAATATGTGGCGCTGGCGCAGAAGCATCGCCTGGATCCGTCGCAGATGGCGCTGGCCTATGTGCGTCAGCAGCCGTTCGTCGCCAGCACCCTGCTGGGCGCAACGACGAT
Source organism: Pantoea sp. NGS-ED-1003 (assembly GCF_000738765.1). NCBI lineage: Bacteria > Pseudomonadati > Pseudomonadota > Gammaproteobacteria > Enterobacterales > Erwiniaceae > Pantoea > Pantoea sp. NGS-ED-1003. Next base: position 262,327 of record NZ_JPQA01000007.1, read on the forward strand.
GGAGCAGCTGAAGATCAATATCGACAGCTTCAACCTGACGCTGGACGCCGACGTGCTGGAAGGGATCGAGGCGATTCACCGCCGCTACACCTATCCGGCGCCTTAAAGGGGTTGAGCGGCTATTGCGGGTGGGTTTAGTGAGGTGGGCGTAGGCTGTTTGTCAGGTATTTGCGCTGCCAGGCTGGCCCGATCGCAAAGTCGCTCAAGGCATCCCTGCGCGCTCGGCCCGCGGCATCCCTGCCGCGGGACGCTTTGCTCTTCGGCCCAGCCTGGCAGCGCCTTGATTTTAGCGTTGCCTGTTAGCTGACGATCAGGTTTCGTTTGCAGCTACAACCCCAGCAGCAGCTGTCGCTCAAGCTGCGGATCGAGCAGCGTAACGTGCAATCCCACCAGTCGCACACCGCGTCCGGCGCGGCGCTCATCCCAGGTTTTGCGCGCCACCGCGATCAAATCCTCTTTGTTCAGCTCCGGCCAGATATGCTCCTGCGTCGTCAGCTGGAAATCGTTGAACTTGAGCTTCACGCCCTGCCGCGCGATTTGCCTGTCGGGCCGAACCTGCGTCAGGCGGCGCTCCAGCTCCGCATAGAGAAAATCGATAATCTCCAGGCAGGCTTCCCAGCTGTGAATATCTTCCGCCAGCGTGCGCTCGACGCCAACGGACTTGCGTTCGCGCTCCACCACCACGCCGCGCTCGTCGATGCCGTGGCTGCGCTCCCACAGCACGCGGCCAAACTTGCCGAAGCGCTTGAGCAGCTGCGCCACGTCCGCTTTCTGCACGTCGGCGCAGGTATGCAGCCCCATCTCCTCGAGCTTTTTCGTCGCCACCTTGCCGACGCCCGGGATCTTCGCCAGCGGCAGCGACAGCAGAAAATCAGGCATCTCCTGCGGCGTAATAACGTACTGGCCGTCGGGCTTGTTGAGATCGGAGGCGATTTTCGCGAGGAACTTAATCGGCGCGATGCCGGCCGAGGCGGTCAGCCCCGTCTCGCGCTGAATAGTGCCGCGGATCTCGCGGGCGATTAGCGTGGCGGAGCCGTGGCAGTGCGGGCTGTCGGTGACGTCGAGATAGGCTTCGTCCAGCGACAGCGGCTCGATTAAGGGGGTATAGCGCAGGAAAATTTCGCGGATCTGCTGCGACGCCTCTTTATAGGCGTCGAAGCGCCCCGGCAGCAGCTTCAGATGCGGACAGAGCTTCAGCGCCATGGCGGTAGGCATCGCGCTGCGTACGCCGAATTTGCGCGCTGGATAGTTGGCGGTGCTGATCACGCCGCGCCGTTCGCGGCTGCCGCCGATGGCGATGGGGATATCGCGCAGCGACGGATTGTCGCGCATCTCCACCGCTGCATAGAAGCAGTCCATATCGACATGTATGATTTTCACGCTTGCCCGCCATCCGCTTTCCGTCACGCCTTATGATACTGTATAGATGTACAGATACCAAAGCGCCGCCGCGTCAGGCGCGCCCGAAAAACGGATTTAACATCCGTCGCCACTAAAGTTTACAAATTTCTGGCCGTCATACCTTGAGGAAAACGCGAATTTACCTGGCGGCGTCTTGATAAAAAAACAGACAATGCTAATGTTGCGCTGCGGTAGCGGAGTTTTCCGATAATGCAAGTCTGAGACGCGTCTCGCGTCATCGTTCTCTTCACTCAAGGTATACACAGCATGGGCAAAATCGCACTTCTGTTTGCGATGATTTTGATGCCAGCCCTCAGCATGGCAATGACTCCCGAGCCGACGCAGCCAGTGTCGACGCCGGTGAGTAAAGAATTAAAGAAACAGCTACTCGGTACCCCGGTCTATCTGCAGATTTTTAAGGAAGAACGCACGCTGGAGCTCTATGGCAAAATCGGCAACGAATTTCGCCTGCTTGATACCTATCGCATCTGTAACTTCTCCGGCGGCCTCGGCCCGAAGCGCCGCGAAGGGGATTTTAAAAGCCCGGAAGGCTTTTACAGCGTCAGGCTCAACCAGCTGAAGCCCGACAGCCGTTTTTATCGCGCTATCAACGTCGGCTTTCCTAACCAGTACGATCGCGAGCATGCCTACACTGGCAACTATCTGATGATCCACGGCGACTGTAAGTCGATCGGCTGCTACGCGATGACCGACGCCTACATGGATGAGATTTTCACCTATGTGAACGCGGCGCTGCGTAACGGCCAGTCAGAGGTGAACATCAGCATCTTCCCGTTCCGCATGACCGACGCCAACATGCAGCGCCATCGCTATTCCGCCTACGCCAGCTTCTGGCGCGAGCTGCAGCCCGGCTACGCGTACTTTGCGAAATACCATCAGCCGCCGACGGTCAACGTCGCCAGCGGCAGCTATGTGATGAACAGCGGCAGCCCGGCGATCGTCAATCCCGAAGCCGCCTCTAAATCATTTCTGGCGCTCTCCAAGGCAGAATAACGCCCACTCGCCTGGCACGATGCGGTGCCAGGTTTCATTTGCCGTCAGCGGCTGCGTCGCAATCACCGTCACTACGTCGTTGGCGGTGGTGTGCTGCTGGAAGTCGATCTCGACATCCTGATCGAGCAGCTGCGCTTTGCCGAAGGGCGCGCGGCGCGTAATCCAGTAGAGATTGGTCGAGCAAAACGCCATCAGATAGCGCCCGTCCGACAGCAGCATATTGAACACCCCTTTCTGCCGCAGCTCTCCCGCCAGTTCCGCCACATAGCGAAACACCGCCGGCCAGTTGGCGGGCGTGCGCGGATAGCGCGTCGCCAGCTTGTGCAGCAGCCAGCAGAACGCCTTCTCGCTGTCGGTTTCGCCGACCGGACGGAAGTGGCCGGTTTCCAGCTGCCGATAACCTTTTAGCTGGCCATTATGCGCGTAGGTCCAGTTGCGTCCCCACAGCTCGCGGGTAAAGGGATGGGTGTTTTCCAGCGAGACCGGCCCGCGGTTCGCCTGGCGAATATGTGCCACCACCGAATGGGACTTGATGGGATACTCCTGCACCAGCCGCGCGACAGGCGAGTTATAGCTCGGCAGCGGATCTTTAAAGGTGCGGCAGCCCCGGTCTTCATAAAAGGTGATGCCCCAGCCATCTTTATGCGGCCCGGTTCCACCGCCGCGCTGCACCAGGCCGGTAAAACTAAAACAGATATCGGTTGGAACGTTAGCGCTCATTCCGAGCAATTCGCACATAGCTACCGCCTTAGTCAGAAAAGCCGCCAGCCAGCAAGATGGCGGCCAGCACCGTTACTTCACCATCTCTTTTTCAATCAGCAGCATCAGGATATGGATCACTTTGATGTGGATCTCCTGAATGCGGTCGGCGTAGCCGAAGTGCGGCACGCGAATTTCGATATCCGCCGAGCCCGCCATTTTGCCGCCATCTTTGCCGGTCAGGGTGATGACCTTCATGCCCTGCGCGCGCGCCGCCTCGATCGCCTTAATGATATTGGCGGAGTTGCCAGAGGTCGACAGCCCCAGCAGCACGTCGCCCGGACGGCCCACCGCTTCGATATAGCGTGAGAAAACGTAGTCGTAGCCGAAATCGTTGCTGACGCAGGAGAGATGGCTGACGTCGGAGATGGCGATCGCCGGGTAGCCCGGACGGTTCTCGCGATAGCGCCCGGTCAGCTCTTCGGCGAAGTGCATCGCGTCACAGTGCGAGCCGCCGTTGCCGCAGGAGAGCACTTTCCCGCCCGCTTTAAAGCTGTCGGCCAGCAGCACCGCCGCGCGCTGAATGGCGTGAATATTCGCCTCGTCGCTGAGGAAGGTATTAAGCGTGTCCGCTGCTTCATTCAGCTCGGAGCGAATGATGTCCTGGTACATAGGGATGTCCTTGTTAGTAAAAGAGTGACTTTTCAAGTTTAACGGAATGGCGGGTTGGCGCAAAGCGTGCGCCGCGCGAAAGCCCGCCTCCTCTCCACAGCGGATTTAACGATTTTGTGAGTAAGGTTGTAATTGCGATGTAAACAAATTGCTAATTGAACGCAGGTGGCATACACCTCTACACATAACAGGTCAGACCTCTTACTACTTACGGAGCCGTGATTATGATGGTTGTGTCGATCCTCGCGACGCTGGTGTTAATCAGCGCCCTGTTTTATCACCGCGTCTCTCTGGCGGCGAGCAGCGCGATTTTACTGTTGTGGACCGCTGCCTGGGCGGCGGCGCATATCTGGACGTTCTGGCTGCTGCTGCCGCTGGCGATCCTTCTGCTGCCGCTTAACCTCCCCTCGATGCGCCGTTCGCTGTTTTCAAAGCCGACGCTGCAGCGCTTTCAAAAGGTAATGCCGCCGATGTCGCGCACGGAAAAAGAGGCGATCGACGCTGGCACCACCTGGTGGGAGGGCGACCTGTTTCAGGGCAAGCCGGACTGGCAGAAGCTGCACAACTATCCGCAGCCGCGCCTGACGCCGGCCGAGCAAGCGTTTCTCGATGGCCCGGTGGAAGAGGCGTGCCGCATGGCGAACGACTTCGCCATCACCCATGAGATGGCGGATCTGCCGCCGGAACTCTGGGCCTATCTGAAAGAGCAGCGTTTCTTCGCCATGATCATTAAGAAAGAGTATGGCGGCCTCGAGTTCTCCGCCTATGCGCAGGCACGCGTGCTGCAAAAGCTGGCAGGCGTCTCCGGCATTCTGGCAATTACCGTCGGCGTGCCTAACTCGCTGGGGCCAGGCGAACTGCTGCAGCATTACGGCACCGACGAGCAGAAAAATCACTATCTGCCGCGTCTGGCGCGCGGCGACGAGATCCCCTGCTTCGCGCTGACCAGCCCGGAAGCGGGCTCCGACGCCGGTGCGATCCCTGATACCGGCGTGGTCTGCATGGGCGAGTGGCAGGGCAAGCAGGTGCTCGGCATGCGCCTGACCTGGAATAAGCGCTACATCACGCTGGCGCCAGTAGCGACCGTGCTGGGGCTGGCCTTTAAGCTGTTCGATCCCGATCGTCTGCTGGGCGATACCGAATCGCTGGGCATTACCTGCGCGCTCATCCCCACCAGCACGCCGGGCGTGGAGATCGGCAAGCGCCACTTCCCGCTCAACGTGCCGTTCCAGAACGGGCCGACGCGCGGCAACGATATTTTCGTGCCGATCGATTTTATTATCGGCGGGCCGCAGATGGCCGGCCAGGGCTGGCGGATGCTGGTTGAGTGCCTGTCGGTGGGACGCGGCATTACCCTGCCTTCGAACTCCACCGGCAGCCTGAAAAGCGTGGCGCTCGCCACCGGCGCCTATGCGCATATCCGTCGTCAGTTCAGAGTCTCAATCGGCAAGATGGAAGGCATCGAAGAGCCGCTGGCGCGTATTGCCGGCAACGCCTACGTAATGGACGCTGCGGCGACGCTGATCACCACCGGTATTATGCAGGGCGAAAAACCGGCAGTGCTGTCGGCGATTGTGAAGTATCACTGCACCCACCGCGGCCAGCGCGCCATTATGGACGCCATGGATATTGCGGGCGGCAAAGGCATTATGCTCGGCAACAATAACTTCCTCGCCCGCGCCTATCAGGGCGCGCCTATCGCCATTACGGTAGAAGGCGCCAATATCCTGACGCGCAGCATGATTATTTTCGGTCAGGGCGCCATCCGCTGCCATCCGTTCGTGCTGAAAGAGATGGCGGCGGCGGCCAGTCAGAATCTCAACGCCTTCGACGCCGCGCTGTTCAGCCATGTCGGCTATGTCGGCAGCAACGCCGTGCGCAGCCTGTGGCTCGGCCTGACGGCCGGACGCGGCAGCGCCACGCCGACGCGCGACGCCACGCGCCGCTACTACCAGCATCTGAACCGTCTCAGCGCCAACCTGGCGCTGCTGGCGGACGTCTCGATGGCGGTGCTCGGCGGCAGCCTGAAGCGACGCGAGCGCATTTCGGCGCGCCTGGGCGATGTGCTGAGCCAGCTCTACCTCGCCTCTGCCACGCTGAAACGCTATGACGATGAGGGACGTCACGAGGCCGATCTGCCGCTGCTGCACTGGGGCGTGCAGGATGCGCTGCATCAGGCCGAGCAGGCGATAGAGGAGCTGCTGCGCAACTTCCCCAGCCCGCTGGCGGCTGGCGCGCTGCGCATGATGATTTTCGCCGGCGGCAAGCACTGCCCGGCGCCGAGCGACCGTCTCGATCATAAGCTGGCGAAGCTGCTGCAGGTGCCTTCGGCCACGCGGACAAGGCTGGGACGCGGTCAGTATCTGACGCCGAGCGAGCATAACCCGGCCGGTCAGCTTGAGCAGGCGTTGCAGGAGGTGATGGCGGCGGAAGTGATCCACGATCGTCTGTGCAAACAGCAGAAAGAGCACTTCTCTTTCACCCGGCTGGACGCGCTGGCGCAGCGGGCATTAAAAGCGGGCTGGATTGACGCCGCCGAGGCCGAGGTGCTGACGCGCGCCGAAGCGAGCCGTCTGCGCGCCATTAACGTCGATGAGTTTGCCGCGGATGCGCTGGCGGTGCCGGTGAAGCAGCCGGCGGTGAAGGCGGCGCGGGAGAGCGAGGCGGCGTAACAGTAATAACAGTAAGGTTGACGTGGAAAGAGCATGAGGCATGGAGCATGCGCGGGTGGCAAGGCTCGATCGCAAAGTCGCTCAAGGCATCCCTGCTCGCTCGGCCCACGCCATCCCTGGCGTGGGACGCTTTGCTCTTCGAGCCTTGCCACCCGCGCCTAAACTAACGTGCGGCCTGCCTGCCCTTACCCCGCCTGCCGAATACGCGCGAGCAGCGCCTCGGCGTCCTCGATGTGATCCGCCGCCAGTATCAGCGTGCGTCCCAGCGTAATGCAGCTGCGGATGCACTCGGTGCGCATCGCTTCATCCTTAATCAGCTTCATATCCGCCACGTGGGACATGCCGACGGTGCGGCGAATCAGCTCGGTGCCGCAGTAGCCGATGGTATCGGCCCACACCTTGCGCAGAAACGCCTGCGCATAGCCCGGATAAGCCAGCGCCACGTCCGCTGTTTTCTCTTGCGCCAGCGCCAGAAAGCGCGCGGCGAAAGTATTCCACACCTCGCGCACGTCGTTGAGACGCAGCTCGCGCCCTTCCGCCGCCTCGCGCGGAGCGAGCAGCCCCGGCAGACCGCAGTAGTTGATCAGCAGATTGCCCAGCGCCGTGCCGACGTCAAAGCCGATCGGGCCAAAATAGCCGAACTCCGCGTCGATCGCCTTCAGGCTGTTGTCGGCGACGAAAATCGAGCCGCTGTGAATATCGCCGTGCAGCAGCGCTTCGGCATGGGCGAAAAAGCGATGCTTCAAGCCGGCGACGGCGATGCGCAACGCCTCGTCGTCGCGCAGGCTGGCGACCAGCGGCTCCAGCGCCTGCGGGTAGCTGTTGCGCGCGTGATCGGTATAGGGATCGTTAAAGAAGAGATCTTCAGTAATTTCGCACATCTCTGGATTGATAAAGCGCGCCACTTCCGCTTTTTTCTGATGGGGATGCAGCACGAAATCAGAGGTATGAAACAGCGTCTGCGCCAGATATTCGCCCAGCTGCGCCGCCGCCTGCGGGTAGAAAGCGCCCTTCACCAGCTCGCCGCGCCAGATGCGATGGCTGGAGAGATCCTCCATCACCATCACCGCCAGCGTCTCGTCATAGTGCGTCACCCTGACGGTATGCTGAGGGCAATATTTGTAGTGCTCGATCAGGGTTTGCGCCTCTAGTCGCGCGCGGTCCAGCGTCAGCGGCCAGGACTCGCCGACGCAGCGCACGTAAGGCAGCGCCTGTTTTACGATAACCCGGCTGTTGCCCTGGCGGTCGAAAATTTTGAAAACCAGGTTAAGGTTGCCATCGCCAATCTCTTCCGCCTCGACCAGCGAAGCGGGATCGTCCACGCCGCCAAACTGCCGGGCATACTCAACGGCATCCGCCGCGGTGAAGGTACGGTATTGCGACATTGCCTTTCCTCTTATACCAAACTGAAACGAAACCCCGCCAGGGCAGCACAATAAGCCGTGCAGACGTCTATACATCCGTTCCGCATGTTGGCACAATACGTGACAACAACGCAACAGGGATTTCACAGACAATGCAAACACTCCGCACCACCAGCTTACAGGTTCGTGACAATCAGCTCTGGATCCTCGATCAGCAGGCGCTGCCGCAGCAAAAAAACTGGCTGCCGGCGCACGACGTGGCGCAGCTGGTTGGCCATATTCACGCCCTGCGCGTGCGCGGCGCGCCGCTGATCGGCCTCTCCGCCTCGCTGCTGCTGGCGCTGCTGGCCGAGACGGGCGCCAGCCGCGACGCGCTGGCGCAGGCGCTGGAGGTGTTGCGCGCCGCGCGTCCCACGGCGGTCAACCTGATGAATAATCTCGATCGAATGAAGCTGGCGCTGGCGCAGGCGGATTTCGCCGCCGCGCTGAGTCAGGAAGCGCTGCGTCTGGTCGAGGAGGATCGCCAGCTATGCGACAATATTGCAGAGGCGGGCAGCGCGCTGGTGAAGCCGAACAGCCGTCTGATCACGCACTGCAACACCGGCGGGCTGGCGACGGCGGGCGTCGGCACCGCGCTGGGCGTCATCGCCCGCGCGCATCAGCAGGGTAAGGTGGCGAACGTCTGGGTGGGTGAAACGCGCCCGCTGCTGCAGGGCGGACGCCTTACCGCCTGGGAACTGGGCGAGCTGGCGATCCCCTTTCAGCTGATCACCGATTCGATGGCGGCCAGCCTGATGGCGAACGGCCAGGTCGACGCCGTCTGGGTCGGCGCGGACCGCATCGCGGCCAACGGCGACGTGGCGAACAAAATCGGCACCTACAGCCTGGCAGTACTGGCGCATTACCATCAGATCCCCTTCTACGTTGCCGCACCGCACACCACGCTGGACCGCCAGTGCGTCAGCGGCCGCGACATTCCTATCGAGCAGCGCGCCGCCAGTGAAGTAACCGGCGCGGCGGGCAGTTTCGGCAGCGTGCAGTGGGCGCCGGAAGCGGCAAACGTCTATAACCCGGCGTTCGACGTGACGCCTGCGGCGCTAATTAGCGGCTGGGTGCTGGATACCGGCGTGGTGACGCCGGAGGCGGTAGAAGCGGGGATTTTTCAGCCCTGATCGGGCGCGCTGAGCGCGCCCGGCTGGCATGGTTAAGGCAGGCGCGGATAGGCGTCGGCGATGGCGTCGCCGGTGAAGTGCGCCACCCAGCCTTCCTGATTATCGAAGATGCGGATAGCGGTGAAGTTGGGCGAGGAGCCCATATCGAACCAGTGCGGCGTGCCCGCCGGCACTGAAATCAGGTCGTTCTTTTCACACAGGATCTGATAGACCTGGCCGTCGAGATGGAGGCAAAAAAGGCCCGCGCCCTCGACAAAGAAGCGCACCTCATCTTCGCCGTGGGTGTGCTCAGAGAGAAACTTCTGGCGCAGCGTCTCTTTTTGCGGGTTGTCGGCGCGCATGCTGATCACGTCCCAGCTCTGATAGCCCTTCTCCGCCACCAGCCGATCGATAGCGTGCTGATAGGCCTCAATCACGTCGGCGGGCTGTGGATTTTCGCCTAAATCGCGATCCGCCGCCCAGCGCTCGAAGCGCACATTCTTTGCATTCAGCCGCTCGCGGATCATCTCCGCATCGGTACTGTGCCACACCGGCAGCGTGGCTTCGGTATCGGTAAAAATGGTCAATGCGCTCATGCTAAAACGACTCCCGAAAAGGTGTTCACCTGATGATGGCGGCTTTCGCTGTCTGCGGGGCCGCGAATTAACTGCACGGTATTCCATCCGGCTTCCGCTGCCGCATCCAGCTCCTGACGAATGTCGGAGAGGAACAGCAGCTGCTCAGCGGGCAGGCCGGTTTGTTCGGCGATATTGCGGTAGGAGGCGACCTCTCGCTTAGCGCCGACGCGCGTGTCGAAATAGCCGCTAAACAGGTCCGTAATATCTCCTTCATCACTGTAGCCAAATAACAGTTTTTGCGCCGCAACCGAGCCGGAAGAATAGACGTAGAGCTCAAGGCCCTGCTCCCGCCAGGCGCGCAGCGCCGGCACGACGTCGGGATAGAGATGGCCGGTAAAGCTGCCGTTCACATAGCCGTCGCGCCAGATCATCCCCTGCAGCGCTTTTAGCCCGGTGGATTTGCGATCTTCATCCATAAAGCTCAGCAGGATAGCGGTGAGCGCCTCAGGATCGGCTTCAGGCTGGCCCGCTTCGGCGCGCACCGCGTCAAGCGCTGCGCGGACTTCCGGATGCGCATGCTGCGCACGGATAAACGCGGCGAGATATTCACGCGCATAAGGGAAGAGCACATCATGCACGAAGCGAATATCGCTGGTGGTGCCTTCTATATCGGTAACAATGGCGCGGATCATTGGGCCTCCAGCAGGCGACGTTGGCGTTCGCATTCAAATAAAAACTCCAGACCTTCCAGATGACGACGCGCTTCGTTGACGTCCTCGCCCCAGCAGGTTAAGCCGTGACCGCGCAGCAGAAAGCCATAGCGCAGCGGAGCGTTGCGGGCGTACGCCTCAATGCGCCCCGCCAGCGCGTCGATATCCTGATCGTTATCAAACAGCGGGATCGCCACGCTGGCAAGATGAGTGCGCTGCCCCGCCAGCGATTTTTGCATCTCATAGCCTTCCAGCCGCAGCGCAGCGCCCTTCTCGACGCGCGACAGCACCGTCGCGTTCACCGTATGGGTATGCAGCACTGCGCCCGCCTCGGGGAACAGCCGGTAGATCAGGGTATGCAATCCGGTTTCCGCCGACGGCCTGCGCCCGGACGGCGCGCGGTTGGTGGCGATCTCTACCTGAATAAAGTCGTCGCGCGTCAGGCTGCCTTTATCCTTGCCCGACTCGCTGAGCAGGCAGAAGCGGGCATCTTCGCGTACTGACATATTGCCGCCGGTGGCGGGCGCCCAGCCTTTGGCGCCAATCCAGTGGCAGGCCGCCACCAGCTGGTCGAGCGGAGAGAGTTCAGACATAGCGTATCAGGCATCCTGTAAGGTAGGTTTTAGACGTCTAAGCGTCTCGATTGCCAAATATTAACATCCTGTTTATAGTGGCTTCAACACAGGGTTACTCCGCAATGACATTCGCGCTTAAGGCCATTAACCATGACGCAGCCCAACCTGACGCCGGAGAGTAAACTTCCCGCTCTCGGCACCACCATCTTTACCCAGATGAGCGCGCTGGCGCAGCAGCATAACGCCATCAACCTTTCGCAGGGCTTTCCCGACTTTGACGGACCGCGCTATTTACAGGCGCGCCTGGCGCATCACGTCAGCGAGGGCGCCAACCAGTATGCGCCGATGACCGGCGCGCTGCCGCTGCGCGAGGCGATCGCCGAGAAAAGCGCTGAGCTGTATGGCTACCGCCCCGACGTTAACAGCGATATCACCGTGACCGCCGGCGCGACCGAAGCGCTCTATGCGGCGATCACCGCGCTGGTGCGCCCGGGCGACGAGGTGATCTGCTTCGATCCGAGCTACGACAGCTATGCGCCCGCCGTCGAACTGTCGGGCGGCGTGCTGAAACGCATCGCGCTACAGCCGCCGGGCTTTCGCGTCGACTGGACGGCATTCGCCGCGCTGATCTCCAGCAAAACCCGCCTGGTGATCCTCAACACGCCGCACAATCCTTCCGCCACCGTCTGGCGTAAAGCGGATTTTGCGGCGCTCTGGCAGGCGATCGCCGATCGGGAAATTTACGTGCTGAGCGATGAAGTTTACGAGCATATCTGCTTCGACGAGGCGGGCCACGCTAGCGTGCTGGCGCATCCGCAGCTGCGCGAGCGCGCCATCGCCGTCTCCTCCTTCGGCAAGACCTTTCATATGACCGGCTGGAAGGTAGGCTACAGCGTCGCGCCCGCCGCCATCAGCGCGGAGATCCGCAAGGTACATCAGTATCTGACCTTCGCGGTGAATACGCCTGCCCAGCTGGCGATCGCCGATATGCTGCGCCACGAGCCTGCTCACTACCGCGAACTGCCCGCGTTCTACCGCGCACGCCGCGATCGTCTGGCGCAGGCGCTGGAGAAGAGCCGCTTTAAAGTGCTGCCGTGCGAAGGCACCTACTTTCTGCTGGCGGATTATAGCGCCATCTCCGATCTCGACGACGTCAGCTTCTGCCAGTGGCTGACCAAAGAGGTGGGCGTGGCGGCGATTCCGCTGTCGGTGTTCTGCGCCGACCCGTTCCCGCACAGGCTGATCCGCCTCTGCTTCGCCAAACAGGAAGCGACGCTCGACGCCGCCGCGGAGCGCTTATGTCAGATTTAAAGATTACCGTTCTGCAGGAAACCCTGCACTGGATGGATGGCGAAGCGAACCTGCGCCATTTTGACGCCGTGCTTGAGGGCGTGACGGGCCGCGATCTGATTCTGCTGCCCGAGATGTTCACCACCGGCTTCGCCATGGAGGCGGCCCAGCGTTCGCTGCCGCAGGCGCAGGTGGTGGCGTGGCTGCGCAAACACGCCGCGGCGAGCGACGCGCTGGTGGGCGGCAGCGCAGCGATACAGACGGACAAAGGCGCGGTAAATCGCTTTCTGCTGGTGGAGCCAGACGGCACGCTGCACCAGTATGACAAGCGCCACCTTTTCCGCATGGCGGACGAGCATCACCACTATCTGCCGGGCGAGACGCGCGCGGTGCTGGTGTGGCGCGGCTGGCGCATTCTGCCTCAGATCTGTTACGACCTGCGCTTTCCGGTCTTCTCCCGCAATCGCAACGACTACGACCTGGCGCTCTATGTGGCGAACTGGCCGGCGCCGCGCGCCCTGCACTGGCAGGCGCTGCTGCTGGCGCGCGCCATAGAGAATCAGGCCTATGTCGCGGGCTGCAATCGCGTCGGCAGCGACGGCAACCAGCATCAGTACAGCGGCGACAGCCGGATTATTTCGCCGCAGGGCGAGATCCTCAGCGAAGCGGAGCCGTTTGCCCAGGCGCGGCTTGACGCCACGCTGTCGCTGGAGACGCTGACCGCTTATCGCGAGCGCTTCCCTGCCTGGCGCGACGCAGATGGCTTTACCCTGAGTTAGCGCGCCAGTAGTCTGTGCCCGGCAAAAAAAAGCCGCAGCGGTTAAGCTGCGGCTTTCTCGTTTTTACGCGTCGCGCGATCAGATATCGAAGCGGTCCAGGTTCATTACCTTAGTCCAGACGGCCACGAAGTCGGTGACGAACTTCTGGTGCGCATCGCTGCTGGCGTAAACTTCCGCCAGCGCACGCAGGATGGCGTTAGAGCCAAAGACCAGATCGGCGCGGGTCGCATGATATTTCACTTCCCCGCTCTGACGGTCGCGTCCTTCGAACAGCTCCTCGCTCTCATCGGTGGCGCGCCATGCGGTGCGCATATCCAGCAGATTAACGAAGAAGTCGGTGCTCAGCACGCCAGGGCGATCGGTAAAGAGGCCGCGATCGCTGCCGTCGAAGTTAGTGCCCAGCACGCGTAGACCGCCCAGCAGCACCGTCAGCTCCGGCGCGCTCAGCGTGAGCTGCTGCGCTTTATCCAGCAGCAGCGTTTCAGTCGACGACCCGCCCTGCACGCGGCGATAGTTGCGGAAACCGTCAGCCAGCGGCTGCAGAAGGTCAAAGGATTCGACATCGGTCTGGTCCTGACGCGCATCGACGCGCCCCGCCGTAAAGGGCACCTGCACCGCTACGCCCGCCGCCGCAGCAGCCATTTCGATGCCGACGTTGCCCGCCAGCACGATGACGTCCGCTAGCGACGCTTTGCCCGACGCCTGCTGAATCTCCTGCAATACCGGCAGCACGTCGCGGATCACGCTGGCGTTAACCGCCCACTGATTCTGCGGCGCCAGCGCCAGACGCGCGCCATTCGCGCCGCCGCGCTTGTCGCCGCCGCGGAAGGTCGAGGCGGATGCCCAGGCAGCGGAAACCAGCTGGCTCACGCTCAGTCCAGAGGCCGCAATCTTCGCTTTCAGCTCGCTGATATCGCTGGCGTCCGGCTGATGGATCGCCGCCGGCAAAGGATCCTGCCACAGCAGATCTTCTTTCGGCACTTCCGGACCGAGATAGCGCGCTTTCGGCCCCATATCGCGGTGGGTCAGCTTGTACCAGGCGCGGGCGAAGGCTTCGTTGAACGCCTGCGGATCGTTGAGGAAGCGACGGGAGATCTTTTCGAACTCGGGATCGAAACGCAGCGTCAGGTCGGTGACCAGCATGGTCGGCTTGCGCTTTTTCTCCGGATCGAAAGGATCGGGAATAATCGCGTCGGCGTTGCTGGCTTCAAACTGGATGGCGCCCGCCGGGCTCTTCGTCTGCACCCACTCATATTTGAACAGGTTCTCGAAGAAGTAGTTGCTCCACTGGGTCGGGGTCTGCGTCCAGACGACTTCCAGACCGGAGGTAATAGCGTCTGCGCCCGCGCCGCTGCCGTAGCTGCTGCGCCAGCCGAAGCCCTGGGCTTCAATCGGCGAGGCTTCCGGGTCGACGTCGAGGTGGCTGGCGGCGCCCGCGCCGTGGGTTTTACCCAGCGTATGGCCGCCGGCGATCAACGCCACGATCTCTTCGTCGTTCATGCCCATATTGCCGAAAGTGGCGCGAATGGCTGGCGCGGCCGAGGCCGGGTTGCCGCTCGCTTCCGGGCCTTCCGGGTTAACGTAGATCAGACCCATTTCCGTCGCGCCGAGCGGCGCGTTGGCGAGGCTTTCCGGATGACGATGCGCCAGCCATTCGGTTTCGTGGCCCCAGTCCACATCCATATCCGGTTCCCACACGTCTTCACGTCCGGCGCCAAAGCCGAAGGTGCGGAAGCCAGCGTTCTCCAGCGAAACGTTGCCCGCCAGGATATAGAGATCGGCCCAGGAAATTTTCTGTCCATACTTCTGTTTCACCGGCCACAGCAGGCGGCGCGCTTTATCGAGGCTGACGTTGTCCGGCCAGGAGTTGAGCGGCGCGAAACGCTGCTGACCACGGCCAGAGCCGCCGCGACCGTCAACGGTGCGATAGGTGCCCGCGCTGTGCCACGCCATACGGATAAACAGGCCGATATAGCTGCCCCAGTCGGCCGGCCACCAGGATTGTGAATCGGTGAGCAGCGCGCGGATGTCCGCTTTCAGCGCCGAATAGTCGAGCTTGCTGAACTCTTCGCGGTAGTTGAAGTCGGCGCTGAGGGGATTGGAACGGCTGGAGTGCTGATTTAACAGGTCGACGCGCAGCATGTTAGGCCACCAGTCGCGGTTAGTGGTGCCGCTGCCGGCGCCGCGCGCCAGCACGCTTTTCTCTTCAGAGGCGCCGTGGTTGAACGGGCATTTACCGGCATCGACGCCGCTCTCATTCTGGTTTTTCTCTTGCGATGCTCCGTGCGGGAAAGGGCATTTACCTGCGGCGTTATTGTTATCTTCGGGCGTGCTCATTATCGGCTCCGTTGGCTTTTGGTTACCCGGCTACGATAGCGTTACGCTTGCCTGAATACCATTTGGCTAAACCGACGGTTTTGATAGCCGCAGGCTTTCAAAATTAGCTACCGCGATAGGTAGACCACGACCAGGGCGAAATTAAAAAAGGCAGGTGGAAATGGCTGCCCGCCTCGGCGATAACGAAATCGATCTGCGCGGAGACGTAGAGCGCATCGCGCCCGTCCGCCGCGAAATAGTCGCCAATCTCAGCGGTCAGCCGATAGTGGCCCGGCGTCAGCGGCTCCGGCGTTAAGTCGCCGATGCGTCCATCGCTGTCCGTCTCGCCGTCGGCAACCGGCAACCAGCCCTCGGGGCTATTCTGCTCCAGGGAGATAGCGACGCCGACTGCCGGTTTGCCCAGCGCCGTGTCGAGAATATGGGTGGTGATGGTGCTCATGTCAGGCTCTCCTTCAGACGCAACAGGGTGATCTCCCGCAGTTGCTCCAGCGCTTCGCGCGCTTCGGTGGGTTCGTCATTCGTCAGGCGGCGCTGAAGCTGCGCCAGCATCTCTTCGCCGCTGCGCCCTTTGGCGCGGATTAAAAAGACGCGGCCAAAGCGCGCTTCATAGGCCCGGTTGCCTGCCTGCATCGCCCGCTTCAGCGCCGCATCGGCGTCGCTCATTGCGACCTGCTCCTGACGCGACAGCGCCGCCTCTTTGTCCGCGCCGCTGGCACGTTCGCCGATGCGCGGATGCGCGCTCAGCGCCTGTTCAAGATCGTCGCTGTTCCACGTTTGCGCCAGCCGCTCCGCCTCCGCCAGCAGCGCCGCCTGCGAGGCAAAAGGCCGCGCAGCCGCCAGCGCCTGCTGCCAGCGCGGGATCGCCACGCAGTGCGCGATGGCCGCCTGCGCCGCCGACGTTGGCAGCGCGTTGAACGTCGCAAGGTTCATGGTGCGCCTCGCTGCGCCAGCTGGCACACGGCGTGCAGGTAAGCGCGCACCGCCAGCGCCACGTCTTCGGCCATCACCGCTTCAGCCGGATGGTGGCTGAGGCCGCGTTCATTGCGCACGAAGAGCATGCCGACCGGCCAGCGCTCGGCGATGGCGATAGCGTCATGGCCCGCGCCGCTCGGCAGCGCCAGCGTGCGGCCCTGCACCGTCTCGACGGCGCTGCTCAGCGCCTGCTGCAGCGCGCTGTCGCAGGCGGTGGCGCTGATGCGGTAATACTCCTCCGACTCGAAGCGCAGCCCGCGCCGCAGCGCGATCGCTTCGGCCTGAGTCAGCAGGCTCGACAGCAGCCGCTCCAGCGGCAGATCCTGCGGGCCGCGCACGTCCAGCGACAGCGTGACCTCGCCGGGAATAACGTTGACCGCGCCGGGCGCGCAGCTCAGGGTGCCGACCGTCGCCACCAGCTGCGGATCCTGCTCGCGCGTGGTCGCCTCGATAAACACCATCCACTCCGCAGCCGCCGCCAGCGCGTCTTTACGGTGGGTCATCGGCACCGTGCCCGCATGGCCCGCCTCGCCGGTAAAACGGCAGCGAAGGCGGCGTGCGCCGTTGATGGCGGTGACCACGCCCAGCGCCAGCCCCTCCTGCTCCAGGCAGGGCCCCTGCTCAATATGCAGTTCAAGGTAGGCGACGATATCATTCAGATCGCGGGCGGCGCGCGGAATCGCTCCGGCGTCCAGCCCCACATCCGCCATCGCCTGTGCAACGGTAATGCCGTTACCGTCCGGATGGGTGCTCCAGCTCTCCGGCCAGCTGCCGGCGACGCCGCGGCTGCCGAGCAGCGTAATGCCGAAGCGCGTGCCCTCTTCATCGCCGAAGCCAACTATCTCAATCGCCAGCGGCAGGCGCTGCCGCTGCTGATGCAGCCACTGCACGGTCTCAATCGCGGTCAGCACGCCCAGCATGCCGTCATAGCGGCCGGCGTTGCGCACCGTATCGAGATGGGAGCCGAGCAGCAGCGCGGGCGCGCCGTCGCTCGCCCCTTCGTAGCGGCCGCAGATATTGCCGACTTCGTCCTGCCAGACGCGCATGCCCGCCTGCTCCATCCACTCGCCGACCTGGGCGTTGGCGCGCAGATGCTCCGGCGAGAGGTAGACGCGCGTCAGCTGATCGGGCGATTCGCTGATCGCCGCCAGCGCGTCGCAGCGCGCCATGACGCGTTCGGCGGCCAGCTGCGCCTCAGCGGCGTTCATCATCATACGCGGCTCCCGTAGTGGTCCCACGCCGCCTGCATCGCCGCGCCCTGAGTCGCACGGAAGCCGAGATGGGTCAGCACCGCCTCCAGCGCCGACAGGGTGGTCATCACGCAATCTTTGCGCGCGTTGAAGCCCATGGTGCCGATGCGCCATACCTTGCCGTGCAGCGGACCGAACGAGGTGCCGATCTCGATGCCGAAATCCTCCAGCATCAGCTGACGCACCTGGTCGCCGTTCACGCCCTGCGGAATCACCACGCCAAGCACGTTGTTCATCTTGTGATCTGAATCGCCGAAGGTTTCCAGCCCCATGCCCTGAATGCCTTTCAGCAGCGCGTCGCCGTGCAGCTTGTGACGCGCGATGCCTTCATCCAGCCCTTCCTGCAGGATCAGCCGCGCGCACTCGCGCGCGCCGAACAGCGCGGTGGTCGCTTCGGTATGGTGGTTAAGGCGCTCCGGCCCCCAGTAATCCATGATCATGCCGAGATCGAAGTAGTTCGAGTAGATCATCTCTTCATCGCCGTCCTGATGCGCGGCGGTGCGGATCCCCTCTTCGACGCATTTGCGGCGGCGGATCGCCTCTTCCATCTGCGGGCTTAAGGTGATCGGCGAGGTGCCGGAGGGGCCGCCAAGGCATTTCTGCATCCCGGCCGAGACTGCATCCAGCCCCCACGCGTCGGTTTCCAGCGCGTTGCCGCCGAGCGACGCGGTGGCGTCGGTATAGAAGAGCACGCCGTACTTTTTGCAGATGGCGCCCAGCTCCGCCAGCGGCTGCAACATGGTGGTCGAGGTGTCGCCCTGCACCGTCAGCAGCAGGCGCGGCTTCACGCGCTTAATGGCGTCCTCGACCCGATCCGGGGTAAACACCTCGCCCCACGGCACTTCGATGGTGTGCACCTCGGCACGACAGCGGCGAGCGATCTCGCACAGCAGATGGCCGAAGCGGCCGAATACCGGTACCAGCACCCGATCGCCAGGGCGGATCGCCGACAGCAGGATCGCCTCGATCCCGGCGCGCGAAGTGCCGTCGATCAGCAGCGTCCAGCGGTTTTCGGTGCGGAAGACGCCGCGATAGAGTTCCATCACCTCATTCATATAATGGGTCATCGCCGGATCGTACTGACCGATCAGCTGGGTCGACATGGCGCGCAGCACGCGCGGATCGGCGTTGATCGGGCCGGGCCCCATCAGCAGGCGCTGCGGCGGATTGATTTGCGGATAGCGGTTTTCCATGTTGATTTCCTTACTAAATTAGAGTCGCACCGAGGAGATAAACTGCTTCAGCTCCGGCGTCTGCGGCGCGGCGAACAGGGTTTTGCTGCTGCCCTGCTCCCAGACGCGCCCCTGATGCATAAAGACCACGCGATCGCCGACGTCGCGCGCGAAGTTCATTTCATGGGTGACCAGGATCAGCGTCATGCCTTCGGCGGCGAGCTGCTCCAGCACTTTCAGCACCTCGCCCACCAGCTCGGGGTCAAGCGCCGAGGTGATCTCGTCGCACAGCAGTACCTTCGGGTTCATCGCCAGCGCGCGGGCGATGGCGACGCGCTGCTGCTGGCCGCCGGAGAGGTTGGCCGGCGAGTAGTCGAGACGCTCGCCGAGGCCGACTTTCTCCAGCATCTGAGTGGCCAGCGCGCGGCACTCCGCCTCGCTTTTTTTCAACACGCGGCGCGGCGCCAGCATGACGTTTTCCAGCGCGGTCATATGCGGAAAGAGGTTGAAGTTCTGGAACACCATGCCGACCGAGCGGCTGATGTCGCGCGCCTGGCTGTCGCGGTCGGTAATGGTCATGCCGCCCAGCTTAATGCTCCCTTCCTGATAGCCTTCCAGGCCGTTCATGCAGCGCAGCAGCGTGCTTTTGCCTGAACCGCTGCGGCCGATAATGGAGATCACTTCGCCCATTTCGATATCGAGGTCGACGCCTTTCAGCACGTGGTTGTCGCCGTAGTACTTCTGCACCTGATTAATGGTGATGAGCGGCATGGAATTTTTTCTCCAGATACTGGCTGTAGCGGGACAGCGGATAACACATCAGGAAGTAGCCCAGCGCGACCAGCCCAAACACTTTAAAAGGCTGATAAGTCACGTTGTTCAAAATGGTCCCGGCTTTGGTGAGTTCGATAAAGCCGATAATCGAGGCGAGCGCGGTGCCCTTGATTACCTGCACGGCGAAGCCAACCGTCGGCGCGATGGCGATGCGGATCGCCTGCGGCGCGATCACCCGGTACAGCGTCTGGCCGAAGCTGAGGCCGAGGCAGCGCGACGCCTCCCACTGCCCTTTTGGCAGCGCGCGAATGCTGCCGAACCAGATATCGAGCAGAAAGGCGCTGGTATAGAAGGTCAGCGCGAGCGAGGCCGCCGTCCAGGGCGCGACGTCGATGCCGAACAGCCCGACGCCGAAGAAGGCGAGGAAAAGCTGCATCAGCAGCGGCGTGCCCTGGAACAGCTCGGTGTAGCAGCGGATCAGCCGCGTCAGCCACTTGCGCTGCAGCAGACGCAAAAAAAGCAGCGGCAGCGTCACCAGCGTGCCGCCGACAAAGGCGGTCAGCGACAGCAGCAGGGTCCAGCGCGCCGCCAGCAGCAGGTTGCGCAGAATGTCCCAGTCGGTAAAGGTCGTCATCATGCCTGCGCTCCTAACCATTTACGGCCCAGCGCCAGCAGCACCTGGCGCATGGCGATCGACAACAGCAGATAGATCAGCGTGGTCACCAGGTAGACCTCGAAGCTTAAAAAAGTGCGCGACTGGATCAGGTTGGCGGCGAAGGTCAGCTCTTCATAGGAGACCTGCGACACCACCGACGAGCCGAGCATCACGATAATGCACTGGCTGACCAGCGCCGGATAGATACGCTGCAGCGACGGCGGCAACACCACGCGCAGAAAGGTTTGCGTGCGCGTCAGGCCCAGCACGCGTCCCGCTTCCCACTGCCCTTTCGGCGTCACCTGGATGCCGGCGCGGATAATTTCGGTGCTGTAGGCGCCGAGATTAATCAGCATCGCCAGCAGCGCCGCCTCGCCCGCCGTCAGCTTCAGCCCCAGATTGGGCAGGCCGAACACGATAAAAAAGAGCTGCACCACAAAGGGCGTGTTGCGGATGATCTCAACGTAGAGGCCCCAGAGACGGCTGGCCCAGCTCGCTTTGCCGCTGCGCAGCGCCGCGCCGAGGATCCCCAGCCCGACGCCGCCGACGGTGGCCAGCACCGTCAGCTGAATCGTGACCCACAGCCCGGCGAGCAGCTCCGGCCAGTAAGGCCAGAGCGCAGGGAAGTTAAGTTGCCCGAGCATAGCGCGACCTTATGCGCCGAGGCTGGCGGGCAGCGGCGCTTTCAGCCACTCTTCCGACAGTTTGTTAAGCGTGCCGTCTTTGATGCCCTGCTCAATCAGCGCGTCCACTTTTGCCTTCAGCGCCGGCTCATCTTTTTTCAGGCCGATAAAGCAGGGCGAATCCTTCAGCATAAACTGCGCGACCGGCGCTTTTTGCGGGTTCTGCCGCGCGATCGCCGCCACGACCAGGTTGCCGGTCGCCACATACTGCACCTGGCCAGAGAGGTAAGCCGACAGCGTGGTGTTGTTGTCCTCATAGCGCTTCACCTGCGCCTCTTTCGGCGCGAGGCTGCTCAGCACCATATCCTCCACCGCGCCGCGCGTGACGCCGATGCTCTTGCCGCTCAGCGCCGCCGCGTCTTTCAGCGTCTCGCCTTTCGGGCCGAAAACGCCGAGGAAGAAGGGCGCATAGGCGCGGCTGAAGTCGATCACTTTTTCACGCTCAGGGTTTTTCCCCATGCTGGAGATCACCAGGTCGACCTTATCGGTTTGCAAATAGGGCACGCGGTTGGCGCTGGTGACCGGCACCAGCTGCAACTTAAGTTTCATCTGTTTCGCGAGGTATTTCGCCATATCGATGTCGTAGCCCTGCGGCTGCAGATCCGTGCCGACCGATCCGAACGGCGGGAAATCCTGCGGTACCGCCACGCGCAGCACGCCGCGCTTCTCGATATCCTGTAGCTGATCCGCCAGCGCGCTGCCGGTCTGAACCATCAGTAACGCCGCCGCTGCCACCGCCATTAACGCTTTTTTCATTATGCACCCCGGTAAGTTGACCTGAAACAAAAGATTCTTGTAAATGTGATTTGCAACTAATGTGCCAACCACTGGCGCGGCGGATTAAGCGGCAGAAACGCTAATTTTAAGGAAGAAAGGCGGCCTGCCGCCGCCTGATATCAGAGGATCAAAATGAGGCAAAGCACCAAAAAGGTGCTCTTTAACGGTGCTCCAGCTCGTCCAGCTGCTGATAGAGATCGGCGATCTGGTGAATACGCTGGCGTCCTTGCGTCAGCATTTCATGCAGCAGCGCGTTGGTCAGCAAATTGATCAGGCTCATCGCCGAGGCGTAGCTGTCGAAGGCCGATACGCTGTCGAGCGGCGCGCAGAGCTGCCAGCGCGCCAGGCCGCTCATCGACTGCGCCTGCGGCTCGCACAGCGCCAGCAGCGGGATATCTCGCTGCTGCAGCTGCTGCATCAGCGGGCGGATCAGGCGCGGACGACGGCGAAACGCCATCACCACCACCATATCGTCAGGCGTGATATCGACGATCTCTTCCGCCAGCGTCTGGCCTGGCTGCGGCAGCACCATAACGTCGGCGCGCGCCTGCAGCAGCTGCTGGCGCAGATGCAGCGCCAGCGGCCAGGAGTTGCGCATGCCGATTACGAAAATACGCTTCGCCCGGGTCATCTGCTGCACCGCCTCGCCGAACTGCTGCGCGTCGAGCGCGTTCACCCACTGCGTCAGGTTCGCCATCTCCTGCTTATAGTGGCGCGCAAGCAGCGTATTGCCCTGCACCGCGTCGCGGTTGTCGGTCAGCGGCATGCCGCTCTGGCGCAGAATGCGCAGCTCGTCGCGCATATCTTTGTATTTGTCGTAGCCCAGCCGCCGAAACAGGCGGCTGACCGTGGCCTTTGACACGCCGCTGAGCCGCGCCAGTTCGGCGCTGTTGTAGCTGATTAGATCGTCGAAATGGTCAAAGACGAAATCCGCAATACGCTGCTCCTGCGGCGAGAGCTGCGGATAGTGGCTTCTGAGTCGTTCATCAAGCTGTTTCATGCGTCGTCCTGTAACTTTCGTTTCAGCAGAAGCTAGCATAATTCGATCCAGGTTACCGCCGTCGTGCGCCACAGAAAAAAACTGGAACGGCTCTTGCTTGGATCCCCGCTCTGTTCCCCAATAAGAACCCTCACTATGATTCAGAGCAATATGGCTCCGCTGGGCATGGCGGTCGCGCCGCACCACCTGGCGAGCGAGAGCGCGCTGGCGGTGCTGCGCGACGGCGGCAACGCTATTGAGGCAATGGTCGCCGCCGCCGCGACCATCGCCGTGGTCTATCCCCATATGAACGGCCTCGGCGGCGACGGCTTCTGGCTGGTGCTGCCCCCGAACGGCGATCCTGTGGCTATCGACGCCAGCGGCGCGGCGGGCGCGCTGGCGCATCCCGATTTCTACCGCGGCCAGAGCGCGATTCCGCATCGCGGTCCCGCCGCCGCGCTAACGGTGGCCGGGACGGTGAGCGGCTGGCAGGAGGCGCTGGCGCTCTCCGGCGAGCCGGGCGGCGCTCCGCTGCCGCTGCCGCGCCTGCTGCGCGACGCGATCCGCTACGCCGCCGACGGCATTCCGGTTACCGCCTCGCAGGCGGCCGCCACCGTCGCGAAACAGCATGAACTGGCGCATCAGCCGGGATTCGCCGCGACTTTTATGCCGGACGGCGAACCGCCGCGCGAGGGCAGCCGCTTTACCCAGCCGGCGCTGGCACAGACGCTTAGCCTGCTGAGCGAGCAGGGTCTCGACAGCTTCTACCGCGGCGAGCTGGCGCATCATCTGGCGCGCGAAATGTCAGCGCTCGGCATGCCGGTGACGCTGGCGGATCTGCAGCAGCAGCGCGCGCGACGCTGCGTGCCGCTGCATGTGGCGCACAGCGAAGGCGACCTGTGGAATATCGCGCCGCCGACGCAGGGGCTGGTGTCGCTGGCGATCCTCGGCGTTACCGATCGGCTGGCGATGGCGCAGGCTGACGAGGCGCAGACGGTGCACCGCATTGTGGAAGCGACCAAAAAGGCCTTTGCGCTGCGCGACGCCCATCTTACCGATCCGCGCCATATGAGCTGCGAGGCGCAGTCGCTGCTGACCCAGGATCACTTCGCCACGCTGGCGAGCCAGATTAGCGAGACGCAGGCGGCGCCCTGGGGCGCCGGGCGCGGTCCCGGCGACACGGTGTGGATGGGGGTGATGGATAGTAGCGGCCTCGCCGTCTCCTTTATTCAGAGTATCTATCACGAGTTCGGCAGCGGCGTGGTGATCCCCGGCACCGGCATCACCTGGCAGAACCGCGGCGCGGCTTTCAGCCTCGACGCGGATCATCTGCTGGCGCTGGCGCCGGGCAAACAGCCGTTCCATACCCTTAATCCCGCCGCCGCGCGCCTGAAAGATGGCCGCACGCTGGTTTACGGCGCGATGGGCGGCGACGGCCAGCCGCAAACCCAGGCGGCGATCTTTACCCGCCATGTGATCCAGGGCATGCCGCTGCAGCAGGCGGTGAGCGCGCCTCGCTGGCTGCTGGGCCGCACCTGGGGCCAGTCTTCCGACTCGCTCAAGCTGGAGGGCCGTTTTGCGCCAGAGAGCGTCGCCAGGCTGCGTCAGCTGGGACACGAGGTCGAGCTGCTGCCCGACTTTAGCGAGGCGGTCGGCCACGCAGGCGCCATCGTGCGCCATATCAACGGCATGCTGGAAGGCGCATGCGATCCGCGCAGCAACGGCAGCGCGAGCGGATTCTGACAGGAGAGAAAAATGAATCAGACAACAGACTGGGGGCGCTATCTGGCGCTGATGGAGCAGCTGCTGGCGCTGGAGCTGGACGACCCGCGCCGCGCCGAACTGGTGATTCAGCTTGAACGCATCGCCGCGCTGGCGGCGCCGCTGATGGCGTTTCCTCTCGACGACCGGCTCGAAGTGGCGGGGGTGTTTCACCCATGAATCTCAGCGAATTATCTCTCCAGTCGCTGCAGCAGGCGATCCAGCGCGGCGATCTCAGCGCGCGCGAGGTGGCGCAGCAGACCCTGAGAGGAATTGAACGCCACCGGGCGATTAACGCCTGGACCGAGGTTACCGACGAACGTATGCTGCGCGAGGCTGACGCCGTCGACGCGCAGCGACGCCGCGGCGACGATCTGCCGCCGCTGGCAGGCGTGCCCTATGCGGTAAAAAACCTGTTCGACGTGGCGGGCCACACCACGCTGGCGGGCGCCGCCCTGTTTGAAGATCGGCCAGCGGCGACGCAGGACGCCTGGGCGGTGAGTCGCCTCAGCCGCGCCGGCGCGCTGCTCTCCGGCATGCTGAATATGGACGCCTACGCCTACGGCTTCACCACCGAGAACAGCCACTTCGGCGCGACGCGCAACCCGCACGATCCGACGCGCGTGGCGGGCGGCTCGTCGGGCGGCTCCGCAGCGGCGGTCGCGGCCGGACTGGCGCACTTCTCGCTCGGTACCGACACCAACGGTTCGATCCGCGTGCCCGCGTCGCTGTGCGGCATCTTCGGCCTGAAGCCGACCTTCGGCCGCCTGTCGCGCAGCGGCAGCCATCCCTTTGTCGCCAGCCTCGATCATATCGGCCCCTTCGCGCGCCGCGTCGAGGATCTGGCGCTGGTCTACGACATGCTGCAGGGCCACGACCCTCAGGATGCATTTCAGGCAAACCGGCCCGCCGATCCGGCGCAGGTGGGGCTAGAGGAGAGCGGTCAGCGCTGTGCCGTGCTGGGCGGCTTTTTCTCGACCTGGTGCGACGACGACGCGCGCGATGCGCTGGCGCGGGCCGCGCGGGCGCTGGCTATCCATGATGAGGTGACGCTGCCGGAAGCGGAGCTGGCGCGCTCGGCGGCCTTTATCCTGACCGCCTGCGAGGGCGGCAATCACTATCTGCCCGCGCTGCGCGCCTCGCCGGAGCGTTTCGAACCCGCCTCGCGCGAGCGGCTGCTGGCGGGCGCGATGCTGCCCGCCGCCTGGTACGTGCAGGCGCAGCGCTTCCGCCGCCATTTCCAGCAGCAGGTGCTGCCGCTGTTCGAACGCTTCGACGTCCTGATCGCGCCCGCCACGCCCTGCGTCGCACCGCTGATCGGCCAGCAAAGCATCCGCGTTAACGGCGTCGACCTGCCGTCACGCGCCAGCATGGGCATGCTGACGCAGCCGATCTCCTTCCTGGGGCTGCCGGTGTGCAGCGTGCCGCTGGCGACGAAAAGCGGCCTGCCGATCGGGCTCCAGCTCATCGCCGCGCCCTTTAACGAAGCCGCCGCGCTGCGCGTCGCCTTCGCCCTTGAGCAGCAAGGCATTACCCTCGCGCCCACCACTATGGATAAACCTGATGCAAACTGAAGAGATTAATTTACCGCACGTCGTAGCGGAGGTGACCGCCGCCTTTTACCGCTACGAACAGGCGCTGGTGAGCAACGATATCGCAACGCTCGACGCGCTCTTCTGGCACGATGAACGCACCGTGCGCCTCGGCGCGGGCGAGAACCTCTACGGCATCGAGCAGATCCGCGCCTTTCGCGCCCAGCGGCCCGCCGCCGGGCTGGCGCGCACCCTACGCAACAGCGTTATCACCACCTTCGGCGAAGCCTATGCGGTGTGCAGCACCGAGTTCACGCGCGCAGGCTCGACGAAAATCGGCCGTCAGCAGCAGAGCTGGGTCAGGCTGCCGGAAGGCTGGCGCATTGTCGCCGCGCAGGTGAGCCTGATGAGCGAAAGCTGAGATTAGCGGGCGCGCGCCTGTCGCTGCACCGCAATCGCTTCGGCGCGCTGCAGCAGCTGCTGCAGGTCGTCTTCATCGATATCCAGCAGTTCGCCGCTTTCCAGCGCCTGATGCAGATCGTCGCGGGTAATCGGCACGTCCAGCGCCACCGGCGCGGGTTTCGCTTCGGCGGCGGCCAGCGGATGCGGATAGCGGCGGCCCGCCAGGTTATTGAAGAGGATCGCCAGCAGCGCCAGACAGAGTGAGTTAAGCAGTATGGGCGTCAGAATATAGTGGTAGCCCAGCTGGTGGACGTGGCCGCCGCCGAGAATAGCGGTCAGCGCCACCGCGCCGCTGGGCGGATGCAGGCAGCGCAGCTGAAACATCACGGCGATCGCCAGGCAGGCGGCAACGCCGCAGGCCAGCGGCGCAAAGGGAATCGTCATGGCCGCGGTGACGCCAATCGCCGCCGCCACCATATTGCCGCCGACAATCGACCAGGGCTGCGCCAGCGGGCTGTTCGGGATGCCGAACAGCAGCACGGCGGAGGCGCCCATTGGCGCAACGAACCACAAGTTAACCTGCCCTAACAGCCAGTGGCTGATCAGGCTGGTGATGGTCAGGCCAAGCCCGGCGCCGATACTGGCGATAACGATCTCTTTTTTGGCCACCGGCAGCGGATGCGGCCAGAAGCGGGCAAAAAAAGTGCGCAGCGCGCCTCTCTCCTTCGCCTGACGCGATTCAGTCATGTTCACAACGCTTATTCATCAGAAAAAATTATGGAAGCGGCGATTGTCGCCGATCGATTTGGCGGTAACAACCGCAGGGTTGGCCGCCTGGTCAGGATTCGGAATTGTGCCCAGGGCTGACGATGCGCCAGCCCGAGAGGCTATTTGACGACCGGATTCTTTTTCAGCGACAGCGCCGAGAGGAACGCATCGTCGAGCTGCAGATGCTGCGCCACCAGCTCGCGCGGCGTGCTGGCGAGCCACTGGTTAAGGGAGATATCGGCGTAGTAATCGCTTTTGAACAGCTCCAGAAACCGCAGCGGCCCGGTACCGGTATTCTCGATATAGTGCCCCATGGCGAAGGGGACATAGCCGACGTCTCCCGCGCGGTAATCAAAGGTTCTCGCCTGGCCGGATGAGGCGAATACGCCCATGCGCCCCTCGCCTTCCAGGTAGTATTGCCACTCATCGTTGTTCGGATGCCAGTGCAGTTCGCGCATGCCGCCCGGCGCAATCTCCACCAGCGCGGCCGCGATGGTTTTCGATACCGGAAAGGTCGAAGAGTCGGTGATGCGCACCGTGCCGCCCGGCGCGACGATCGGCGCCTGCGCCAGCATGTGATGAGTGAAGACGCGTTTAGATTTCGGCGCGCCCTTGATGGCGTCCGCAGCCAGACTGCCCGGCACCCTGCCGGCAAAAATATACTCATCGTCCGGCGAAGGCAGTTTTGCAAAGGAGGAGACCGGCACGCTGAAATTTTTCGCCAGAATCTCGGGCGGAATATGTTTGAACCAGTCTGACAACAGAAAGGTGCTGTCTTCATCGAAGCCGCCGTCGTCAAACGCCAGCAGAAACTCACAGCCGTCTGGCCCCAGTCCCTGAATCGAGTGCGGTATGCCCGGCGGAAAATACCAGAGATCGCCGACGCCGATATCGTCGACGAACCAGCCGCCGTCAGTATCGAAGGCGGTCACGCGCGCCTTGCCGAAGGTCATATAGGCCCACTCGCCCTCTTTGTGCCAGTGCAGTTCGCGAATGCCGCCCGCATTGAGGCGCATATCGACCCCGGCGATGGTAGTGGAGATGCCCAGCTCGCGCTGCGTCACCTGGCGCGTCCAGCCGCCGCTGCCTTTGCGCACGTGCGCGTCGCTGAAAGAGAAGCGCAGGTTGGGCAGCGTGCCGCTGTCAGTGGCGGGCGGATCGACGATATCGGGGTTTTGCGCCTCACGCGTCGGATCGTGCGGGCCAGGATCGCGCGGCGTGCCGGCGGGCCATGAGGCGATGGCGTCGTGGGCGTGGACCTGGCCTGCCGCCAGGGCTACCGTGCCGCCTGCGGCGAACGCCATAAAGTTCCTTCGGGAAAGCTTGCTCATCTAAACGATTCCTTATTCCGTGGTTGACCGGAATATCTATACGCGCAAAGCGAACCGTCGGCGGCAGGCAAGATGTAACAGTCCGCTGAACTGCGAGGAACCTCAGGTTTATTAATCAATTTTGTGGTGGGAATATTTTTATTTCATTTAACCACGGTTAAAAAATGGCGTCGGAATAGGCTTTATCGCGCGCACGAATCGCTAACGGTTGAGCAGATGCATTAATATTTCTGCTAAATAATCCGTTACATCTTTTTAACAAGAACAGAGAAGAAGCGCGGCTATCTGTGCAGCCGCGCCGGGTTATTCTCAGGGTTGCGGCGCGGGGTGTACGGCAGCCCAGTGGTCGGCGATCTGCTGGCGGGTACAGATCCAGACGTCGTTATGCTGCTGGATATGGTCGAGGAAGTTTTGCAGCGCTTTAAATTTGCCAGGCCGGCCCAGCAGGCGACAGTGCATGCCGACCGACATCATTTTCGGCTGGGTTTCGCCCTCTTCATAGAGCACGTCAAAGGTGTCGCGCAGGTAGGTGAAGAACTGCTCGGCGGTGTTAAACCCCTGCGGCGTGGCGAAGCGCATATCGTTGCACTCCAGCGTATAGGGGATCACCAGATGCGGCTTCACGGTGCCGTCCTGACAGGTGACCTGCATCCAGAACGGCAGATCGTCGCCGTAATAGTCGCTGTCGTAGCTAAAACCGCCCTGCTCGACCACCAGCCGCCGCGTGTTGGGGCTGTCGCGGCCAGTGTACCAGCCGGTGGGCGCTTTGCCAAACAGATCGGTAAGCACGTCGACCGCCTGCTGCATATGCTGGCGTTCGGTTTTGGCATCCATCGACTGGTAGTGGATCCAGCGCCAGCCGTGGCTTACCACGTCGTAGTCGGCCTGTTTGATCGCCTCGACGATCTCCGGATGACGCGCCAGCGCCATCGCGACGCCGAACACCGTCAGCGGCAGGCCGCGCTTCTGGAATTCGCGGTGGATGCGCCAGAAGCCGGCGCGCGAACCATATTCGTAGAGCGAATCCATCGACATATGGCGATCGGGATAGCTGGCCGCGCCGATGATATCGGAGAGGAACTGCTCGGATCCGGCATCGCCGTGCAGCACGTTGTTCTCTGCGCCCTCTTCATAGTTGAGCACGAACTGTACCGCCACGCGCGCCTTGTTCGGCCAGGCGGCGTGCGGCGGCGTGGCGCCATAGCCAATCAGATCGCGCGGATAGTTTTTGTTGAAGCTGTACTCTTTCTTCTCTGCACTATCCATTCATCAATTCCTGTTTAATTGCGGCAAGGTTTCGTTAGTTTAGATGCTGAAACGCGCCTGAGAGAGGTTTGGCGATCGGCTGAGCGAGATCGCCATGCTTGCTGGTGCCGAAGCCAAGCGCCACCAGCGCCTCGATCATTTTTACCGCCGCGCTGACGCCATCGATCACCGGCATCCCCAGCTCCTGCGTCAGCTCGCGCGCCAGCGTCGCCATGCCGCCGCAGCCCAGCACGATGGCGCCGCTGCCATCCTGTTGCTTCGCCTGCAGGCACTGCTGGCGCACCTTCTCCTGCGCCAGCCCCGAACCATCCTCCAGCGCCAGCACCGGCAGATCGATAGCGTGCAGCGCGGCGCAGTGATGGGTAAAACCGTACTGCTGCAGCAGATGGCGCGCGATGATCAGCGTGCGCGGCAGCGTGGTGACGATGGAAAAGCGCGTCGCCACCAGCGTCGCGGCGTGCATCGCCGCTTCGGCGATGCCGATGACCGGCCCGCTGGCCAGCTCGCGCGCCGCCAGCAGTCCGGGGTCGCCGAAGCAGGCGATAACGTGGCCGCTGACGCCCTGCGCTTTGCCGCGTTTCACCTGCTCCAGCACGCCGATCGCCGCGATCGCCTCGTCGAAGTGGCCTTCAATCGAGGGCACGCCCTGCGAGGGCGACACGGCGATAATCTCGGTGCCCGGCGCCGCCACCGCACGCGCCGCCGCGCCGATGGTTTCCGTCATCGCCAGGCTGGTGTTGGGGTTGATCACCTGGATCAGGCTCATGATGTCACCTCTTTATGACGGGCAAATAACCGTGAGAAGTCGGGCAGCGTTTCGCCGCTGCGCTCGAAGTGCAGGCTGGAGACGATATGGTCGAAGTGGTGCTGCAGCGCCTGGGTCAGTGCGGCGAGGTCGCCCGCGCGCAGGTGGGCCACCAGCCGGTCGTGGTCGTCGCAGCGGCAGCCCTGCTGCCAGGGCGCGCCCCATGCGGCGATCACCAGCGAGGAGCGCTGCGTCAGGCGCGTGACCAGTTCGGTCAGCACCTGATTGCCCGCAATCGCCTGCAGTTCGATATGGAAAGCCGCGGAGAGACGGATCGCCGCCGCGCCGTCGCGCGCGTCGTGCGCCTGCTGCTCCTGGGCGATGCGCTGCGCGAGTCCCGCCAGATGCGGCGGCTGCAGATGCGCCAGCACGGCGGGCAGATTGGCGCACTCGATCAGCGCCCGGGTGCGGAAAATATCGCGCGCTTCATCAACGCCTGGCGTGGCCACCTGTGCACCGCGCCTGGGCAACAGCGTCACCATCTGCACTGCGGCGAGGCGCTGCAGAACTTTGCGAATGCCAGTGCGGCTGACGCCGAACACCTCTGCCAGCGCCTCTTCCGGCAGTTTGCTGCCTGGCGGCAACTGATGCTCCACTATGGCGTTCATCAACGCCTGGTAGATAGGTTCGTCTTTATCCCCGAGATCGGCGGCCAGCGGCTGGCCTGTCTCACTTCTCATACCGGACTCCCTTTACAGGCTGTGTGCCACCATCGTATACGTGAACACTTTTTTTTGTATACAAGATTTCAATTCTGGCCTGGATCCTGCAACAGCTTTTCACGTTGCTATGACCGTTAACCCTCGTGATAAGGAGCAGGTTTCATGCCAAACCCTCAACAACATGTTTCCGCGTCGGCCGCTGAAGCCCGCGCGCGCTACAGTCCCCGCCTGACCAATGAGGATCTGGCGCCGACGCGCCAGCAGAGCTGGACGTGGTACAACATCTTCTCTTTCTGGATGTCGGATGTGCACAGCATGGGCGGCTATGTGGTCGCGGCCAGCTTTTTCACCCTTGGGCTGGCGAGCTGGCAGGTGCTGATTTGCCTGCTGGCGGGGATCTGCATCGTGCAGCTGTGCGCCAACCTGGTGGCGAAGCCGAGCCAGATGGCAGGCGTGCCCTATGCGGTGATCTGCCGCCAGGCGTTCGGCGTCTTCGGCGCCAATATTCCAGCGGTGATCCGCGGGCTGATCGCTTTCGCCTGGTATGGCATTCAGACCTATCTGGCCGCCAACGCGCTGATGCTGGTGCTGCTGAAATTCTTTCCGGCGCTGGCGTCGATGACCCACGCCAGCTGGCTGGGCCTGTCGCTGCTCGGCTGGTGCTGTTTCGGCGTGATGTGGCTGTTACAGGCGATGGTGTTCTGGCACGGCATGAGCGCCATTAAGCGCTTTATCGACGTGGCGGGTCCCGCCGTCTATGTGGTGATGGTGGCGCTGGCGGGCTGGATTGTATACAAAACCGGCTTCGACGGTATCTCTTTTACCCTGGCGAGCAAGTCGCTGAGCGCAGGCGAACAGAGCTGGCAGATGATCACCGCCACCGCGCTGGTGGTCTCCTATTTTTCCGGGCCGCTGCTCAACTTCGGCGACTTCTCGCGCTACGGCAAAAGCATGGGCGAGATCCGTCGCGGCAACCGCTGGGGCCTGCCCTTTAACTTTTTGCTCTTCTCGGTGGTGACGGTGGTGATCGTCTCCGGCACGCAGTCGCTGTTCGGCAAAATGATTACCGATCCGATCGAAACCGTCAGTATGGTCGGCAACGATGTGGCGGTCGCTATCGGGCTGCTGACCATGATCACCGCCACCATCGGCATTAATATCGTGGCGAACTTCGTCTCGCCGGCGTTCGATTTTTCTAACTGCTCGCCGCAGAAAATCAGCTTCCGCACCGGCGGTATGATTGCCGCGGTGGGATCGGTGCTGCTGACGCCGTGGAACCTGTTTCAGTCGCCTGAGCTGATCCACTACACCTTAGACGTGCTGGGCGCCTTTATCGGGCCGCTGTTCGGCATTCTGCTGGCGGATTTCTATCTGATCAAACGCAGCCGCGTCTTTGTCGACGACCTGTTCGACGCGACGCCGCAGGGCCGCTACTGGTATCGCGGCGGCTTTAACCCGAAAGCGATCGCCGCGCTGCTGCCGTCGGTGATTATCGGCCTGATTATCAGCTTTGTGCCGTCGCTGCATGAGGTCGCCAGCTTTAGCTGGTTTATCGGTGCGGCGCTGGGCGGCGGATGCTATCGCTATCTGGCGCGTCATGAGCGCGAAGCGAGCGCGGCGCAGCCTTTCGCTGGCGGCGTTGCGATGCAGGAAAAGTAAGGGTTGAGAGCGCAGAAAAGCAAAAGGCCGATTCATTGCTGAATCGGCCTTTCTGAAGAGTTGGCGGTGCGGACGGGACTCGAACCCGCGACCCCCGGCGTGACAGGCCGGTATTCTAACCGACTGAACTACCGCACCGCGCTGTGTTCCCCGTCGGGAACGAGGCGCATATTAATGGCCGCTCAGGACCCCGTCAACGCTTTTTCTCGCCGCGCCGCGCGTTTGCTGTTTTTTTACGCTTAACGCTGATTTAACCAGCGAAACCCTTTCTGCTAACCGCGCCACAGGCAGCTTCCGCCTTTTTTCATCACCAGATCGAGCCGTGACTCATGCGCAATCACCTCTTCGTCCGATGCCGCCACGACGCGCAGCGCTGAGGCGGGCCGAACGATGCGCTGGATGGTTTCGCCTTCGTTCTGCTGCGCGCCGTCCCCTTCCTGCGAAAACGCCAGCGACGTCTGGCCGCCGGTCATCGCCAGGAAGACTTCCGCCAGGATTTCGGAGTCGAGCAGCGCGCCGTGCAGCGTACGCTTGCTGTTGTCGATCTCATAGCGCGAGCAGAGCGCATCCAGACTGTTGCGCTTGCCCGGGAACATCTTACGCGCCATCGCCAGGCTGTCGGTGATGCGACAGAAGGTTTCGGTTTTCGCAATGCCGCGGTTCAGCATGGAAAACTCATAGTCCATAAAGCCGATATCAAACGAGGCGTTATGGATCACCAGCTCAGCGCCGCGGATGTAGTCGAGGAATTCGTCCGCGATCTCGGCGAAGGTCGGCTTATCGGCGAGAAACTCATCCGCAATGCCGTGTACGCCGAACGCTTCCGGATCCACCAGCCGATCGGGGCGCAGATAGATATGGAAGTTATTGCCGGTCAGGCGACGGTTCACCACCTCTACCGCACCAATTTCAATGATGCGGTGACCTTCGTAATGCACACCGATCATGTTCATGCCGGTGGTTTCAGTATCGAGTACGATCTGGCGGTTATTTGCAGTGCTCATAGGATTCGTTTTATGTCAGACTTGGCGTTTTTCTCAGAAGGGAGTCTACCAGAGATGCGCAAGCAGGTAGAAATATTCACCGACGGATCCTGCCTCGGCAATCCCGGTCCCGGCGGCTACGGCGCGATTTTACGTTACGGTCAGCACGAAAAGCTGTTCAGCGCCGGTTACCGACTCACCACCAATAACCGCATGGAGCTGATGGCGGCGATTGTGGCGCTGGAGGCGCTGAAAGAGCCTTGTCACGTGGTGCTGAGCACCGACAGCCAGTATGTGCGTCAGGGCATTACCAGCTGGATCCACAACTGGAAAAAGCGCGGCTGGAAAACGGCGGATAAGAAGCCGGTGAAAAACGTCGATCTCTGGAAGCGCCTCGACAGCGCGCTGGCCGGGCATGAGATCCAGTGGGAATGGGTCAAAGGTCATGCTGGCCATCCGGAAAACGAACGCTGCGACGAGCTGGCGCGCAGCGCGGCGTCGCATCCGCAGTCAGAGGATATCGGCTACAAGGTCGAGTCCTGATCCTTCGCCGCGCGGAACTGCCGCGTGGCGTTCACCGCCGGACGCAGCTGCGCCTTGCCCAGCGCCTTTTTCGCCTTAGTCGGCGTGAGCGGGAATGTGCGTTTACGCGCTACGACGATATTCAGGCAGCCCAGCGCAGGCAGATGCGCGCTGATCACCTTGCCGCCCTGCCGGTGCCAGGGCACCACCTGGAATCGGGTGCGAAACACCACTTCGTAATTAAGCAGGCTCAGCCAGTCAAGCAGGCGCATCTGGCTAAACATCCGTCCGCTCCACGGCGCTTTACGCTGAATGCCGGGCAGCGCTTTGCTGATGCCCAGCAGCGAAAAGGGGTTGAACCCGCTGATAATCATCCAGCCGTCGTCGATCAGTACGCGATCCACTTCGCGCAGCACCCGGTGCGGGTCCTGGCTCCAGGCCAGCGTGTGCGCCAGCAAGCAGGCGTCGATAGACTTGGACTCAAACGGCAGCTGCGTCGGGTGCGCCAGCACCTGCAGCAGCTCGCCTTCGCTGCCGACATTGACCTGATGTGAAATAGCGCAGTGTTCAGTGTTGATTTCTGCACTAAGGTTGCCAAGCTTAAGCATATGAAAGCCATATAGCTTTCCCAGGTAGGGCTGGAGTTGCTGAGTCAGCGCGTCGCGGAAATAGTCTCCCCATGGCATATCGCGCCAGGAGTGCGGCGCGGTCAGAATCTGGCGTGTTTTAGCGCGCTTCATGCTTTACCATCTTCCTTTTCTAACGGCCTGCGAGAGGTGATTATGAATCTTACCAGTATTCCTGCGCTACAGGATAACTACATCTGGACGCTAAACGACGACGCCGGCAACTGCCTGATTGTCGATCCTGGCGAAGCGCAACCCGTGCTGGAGAAAGTCTACGCGAACGGCTGGAAACCGGCGGGGATTCTACTGACTCACCATCATCACGATCATGTCGGCGGCGTACAAGCTCTGCGGGAAAAATTTCCCGGCATCGAGGTTTTCGGTCCACAGGAAACCGAAGATAAAGGCGCGACAACGGTAGTAAGTGAAGGCGATACGGTGTCGCTGCTGGGTATGAACTTCAGCGTGATCCATACGCCTGGTCATACTTTAGGACATATCTCATATTACAGTTCACCTTATCTTTTCTGTGGCGACACGATGTTTTCCGGCGGCTGCGGGCGGCTTTTTGAGGGCACAGCCGAACAAATGTATGAATCATTTCAGAAGCTTGATCAGCTTCCCGGCGACACTCTGATTTGCTGCGCGCATGAGTACACTTTATCTAATTTGAAGTTTGCTGCGGCTATTCTGCCCCATGATCCGCAAATTACGGCCGAATATCAGAAAATTAAGGACTTACGCGCCAAAAATGGCATTACTTTACCCACAAAACTGGCGCACGAACGGCAAATAAATTTATTTTTGCGTACGCAAGATCCTGATTTACAAAGAGCATTGAACATAAATTTAACACCCGACCACATATGGGACACATTTGCCCTTTTACGGGAGAAGAAAGACCAGTTTTGATTTTTCGGGTTGTGTTGTGACAGGGCGTCACGTATAGTTGCTCGTCTTTTAAGCGAACTATTGACACACACATGAAGGCTAAAGCGATATTACTCGCCTCGGTCTTGCTGGTGGGATGTCAGGCATCACGGAATGACGCCAATATCCCCGAACAGCATGCCCAGAGTCTGTCTTCAGCTGGTCAAGGTGAAAATGGAAAGTACGGTGATCGAATGTTGTCGCCGCGATGGCAGGAAGATGGAACTGGCCTCGCAGAAGATACCGATCTCTGGAGTTTCATTAGTGACGAGTTGAAGATGGGGATTCCGGAAAACAGCCGGATCCGCGAACAAAAACAAAAGTACTTAAAAAATAAGAGCTATCTCCACGATGTAACATTACGGGCAGAGCCGTACATGTACTGGATAGTCGAGCAGATACATAAACGTAAGATGCCGATGGAACTGGTACTGCTACCCATAGTGGAGAGCGCTTTTGACCCCCATGCAACCTCATCAGCCAATGCCGCCGGCATCTGGCAGATTGTTGCGACAACGGGCAAAAACTATGGTTTGAAACAAAACCAGTGGTACGACGGACGCCGCGATGTGGTGGCCTCGACCAAGGTTGCGCTGGATATGATGCAGCGTCTGAACAAGATGTTTGACGGCGACTGGTTGCTGACCGTTGCTGCTTATAACAGCGGTGAAGGACGTGTGTTAAAGGCGATTAAACAGAATAAGGCGCGCGGAAAGCCTACCGACTTCTGGAATCTGTCGCTGCCACGCGAGACCACGGTCTACGTACCGAAAATGTTGGCCTTGAGCGATCTGCTTAAGAACAACAAGCGCTACGGTATTAAACTGCCGACGCCTGACGAAAGCCGCGCGCTGGCGCGTGTTGAAGTCGGTCAGCAGATGCAGTTGACGCAGGCTGCCGAAATGGCGGGTATGTCGCTCAGCAAGCTCAAGAGCTTTAATACCGGCTATAAAAAAGGCGCTACCGCGCCCAACGGACCGCAGTACATTTTAGTACCGAAGTCCCACGTGGCGAAGCTGCGTAGCTCGCTGGCTTCCGGCGACATCGCAGCGGTACAGCCGACGCAGCTGGCGAAAAACAGCGCGTCTGGCAGCAGTTATAAAGTGCGTCGCGGCGATACGCTTTCCGGCATCGCCAGCAAGCTGGGCGTCAGCGTTGCGTCGCTGAAGCAGCAGAATAATTTGCGGGGCGCCAATGTTCGTATCGGTCAGACGCTGACCGTCGGCGATAGCGGCACAAGCCTGGCTGATAATAGCAACAGCATCACCTATCGCGTGCGTAAAGGTGATTCTCTTGCCAGTATTGCAAGGCGCCACGGCGTCGATATCAAAGATGTGATGCGCTGGAATACGGTCCTGAGCAGCACGAAAGATATCCAGCCTGGTGACAGGCTAACGCTCTACGTCAATAATAGCGCATCGCCTGATACCTGATGCGTTGAAAAGGCCAACATTTGTTGGCCTTTTTTCATTTCTGCACGCTTTTCTCTCCCCTTTTCAATCTCTTGATAGTCGCGCATAAAACACGCCTTCCTCTCACACGCGGACTGAAATGCTATGCGCGGCAAAAATAAAAGCTGAGGATGCGAGAATGGCATTCAGGCGAGAAATTCGCCTTCTCGCGTTATTACAGGGAGAAGGCGAACAGGCGCGTGCTGGCGTTAGCGTGCGGCGTTAAACTCGACCAGTAAGGGGTTATGGTCTGAGGCGCGCGTAACCAGTACAGAGGCCCTGCTGACGTTCATATCGCGATAGAAGACAAAGTCCAGAGGGCGGCCAAAGGCCTTACGTCGGTGATCGTCCGTAAACCTCACCTCTTTCAGCGTCATTTCGCGCGCGAACCGATAGAGCGCGTGGATGCGCTGGCGGCTCCATGCGTTGAAATCGCCCGCCATGATAACCGGCCCTTTGTGATGCAGGATCTGTTCGCCTATCGGCCCCAGCTGCTTGCTGTACACATCGATGCCGAGGCTGAAATTAACCGCGTGGATATTGACGACCATTAGCATTTCACCGGTCGGCAGCGGATAGGCGGTGACCAGCGCCGACTTAGCCAGCCGCAGCAGCGGCTCTCGCTCACGCAGCGGGCAGCAGTAGACTGGATGTGCAGAAGCGAGCGTCATCACGCCAGAAGGATGCTGAGGCAGCACAAAGGCAGGAACCTGATCGGCGGCCAGATAGTTACTGGTCGCAAACTTTACCAGTTCAGGCGTGGTTTGTGCCTCCTGCAACAATACCAGGTGCGCGTCTTTGCCAAATCCCTGTAGTACGGACATCCAGTCGGCGCGCTGCTGTTTGAAAATATTCCACACCAGTACTTTCAGATGGGCGTCAGGCGACAGCGGCGCCCCTGGCGGAAGCGCCTGGCCAAGATGTAGCATGGCGCCCGGCGGAAAGATCTGTTCGACCGGCTGACCCGCGACATAGCGCATTGCATAAGTTTTTTTTCGCACGTTATTGCCCAATTCCTTCCGTACCCGTTGCACCTGTCAGTTATAGGGATTTTAGTCGGGGGTTTCAATTGGTGTTGGTAATTGTCGGAATCATCGTGTGCGAATGAGGTTTTTTAACGCAAAAGAAAAAGCCCTGACTTTGCAGTCAGGGCTTATCTGTTAGGTGGCGGTGCGGACGGGACTCGAACCCGCGACCCCCGGCGTGACAGGCCGGTATTCTAACCGACTGAACTACCGCACCACCGAATACTGCTGCTACCAGCGGGGTCTCGCTGATAACCGGTGTCACCCTCGCGGGTGGATACCAATTTGGATGCCTGGCAGTTCCCTACTCTCGCATGGGGAGGCCCCACACTACCATCGGCGCTACGGCGTTTCACTTCTGAGTTCGGCATGGGGTCAGGTGGGACCGCCGCGCTAAGGCCGCCAGGCAAATTCTTGTGCACGGAACGAATCTTTTACGCTGCTGCTGCG
>NZ_JPQA01000008.1:0-271858 GCF_000738765.1 Pantoea sp. NGS-ED-1003
CAATTTAAGTTTGATTTGCTTAAACAAGTTAAGCGGTGCTCATCTGTAAAACGTCATAATGAATGTCATTATGTGTCCACTCGTGAGGCTTGATATTTTTTAAGCCCGAAGGCTTTGATATCTGCTCCCGAGTGCCCACACAGATTGTCTGATAAATTGTTAAAGAGCGGTGCAGTCAGCGGCCGAGCCTGCTGCTGCGAGGTGGCGTATATTACGCTACTCTCCTTCGGAGTCAACCCCTTTTTTCAGGGATTTCATCCGGCGACTCAGCGAACCGAATCTCCTGAACACCGCATTCCGTAAGCCGTTGTGCCGTGTCAGTGGAGGCGCATTATAGGGATCCGATTTAATTGCACAACCCTTTTTTCGATCTTTTTTTCCGTATGGCGATAAAACAATCTTATTGCAGAGATCTTCAACGATCGCAGGCCTTTTACGCTTGTCTGGCCCCGCGATCCGCCCCAGTCTGTAGCCGAATCTATAAGGAGAAAGCAGATGTCAGCTCTACGACGTTATAAAGAGAGTTATCCGCAGTGTGGGCAGCGCGTCATGATTGATGCCTCTGCCGTCGTGATTGGCGATGTCGCGCTGGGCGACGATGTCAGCATCTGGCCACTAGTCGCGATACGCGGCGACGTGAATCAGGTACGCATCGGCGCGCGCACGAATATACAGGACGGCAGCGTGCTACACGTGACCCATAAATCCGCCAGCAACCCAGAAGGGTTCCCTCTAACCATCGGCGCTGACGTCACCGTCGGGCATAAAGCGATGCTGCACGCCTGCACTATCGGCGATCGCGTACTGGTAGGAATGGGATCAATCGTGCTGGACGGCGCCATTATTGAAGATGACGTAATGATAGGCGCGGGCAGCCTGGTTCCGCCGGGCAAGCGCCTGGAGAGCGGCTACCTCTATCTCGGCAGCCCGGTCCGACAGGTGCGTCCGCTGAGCGAACAGGAGATTGCGGGCTTGCTTTACTCCGCCAACAATTATGTTCGCTGGAAGGATGACTATCTCGCCGAGGCGAGCCAGACCCACTCCTGATCGTCGAACGCGTCATTAGCGATGGCCGCTTCCGCTTCGTCTTCTATATCCCAGCGATGCGCGGTAAACAGGGCCATCGCCTCTCCCTGGCCGAAACGTTGTTCAAGGGCTTCGGCAGAGATGGCGCAGGTCAGCATCATGCCGTTGACCAGCGCCGGAAAGCAGACGGCTTCTTTATCCGCGTCCCACTCTTCGCGCTCGGGAAACTGAATCGCCTGATTCATGGCTGCATCGCCTGTTTAAGCTGTGCGATAACGGGCGCTATCTCCGGCATGACGCCATGCCATAGCTGAAACGCGTGCGCCGCCTGCCCCACCAGCATCCCCAGACCATCCGCGCGCTGCTGTGCGCCCTGCTGTTCGCACCAGTGTAAAAAAGGCGTTGCGCCAGCCTGATAAAACATGTCGTAGCAGCGTACCTGCTCATCGATCAGGGAAACAGGCAGCGGCGGAACCTCGCCGCTGACGCCGCTGGAGGTGGCGTTGATAACAAGATCGAAAGCACGCCCGGTCAGCTGATCAAAATGGCAGGCATCGATCTCGCCGCTCTGACGGAAAAGCTGCGCCAGCTCCTCCGCGCGCGCCTGGGTTCGGTTGACGATCGTCACCGCGCAGCCGGCGGAAAGCAGCGGCAGGATGACGCCGCGCGCCGCGCCGCCGGCACCCACCAGCAAAATGCGATCGCCCGGGCGGATCAGCGCCAGACGTTCAAGATCGCTCAGCAGACCGATACCGTCGGTATTGTCGCCCAGGATGCGGCCGTCGCTGCACTTTTTCAGGGTATTGACGGCACCGGAAAGCGCCGCTCGCTCGCTCAGCTCGTCGGCAAACTCGCACGCCTGCTGTTTAAAAGGCAGCGTAACGTTCGCGCCGCGTCCGCCCTGCGCGAAAAACGCAGCGATCGCGTCAGGGAACGCCTCGAGTGGCGCGCAAACCCGGCCATAACGATGCGTAATGCCCGTCTGCTCGGCAAACGCCTGGTGAATCAAAGGCGATTTACTGTGGCTGATGGGATTGCCGAATACCGCAAACTGATCCATGAATTAGCCCTGACGAATAAGGTTGCCGCTTAACACATCGCGAATCTCTGACGGATTCTGCCGACCGCCGGTTTCGCCCGCCAGCACGGGAAAGGCCGCGCCGAACTGCGCCCTGACCGCCTCGACCGTGCGGCAAGGCGCTTCGCCCGACAGATTGGCGCTGGTCGATACCAGCGGCTTGCCGAAGGCGCGGCACAACGCCTGGACATCGGGATGATCGCTGACGCGGATGGCCAGCGAATCAAAACGTCCTGTGAGCCAGCGCGGCGTTTGCGGCGTAGCAGGTACGACAAAGGTCACCGGGCCCGGCCAGTGAGCGAACATGCGTTCGCGCTGCTCGACGGTGAGTTCGCGGTCGGAGATATAGGGTTCCAGCTGAGCATAATCGGCGGCGATGAGGATCAATCCTTTCTCAACGGGACGCTGTTTTAATGCCAGCAACGCTGTTACGGCGCTTTCGCTGTCCGGGTCGCAGCCCAGACCAAATACGGCTTCGGTTGGATAAGCAATAACGGCCTGCTGGCGCAGTTGCTCTAGGCAATCTTCCAGCGAACCGGAAAAAGTTTGGTTTTGCATGATGTTATCTTAATTCTCTGATGCGGCGGCCTTGCCGCAACTTTTACTGGCGCAAAAGCGTTTAACGCCCTGCGCGGTTTTCTTCTCTACCAGCAGCGGAAAAGCGCAGTGCGGACATACGCCTGCGACTGGCGTTGCATTGACGACGAACTGGCAGGCCGGATAGCGGTTACAAGAGTGGAAGGTCTTGCCGTAACGCGAACGACGCTGCACCAGTTTGCCCTCCAGGCACTGCGGGCATGCGATAAGGGTTTCATCGGGTTTATCTATCGCTTCGCTATAGTCGCATTCAGGATAGTGGCTACAGCCGATGAACATGCCGTAGCGTCCCTGACGCAACGCTTTATCCGCGCCGCACTGCGGACAGGCGTGCCCTTCGAGCACCTTGACGATGTGGCCGTCAGCCTGACTTTTTAGCGGCCGAATATAGTCGCAAGCTGGATAGTTTGTGCAGCCTAAAAAGGCGCCGTGTTTACCGCTGCGAATAACGAGATCTGCCCCGCATGCGGGGCAGGG
This sequence comes from Pantoea sp. NGS-ED-1003, assembly GCF_000738765.1. Taxonomy (NCBI): domain Bacteria; kingdom Pseudomonadati; phylum Pseudomonadota; class Gammaproteobacteria; order Enterobacterales; family Erwiniaceae; genus Pantoea; species Pantoea sp. NGS-ED-1003. The sequence goes on from NZ_JPQA01000008.1 coordinate 3,179, forward strand.
ATCCTGTTTACGCACGGTGAAGAGTGCTGATTTGCTCATAACGATGGCTGCATAACCAATAATTAATGCAGCATGCCTTCATTGACGTCGAATAACAGTTCTTCCATTTGCTGATAGGCGTTTTCGCATCCCGGAAGATTGAATAACACCATCAACACCACCCATTTGAGATCTTCCAGATCGAACTCGAGCGTATCGAGCGCCATGACTCGTTCGATGACCATTTCACGCGTTTCCATATTGAGCACCTGAATTTGCTCAAGGAACAGCAGGAAACCACGACATTCGGCATCTAAACGCTGGCCTTCTTCTTCCGTGTAGATGCGCATTGAAAGCGGATCGTTGGCTAACAGAATCGGGTCGACCAGGCCTTCCTGATAATCTGCGAGCTTTTCTAACCAGTTCAACGCATTGTAGATATCTTCACGATGAAAACCGGCATCGGTTAAGTCATCAGTCAATGTATCCTGATCAACCTGCATTTCTGCTTCGTTGTGGATATATGTCTCAAACAAGTACATTAGTACGTCGAACATGGCATGCCCTCCTCAATCGGACATAGCCGCCGGGTACAGCTGCGATCCATCCTGCTAACTCCAGCTCCAGCAGTTGGGCTGCAATCACTGGCACAGGTTGGCCGGCACGTTCAGCGACGACGTCAACAGGTGTAACCTCATCACCTACGTTAGCCAACACCTCAGCAAATGGCAATGCTGCATCACCGCTGTCCTCAGAATATATTCCTTCCGGCTGTGTAAAAGGCAGCCAGTTAAGCGCAGCGCGAAGATCTTCGACGATGTCGGTGGGATGAGCGACCAGCAACGCGCCTTGCTGAATCAGCCAGTGCGTCCCTTCGCTGCCGGGATTGCCCAGCGCGCCGGGCAAGGCGTAGACATTGCGATTTTGGTCCAGCGCATAGCGCGCGGTCACCAGCGAACCGCTTTTAAGGGTCGCCTCTACCACCAGCACGCCGCGGCTTAGTCCGCTAATAACGCGGTTGCGTCGCGGAAAATTAAGCGCATGCGGCGGCGTTGAGAGAGAGAACTCGGAAACCAGCGCGCCGCCTTGTTCCACAATCTCTTCCGCCAGCGCGACGTGATTTTTAGGATAGAGATGCTGCAATCCGCTGCCCAACACCGCCACGGTTTTTCCCTGCGCCTCCAGCGCCGCGTGATGCGCGATGCCGTCTATGCCGCGCGCCAGCCCGCTGGTAATAGTCAGGTCGCTCAGCGCCAGCTGCCGGGTAAACCATTCGCCCCACTGTCGGCCGTAGTGCGAACAGTTACGGCTGCCCACCACCGCCAGCTGCATAGAAGAGAGCAAGGCGGGCTCGCCTTTTATATAGAGCAGCGGCGGAAAACGATGGATCTCGCGTAAAGCGGCAGGATAGCGGTCATCTAAGGCCGTTATCAGATGGTGGTCGTCGCTTGCCGCGAGCCACGCCTCGGTCGCTGCAATCTGACGCGATGAAAGATGCGTAAACTGATGAAGTTGCTGCTGATTCAGACCGGCCGATATCAGCACCTGCGGCGTATCGTCTGTTTGGTTAAGCGCGCTGGCAATGTCCAGCCAGCGTTTTCCGGTCAGTCCGGCTACGGCTGAAAGCCGCAAATAGCGCTCGATATTTTCCATATTCGCTCCCTGCTTTACGCGCCGCTTCCTGCGGGTGAATGCTGTCAATCAGGTCTCGAAAAGTCTACAATATGAAGCAATAATCTTTTTTTAATCGCATACAGATCTGGATATTTATGTCAGTTTTGCAGGTATTACATTTCCCTGACGATCGTCTCCGCAAAATCGCGGCGCCAGTGAAAGAAGTTAACGCTGAAGTTCAGCGCATCGTCGACGATATGTTTGAAACCATGTACGCCGAAGAGGGTATTGGCCTGGCGGCAACGCAGGTGGATATCCACCAGCGCATCATCGTTATCGACGTGTCGGAAAATCGCGACGAACGTCTGGTTCTGATCAACCCGGAGCTGCTGGATAAAAGCGGGGAAACCGGTATTGAAGAAGGCTGCCTCTCTATTCCCGAGCAGCGCGCTTTCGTTCCGCGCGCCGAACGCGTAAAAGTACGCGCGCTGGATCGCGAGGGCAAGAGTTTCGAACTGGAAACCGACGGCCTGCTCGCTATCTGCATTCAGCATGAGATCGATCACCTCGACGGCAAACTGTTTATTGATTATCTGTCGCCGCTCAAGCGTCAGCGCATTAAGCAAAAGCTGGAAAAACTGGCGCGCCAGAACGCGCGTCCTTCCTGACATTGAAAGAAGAGATAACCGTGTCTGCTCCGCTGAAAATTATCTTCGCCGGCACACCTGATTTTGCAGCGCGTCATCTCGACGCGCTGCTCGCTTCTGAGCATCAGGTCGTCGGCGTCTTTACCCAACCCGATCGCCCCGCCGGCCGCGGCAATAAGCTGACGCCCAGCCCGGTAAAAACGCTGGCGCAATCTCGCGACATCCCGGTGTTTCAGCCCAAGTCTTTGCGTCCCGTCGAGAACCAGCAGCTGGTCGCCGATTTAGCGGCGGATGTGATGGTGGTGGTCGCCTACGGACTTATTCTGCCGCAGGCGGTGCTGACGATGCCGCGTCTCGGCTGCATCAACGTGCACGGCTCGCTGCTGCCGCGCTGGCGCGGCGCGGCGCCTATTCAGCGCGCGCTCTGGGCTGGTGACAGCGAAACCGGCGTAACGATCATGCAGATGGATGTCGGCCTGGATACGGGCGATATGCTGCATAAGCTGCACTGCCCGATTACCGCGCAGGACACCAGCGCCACGCTGTACGACAAGCTGGCGCAGCTCGGCCCGCAGGGCCTGCTGGAAACGCTGTCGCAGCTGGCGGATGGTCGCGCGCAGCCTGAGAAGCAGGATGACGCGCAGGCGAACTACGCCGAGAAGCTCAGTAAAGAGGAGGCCCGCCTCAACTGGCAGCTCCCCGCCGCTCAGCTTGAGCGCTGTATTCGCGCCTTTAATCCCTGGCCAGTCAGCTATTTCCTGATTGAGGATCAGCCGGTGAAGGTGTGGCAGGCCAGCGTGCTGCCGCACGTCGCGAAACAGCCGGGCGAAATCCTCGCAGCCGACAAGCACGGCATTCAGGTCGCTACCGCTGAAGGCGTATTGAATCTTCAGCTGCTGCAGCCAGCGGGTAAAAAAGCGATGTCGGCGCAGGATCTGCTGAACTCGCGTCGCGAGTGGTTCACGTCAGGCCGCGTTTTAGCCTGACTCCAGCCCGGCACTGTCCGGGCTTTTTGTTTAATGACGTAACGCGAATGACTAAATCAACCAATCTGCGAAGCCTTGCCGCTCAACTTATTGAGCGTGTAATTGATAAGGGCGAATCGCTCAGCGCGGTGCTGCCTGCCGCGCAGAAAAAAGTAGGCGATAAAGATGGCGCGCTGTTGCAGGAGCTCTGCTTCGGCGTGCTGCGCACGCTGCCGCAGCTCGAAGCCCTCATCGGTAAACTGATGGCGCGCCCGCTCAGCGGCAAACAGCGCGTTCTGCACTATCTCATCATGGTCGGCATCTATCAGCTGCTCTATACGCGCGTGCCTGCTCACGCTGCGCTGGCGGAAACCGTCGCCGGCGCTGAGGTACTTAAGCGCGCCAATCTTAAAGGCCTGATTAATGGCGTGCTGCGTCAGTTCCAGCGTCAGCAGGTAGAGCTGATCGCCGAAGTTGACCATGCGCCGCAGCGCTATCTGCATCCCGGCTGGCTGCTGCAGCGGCTGCAAAAGGCCTGGCCGGACAACTGGCAGCGGATAGTGGACGCCAATAACCAGCGTCCGCCGATGTGGCTGCGCGTTAATCGCCAGCACCACAGCCGCGATAGCTGGCTGGCGCTGCTGACCGAGAGCGGAAAAGCGGCCGTGGCCGACGAGACGGCGTTTGACGCGCTGCGGCTTGAAGCTCCCGCGCCGGTGGGCCAGCTGCCGGGCTTCGCAGACGGCTGGGTCACGGTTCAGGATCTTTCCGCCCAGCGCTGCGCCCTGCTGCTGGCGCCTGAAGATGGCGAGCAGATCCTCGATCTTTGCGCCGCGCCGGGCGGCAAAACCACGCATATCCTGGAAATAGCCCCTAAGGCGCAGGTCATGGCGGTCGATGTCGACGCTCAGCGGCTGACGCGCGTTAAAGAGAACCTGCAGCGTCTTAATATGCAGGCAGAGGTGAAACAGGGCGACGGACGTACCCCGGCGGCATGGTGTGGCGAGCGTCAGTTCGATCGTATTTTGCTGGACGCGCCCTGCTCCGCCACCGGCGTTATTCGCCGTCATCCCGACATCAAGTGGCTGCGTCGCGATCGGGATATCGCCGAGCTGGCTTCGCTGCAGCGCGAAATTCTTGACGCCATCTGGCCGCATCTGAAACCAGGCGGCATCCTGCTCTATGCGACCTGCTCTGTGCTGCCGGACGAGAACGAAGCGCAGATCGACGCCTTTCTGTCGCGCCACGCCGACGCGCGCGCCGAAGCCTTGCCGGACGGCAAAATCAGCGGGCTGCAGGTCTTTCCGACCATCGACGGCGGAGACGGATTTTTCTACGCTAAGCTGATAAAAGCGCACTAACTAAAGAGCACGAGACGCAATGAAAATTATCATTCTGGGCGCCGGTCAGGTTGGCGGCACGCTGGCGGAAAACCTGGTCGGCGAGAACAACGACATAACGGTGGTTGATACCGATCCTGACCGCTTACGTCAGCTGCAGGATAAATTCGATTTGCGCGTCGTTCAGGGCCACGGGTCGCATCCGCGTATTTTGCGCGAAGCGGGCGCGGAAGATGCCGATATGTTAGTCGCGGTCACCAGCTCCGATGAAACCAATATGGTGGCGTGTCAGATAGCCTATTCGCTGTTTAATACGCCTAACCGTATCGCCCGTATTCGCGCGGCGGATTATCTGCGCGACGCTGAGAAGCTATTTATTCCCGAAGCGGTGCCGATTGATCATCTTATTTCGCCCGAACAGCTGGTGATCGAAAATATCTATCGGCTGATCCAGTACCCCGGCGCGCTGCAGGTGGTGAATTTCGCAGAGGGCCTCGTCAGCCTTGCGGTAGTAAAAGCCTATTACGGCGGGCCACTGGTGGGCAATCCGCTCTCTATTCTGCGCGAGCATATGCCGCATATCGATACCCGCGTCGCCGCCATTTTCCGTCAGGATCGCCCTATCCGCCCGCAGGGCTCAACGATTGTGGAAGCAGGCGACGAGGTCTTCTTTATCGCCGCCAGCCAGAATATCCGCGCGGTAATGAGTGAGATGCAGCGTCTGGAAAGGCCCTATAAGCGCATCATGCTGGTGGGCGGCGGCAACATCGGTTTCGGCCTCGCGCAGCGGCTGGAAAAAAATTACAGCGTGAAGCTGATCGAGCGTAATCCGCGCCGCGCCGCCGAACTGGCCGAGCAGCTGCAGGACACCATCGTCTTTTACGGAGATGCGTCGGATCAAGAGCTGCTGGCGGAAGAGCATGTCGATCAGGTCGATCTTTTTATTGCGGTCACCAACGACGATGAAGCGAATATCATGTCGGCGATGCTGGCGAAAAAGATGGGCGCCAAAAAAGTGATGGTGCTGATCCAGCGTCGCGCCTATGTCGATCTGGTACAGGGCAGCGTGATCGATATCGCCATCTCGCCGCAGCAGGCGACGATCTCCGCGCTGCTGGGTCACGTGCGCAAAGCGGATATCGTGGGCGTCTCCTCTTTACGACGCGGCATCGCTGAAGCGATCGAAGCGATCGCCCACGGCGACGAAACCACCTCGCGCGTGGTCGGCCGCATGATCAACGACATTAAACTGCCGCCAGGTACGCTTATCGGCGCGGTAGTGCGCGGCGAGGATGTGCTTATCGCAAAAGATAATCTGCGTATCGAGCAGGGCGACCACGTCATTATGTTCCTGACCGATAAAAAGTTCGTGCCGGACGTTGAGCGTTTGTTCCAGCCGAGTCCTTTCTTCCTTTAAGCGCGGCGGCGGAGCAAGCCCAACAAATGCCGCCGCTTAGATGGCAATTGCCGTAAGGTTTGTTAGACTTTAGCCACTGGCAAGGGAAAGGAGATAAGTATGAGTTTTTTCAAAGAGTTTCGTGATTTTGCAATGCGCGGCAACGTGGTCGATCTCGCCGTCGGTGTGATTATCGGCGCTGCCTTTGGCAAAATCGTCTCTTCACTGGTGGCAAACATCATTATGCCGCCGCTGGGACTGCTAATCGGCGGAGTCGACTTTAAACAGTTCAAGTGGGTGCTGAAACCTGCAGAAGGCGCTACGCCACCCGTCATCATGGAATATGGCGTATTTATTCAGTCTGTATTCGACTTTATTATTGTGGCGTTCGCTATCTTCATCGCCATCAAGCTGATGAATAAACTGCACAAGAAAAAAGAAGTCGAGAAACCAGTGGCAAAACCGTCTAACGAAGAGGTGCTGCTGAGCGAGATTCGAGATTTGCTGAAGCAGCAGAACGGCAAAATCTAAAGCAGAGCCGCCCGCGAGGCGGCTTTTTTATGCCCATAAACCAGAAGGCCAGTGATAAGCGCTTTGCTTATCACTGGCCTCCCAGCCGCCACGTTTGCCATGTTTGTCTTTACGCCGATAGCTGCCTTTGCCTTTGTGCTTCTGTTCGATGCGCTGGCGGAACAGCGGGTCGTGTAATAAGGCCTGGATTGCATTGTCGCGAATCTCGCCTTTGGTATGCTGATACTTACTCATCATCGTCTCCTCATTTCGACCGCCTAAATATAGGCTCTTTTGCGCTAAATTCAATCCCGTCGGTGCGCATGTTCTGGTCTGGGATCCGTTCCTTTCTCAAGCGCTTCCAGTATCGAACAGCAGTCGCTGCTGTGCGCAGCGCCGCAGCATGCGTCCGATAAGCGCTGCAGCGAACGCTGCACATTTTGCAACTCGCCGATCAGGGTATTTACCTCTTTCAGACGCGCCTGAACAATCGCCTTCGACTCTTCGCAGGTATGGTGCGAGGGATCGACGCGGATCGAGAGCAGATCGCGAATCGCATCCAGCCCAAAACCCATCTGCCGGCCAACACGAATAAACTTCAGGCGTTGCAGGTCGTTGTCGCTGTAGAGGCGAAAGCCGCCTTCTGTGCGGATCTCATGCCCCATCATCTGCTGTTTCTCATAGAAACGAATGGTATCGACGCTGACGTTGGCCAGCTTTGCCAGTTGCCCGATACGGTACACTACTCCTCCTTTAACAAGCGTCCACGGATCGCTTCGCCGTAGGCACCCTGCAAAAACTCAGTGCTCATACCTGCCTGACGCAGCTGAAGCTCCAGCACAAGCAGGCGTTTGCTCTGCTCGCGATAACGATGATCTTCCGGATCGAGATTGCGCAGCAGATCGCTTATCTCCAGCGCTTCGCGCCGCATCTCCAGCTCCGGCGGCAGAAAGCCGGCATTTTTTAGCAGTCGGTAGCCGCTGCGTAATTCGGCCGGGACATTGCTGTCGTCATCCAGCTCAAGCGGCGCGCCTTCGCCCGGGAGATTGCTGAGTTCGCCCTTTTCCTGCGCCGCTCGAATATGCTGTTCAGCCAGCTGGTCAATTAACCACATGAACGCCTCCTGAGTTAGTCAGAATAGTGAGCTTAACGGACGGGGTAAATTTCAGGCAATAAAAAACCCGCCGAAGCGGGTTTTTTACGATGCTACAGATTACTCTGCGGCAGCTTCTGCTTGAGCTTCTGGACGATCAACCAGCTCGATGTATGCCATCGGAGCGTTGTCACCAGCACGGAAGCCACACTTCAGAATGCGAGTGTAACCACCGGCACGGCTCGCGAAACGCGGGCCCAGCTCGTTAAACAGTTTTGCCACGATCTCGTTATCACGAGTACGGGCGAATGCCAGACGACGATTAGCTACGCTGTCGGTCTTGGCAAGAGTAATCAGCGGCTCAACTACGCGGCGCAGCTCTTTGGCTTTCGGCAGAGTCGTTTTGATGATCTCATGACGAACCAGAGAACCGGCCATGTTGCGGAACATAGCCTGACGATGGCTGCTGTTGCGGTTCAGTTGACGACCACTCTTACGATGGCGCATGACCTTATCCTTCTCAGTGAAACCTTAACCTGTGATCCGGTTATTCATCAGCAATGCTTGCCGGCGGCCAGTTCTCGAGGCGCATGCCCAGAGAAAGACCACGTGAGGCGAGCACATCTTTAATCTCAGTAAGAGATTTTTTACCCAGGTTAGGCGTTTTGAGCAGCTCAACCTCGGTACGCTGTACCAGATCACCGATGTAGTGGATAGCTTCTGCCTTAAGGCAGTTAGCAGAGCGGACAGTCAATTCCAGATCGTCAACAGGGCGCAGCAGGATCGGATCGAATTCTGGTTTCTCTTCTTTCACTTCCGGCTGACGTACATCACGTAAGTCAACGAAAGCTTCCAGTTGTTCTGCCAGGATGGTCGCCGCACGACGAATCGCCTCTTCAGGATCGATTGTGCCGTTGGTTTCCATTTCGATGACCAGCTTGTCCAGGTCGGTGCGCTGTTCTACACGCGCTGCTTCAACATTGTAGGCGATACGGTCTACAGGGCTGTAGCAAGCGTCGACCAACAGGCGGCCGATTGGGCGCTCATCTTCTTCCGAATGAATTCGGGCAGAAGCCGGCACATAACCACGACCACGCTGAACTTTGATACGCATGCTGATAGCGGCGTTCTCATCGGTCAGGTGACAGATCACGTGCTGCGGCTTGACGATTTCGACATCACCGTCATGGGTAATGTCGGCTGCAGTCACAGGGCCAATGCCAGATTTATTCAGGGTCAGAATGACTTCATCTTTACCCTGAACTCTTACCGCCAGCCCTTTCAGGTTGAGCAGGATTTCCAGGATATCTTCCTGTACGCCCTCTTTGGTGCTGTACTCATGCAGTACACCATCAATTTCAACCTCGGTCACCGCGCAACCCGGCATGGAAGAAAGCAGAATACGGCGCAGTGCGTTACCAAGAGTATGGCCAAAGCCACGCTCTAAAGGCTCAAGGGTCACCTTGGCGTGCGTCGAACTCACTTGCTCGATATCTACCAGGCGCGGTTTTAGAAACTCTGTCACAGAACCCTGCATTGTGTCCTCTCTTTGGTACTAAGCTTTACTTGGAGTAAAGCTCGACGATCAGGTGTTCGTTAATGTCCGCAGACAGATCGGTACGCTCAGGAATACGCTTGAACACACCTTCCATCTTAGTCGCATCAACTTCCAGCCAGGTTGGCTTTTCACGCTGCTCAGCCAGCTCCAGAGCGGCCTTCACGCGAGATTGCTTTTTGGCTTTCTCGCGGATGCTTACGACATCATTCGGAGATACCTGATAAGAAGCGATGTTAACAACGCGGCCGTTAACCATTACAGACTTGTGGCTGACCAGCTGGCGTGCTTCTGCACGAGTGGCGCCGAAGCCCATACGGTAAACTACGTTATCCAGACGACCTTCCAGCAGAGCTAACAGGTTTGCACCGGTGTTGCCTTTCAGACGTGCTGCTTCTTTATAGTAGTTGCGGAACTGACGTTCCAGCACGCCGTAGATACGACGAACTTTTTGTTTTTCACGCAACTGGCCGCCGTAATCAGACAGACGCGGTTTACGCGCACCATGCTGACCAGGGGCTTGTTCAATTTTACACTTGGAATCAATCGCGCGAACGCCAGACTTCAGGAAAAGGTCTGTGCCCTCACGACGGCTCAGCTTGAGCTTAGGACCCAAATATCTTGCCATTTTCTTTCTCCAACTATCCTAAAAACGCGGCGTTATACGCGACGTTTTTTCGGCGGACGACAACCGTTGTGAGGGATCGGAGTCACATCAGTAATATTAGTGATGCGGAAACCTGCGGCGTTCAGAGCACGAATCGTTGATTCGCGACCCGGACCCGGACCCTTAACCATAACTTCCAGGTTCTTAATACCGTAATCTTTCACGGCTTCTGCACAGCGCTCTGCAGCGACCTGAGCAGCAAACGGAGTAGATTTACGTGAACCGCGGAAACCGGAACCACCGGCGGTTGCCCAACCCAGCGCGTTACCCTGACGATCAGTAATGGTAACGATGGTGTTGTTAAAAGAAGCATGGACATGAGCCACGCCATCTGAGACTTGCTTTCTTACACGCTTACGTGCACGAACTGGTGCCTTTGCCATTATTTACTCACCCCGATTATTTCTTGATCGGTTTGCGCGGACCCTTACGGGTACGTGCATTGGTCTTAGTACGCTGACCGCGTACTGGCAGACCACGACGATGGCGCAAACCACGGTAGCAACCAAGGTCCATCAGACGCTTGATGCTCAGGGTGATTTCACGGCGCAGATCACCTTCAACAACGAATTTACCAACCGCATCACGCAGCTGATCAATTTGTTCTTCAGACAGCTCACTGATCTTAACATCTTCAGCGATACCCGTTGCAGCGCAAATGGCTTTAGAACGGGTCTTGCCGATACCGAAAATCGAAGTTAATGCGATAACGGTGTGTTTATGATCAGGAATGTTAATGCCTGCTATACGGGCCACTATGCACTCCTATAATTAAATAAATGCGCCCCATGCTGAAAAGCCCGTTTTCAGGATACTCAAATGGAAACGCATTGACATACAAAAGATTGGCTGGCTAATCTAGCCAGCTCAACCCGACTTTGCAAGAAAAATATGTGAAAAAATCAGCCCTGGCGCTGTTTATGCTTAGGCTCGGCGCTGCAAATCACACGTACGACACCGTCGCGACGGATGATTTTGCAGTTACGACATAATTTCTTGACGGAAGCACGAACTTTCATTTTTACTCTCCGTAACTTCTCAAGCGCCTGAATTAACGGCCGTAGCCTTTCAGGTTTGCTTTCTTCAATGCAGACTCGTACTGACTAGACATCATCAGAGTTTGCACTTGAGCCATAAAGTCCATGATGACGACCACTACGATGAGCAGTGATGTACCGCCAAAGTAGAAGGGAACTTTCATCGCATCACGCATGAACTCCGGGATCAGGCAAATAAAAGTAATGTACAGTGCGCCGATTAAGGTCAGACGCGTCATTACTTTATCGATATACTTCGCCGTTTGCTCTCCCGGACGAATTCCCGGTACGAATGCACCAGACTTCTTCAGGTTATCTGCCGTTTCGCGCGGGTTGAAAACCAACGCCGTGTAGAAAAAGCAGAAGAAGATGATTGCAGTCGCATAGAGTAGCACATATAGCGGCTGTCCTGGCTGCAAATACAGCGAAATTGTTGTCAGCCAGTTCCAACCGGTACCGCCCCCGAACCAGGATGCTATCGTCGCGGGGAACAGAATAATGCTGGAAGCAAAAATAGCCGGAATAACGCCCGCCATGTTCACTTTCAACGGTAAATGTGTGCTCTGTGCAGCGTATACACGACGACCTTGCTGACGTTTCGCATAGTTCACCACAATGCGGCGCTGGCCACGCTCAACGAAAACAACGAAGAAGGTCACTGCAAATACGAGAACTGCAACCAACAGCAACAGGAGGAAGTGCAGGTCGCCTTGCCGCGCTTGCTCGATGGTATGGCCAATGGCCGGCGGAAGTCCCGCAACAATACCCGCGAAGATAATGATCGAAATACCGTTGCCGATACCTCGTTCAGTAATCTGTTCGCCCAGCCACATCAGGAACATTGTCCCGGTAACCAGACTAACAACAGCGGTAAAGTAGAAGGCAAAGCCTGGATTCAACACCAGGCCCTGCATTCCAGGCATATTCGGTAAACCGGTAGCAATACCGATTGACTGAAATATCGCCAATACCAACGTACCGTAGCGGGTGTACTGGCTAATCTTACGACGGCCAGCCTCCCCTTCTTTCTTAATCTCCGCTAACGCTGGGTGAACCACCGTCAGCAGCTGGATAATAATAGAGGCCGAAATATACGGCATAATACCCAGCGCGAAGATTGAAGCACGGCTGAGAGCACCACCAGAGAACATGTTGAACATTTCAATGATGGTGCCACGCTGTTGCTCAAGCAGTTTGGCAAGTACAGCGGCATCAATACCAGGGATCGGAATAAAAGAGCCAATTCGGAAGACAATCAGTGCACCGATTACAAACAGCAGTCTGCGTTTCAGTTCACCAAATCCGCCTTTGGCACTTTGAAAATCTAATCCCGGTTGTTTAGCCATCTGCTACTTATTCCTCGATTTTACCGCCAGCAGCTTCGATTGCAGCACGAGCACCTTTGGTGACACGCAGACCGCGAACCGTTACCGGTGCAGAAACTTCACCAGACAGAATCACTTTCGCGAATTCAATCTGAACACCGATAATGTTGGCTGCTTTCAGCGTGCTCAGGTCAACGATACCGCCTTCCACTTTCGCCAGATCAGACAGACGCACTTCTGCAGTCACGAATGATTTACGCGAGGTGAAGCCGAATTTCGGCAGACGACGGTACAGAGGCATCTGACCACCCTCGAAACCGCGACGTACGCCACCGCCAGAACGAGAGTTCTGACCTTTGTGACCACGACCACCGGTTTTGCCGAGGCCAGAACCGATACCACGACCCAGACGCTTAGAAGCGTGCTTGGAGCCTTCGGCCGGAGACAGAGTATTTAAACGCATCTGTTACTCCTCTACTTTCAGCATGTAAGAGATCGCGTTGACCATACCGCGTACTGCCGGCGTGTCTTCACGCTCAACGGTGTGGCCAATACGACGCAGACCCAGACCAACCAGAGTGGCTTTGTGCTTAGGCAGGCGGCCGATTGAGCTACGGGTTTGAGTGATTTTAATAGTCTTAGCCATCGTGATTACCCCAGAATTTCTTCAACGGATTTACCACGCTTGGCAGCGACCATTTCTGGAGAATTCATATTTTCCAGGCCGTCGATAGTTGCACGAACCACGTTGATCGGGTTGGTGGAACCATAGGCTTTAGCCAGAACGTTATGAACTCCAGCGACTTCCAGAACGGCGCGCATTGCACCACCGGCGATGATACCGGTACCTTCTGAAGCCGGCTGCATGAACACGCGAGAACCCGTGTGCGCACCTTTAACCGGGTGCTGCAGGGTGCCGTTGTTCAGCGCGACATTAATCATGTTGCGACGGGCTTTTTCCATCGCTTTCTGGATCGCTGCCGGAACTTCACGCGCTTTACCGTAACCAAAACCAACGCGGCCGTTACCATCACCCACTACAGTCAGTGCGGTGAAGGAAAAGATACGACCACCTTTCACAGTTTTAGAAACACGGTTTACCGCGATCAGTTTTTCCTGCAGTTCGCCAGCTTGTTTCTCGATGTGTGACATCCTAGACCTCTACCTTAGAACTGAAGGCCAGCTTCACGAGCAGCATCTGCCAGTGCCTGGACACGACCATGATATTGGAAACCGGAACGGTCGAAAGAAACATCTTTGATGCCTTTTTCGATAGCGCGCTCTGCAATAGCTTTACCTACTGCGGCAGCTGCATCTTTGTTGCCGGTGTACTTCAGTTGTTCAGAGATAGCTTTTTCTACAGTAGAAGCAGCAACCAGAACTTCGGAACCGTTCGGGGCGATCACCTGTGCGTAAATGTGACGCGGGGTACGATGTACCACCAGGCGAGTAGCACCCAGCTCTTTGAGCTTGCGACGTGCACGGGTCGCACGACGGATACGAGCAGATTTCTTATCCATAGTGTTACCTTACTTCTTCTTAGCCTCTTTGATACGCACGACTTCGTCGGCGTAACGGACACCCTTGCCTTTGTAAGGCTCAGGACGACGGTAGGCGCGCAAGTCAGCTGCAACCTGGCCGATCAGTTGTTTATCAGCGCCTTTCAGCACGATTTCAGTCTGAGTCGGACATTCTGCAGAGATACCCGCGGGCAGCTGATGATCAACCGGGTGAGAAAAACCCAGTGACAGGTTAACCACGTTGCCTTTGACGGCAGCACGATAACCAACACCAACCAGCTGCAGCTTCTTAGTGAAGCCTTCGGTAACACCGATAACCATGCCGTTCAGCAGCGCACGAGCGGTACCCGCCTGCGCCCAGCCGTTTGCAAAACCGTCGCGCGGAGCGAAGGTCAGTGCATTGTCAGCATGCTTAACTTCTACGGCATTATTGATAGTACGAGTCAGCTCGCCGTTTTTACCTTTAATCGAAATTACCTGACCGTCGAGTTTTACCTCTACGCCGGCAGGAACAACGACAGGTGCTTTAGCAACACGAGACATAGTTTCCTCCGATTACGCTACGTAGCAGATAATTTCGCCGCCAAGACCAGCCTGGCGTGCTGCACGATCAGTCATGACACCTTTAGAGGTAGAAATAACAGCAATACCTAATCCCGCCATAACTTTCGGCAGCTCATCTTTTTTCTTATAGATGCGCAGACCTGGGCGGCTGACACGCTGAATGCTTTCTACAACAGCTTTACCCTGGAAATACTTAAGAGTCAGTTCCAGTTCCGGCTTGATGTCGCCTTCGATTTTGAAATCTTCAATATAACCTTCTTCCTTCAGCACGTTGGCAATTGCCACTTTCAGCTTGGAGGAAGGCATGGTGACCGCAGCTTTGTTCGCGGCCTGACCGTTACGGATACGGGTCAGCATATCCGCGATCGGATCTTGCATGCTCATCTGTCTTTACTCCCGTGATTCAATTGGTGACAATTACCAGCTAGCCTTTTTCAGACCCGGGATTTCACCGCGCATAGCGGCTTCACGGACCTTGATACGGCTCAACCCGAACTTCCGCAGGAAACCGTGCGGACGACCTGTTTGACGGCAGCGGTTACGCTGACGAGACGGGCTGGAATCACGCGGCAGAGTCTGCAGCTTGAGAACAGCGTTCCAACGATCTTCGTCGGTTGCGTTCACATCAGAAATGATCGCTTTCAGTTCAGCGCGTTTTGCGAAGAATTTGTCTGCTAATTTCACACGCTTAACTTCGCGTGCTTTCATTGATTGCTTAGCCATTAAGTAACCCTACCTTACTTGCGGAACGGGAAGTCAAAGGCAGTCAGCAGAGCACGGCCTTCATCATCAGATTTCGCAGTAGTGGTAATGGTGATATCCAAACCACGAACGCGATCGACTTTGTCGTAGTCGATTTCTGGGAAGATGATCTGCTCACGAACGCCCATGCTGTAGTTGCCACGACCGTCGAAAGACTTCGCGGACAAACCACGGAAGTCGCGGATACGCGGTACAGCAATGGTGATCAGACGCTCAAAGAACTCCCACATGCGCTCGCCGCGCAGAGTTACTTTACAGCCGATCGGATAGCCCTGACGGATTTTGAAGCCTGCAACTGATTTGCGTGCTTTGGTGACCAGCGGTTTTTGACCGGAGATTGCTGCCAGGTCAGCTGCTGCGTTTTCCAGCAGTTTCTTGTCAGCGATCGCTTCACCAACACCCATGTTCAGGGTGATCTTCTCGACCCGAGGGACTTGCATGACAGAAGTGTAGCCAAACTCTGTCATGAGTTTCTGGACTACTTCGTCTTTGTAGTAATCATGCAGTTTCGCCATCGTACTACTCCAAATTACTTGATAGTTTCGCTGTTAGACTTGAAGAAACGGACTTTTTTGCCGTCTTCGAATCTAAAGCCTACACGGTCAGCCTTGCCGGTTGCCGCATTGAAAAGCGCAACGTTAGAAACCTGAATAGCGGCTTCTTTTTCAACGATGCCACCTGGTTGGTTCAGAGCCGGAACCGGCTTCTGGTGTTTCTTAACCAGGTTGATGCCTTCAACGATGACCTTGCCAGAAGACAGGACATTCTTAACTTTACCGCGCTTACCTTTATCTTTGCCGGTCAGCACGATAACTTCGTCGTTACGACGGATTTTCGCTGCCATTGTTCGCTCCTTAGAGTACTTCTGGTGCCAGAGAGATAATTTTCATGAACTTTTCAGTACGAAGTTCACGAGTTACCGGCCCAAAAATACGTGTTCCGATTGGCTGCTCGCTGTTATTGTTCAAAATAACGCATGCGTTACCATCGAAGCGAATGACAGAACCGTCCGGGCGACGAACACCCTTCCTGGTGCGCACCACTACCGCCTTCAGGACATCACCTTTTTTCACCTTACCACGCGGAATTGCTTCCTTGATGGTAACTTTGATGATATCGCCGACGCCTGCGTAGCGACGGTGCGAGCCACCCAGAACCTTGATACACATTACGCGACGTGCACCGGAGTTGTCGGCGACGTTCAGCATAGTCTGTTCTTGGATCATTTTAGTGCTCCGCTAATGTCAACTACTACTTCGGGACCCAAAATTCAGGTCGTTAGAAAGCCCCATATTTGAGGGCGCGGCATTATAACACCGGTTCTCACAGATGGGTAGAAAAAATGAACGGCTCAGCAATGGAGCCGCTTATTTTCCCTGATAACAGGGAGGGCGTATTCTAGGGAATAGTCTCAGCAGTAGCAAATGTAATCTGCCTTATTTTTCGACACTCGCCATTGTCTCCCTGTTTAGCGTCTTTAGGCCATCAGCTGCGCGGCCAGCTGATTATGACGATGCAGCACGTTCGGCAGGTCGATAACCGTCAATTCCCCGTTGCGCACCACCACTTTTCCATTAATAACGCTATAGGCCACCTGCCCCGGATTGCAGAAGACCAGCGCCGCAACCGGATCGTGCCCTGCCCCGGCCAGCCCCAGCCGGTTAAGATCGAAGACCGCCAGATCCGCCTGCATGCCGGGCGCAATGACGCCGATGTCATCGCGGTTCAGCACCTTTGCGCCGCCTCGCGTCGCCAGTTCCAGCGCCTGCCGCGCGCTCATCGCATCGGGGCCGAAGCCGACCCGCTGCAGCAGCATCGCCTGACGCGCTTCGCCGATCATGTCGGAACTGTCGTTAGAGGCGGAGCCGTCGACCCCGAGTCCGACGTTCACGCCCGCGTCGCACATATGCCGTATCGGCGCGATACCGGAGGCGAGACGCATATTGGAGCAGGGACAGTGCGCCACGCCGGTGCCGGTACGCGCAAACAGCGCGATACCGTGATCGTCAAGCTTCACGCAGTGCGCGTGCCAGACGTCGTGCCCTACCCAGCCGAGATCCTCGACATACTGCGCCGGCGTCATATTGAATTTCTCGCGGCTGTAGTGGATATCGCTGTCGTTCTCCGCAAGATGGGTATGCATAGAGACATTGTAGCGGCGAGCCAGTGACGCGGACTCCTTCATTAGCTCGCGGCTAACCGAGAAAGGCGAACAGGGCGCGACGACGATACGCAGCATGGCGCCGCTACGGCTGTCGTGATAGCGCTCGATAACGCGCTGGGTATCCTCGAGGATAGCGGCCTCTTTCTCTACCAGGCTATCCGGCGGCAGGCCGCCCTGCTTCTGACCGACGCTCATGCTGCCGCGGCTGGCGTGAAAGCGCATGCCCATCTCCGCTGCCGCCGCGATGCTGTCGTCGAGCCGGCAGCCGTTGGGATAGACGTAAAGATGATCGCTGGTTGTGGTGCAGCCGGAGAGCATCAGCTCGGCCATCGCCGTCTGCGTGGAGACATGTATCATTTCCGGCGTCAGCTTCTGCCAGATGGGATAGAGGTGCGTCAGCCAGTTGAACAGCTCGCCGTTTTGCACCGATGGCACGACGCGGGTGAGGCTTTGATACATATGATGATGCGTATTGATCAGGCCCGGCACCACGATGTGCCCGCGCAGGTCGATAATCTCGTCCGCGCTTTGCGGCAGCTCGTCCGCTGAACCGACCGCCTCAATTTTGTCGCCTTTTATGTAGATGCTGCCATTGCGAATCTCGCGGCGCGCATCATCCATACAGACGACCCTCTCAGCATTTCTTAATAACAGAGTCCGTTGCATCCCATTACCCTTCTGCTGCGGTGAGTGAAGGGTCGATAGTATCGCCTCTTTTTTCGCCAGGCCAACAGAAGGGATCGCCGCCAGCAGCGGCACGCTAAGCAGAGACCGACGAAGCCGGTCGGGGGATTCCTTTTTCACGCTACGCTTCCTTGTCCAAATGAGAAACAGAGTGCGGCGCCCTCGCCGCAGCACAAGCGTTAGCCATTATGAACAGGTCGGCAGGCGATAATTTAGCCATTATTGGGAATGGGGTGAATAACAGGCAAAAAAAAACCCTCTGCCGAGGCAGAGGGTTTCTTCAGAAAAAACAGTTCCTGTTACAGAACGGCTTTCTCGATGACGCGAACCAGAGTCCAGGATTTGGTCTTGGACAGCGGACGGGTTTCGCGGATTTCAACCACGTCACCAATACCGCATTCGTTGTTCTCGTCATGGATGTGCAGCTTAGTCGTACGCTTAATGAATTTACCGTAGATCGGGTGTTTCACGAAACGCTCGATAGCGACAACTGCAGATTTCTGCATTTTGTCACTAACAACACGACCTTGCAGAGTACGGATTTTATCGGTCATTACGCACCCGCCTTCTCAGTCAGTAAAGTCTTAACGCGTGCAACATCACGGCGAACCTGTTTCAGCAGATGGGTCTGCTGCAGTTGGCCAGATGCTGCCTGCATGCGCAGGTTAAATTGCTCACGCAGCAGATTAAGCAGCTCAGTGTTCAGCTCTTCAACGCTTTTTTCACGCAGCTCTGTTGCTTTCATTACATCACCGTCTTAGTAACAAAGGTGGTTTTGATAGGCAGTTTTGCTGCTGCCAGCTTGAAGGCTTCACGGGCCAGCTCTTCTGGTACGCCGTCCATTTCATACAGGACTTTACCAGGCTGAATCAGGGCAACCCAATACTCCACGTTACCCTTACCTTTACCCATACGCACTTCCAGCGGCTTCTCGGTGATCGGTTTGTCCGGGAATACACGGATCCAGATCTTACCTTGACGCTTAACTGCACGGGTCATAGCACGACGTGCTGCTTCGATCTGACGAGCAGTCAGACGACCACGGCCAACAGCTTTCAGACCGAAAGTACCGAAGCTAACATCCGTACCCTGCGCCAGACCGCGGTTGCGGCCTTTGTGCACTTTACGGAATTTTGTACGCTTTGGTTGTAACATCAGCGACTCTCCTTACTTACGGCCTTTACGCTGCTGCTTTTTAGGTTGAGCAGCCGGTTCCGGTTGTTCAACAGCAGCCATACCACCCAGGATCTCGCCTTTGAAGATCCATACCTTAACGCCGATTACACCATAAGTGGTGTGCGCTTCAGAGGTGTTGTAGTCAATGTCAGCACGCAGAGTGTGCAGCGGTACGCGACCTTCACGGTACCATTCGGTACGTGCGATCTCAGCGCCACCCAGACGGCCGCTAACTTCAACTTTGATACCTTTAGCGCCCAGACGCATGGCGTTCTGAACAGCACGCTTCATCGCACGACGGAACATCACGCGACGCTCCAGCTGTGAAGTGATGCTGTCAGCAACCAGTTTCGCGTCCAGTTCCGGCTTACGGACTTCGGCGATATTGATCTGTGCAGGTACGCCAGCGATGTTCGCGACGACCGTGCGCAGTTTCTCTACGTCTTCACCCTTTTTACCGATAACGATACCCGGGCGAGCGGTGTGAATGGTCACACGGATGCTCTTAGCCGGACGCTCGATAACGATGCGGGATACAGACGCTTTTGCCAGTTCTTTAGTCAGGAACTGACGAACTTTAAAATCGCTGTCCAGGTTGTCAGCGAATTCTTTGGTGTTCGCAAACCAGGTAGAGTTCCATGGTTTTACAATACCCAGGCGAATACCATTAGGATGTACTTTCTGACCCATTGCTAGTCTCCAGAGTCTCAGCGATCGGACACAACCACAGTAATGTGGCTGGTGCGCTTCAGGATGCGATCTGCACGACCTTTAGCACGCGGCATAATGCGCTTCATGCTCGGGCCTTCGTCTACGAAAATTTTCGCGACTTTCAGATCGTCGATATCAGCGCCATCGTTGTGTTCGGCGTTAGCAATGGCAGATTCCAGGACCTTCTTAACCAGTACAGCCGCTTTCTTGTTGGTGTAGGTCAGAATATCCAGAGCCTGCGACACTTTCTTACCGCGAATCAGGTCAGCAACAAGGCGAACCTTCTGAGCAGAAGAACGAGCATGGCGATGTTGAGCAATAGTTTCCATCTCTTCCTCCTACTTATTTCTTCTTGGCTTTCTTATCAGCAGCGTGGCCGCGATAAGTACGTGTCGGTGCAAATTCACCCAGCTTGTGGCCGACCATTTCGTCGGAAACAAAGACAGGAACGTGCTGACGACCATTATGGACAGCGATGGTCAAACCGATCATGTTAGGGAAGATCGTTGAACGACGGGACCAGGTGCGCAGGGGCTTCTTGTCTCCGCTTTCCACCGCTTTCTCTACCTTCTTCAGCAAGTGCAGGTCAATAAAAGGACCTTTCTTGAGAGAACGTGGCATGGCTTATCCTCTAAAATTATTTGCTACGGCGACGTACGATAAATTTATCAGTACGCTTGTTGCTACGGGTCTTCTTACCTTTGGTCTGAACGCCCCACGGAGTTACCGGGTGCTTACCAAAGTTACGACCTTCACCACCACCGTGCGGGTGATCTACTGGGTTCATCGCGGTACCGCGAACGGTCGGACGAACACCACGCCAACGAGTTGCACCAGCTTTACCCAGCACGCGCAGCATATGCTCAGCGTTGCCGACTTCGCCCAGGGTTGCGCGGCAATCAGCTTCGATTTTACGCATTTCGCCTGAACGCAGACGCAGGGTAACGTAGGAGCCTTCACGCGCAACGATCTGCACGTAAGCGCCAGCAGAGCGAGCGATCTGACCGCCTTTGCCCGGCTTCATTTCTACGTTGTGCACAGTAGAACCCACCGGGATGTTACGCATCGGCAGGGTGTTACCTGCTTTGATCGCAGCATCAACGCCAGACTGAATCTGGTCGCCGGCTTTCAGGCCTTTAGGGGCCAGGATATAACGGCGCTCGCCGTCTTTGTACAGAACCAGTGCGATGTTCGCAGAACGGTTCGGATCGTACTCAAGACGCTCAACAACTGCCGGGATACCGTCTTTGTTGCGTTTAAAGTCAACAATACGGTAAGCCTGCTTGTGACCACCACCGATATGACGGGTAGTGATACGACCATTGTTGTTACGACCACCGGATTTGCTGTTCTTTTCGATCAGCGGGGCAAAAGGTTTGCCCTTGTGCAGCTCAGGGTTTACCACTTTAACGACGTGGCGACGACCCGGAGATGTCGGTTTACATTTAACAACTGCCATTGTCTTTCTCCTCCGACTTACTCAGCGCCGCCGACGAAGTCCAGGTTCTGGCCTTCCTTCAGGGTGACGTAAGCTTTTTTCCAGTCGCTGCGACGACCGATACGCTGTCCGTGACGCTTAGTTTTCCCTTTAACAACCAGGGTATTCACGTCTTTAACTTCTACTTCGAACAGTTTTTCAACAGCAGCAACGATCTCTGCTTTGGTCGCGTCTTTAGCAACTTTGAGAACGATGGTGTTGGTTTTTTCCATCGCAGCAGACGCTTTTTCAGATACGTGCGGCGCGCGCAGTACTTTCAGCAGACGTTCTTCACGGATCATGCCAGCATCTCCTCAACTTGCTTAACTGCATCAGCAGTCATAACGACTTTGTCGAAGGCGATCAGGCTAACTGGGTCGATACCCGCTGCATCGCGCACGTCAACCTTGTACAGGTTGCGGGCAGCCAGGAACAGATTCTCATCCAGTTCACCGGTGATGATCAGCACGTCTTCCAGCGCCATGTCTTTCAGTTTCTGTACCAGCAGCTTGGTTTTCGGTGCTTCTACAGAGAACGTCTCGACAACGATCAGACGATCTTGACGTACCAGCTCGGACAGGATGCTTTTCAGCGCGCCGCGGTACATCTTTTTGTTAACTTTTTGACTGTGGTCCTGCGGACGCGCAGCGAAGGTCACGCCACCTGAACGCCAGATCGGGCTCTTTACAGAACCTGAACGCGCACGGCCGGTGCCTTTCTGGCGCCAGGGCTTTTTGCCCGAACCAGTTACTTCAGCACGCGTTTTCTGCGCGCGGGTACCCTGACGGGCGCCTGCAGCGTAAGCAACAACAACCTGGTGAACCAGCGCTTCGTTGAAATCACGACCGAAGGTAGTTTCGGAAACAGTCAGCGCGCTCTGCGCGTCTTTCAGTACTAATTCCATTGCTATCCCCTTACGCCTTCACAGCTGGTTTAACGATCAGGTCGCTGCCGGTCGCACCCGGGACAGCACCTTTCACCAGCAGCAGGTTGCGCTCAGCGTCAACACGTACCACATCCAGGCTCTGAACGGTTACGCGCTCATTACCCAGCTGACCTGCCATTTTCTTGCCCTTGAACACTTTGCCCGGAGTCTGGTTCTGACCGATAGAACCCGGAACGCGGTGAGAAAGGGAGTTACCGTGGGTAGCGTCCTGGGTACGGAAGTTCCAGCGCTTAACGGTACCTGCGAAACCTTTACCTTTAGAGGTACCGGTAACGTCTACTTTTTTAACGTCAGCGAAAATTTCAACACTGATGCTCTGGCCAACTGAGTACTCTTCACCTTCAACGGTGAGGAATTCCCACAGACCACGGCCGGCTTCAACGCCAGCTTTAGCAAAATGACCAGCTTCAGGTTTGGTCACACGGTTCGCTTTTTTCGCACCGGTGGTAACCTGGATTGCCTGGTAACCATCGTTCTCCAGGCCTTTGACCTGAGTAACGCGGTTTGCTTCAACTTCGATTACGGTTACTGGGATTGAAACGCCGTCTTCAGTGAAGACGCGGGTCATGCCCACTTTTTTACCGACTAAACCAATCATTGTATCAACCTCTCAATCGCTCGATGACCTGATTAACCCAGGCTGATCTGCACGTCTACACCGGCAGCCAGATCCAGACGCATCAGAGCATCAACGGTTTTTTCAGTTGGCTCAACGATGTCTACCAGACGCTTGTGAGTGCGGATTTCGTACTGATCGCGCGCATCTTTGTTAACGTGCGGAGAGATCAGAACGGTGAAGCGCTCTTTGCGAGTCGGCAGCGGGATCGGACCACGAACCTGCGCACCAGTGCGCTTGGCGGTCTCAACGATTTCCGCGGTTGATTGATCGATCAGACGATGATCAAACGCTTTAAGACGGATACGGATTCTTTGGTTCTGCATGAGACCAGAGCTCCAAACTTTTTATAGACGAAAAAAATTACTACTCGCACCCATTACGATTGATGGGAGAGTGTAATCGTTCAGCATATAACTCCACAATTGGGAGTATTGTCAGGCGACCTAACATGCTGCCGCCTGCGATTCTGCTCGAATCGCGCCTGCTAATATTGGCAAGCCCGCGCATTATACGTAAATCTGCTCAGGAAGCAACCCGTGTTCTGTTTTTAACCTTATTTTATAGCGGTATTATTGCGGCAGAACGTGGCGAAGCGGAGTAGAGACGGATGTGTGCATCAGAATTAAGTAAAAAGACACAAGCCCGCTCTCGCTATCTGGCGGCGAAAACGGGCTCTTTTAAGGTGTGCTTCACGGCTGCTCTACTCTTCGTCTCTTTCCCGGATTTGCGCCTGCAGGTAGTTCTGAATGCCCAGCTTGTTGATGAGATCGAGCTCGGTTTCAATCCAGTCGATATGGTGCTCTTCATCCGCGAGGATTTCGATCATCATGTCGCGGCTGACATAGTCATGCACCTTATCGGCGTAGGCAATAGCTTCGCGCAGGTCTTTCGCCCCTTCCAGCTCCAGCTGAAGATCCGAGCGCAGCATCTCCTCCACATCTTCGCCAATCCGCAGCCGGCCTAAATCCTGCAGGTTGGGAATCCCCTCCAGAAACAGAATGCGCTCGATATATTTATCAGCGTGCTTCATCTCGTCGATGGATTCATGGTACTCCGTGTCGTTGAGGCGCATCAGACCCCAGTTTTTAAACATCCGCGCATGAAGAAAGTACTGGTTGATGGCAACCAGTTCATTTCCCAGCAATTTATTGAGATGGCTTATGATTTTAATGTCGCCCTTCATTTTGCTTCCTCCGCTTCCAGTTAAATTAGAGCGTAGATGCGGATAAAAAGAAGTCAAAAAAACGCGACAAAATTTGTGGGTATTAAGGCCAGCGCGTAGGGAGGATTAGGCGATCTCTTTATAGAGCGGCACGTTTTGCAGTTCGTCTTCCATGATTTCTCGCGCTACGCGAATGCACTTGCCGCACTGCTTTCCGACCGGAACAAGCTGGCGCAGCTGCTGGATAGATTTAGGCTGATAGCGGCGAACCGCCTCGCGAAGGGTTTTGTCACTGACGGCGTTACACAAACAGACGTACATTTACTGCTCACCTCGATCGTTTTATGATCAAAGATTAAATGAGAATCGTTTTTATTTCAAACCTAAGATTAGTGTGGATAAGGTGGCCTGAGCAGGTTTCAGACATAAAAAAAGAGCACCGAAGTGCTCTTTTCTGCTCTGGTGGCCCGAAGGCCACCTGGCTAACGCAATTAAGCGATAACTTCAGCAACAACGCCCGCACCAACGGTACGGCCGCCTTCGCGGATTGCGAAGCGCAGACCCTGGTCCATCGCGATCGGATGGATCAGAGTAACGGTCATTTTGATGTTGTCGCCTGGCATTACCATCTCAACGCCTTCCGGCAGTTCGATGTTGCCAGTCACGTCAGTAGTACGGAAGTAGAACTGCGGACGGTAGCCTTTGAAGAACGGAGTGTGACGACCGCCTTCTTCTTTGGACAGAACGTAAACTTCTGACACGAAAGTGGTGTGCGGCTTGATTGAGCCCGGCTTAGCCAGAACCTGGCCACGCTCGATCTCTTCACGCTTGATACCACGCAGCAGAACGCCGACGTTCTCACCAGCCTGACCCTGATCCAGCAGTTTGCGGAACATTTCAACGCCGGTACAGGTTGATTTCGCGGTGTCTTTGATGCCCACGATTTCAACTTCGTCGCCGACTTTCACGATGCCGCGCTCAACACGACCGGTAACAACGGTACCACGGCCAGAGATTGAGAATACGTCTTCGATCGGCAGCAGGAACGGCAGATCGATTGCGCGAACCGGATCCGGGATGTAGGTATCCAGGTGGCCAGCCAGCTCAACGATCTTCGCTTCCCACTCAGCGTCGCCTTCCAGCGCTTTCAGCGCGGAACCGCGAACGATCGGGGTGTCGTCGCCCGGGAAGTCGTACTGTGACAGCAGGTCACGGACTTCCATCTCAACCAGTTCCAGCAGCTCTTCGTCATCAACCATGTCGCACTTGTTCAGGAACACGATGATGTACGGAACGCCAACCTGACGACCCAGCAGGATGTGCTCACGGGTCTGCGGCATCGGGCCGTCAGTCGCAGCAACAACCAGGATAGCGCCGTCCATCTGCGCCGCACCGGTGATCATGTTTTTCACATAGTCGGCGTGGCCCGGGCAGTCAACGTGCGCGTAGTGGCGAGACGGGGTTTCATACTCAACGTGAGAGGTGTTGATGGTGATACCACGTGCTTTCTCTTCCGGCGCGTTATCGATCTGGTCGAATGCGCGAGCCTGGCCGCCGTAGGTTTTAGCCAGAACGGTGGTGATTGCTGCAGTCAGAGTGGTTTTACCGTGGTCAACGTGACCGATGGTGCCCACGTTTACGTGCAGTTTGTTACGTTGAAATTGCTCTTTCGCCATGGCGATAATCCTTACTGTTATGCCTTCATCATTGATGAAGGCATCTGTTCACAATTTTTAAACCGTAGCCTTATTTGCTACGAGCTTCAATAACGGCCTGAGCGACGTTGTTCGGCGCATCATCGTACTTCAGGAACTCCATGGAGTAAGAAGCACGGCCTTTAGTCAGAGAACGCAACTGCGTCGCGTATCCGAACATTTCAGACAGCGGAACTTCAGCGTGAATCTGAACGCCGGTAGCGTTAGATTCCTGCCCTTTCAGCATACCACGACGACGGCTAAGGTCACCGATGACGTCACCGGTGTTCTCTTCCGGAGTCTCTACTTCAACCTTCATGATCGGCTCAAGCAGTACCGGCTGTGCTTTCTTAAAGCCATCTTTGAAGGCGATAGAAGCGGCCAGTTTAAACGCCAGCTCTGAGGAGTCCACGTCATGGTAAGAACCGAAGTGCAGACGCACGCCCAGATCAACAACCGGATAACCTGCCAGCGGGCCAGATTTCAGCTGTTCCTGGATGCCTTTGTCAACCGCAGGGATGTATTCGCCAGGAATCACACCACCTTTGATATCGTTGACAAATTCGTAGCCTTTCGGGTTTGAACCCGGCTCCAGCGGGTACATGTCGATAACAACATGACCATACTGACCGCGACCACCAGACTGCTTGGCGTGTTTACCTTCGATGTCGGTAACTTTAGAGCGAATCGCTTCGCGGTAAGCAACCTGCGGTTTGCCCACGTTCGCTTCAACGTTGAATTCGCGCTTCATGCGGTCAACGATGATGTCGAGGTGCAGCTCACCCATACCGGCGATGATGGTCTGGTTAGACTCTTCGTCAGTCCATACGCGGAATGACGGGTCTTCTTTAGCCAGACGGCCCAGAGCCAGACCCATTTTTTCCTGGTCAGCTTTGGTTTTCGGCTCAACGGCGATAGAGATTACCGGCTCCGGGAACTCCATGCGTTCCAGGATAATCGGGTTGCTCGGGTCACACAGGGTGTCACCGGTGATCACGTCTTTCAGACCGATCGCAGCCGCGATGTCGCCCGCGCGAACTTCGCTGATCTCTTCACGTTTGTTGGCGTGCATCTGTACGATACGGCCGAAACGCTCACGTGCGGATTTCACGGAGTTCAGTACGGTGTCACCTGAGTTAACCACGCCAGAGTAGACGCGGAAGAAGGTCAGGTTGCCCACGAACGGGTCGTTGGCGATTTTGAACGCCAGCGCAGAGAACGGCTCGCTGTCGTCAGCGTGACGCTCAGCAGGCGTGTC
This sequence comes from Pantoea sp. NGS-ED-1003, assembly GCF_000738765.1. NCBI lineage: Bacteria > Pseudomonadati > Pseudomonadota > Gammaproteobacteria > Enterobacterales > Erwiniaceae > Pantoea > Pantoea sp. NGS-ED-1003. Next base: position 30,044 of record NZ_JPQA01000008.1, read on the forward strand.
TTTACCGTCGTCCAGCATACCGTTGATCGCAGGAACGTCAGTCGGTGCCGGCAGGTATTCAACCACGGCATCCAGCATTGCCTGAACACCTTTGTTCTTGAACGCAGAACCACAGGTAACCAGGATGATTTCGTTGCGCAGTACGCGCTGACGCAGAGCGGTTTTGATCTCTTCTTCGCTCAGCTCTTCGCCGCTGAAGAATTTCTCCATCAGCTCTTCAGAAGCTTCTGCTGCCGCTTCGATCAGCTTGCCGCGCCACTCTTCAGCCAGTTCCTGCATGTCGGCCGGGATATCTTCGTAAACGAAGGTAACGCCCTGGTCGGCATCGTTCCAGTTGATGGCTTTCATTTTGATCAGGTCAACAACGCCGGTGAAGTTCTCTTCAGCGCCGATAGCCAGCTGCAGCGGAACCGGAGTCGCGCCCAGACGGGATTCGATCTGACCAACAACTTTCAGGAAGTTCGCGCCCATACGGTCCATTTTGTTAACGAACGCAATACGCGGAACTTTGTATTTGTTTGCCTGACGCCATACGGTCTCAGACTGCGGCTGCACGCCACCTACAGCACAGTAAACCATTACTGCGCCATCGAGCACACGCATTGAACGTTCTACTTCGATGGTGAAGTCAACGTGTCCAGGGGTGTCGATGATGTTGATACGGTGCGGCTCAAACTGCTTAGCCATACCGGACCAGAATGCGGTGGTCGCTGCAGACGTGATGGTGATACCACGCTCCTGCTCCTGCGCCATCCAGTCCATGGTCGCTGCGCCATCGTGTACTTCACCGATTTTGTGGTTAACACCGGTGTAGAACAGGATGCGCTCGGTCGTCGTGGTTTTACCGGCGTCGATGTGTGCGCTGATACCAATGTTACGGTAGCGCGCAATGGGTGTTGTACGAGCCATTTGATTCCTCTGATTCTCGGACGTTCAAAATTAGTCGAACCCAGCGGGTTAGCATTTTGCACGCCCGCTGGTTTAACAACAACTACGTGGCGATTACCAGCGGTAGTGAGCGAACGCCTTGTTGGCTTCTGCCATGCGGTGAACGTCTTCACGTTTCTTAACTGCAGTACCTTTGTTTTCTGCAGCGTCAGAAAGTTCGTTCGCCAGGCGGAGAGCCATAGATTTATCACCGCGTTTACGAGCAGCTTCTACGATCCAACGCATTGCCAGGGCATTACGACGAACCGGACGGACTTCTACTGGTACCTGATAGGTAGAACCACCAACGCGACGTGACTTAACTTCGACAGTCGGACGTACGTTTTCGAGGGCTACTTCAAAGGCTTCCAGCTCGTTTTTACCAGAACGCTGAGCCAGGGTCTCAAGCGCAGTATAAACGATTGATTCAGCAGTAGATTTTTTACCATCTACCATCAGGATATTTACAAATTTGGCCAGCAGCTCTGATCCGAACTTAGGATCCGGCAGGATTTTACGCTGACCAATGACGCGACGACGTGGCATGGAAATACTCCGTTGTTAATTCAGGATTGTCCAAAACTCTACGAGTTTAGTTTGACATTTAAGTTAAAACGTTTGGCCTTACTTAACGGAGAACCATTAAGCCTTTGGCTTCTTCACGCCGTACTTGGAGCGAGCCTGCTTACGGTCTTTAACACCTGAGCAGTCCAGCGCGCCACGAACGGTGTGGTAACGCACACCTGGCAGGTCTTTAACACGACCGCCACGGATCAGGATCACGGAGTGTTCCTGCAGGTTATGACCTTCACCGCCGATATAGGAGGTAACTTCAAAACCGTTAGTCAGACGAACACGGCAAACTTTACGCAGTGCGGAGTTCGGTTTTTTCGGAGTGGTGGTGTACACACGGGTACAAACACCACGTTTTTGCGGGCAAGCTTCCAGCGCAGGCACGTTGCTCTTTGCAACTTTGCGTACGCGTGGTTTGCGAACCAGCTGGTTAACTGTTGCCATTAAATAGCTCCTGGATTTGCTTTTGCTTCGTAAACACGTAATAAATCGCCCCGTATAACTACGAGGACGCAGAATTTTAGGGCTGAGCCCATAGGGTGTCAAGAAATAACCAGGCTTTAGGCATTACCAGGTCATTTGCTGCCGATGTTTTTCAGTGAGCGCGACGAAACCAGTATAGTCTACCGGCCTTATTTTGGCTGAAATTTGACCAGCAAGGCCGCGCGCGATCACGTCTTCCGTCAGCACCCACAGCGTTGCGGGCGACGTCAGCAAGCGGCTCAACGCGCTGCTGCCTTCCAGCGCGCCCAGCACGCCATCCTGCAGCAGCAGCAAATCGTCCTCTGCCGTCAGCAAGAGCAGCAGCGTGTCGAGGTCGCTGTAATAAGGTGAATGCATTAAGGTGTGCAGCATAGCGCGCTCTTAAAAGGTGATGATGCGATCGTAGGTCGCCAGCTGCTGCCGCAGCGCCGCCGCATCCAGAATGCCGACATCCATTACGCGCGCGCCCTCTTCCGCCAGGCCGCGTTCGCGCAGCGCTTCGCGGCTGATATAGCACTGCTCGATATCATACAGCGCCAGCACGCCAAACGTGGCGGCATGATTGCGCGCGAGGATCTTCTCCGGCTGCTGGTCAGGCATAAGCTGCAGAACGCCGTCGCCGATAAAGAACAGCCCTATCGACTCGCTTAGCGCGCCGGTGGCCAGCGCGGCGTCGAGTCCCTCACGGCCAGCGCTGCTGCCGTGCGGCGCGCGGGTAAACACAAAAGCGACGCGGTTCATTAAAACTGCACCAGGCGATCGCAGCCGAGCGCGGCTTCCGCCAGCGCGCCCAGCCCGCTGAGTTCAAATCCCGGCTGCAGATTGCTGCCCGCCAGCTGCAGCCGCTCCGCCTCCTGCGCGTCGGTGACGCCGCGACGCAGCGCGGCAGCCACGCAGATATTCAGCGCCACGCCCTGTTCCTGATGCAGCTCCAGCCAGGCGCGCACGATATCCGCTTCATCGCTGGCCGGCGCGGTGAGCTCGTTGGCGTTCAGCACGCCCTCGCGATAGAAAAAAACGCTCTGCAGCTGATGACCTGCGGCCAGCAGCGCGCGGGCGAACAGCAAGGCGCTGCTCGCCTGCTGCGTGCCGTAGGCCGGACCGGTCACCAGCAGGGTGTAACGCATTAGCGCTCCTGCCCCTGGAAATCGCCGTTCTTGAACTGGCGAATATAGAGATAGACGGTGTGCTTAGAGATATTGAGGCGATCCGCGACCTGGTTGATAGCGTCTTTGATATCGAAGATGCCTTTCTCATAGAGATTCAGCACGATCTGACGATTCTTGGCGTTATTAGAAACATTGCGATCGGCACTCACCTCTTCGATGGTGAACTCCAGCGTCTGCGTCACCAGATCTTCCACCGAGCTGGCGAAATTCACGTTCGAATCGACCTGGTGCATCTCCGGCGGCATAAAGGTCGACATAATCTGCGAGAACGGCACATCGAGGTTCATGTTGATGCACAACAGCCCAATGACGCGCTGCTGCCGGTTGCGTATCGCGATGGTGACCGACTTCATCAGCACGCCGCTTTTGGCGCGGGTGAAATAGGCGCGAGAAACGTTGCTGTCTGCGCCGTGCATATCATGCAGCATGCGCAGCGCCAGATCGGTAATCGGCGAGCCCACTTTACGGCCGGTATGCTCGCCGTTGGCGATGCGTACCGCCGAACACTTCAGATCTTCCAGCGAATGCAGCACGATTTCGCAGTGCGAACCAATCAGCATCGCCAGGCCATCGACTACCGCCTCATAGGATCGGAGGATATCGTAGTCCGTCTGCTCGAAGGGACGCTGCTCCAGTAAATCGAAGTCGCTCAGTTCGCCGGGATTGAATGGATTTGACATCGAAGACATTACCCTAAATGGCTGGAGCCTGTCTCAGCGCAGCGGGCAGACTCTTTTTATTGGGAAAGTTATGCAGAGGATAGTCTGGCAAATGTCGCACGCTTATGCCAGAGCTTTGTCGCAGGCTGGAAATGAAACCGCCGCCCGAAGGCGGCGGCAGACAGATTATTGAGATTTCTTCGCGTCGGCGGCTGGCGCCTGCGCTTTCTCGTCTGCTTTAGGCGCCGGCTTGATGTCGAGCAGTTCAACATCGAACACCAGCGTCGAGTTGGCCGGAATGCCCGGCACGCCGTTTTTGCCGTAGGCGAGCTGCGGCGGGATTACCAGCTTGATTTTACCGCCTTTCTTCACGTGCTTCAGACCTTCGGTCCAGCCCGGAATCACGCCGTCGAGACGGAAAGAGAGCGGTTCACCACGCGTATAGGAGTTGTCGAACTCGGTGCCGTCGATCAGGGTGCCTTTGTAGTTCACGACAACGGTATCGCTGTCTTTCGGCGCGTCACCGCTGCCTTCTTTCTCTACTTTATACAGCAGGCCGGATTCGGTTTTCTTCACGCCGCTCTCTTTAGCGAACTTGTCGGCGAAAGCGGTGCCTTTATCGGCGTTCTCTTTCGCGTCTTTTTCCATCTTCGCCTGCGCGGCGCCTTTCACGCGGCCTTCAAAGGCCTGCAGGGTCTGCTCGATCTCTTGATCGGAGAGTTTGCTCTTGCCGCCGAACGCATCCTGAACGCCCGCGATCAGCTGATCTTTGTCCAGCTTGATGCCCAGTTTCTCCTGTTCCTTCAGGGAGTTGTCCATGTAGCGACCCAGTGAGGCGCCAAGAGCGTAAGCTGATTGCTGGTCTTCATTTTTGAAGGCCGCATTTTTCGGCGCCTGCGGTGCCGCATCGCTCGCAGCAGGCGCTGCGGTCGTTTCGGCTGCCATTGCCAGCGGCGCGTTCAGCGCGATGGCCATGGTGGTGGCTAACATTGTGACTTTAAACAGTGATTTCATCCTTTCTCCAAAACCGAAGCGTCTCACCTCGGGAATTATTGCGGACTAAAGCTCCACACTATAACTGTACGCGGCAGCGGCGAACACTCCCGCAGCGTAATTACCCGGTTCTCCTCCGACCTTTTTTGCATCAGGAAGTTTCATCAGAGATGATGCTGCAAAAGGCGTTATTCAACCCTTCACAGGCGAGGCGGCAAAGAAATCGGGTGATTCCTACAGGAGAAGCCGTAGAATCAGCGCCTGATGCGAGATTCGCAGCGTCATACTATAAGGAGAGGTCATGCAACAATCAGAGTGGGAACAACGGCTTGAAGCGCTGGAAAGCAAGCTGGCCTTCCAGGAGCTGACCATCGATCAGCTTAATCAGACGGTGGTGCAGCATGAGCTGGAAATGGCGAAAATGCGCGAGCAGCAGCGCCTGCTGCTGGATAAGCTGAAAGCGGCCGCGCCGTCGATGGTGGCGTCGCAGTCGGAAGAGACGCCGCCTCCGCATTATTGATCTGTCCAGAATGGCTGCGCAGCAGCGATGTCGCGTTGCTGCGTCAGCCGGAGATGCTCACATACCTCGGTATGCTCCGCTCTCCCGCTTCCTGGCGCCTTGCCTCGCCGCTTACTCGCGCATTTTTCGATCGCAAAGGCAAAAAAAAGCCACCTCGAAGGTGGCCTTTGAAATCTGGGTGGCTTAGTGGTTGCAGCCGCAACCGCCGTGGCTGCCGCAGCCGCCGTTGCCGTGATCGTGACCATGGTCATGATCGTGGTCATGGTCGTGGTCGTGACCGTGCTCGCCGTGAACGTGGCCGTGCGCCAGCTCTTCCGGGGTCGCTTCGCGGATCGCGACGACTTCCACGTTGAAGTTCAGGTTCTGACCCGCCAGCATGTGGTTGCCGTCAACCACAACGTGCTCGTCTTCCACTTCGGTGATTTCGACCGGAACCGGGCCCTGATCGGTTTCCGCCAGGAAGCGCATGCCAACCTGCAGTTCGTCAACGCCCATAAAGACGTCTTTAGGTACGCGCTGCACCAGGTTGTCGTCGTACTGGCCGTATGCATCGTTAGCCGGAATATGCACGTCAAACTTGTCGCCGACATCGTGATTTTCCAGCGCTTTTTCCAGACCAGAAATCAGGGAACCATGACCGTGCAGATAGTCTAACGGCGCACTTACCGGCGACTCGTCAACCAACACACCATCTTCTGTACGTACCTGATAGGCCAGGCTCACCACCAGGTCTTTTGCTACTTTCATGATATCTCCTAACCGTTGAGAACTAAGATCCCGTCTCATTGGTCTATTCTTACGTGCAATAACACCAACCAGAAAGGTTCGGGGCTGAGATCGCTCTTGCGCGATGCGATTAACCTCAGCGTTAGTGGCGCCGATTGTATCGGAATTCAATCCCGCTGTAAGTTTAAGCGTAAAAAAAGCTGCGCCATTTCGCTACTCGGGATGGAAAATACCGATCACTTGCTCCTGGCTGCGAACCTGATCGCGAACCTGCTTATCCGCCTCGCGCATCTGGTGTCCGCACTTTACGCACTCCACAACGTCAACGTTGTTTTCTCGCCACATCGCCAGCGTGTCTTTTTCCTGACAGTGCGGGCAAACCGCACCGGCAATAAATCTTTTACGCATAGTAGTTAACCTGTTTGCTGTTACTGATCTTCGTCCCAGTCATCTATCTGCCGTCTCTCATGCTGCATCTCGCGCTGGAAAATATCCTCCAGCTCGCGCCGCGCCTCGCGTACGCGGGAGATCTGGGCGTTGTCCGTGTGGTTCGGCATCAGCTCGCGCAGCATGCGCATATCGAGACGGCGGAAGTGCAGCTGCGCGCGCTGCGCCTGGTGTGGATGCATGCCGACCGAAATCAGCGCCTTGCGTCCCAGTTCCAGCGCGCTAGAGAAGGTTTCACGCGAGAACTGCGTGACGCCCGCCAGCAGCAGCTCGTGCGCCTCGACGCGTCCGCGCGCCCGCGCCACGATCTCCAGCTGCGGGAAATGCTGCTGACAGAGATGCACGATCGCCATGGTATCTTCCGGCTCGTTGCAGGTGATGACGATCGACTGCGCGCTGGCCGCGCCGGCGGCGCGCAGCAGCTCCAGCTCAGTGGCATCGCCATAGTAAACCTTGTAGCCGTACTTGCGCATCAGGCTGACCGCGCTGATGTCGCGCTCCAGTACCGTGATCCTTTTATTATTGGCCATCAGCAGACGGCCCACCACCTGCCCCATTCGGCCGAAGCCCACCACGATTACCTGCGGCTGGTCATCCTCCACGAACGGCTTTTCGCCATCTTCGTCCACTTCATTGAAGCGCCGCGCCAGCAGCTTATCGATCGCCTGCATCAGCAGCGGCGTGGTCATCATCGACAGCGTGACCGTCACCAGCAGCAGCGGCAGCTGATCGCCGGCGAACAGGCGCGCCGACGAGGCGGCGGAAAAGAGCACAAAGGCGAATTCGCCGCCCTGGCTCAGCACGCCGGCGAACTGCTGACGCTCGGAGCTGCGCAGACCGTAGACCCGCGCCAGCACATAGAGCACCAGCGTCTTCACCGTGACCAGAATCAGCACGCCGAGCAGGATCTCCAGAATATGGGTATAGAGCACGCCGAGGTTAAGCGCCATGCCGACAGAGATAAAGAACAGCCCGAGCAGCAGTCCCTTAAAGGGATCGATGGCGACTTCCAGTTCGTGGCGATACTCGCTTTCCGCCAGCAGAATGCCGGCGATAAAGGTGCCCAGCGCCATCGACAGCCCGAGGGCGTCCATAAACAGCGCCGAGCCCAGTACCAGCAGCAGCGCGGCGGCGGTAAAGACCTCGCGCACGCCGGAGGCGGCGATAAAGCGGAAAATCGGCCGCAGCAGGTAGCGTCCGCCCACCAGCATGCCGGCGAAGGCCAGCACCTTCATGCCGATCTTCATCCAGTCGATATTGCCGCTGTCGCTGCCCGCCAGCAGCGGCACCAGCGCCAGCGCCGGAATCACCGCCAGGTCCTGGAACAGCAGCACTGAAAAGCCGAGCTGCCCCGCCTCGCTGCGGTTCATGCCTTTGTCGCGCATCAGCTGCAGCGCCATCGCGGTCGAGGACATAGCGAGGCCGATGCCGCCAATCACCGCGGCCTGCCAGCTAAAGTCGCTCAGCCACAGCAGCGCGCCGAGGATGCCAGCGGAGATCAGCACCTGCGCCGCGCCGACGCCGAAAATCGAACGCCGCAGCGCCCAGAGCTTCGACGGATTCAGCTCCAGCCCGATGATAAACATCAGGAACACCACGCCCAGCTCCGAGAAATGCAGGATCTCCTCGACGTCGCTGATAAAGCCCAGCCCCCAGGGGCCAATAGCGATGCCGGCCACCAGGTAGCCCAGCACCGCGCCAATGCCGAGACGCGCGGCGATGGGCACGATCAGCACCGCCGCCACCAGATAGATCACGCCTGCAGTCAGCAGCGTTTGTCCTTCCATCAGAGACCTCCATTGGGCAGCGGCGCGGCCAGCCATTCGCCATAGGCGCGCGCGAAATGGCCCATCACCTCTTTTGGCTGGCGACGCGCCCAGTAAAGGATCATCGGCGTCATCCAGTGCATGCGGCACATCTGCGCGGTGAGTTCGAACGGGCGCATAATGTCCGACATGGAATAGCGGTTGAGGCCGCTCTGCTGATAGGCCGCCTCCGGCTCGCCGGTGGTGATCACGCTGCGCCAGTATTTGCCTTCCAGCGCGTTGCCGTCGACGCCGTTGGCGAAGCCGCGCGACAGCACGCGATCCAGCCACTCTTTCAGCAGCGCGGGGCAGCTATAGGTATAGAGCGGATGCTGGAAAACGATCACCTGATGTTCGCGCAGCAGCTGCTGTTCATAGTGAATATCGATAAAAAAATCAGGATAGTGCGCGTACAGATCGTGTACGGTGACGTTCTCCTGTTGCTGGGCCGACTGCAGCAGGACCCGATTCGCTATCGACTCCTGCGTTTCCGGATGGGCGTAAAGCAGCAAAACTTTTGCTGGCTGCGACATAGTTATCCTCTTCCAAAGCGTCGTCATAGCGGCGCTTTTCCGCTACCATGCACGACGCGACACCCTCTAATTATGTGGTGGGTAAATTAACATATTCTGACGATACGGCGCTTATGATTGTCTTTTCTTCTCTGCAAATCCGCCGCGGCGTCCGCGTGCTGCTCGATAACGCTTCCGCCACCATCAATCCCGGTCAGAAAGTCGGCCTGGTGGGTAAAAACGGCTGCGGCAAATCGACCCTGCTGTCGCTGTTAAAAGGCGAAATCGCCAGCGACGCGGGCGGCGTGACCTTTCCCGGCAACTGGGCGCTGGCCTGGGTTAACCAGGAAACCCCGGCGCTGAGCAAACCGGCGCTGGAATACGTTATCGACGGCGATCGCGAATATCGCGAGCTTGAGGCGCAGCTGGCGGACGCCAACCAGCGCAACGACGGCAACGCCATCGCGCTGCTGCACGGCAAGCTGGACGCGATTCAGGCGTGGAGCATTCACGCTCGCGCCTCAAGCCTGCTGCACGGCCTCGGCTTTAGCCAGGAGCAGCTGAACCGACCGGTGAGCGACTTCTCCGGCGGCTGGCGCATGCGCCTTAACCTTGCGCAGGCGCTGGTCTGCCGTTCAGATCTGCTGCTGCTTGACGAACCCACCAACCACCTCGATCTCGACGCGGTGATCTGGCTGGAGCGCTGGCTGAAAAGCTACGAAGGCACGCTGATCCTGATCTCGCACGACCGAGACTTCCTCGATCCGGTAGTGGATAAGATCATCCATATCGAGCAGGAAAGCCTCTACGAATACACCGGCAACTACAGCTCGTTCGAACGCCAGCGCGTCGCCAAACTGGCGCAGCAGCAGGCGCTGTTTGAAAGCCAGCAGGAGAAAGTGGCGCATCTGCAAAGCTATATCGACCGCTTCCGCGCCAAGGCTTCAAAAGCGAAGCAGGCGCAGAGCCGCATCAAGATGCTGGAGCGCATGGAGATGATCGCGCCGGCGCACGTCGACAACCCCTTCAGCTTCAGCTTCCGCGCGCCGGAAAGTTTGCCGAACCCGCTGCTGAAAATGGAGAAAGTCACCGCAGGCTACGGCGAGCGCATTATTCTCGACGCCATCAAGCTCAATCTGGTGCCGGGCTCGCGCATCGGCCTGCTGGGCCGCAACGGCGCGGGCAAATCGACGCTGATTAAGCTGCTGGCGGGTGAACTGACCCCGCTCGACGGCGAGGTCGGGCTGGCGAAAGGCATTAAGCTGGGCTACTTCGCGCAGCATCAGCTGGAGTATTTGCGCAGCGACGAGTCACCGCTGCAGCATCTGGCGCGCATTGCGCCGAAGGTGCTGGAGCAGCAGCTGCGCGACTATCTCGGCGGCTTCGGCTTCCAGGGCGACAAGGTCAGCGAAGTCACAGCGCGCTTCTCCGGCGGCGAAAAGGCGCGGCTGGTGCTGGCGCTGATCGTCTGGCAGCGCCCTAACCTGCTGCTGCTTGACGAACCGACCAACCACCTCGATCTCGACATGCGCCAGGCGCTGACCGAAGCGCTGATCGATTTCGAAGGCGCGCTGGTGGTGGTCTCGCACGATCGCCATCTGCTGCGCGCCACTACCGACGATCTTTATCTGGTGCATGACGGCAAGGTCGATGTCTTCCCGGGCGATCTGGAAGATTACCAGCAGTGGCTGAGCGATCTGCAGAAGCAGCAGGCGCAGGCGGACGCCGCGCCGAAGCAGGACAACGGCAACAGCGCGCAGGCGCGCAAAGATCAGAAGCGTCGTGAGGCTGAGCTGCGCACGCAGACGCAGCCGCTGCGCAAAGAGATCGAGAAGCTGGAGAAGCAGATGGCGAAATGGCAGAGCCAGCTCACCGACGCGGAAAACCAGCTGGCCGATGGCGACATCTACAATCCATCCCGCAAAGCGGATCTGACCGCGGCGCTGCAGCGGCAGGCAGAGAGCAAAGCGGCGCTGGAAGAGGTCGAGATGGCGTGGCTGGATGCTCAGGAGCAGCTGGAGGCGATGCTCGCCTCCTGACAGTTAGCTGTTAATTTTAGTTTTCAGTTTTCAGTTTTCAGTTTTCAGCGGACTTAAAACGATCGTACCGGAGCGAGACAAGGCGCCAGCCGCGCCATAAGCGGAGCATACTGACGTATGTGAGCATTATGGCGCGGCGCAGCAACGCCGTCGCAGCCCGGTACGGACGTTTTAATGTAAGAGCGCGGCGCAGCAACGCCGTCGCAGCCCGGTACGGATGTTTTAAAAGGGCTGATCCCCCAGCACCGTCGCCCGATGCATAATGCGCCTTGCCGGATAATAATCCGCATTCGCATAGTGCTGCGTCACGCGGTTATCCCAGATCGCCACGTCGTTCGGCTGCCAGCGCCAGCGCACCTGAAACTCCGGCTTAGTCGCATGCGCATAGAGCAGCTCCAGCACGGCATGGCTCTCTTTCTCGCTCAGCTCGACAATCCGCGTGGTAAATCCCTCATTAACGAACAGCGCCTTGCGCCCGCTCACCGGATGAGTGCGAACCACCGGATGCTGCACCGGCGGATGCTTTGCCACCGCCTCTTGCCAGCGCTGGTGCTCCTCTTCGGTTCGACGATATTTATACTCCTGGAACGACTTCTTGAAGTCGTGCTCGGCATGCAGCCCATCCAGCAACGTCTTAATCGGAGCGGAAAGGGTTTCATATGCCGCGATGCCGCTCGCCCACAGGGTATCGCCGCCTGACTCGGGCAGCAGCTTCGACGCCAGAATCGCCACCGCCGGCGGCGTATTGATAAAGGTCACGTCGGTGTGCCAGTTGTCATTGTCCGGCGGATTATCCTGATGGGTATCCAGCACGATAATCTCCTCTACGCCGTCGGCGTGCGGATAAACCGGATGGATATGCAGGTCGCCGAAGCGCGCCGCCAGCGCGCGCTGCTGGTGCGGCGTAACCGGCTGATCGCGCAGAAACAGCACCTGATGGCGCAGCAGCGCGTGATAGAGCTGTTCAAACTGGGCGTCGCTGAGCGGCCGGGTTAAATCGAGATTCGCCACCTGAGCGCCAATGTAAGGCCCGAGCGCGGTAATGTTTAGCTTTTCGTTCATGATTGTTCTCCATTCCAGGGCGTCAGACGACGCTGCAGGGCGCGCAGCCCGAGTTCTAAGGTAAAGGCAATCAGCGCGATAACCGCGATGCCCGCCAGCACGACGTCGGTCGCCAGAAATTCGCCGGCGGACTGCACCATAAAGCCGAGCCCGCGCGTCGCAGCGATCAGCTCCGCCGCCACCAGCGTCGACCAGCCGACGCCGAGGCCGATGCGCAGACCGGTCAGGATCTCCGGCAGCGCGCCAGGCAGGATCACCCAGCGCAGCAGCTGCCAGCGGCTGGCGCCCAGCGACTGCGCGGCGCGGATGCGCACCTGCTGCGTATTGCGCACGCCGGCCAGAGTCGAGAGCGTTACCGGCGCAAAAATAGCCAGATAAATCAACAGAATTTTGGAGGTCTCGCCGATGCCGAACCAGATCACCATCAGCGGCAGATAGGCGAGCGGCGGCACGGGACGGTAGAGCTCAATCAGCGGGTCGAGCAGGCCGCGCACCGCCGGGCTCAGCCCCATCGCGATGCCGACCGGAATACCGATGGCCGCCGCGGCGAACAGGGCGACCAGCATGCGCGTCAGGCTAGCAGCGAGATGCTGCCACAGCGTGGCGTCCATAAAACCCTGCGGACTGGCGATCAGCAGCAGCTTGCTCAACACCTGCTGCGGCGCCGGCAGAAACAGCGGACTGATCAGCTCAAGGGCCGTGACGCTCCACCAGATCAGCAGCAGCAGCGCCAGGCTCAGCAGGCTCAGGCTAAACGAGCGGGAAAAAGGCCAGCGCAGACGGCGACGCGCCGCCGTGGTTTTGTCGTTGATCACCGCGCTCATGCAAAGGCCTCCCGCTGCTCGAACACCCGGCTCAGCACATATTCGCGCTGCGCAATAAAAGCGGGATCGGATTTGATGGCGCGGCAGGGTTCGCCAGCGGCGAAGCGCTGACCGAAGTTAAGCCTCAGGCGTTCCACGATGCGGCCCGGCCCTGGCGAAAGCAGCAGCAGCTCGCTGGCGAGAAACACCGCCTCTTCAATATCGTGCGTGATAAGAAAAATTTGCTTGCCGCTGTCGCGCCACAGCGTCAGCAGCAGGGTCTGCATTTGCTCGCGGGTAAAGGCGTCCAGCGCGCCGAAAGGCTCGTCGAGCAGCAGCAGCTGCGGATCCGCCGCCAGCGCGCGGGCGATGCCGACGCGCTGGCGCTGACCGCCGGAGAGCTGCCAGATGGGACGGTTCTCCGCGCCTTCCAGTCCCACCTTCTTAATCAGCCGCCGTGCGATGGCGTTGCGCTCGCCGCGCGCCATTCCCGCAAGCTGCAAACCGAACGCGACATTGTCCAGCACGTTGCGCCACGGCAGCAGCCCTTCATGCTGAAACACCACGCCGCGCTCCGCGCCCGGCCCGCTGATGGTTTTCCCCTCCAGCGTGATGCTGCCGGACTCGACCGGCAGAAAGCCGGCGATCAGGTTCAGCAGCGTGGTTTTGCCGCAGCCTGACGGGCCGAGCGCCACCAGCAGTTCGCCTTTATCCAGCTGCAGGTTGATATCCTGCAGCGCGGGTCGTCCGTCATAACGCGCGTTAAGATGAGCAATGCGCAGCATGGGGTTCTCCTTACTATTTCGCCAGCGGCTCGACAAAGCGGGTGGTGACGAAGTCGCTGTAGTCGGCATTCGCCTGCGGCACTTTGCCCTGCTCTTTCAGGAAATGCGCCGTATCGACGATCGCTTTGTTTACCGGCTTGCCCAGCTGTTCCACCTGCTGCTGCGCCGTGAGATAGGTATTGCCTTTCACCAAATCAGGCACCTGCGCTTCCGGCACGCCGCTCAGGCGTGACAGCTTGCTGAGGTTATCCGGCTGCTTGAGCCACGCGTCGGGGTTATCGATATAGGGTTTCTGCGCTTCGAGGGCGCTGCGGGCGAAGGCGGTCACTACCTCAGGATGCGCCTTCGCGAAATCTTTGCGCACCACCCAGACGTCGAGCGTCGGCGATCCCCACTGCCCAACCTGGGAAGAGTCGGTCAGCACTTTGCCGTCTTTCTCCAGCTGGTTGACGGCGGGCGCCCAGACGTAGGCGCCGTCGATATCGCCGCGCTGCCAGGCGGCGATAATCGCGGGCGGCTGCAGGTTCACCAGCTGCACCTCGGTCGGCTTGATGCCCCAGTGCTTCAGCGCCGCCAGCAGGCTGTAGTGGGTGGTGGAAATAAAGGGCACGGCGATGCGCTTGCCGATCAGATCTTTCGGGCCGCTGATGCTTTTCTTCACTACCAGCGCCTCGGAGTTGCCGAGCTGGGACGCCAGTAAAAAGGCCTCGATCGGCAGCTGCTGGGTAGCGGCCACCGCCAATGGGCTGGAGCCGATATTGCCGATCTGCACGTCGCCCGACGCCAGCGCGCGCAGCACGCCCGCTCCGCTGTCGAACTTACGCCAGTCGACGGTCGCGCCGCTCTCTTTGGCGAAGGTGTTATCCGCCTGCGCGACTTTTGCCGGTTCGGCGGAGGTCTGGTACGCCACCGTCACGTTGACGGCCTGTGCCTGGAAGACCAGCAGCGAAAGCGCTGCGGCCAGAATCGTTAAGGGTCTTTTTACTGCCATGATGTCGCACTCCGCCAGGATCTGATGATGGGCGCAGTGTCGCCAGCGACGATGATTTCATAAAGGAATTAAAAATTATTCTTAATAAACAGATGTTCTTAGATCATGATCGGCAAAGCTGATGCAAAATCTGACAATAGATGCGCCATTATTCAGACAAAATGGCAGGCGCTCACATTGCCGCTGTGCTATTGATAAGGCTCTACGGTAAACCGACGAAAAAAGGGTTGCGGCAACATGTCCATCGAGAAGGTCGCGCTGCTGGCGGGCGTATCAAAAGCCACGGTATCCCGCGTGCTTAACGATCATCCAGGGGTGAAAGCGGATACGCGCGATCGGGTGCTGGCGGCGATCTCCGCCAGCGACTATCAGCCCAATTTGCTGGCGCGCCAGCTGCGCACCGCCCAGAGCCATATGCTGCTGGTGCTGATCTCCGATATCACGAATCCCTTCTGCTCGCGCGTGGTGCAGGGTATCGAAGCGGAAGCAGAGGCGCAGGGCTACCATATTCTGCTCTGCAACTCCGCCTCACAGCTGCGGCGTGAATCCGCCTATCTCGGCCTGCTGACCGGCAAAGTGGTGGATGGCGTCATCACCATGGACGCGGCGTCGGCGTTGCAGGATATCGCCGCCCTTATCGGCGACGCGCCCTGGGTGCAGTGCGCGGAATACGATCCCGCTATACCGGCCTCTTCCGTCGCTATCGACAACCGCGACGCGGCGCAGGAGACGGTGCGCTATCTGGCGGGCAAAGGCCGCCGCCGTATCGGGCTGGTGAACAGCGATATGCGCTACCTCTATTCACACCAGCGGGAGGCGGGCTATCGCGCAGGGCTGGATCAGCTGGCGCTGCCGTGGCGCGGCGTGGCTTATGCGAAGGAGATTTCATGCGAGGCGGGCAGCCAGGCGCTGCGCCAGCTTTTGCAGCAGCCCGAACCGCCGGACGCGGTGCTGGCGGTATCAGACGTACTGGCGGTAGGCGTGGTGCACGCCGCGCGAGAGGCGGGCCTGCGCGTGCCGGAAGATCTCGCCGTCGTCGGCTTTGACGGCATCCCCTTCACCAGCAGCCTGAACCCGCCGCTCACCACCGTGGAGCAGCCGATGTATCAATTGGGCGCGCGCAGCGTGCAGCTTTTGCTGCAGCGCATTCGCCGTCCGGCGTCGCCCGTCGTGCGCGAAGTGCTGCCGTGGAGGCGCGTCGAGCGCGCCTCTAGCTAGCTCAGCGCCAGATCAGCAGCACGCAGGCGGCGGTCAGCAGCCCCATCGTCAGGTTAAAAAGGGTCCAGGCGCGGCGGCTGCGCAGAATGCGGCCGATCATCGCGCCGAAGCCGATCCAGATAATGCCCGCCACCAGGTTAACCAGGAACATGCCGAAGCTGATGGCCGTCACCGAATGCATATAGGCGGAGCCGGCAAGGCTGAAGCTGGCGATCGCGCCCAGCGCCATCAGCCAGGCCTTCGGATTGATCAGCTGCAGCAGGCCGCCCTGCCAGAACGGCATCGGTTTCGGCGGCGCGTCGCCGGTTTCCAGCTCTTCATAGGCGGCGGTGGCGATTTTCCACGCCAGCCAGAGCAGATAGAGACTACCGGCAATCTTCAGAAAGAGGTGCAGCGCGGGATAGAGCAGGATCAGGCTGCCGACGCCGAACGCCACCATTAGCAGCATCAGCTGCATGCCGATCATAATGCCGATCATGAGCGGCACCGTGCGCCAGAAGCCGAAATTGGCGCCGGACGCGGTGAGTAACATATTATTAGGGCCTGGCGTGATAGCAGCGACCCAGAGAAAACCTAACATTGAGAAAAACAGGCTCAGTTCCATGAACGGGTGCTCCTTACCCCCAGATTCGCAACAAGCCTAACGAAGCTAACAGTGTGATATGGATCCGACAAGTGCTGGCGACATGAATTTTACTCCTGACGCAGCGGCGAGCTTTATGCCGCCGCGCGCCCTGCGCAATCCGCATTTGCAGACGGTGCTGCCACGTCTGGTGCGCCGTCGCCTGCTGCTGCGTCCGCACTGGCAGCGCCTCGACCTGCCGGACGGCGACTTCGTCGATCTCGCCTGGAGCGAAGACCCGCAGCAGGCGAGCCATAAGCCGCGCGTGGTGCTGTTTCACGGTCTGGAGGGCAACTTCCACAGCCCTTACGCTCACGGGCTGATGCATGCCTGCCAGCGTCAGGGCTGGCTTGGCGTGGTGATGCACTTTCGCGGCTGCGGCGGCGAGCCGAATCGCCTGCATCGCATCTATCACTCCGGCGAAACCGAAGACGCCGCCTTTTTTCTGCGCTGGCTGAAAACGCGCTGGGGCGATGTGCCGACCGCTGCGGTCGGCGTCTCGCTCGGCGGCAATATGCTGGGCTGCCTGCTCGGCAGGCTGGGCGACGCCGCGCCGCTCGACGCCGGCGTGATCGTTTCGGCGCCGCTGCTGCTGGAGCCGTGCAGCCTGAAGCTGGAACAGGGCTTTTCGCGCTTCTATCAGCGCTATCTGCTCGACCAGCTGAAAAAGAACGCCGAGCGCAAGCTCCGCGCCTGGCCGGGGACGCTGCCGGTGGATCTGCCGCAGCTCATGGCGCTGCGTCGCCTGCGCGACTTCGACGACGCCATTACCGCCCGCGCCCACGGCTTTCTTGATGCGGGCGACTACTACCGTCGCGCCAGCGCCATGCCGCTGCTGAAAAATGTGCGTAAGCCCTTGCTGATCATTCACGCGAAAGACGATCCTTTTATGACTGATGAGGTGATCCCGCAGCCGGATCGGCTCTCAGCCAGTACCACCTATCAACTCACGCCACATGGCGGACACGTTGGCTTTGTCGGCGGCACGCTGCGTCAACCGCAGATGTGGCTCGAGCAGCGTGTGCCGCAGTGGCTTACACAGTGGCTCTCATCATGATTATTCCCTGGCAACAGCTCGATCCCGATACCCTTACCAACCTGATCGAAGCCTTTGTGCTGCGTGAAGGCACCGACTATGGCGAGCAGGAGCGCAGCCTGGCGCAAAAGGTGGCCGACGTGCGCCGCCAGCTGGAGCGCGGCGACGTGGTGCTGGTCTGGTCGGAACTGCATGAAACCATCAATATCATGCCGCGCAGCGAATTCCGCGGCTGATGCGTCGAGGCGCTTTTCGTGTTAACAATGCTCATCGCCCGACTTCACAGGGAGCTTTTCCATGTCAGCACGACACCCGATTATTGCGGTAACCGGCTCCAGCGGCGCCGGCACCACCACCACCAGCCTGGCGTTTCGTAAAATTTTCCAGCAGCTCAATCTGCACGCCGCCGAGCTGGAGGGCGACAGCTTCCACCGCTATACGCGGCCGGAAATGGATATGGCTATCCGCAAGGCGCGCGATTTAGGGCGCCACGTTAGCTATTTCGGCCCGGAAGCCAACGACTTCGGCCTGCTGGAGCAGACCTTTATCGACTACGGCAATGCGGGCAAAGGCCAGTCGCGCAAATATCTGCACACCTACGACGAAGCGGTGCCCTGGAACCAGGTGCCGGGCACGTTTACGCCGTGGCAGCCGCTGCCGGAGAATACCGACGTGCTGTTTTACGAAGGGCTGCACGGCGGCGTCGTCACGCAGCAGCATAACGTGGCGGAAAAAGTCGATCTGCTGGTGGGCGTGGTGCCGATCGTCAACCTGGAGTGGATCCAGAAGCTGGTGCGCGACACCGGCGAGCGCGGCCACTCGCGCGAGGCGGTGATGGACTCGGTGGTGCGCTCAATGGAGGATTACATCAACTTCATTACGCCACAGTTTTCACGCACCCACATTAACTTCCAGCGCGTCCCGACCGTCGATACCTCGAACCCGTTCGCCGCGCGCGAAATTCCGTCGCTGGACGAGAGCTTCGTGGTCATTCACTTTCGCGGGCTGGAGCATATCGACTTTCCCTATCTGCTGGCGATGCTGCAGGGCTCATTTATTTCGCATATCAATACGCTGGTGGTGCCGGGCGGCAAGATGGGGCTGGCGATGGAGCTGATTATGGCGCCGCTGGTGCAGCGGCTGATGGAAGGCAAACAGATCGCCTGACCAGGACTGGTCAGGCGCGGGTGCGCTTTTTTACAGCGCGACCACTTCATAGCTGTGGGTCATCTCTACGCCTTTGCCCAGCATTAACGCCACCGAACAGTATTTCTCCGCCGAGAGATCCACCGCGCGCGCCACCGCTTTATCGCTCAGCGCCTTGCCGGTCACCACAAAATGCAGATTGATATGGGTAAACAGGCGCGGCGCCTCTTCGCGACGCTCCGAGGTCAGTTTCACCTCGCAGTCCACCACATCGTTGCGGCCTTTTTGCAAAATAGAGACCACATCGATGGCGCTACAGCCGCCCGCAGCCATCAGCACCATCTCCATTGGACTGGGCGCTTTATCGCCGGAGTTGCCGTCCATCAGGATCTGATGTCCCGACGCCGACTCGCCGAGAAAGGTTAATCCTTCGACCCACTTTACTCTTGCCTGCATGTTTCCACCTCGAGAATAGCCTGTTTGCCGCCAGAGTACGCGTTCACCTGGCAAACAGCAATCCAGAGTAATCCCCCCTTTGCTGAAGCGAGACAACAGAAGACAGTCGGCAAAAGCTGTGCTACAAACAGTGCTGAAAATAGTTCGTTCTGTTAGGGACGAAGACGGGACACATCAAGCGCCTGGCGCAAAATAAGGCCCGAATAATCTCCTTTAGGGGAAACGCTTGAAGCTTTCATCGCCTGGCAGGGATTAATCCCCCCGCGTTTTGGGCACGATTACAACAGAGGATAATAGCGAATGGTTCTCGGCAAACCGCAAACAGACCCTACACTCGAATGGTTCCTGTCCCATTGCCATATTCACAAATATCCATCCAAAAGTACGCTGATTCATCAGGGTGAGAAGGCTGAAACCCTCTACTACATCGTGAAAGGTTCCGTGGCGGTGCTGATCAAAGATGAAGAGGGCAAAGAGATGATCCTCTCTTACCTGAATCAGGGTGATTTTATCGGCGAGCTTGGCCTGTTTGAAGAAGGTCAGGAGCGCAGCGCCTGGGTACGTGCGAAAACCGCGTGCGAAGTAGCGGAAATTTCCTACAAGAAATTCCGTCAGCTTATCCAGGTGAATCCGGATATTTTAATGCGTCTCTCTTCGCAGATGGCGCGCCGTCTGCAGGTTACATCGGAAAAAGTGGGCAATTTAGCTTTCCTCGACGTGACCGGACGTATTGCACAAACCCTGCTTAACCTGGCGAAGCAGCCAGACGCCATGACGCATCCCGACGGCATGCAAATCAAAATTACTCGTCAGGAAATTGGCCAAATCGTTGGTTGCTCGCGCGAAACCGTGGGCCGCATTTTGAAAATGTTGGAAGACCAGAATCTGATTTCCGCACACGGCAAAACCATTGTCGTTTACGGCACCCGCTGATTTCCTCTCACTCACGGCGTGATGTCACCGTCACGCCGTTACTGCTTTTAGTGAAGTGATGTGGCGCCGAATCATCTATCACCCCGAAGTTAACTATGCCCTGCGGCAGACGCTGGTGCTCTGCATTCCGGTGGCGCTCGGCTGGCTGTTCGGCGATCTGCAAAAAGGCCTGCTCTTCTCTCTGGTTCCCGCCTGCTGCAACGTCGCGGGTCTGGATACGCCCCATAAGCGCTTCTTCAAACGTCTCATCGTCGGCGGCTCGCTGTTCGCGCTCGGCAGCTTTCTGATCCAGCTATTAACCCTGAAAGGGGTGCCGCTGCCTGCCGTGCTCTTCGCCCTGCCGCTGCTGCTGGGCGTCACCGGCGAAATCAGCCCGCTGCACGGCCGCCTGCTCTCCGGCACGCTGGTGGCGGCCATCTTTACCCTGAGCCTGATCGGCCGCATGCCGATCTATGTGCCGCCGCTGCTCTATATCGGCGGCACGCTCTGGTACGGACTCTTCAACTGGTTCTGGTTCTGGCTGTGGAAAGAGCAGCCGATGCGCGAAACCCTGAGCCTGATCTACCGCGAGCTGGCGGACTACTGCGACGCGAAATATACCCTGCTGACCCAGCTTACCGACCCGGAAAAGGCGCTGCCGCCGCTGCTGGCGCGTCAGCAGAAAGCGGTCGATCTGATCAACACCTGCTATCAGCAGATGCATATGCTCTCCGCCAGCCGCGACAACAGCCACAAGCGGCTGACGCGCGCGTTTCAGGTGGCGCTCGACCTGCAGGAGCATATCTCCGTCAGCCTGCATCAGCCGGAAGAGGTGCAGAAGCTGGTGGAGCGCAGCCATGCGGAAGCGGTGATCCGCTGGAACGCCAAAATCATCTCGGCGCGGCTGCGCGCGCTGGCCGACGCCATTCTTTACCATCAGTTGCCGAGTCGTTTCGATATGGAGAAGCCGCTCGGCGCGCTGGAGAAGATCGCCCGTCAGCATCCCGATAATCCGGTGGGCCACTTCTGCTACTACCACTTCAGCCGCATCGCGCGCGTGCTGCGCACGCAAAAACCGCTCTACCAGCGCGACCTGATGACCGATCGCCAGCGCCGCCTGCCGCTGCTGCCCGCGCTGCGCAGCTATCTGTCGCTAAAGTCCGCCGCGCTGCGCACCGCGGCGCGCTTCGCCGTGATGCTGATGTTCGGCAGCGCGCTGGCGATGCTGTTCGATATTCCCAAGCCCTACTGGATCCTGATGACCATTATGTTCGTCAGCCAGAACGGCTACAGCGCCACGCGGGTGCGCATCCAGCACCGGGCGTTGGGCACCTTCGTCGGCCTGGCGATCGCCGCCGCCTCGCTGCGCTTCGCGGTGCCGGAATCGCTGGTGCTGCTGTTTATGCTGGTGGTGACGCTGGTGAGCTATCTGGTGACGCGTAAATATTACGGCTGGTCGATGATCGGCTTTACCGTGACGGCGGTCTACTCGCTGCAGCTGCTGTCGCTGAACGGCGCGCAGTTTTTACTGCCGCGCCTGATGGACACGTTAATGGGCTGCCTGATCGCCTTCGGCGGCATGCTGTGGCTGTGGCCGCAGTGGCAGAGCGGGCTGCTGCGTCAAAACGCCCACGACGCGCTGGAAACCTATCAGGATGCGCTGCGGCTGCTGCTGGGGCCGGAGCAGGAGGCGAAGAAGCTGGCCTATCAGCGCATGCAGGTCAACCAGGCGCACAACGCGCTCTTCAACTCGCTCAATCAGGCGATGCAGGAGCCGGGCTTCAACGCCCAGTATCTGAAAGATATGCGCCTGTGGGTGACGCACAGCCAGTTTATCGTCGAGCATATCAACGCCATGACCATCCTCGCCCGCGAGCACACCATGCTGACGCCGGATCTGGCGCAGCGCTATCTGCAGTCGTGCGAAGTTGCGCTGCAGCGCTGCCAGCAGCGGCTGGAGTATGACGGGCCGGGCTCGCAAACTAACGTGATGGCGGGCGTAGAGAATCTGGATGAAGGGCCGACGACGATTCTGGAGCAGCATGTGAAGCGTATTCTGGAGCATCTTAACGTGATGCACACCATATCGTCGCTGGCGTGGAGCCAGCGGCCGCACCATGGCCGCTGGCTAATCAGGCATTTGCGGAAAGGATAGTCAGGCAGTCAGTGCGCGTTCTACCGCACGGGCGAAACGCGCCATGCCCTCTTCGATATCGGTGGGCTCAATCACCAGCGACGGCGCAAAACGGATCACGTCGGTGCCCGCCACTAACACCATCAGCCCTTCCGCCGCTGCGGCGTTAAGGATGTCGCGCGCCTTACCGGCATGCTGCGGCTTCAGCGCCGCGCCGATCAGCAGTCCTTTGCCGCGGATTTCCGAGAAGAGATCCCGCTTCGCGTCGAGCGCCTTCAGCGCCGCGACGAACTGCTCGCGACGCGACTGAACGCCTTCCAGCACCTCCGGCGTATTAATCACGTCCAGCGCCGCTTCCGCGACCGCGCAGGCGAGCGGATTGCCGCCATAGGTGGTGCCGTGTACGCCCGGCGACATAGTTGAAGCGATTTCATGAGTGGTCAGCATGGCGCTGACCGGGAAGCCGCCGCCCAGCGCTTTGGCGGTAGTGAGAATATCCGGCGTCACGCCGTAGTGCTCATAGGCGAACAGCTTGCCGCTGCGTCCCATGCCGCTCTGCACCTCGTCCAGCACCAGCAGCGCCTGATGCTTATCGCACAGCGCGCGCAGCCCCTGCATAAACTCTGGCGTCGCGGGCATCACGCCGCCCTCGCCCTGAATCGGCTCGACCACGATGGCGCAGGTATGGTCGTCGATAACCGCTTTTACCGCCTCGAGATCGTTAAAGGGAACGTGCACGATATCCGCCGGTTTCGGCCCGAAGCCGTCGGAGTATTTCGGCTGACCGCCGACGGAAACGGTAAACAGCGTGCGGCCGTGAAACGCGTTGTGGAAGGCGATGATTTTGCTTTTGAACGGGCTGTGGCGCTGGCAGGCGTAGTAGCGCGCCAGCTTGAAAGCGGCCTCGTTCGCTTCCGCGCCGGAGTTAGCGAAGAAGACGCGATCGGCGAAGGTAGCGGCGATGAGCTTGCTGGCAAGGCGCAGCGCTGGCTCGTTGGTAAAGACGTTGCTCAGATGCCACAGGGTTTCGCCCTGAGTTTTCAGCGCCTCGACCAGCGCCGGATGACAGTGGCCCAGCGCCGTGACGGCGATGCCGCCGGAGAAGTCGATATACTCTTTGCCCTGCTGATCCCAGACGCGGCTGCCCTTGCCTTTGACCGGCACGAACTGCGCAGGTGCATAAACAGGCAAAATGACGTTATCGAACGTTTCCCGCGTTACCGCAATTTTCTCCGCTGCCATCGACGACCACCTTTGATTATTTATTGAGCCACAGTGAAATAATAGTCATAAAATATGCATAATAAATCAACCGAAGGCAAACATAACTTCAGGTTTCAAGAAAATTACGCAGCAGCTGATGCCCCTGCTCGCTCAGAATGCTTTCCGGATGAAACTGCACCCCTTCCAGCGCTATTTCCCGGTGGCGAAAGCCCATGATCTCATCCGGCTCGCCCTCTTTCAGGCTCCAGGCGGTGATCTCGAACGCGTCGGGCAGTGAGTCCCACGCCACGATCAGAGAGTGGTAGCGCGTAACGGTCAGGGGATGATTGAGGTTGCGGAACACGCCGCGCTGGTTGTGGGCGATAGCGGAGGTTTTACCGTGCATCGCCTGGCGGGCGCGCACTATCTTCGCGCCGAAAGCCTGGGCGATCGCCTGGTGACCCAGGCAGACGCCGAGCACCGGAATGCGTCCGGCAAAGTGGCGGATCGCCGCCATCGAAATGCCTGACTCGTCGGGCGTACAGGGCCCCGGCGAAATCACCAGATGCGACAGCGGCAGCGCCGCCATCTCTTCCAGCGTGATGGCGTCGTTGCGTACTACGCGTACCTGCGCGCCAAGCTCGCAGAAGTACTGATAAAGATTCCAGGTAAAGGAGTCATAGTTGTCGATTAGCAGCAGCATAGTCCGTCCTGACTGAGAAAACCGCCGCTATTCTACGCGTTTTACAGGCTGGCGCGACTCACGACGCGGGCAAACACCGCCTCCAGCGGCGCCAGATCGCCATCCGCCCCCGCCTGAGTAGCGTCGCGCCACTGCGCGGGCTCGACCTTTTGCCAGTCGAGAAAATAGCCGGCATGCAGCGCCAGCTGCTCGAAGAAGATGCGCTGGGCGCGCCCGTTGCCTGCGCGGAACGGATGCAGCATCGCGATTTCGCAGTAGTAGTGCGCGATGCGCGCCGCGAAATCCGCCTCTTCCAGATTGCGCAGTCCCTCTTCCTCTTCCAGCGCGTCCATCAGCGTATTGCCCTCTTTTTCGATGTACTCGAAGTGGCAAAACGGCGTGTCGTCGCGCCAGATATCAATGGTGCGCAGCTCGCCCGCCCAGGCGTAGACATCCTGGAACAGCGTGCGGTGAATATGGCGCAGGAAAGGCAGACCGATGGTGGCTGGCCCCAGCTCCAGGGTGGCGAGGCGCGCGGCGCTGAACGCCAGTTCCGCCTTGCGCAGCTGGGCGGCGTCGTGGATATCCAGACGGTTTTTCAGCACATCGTCGTTCTGCCACAGATAGGGATCGCGGGCAACGCTGCTATTCGGCACCATACTGCCTCCTCAACGAATCGAGTCGCGCTTCGGCCGCGTCAGCCTGTTCGTAAGCGCTGGCAGGCTCCGCCAGGGTTAAGCCGTCCAGCCGACAGCTGGCCTGATAGCTGGCGACGCGTCGCTGCTGCCAGAGCGTATTTTTCTGTTTCTCGGTGAGTTTGTTTGCCATGCCGCCTCCTGCTCAGGGTTGTCCACACTCTCGAAGCTGAGTATAGGAGCAATTTTTTCCTTTGCCGGAAGCGGACAAGGCGAGGCCGCCAGAGAATGGCGGCGCTATAGGTCAGGGCAGGACTTTGGCGGAAAGGATAACTACCGGTTTTACCGGCACATTTTGATAAGGGCCGACATCTTTAGTCGGGACCTGGGCGATTTTATCGGCCACGTTCATTCCTTTCACAATTTTACCAAAAACCGCATAGCCGAAGTCGCGCTGGCCGTGGTCAAGGAAGGCGTTATCGGCGACATTAAGAAAGAACTGGCTGGTGGCGCTGTCTTTATCGGCGGTGCGCGCCATAGAGATGGTGCCGCGCAGGTTGCGCAGACCGTTGTCCGCCTCGTTCTTGATCGGCGCGTTGGTCTGTTTCTGCTGCATGTCAGCGGTAAAGCCGCCGCCCTGCACCATAAAGCCCGGGATCACGCGATGAAAAATCGTGTTGTTGTAAAAACCGCTGTTAACGTAGTCGACGAAGTTTTTCACCGAAACCGGCGCTTTTTGATTATTCAGTTCGAGTTCGATATTACCGGCGGACGTGGTGAACAGGACGTGCGTATCGCCTTTGGCAGCCAGCGCCGAGGCGGAAACGGAGGAGAGCGCAAACAGGGCGACCGCCGCTGTAAGAGTACGTTTAAGCATGAATGAGTCCTTACCTTGGAGAGCAGCTTTTAACGACACTGATTGTAAAGAGCATAAAATACAAGAGCCAGCGTTTTACCGTTATTTACGCACGGGTTGCTCAAGCCAGCAGAATCGCCTGCGCAAACGTTTTCGTGATATAAATCACATTATGAATGAAATATGAAAACTGATTTTCAGTCTTTATTTATTAAGATCACAGTTCCGTTTACACTTTCTGACAGTTTTACGCCGCCCTCTCTGTTTTCCACAGGTTCAAAACATGACAAATCGTAATCGTATCGGGCTTACCTGGATAAGCTTTTTCTCGTACGCGCTGACCGGCGCGCTGGTGATCGTCACCGGCATGGTCATGGGCGACATCGCGAAGGATTTCCAGCTGCCGATTGAGAGCATGGGAAATACCTTTACCTTCCTGAACGCCGGCATTCTGGTCTCGGTGTTCCTGAACGCCTGGCTGATGGTTATCGTGCCGCTGAAGCGCCAGCTGATTTTCGGCTTTATTCTGATGGGGCTGGCAGTGCTGGGCCTGATGACCAGCCGCGATCTCTCTGTCTTCTCGCTCTGCATGTTTGTGCTGGGCGTCGTCAGCGGCATCACTATGTCGATCGGCACATTCCTGATTACCCATCTGTATGAAGGCCGTCAGCGCGGTTCGCGCCTGCTGTTCACCGACTCCTTCTTCAGCATGGCCGGCACGCTATTTCCCGTGCTGGCCGGTATCCTGCTGGCGCGCGCGCTGCCGTGGTACTGGGTCTACGTCTGTATCGGGATTATCTACGTCGCCATTTTCGTTCTGACGCTGTGCGTCGAGTTTCCGGTGCTGCGCAAGCCGGAAAACAGCCCGACGGTGGAGAAAGAGAAATGGGGCGTCGGCGTGCTGTTTCTCGCCGTGGCCGCACTCTGCTACATCCTCGGCCAGCTCGGCTTTATCTCCTGGGTGCCGGAGTACGCCACCAAAACCATGGGCATGGATATCGCCAGCGCAGGTCAGCTGGTCGGCAACTTCTGGACCGCCTATATGGTCGGCATGTGGGTCTTTAGCTTCCTGCTGCGCTTCTTCGATCTGCAACGCATCCTGATGGTGCTGGCCGGTCTGGCGACGCTGCTGATGTACTGGTTCGTCAGCACCACAGACGCCAGCATGCTGCGCTGGGTGATTATGATTCTGGGCTTCAGCTCGAGCGCCATCTACACCACCATCATTACGCTCGGCTCGCTGCAGACCAAAGTCTCCTCGCCGAAGCTGGTGAACTTTATTCTCACCTGCGGCACGGTCGGCACCATGCTGACCTTCGTCGTGACCAGCCCTATCGTGAAGCAAGGCGGCGTCCATGCCGCGCTGCTGACGGCGAACGGCCTCTACGCCGTGGTGTTCGTGATGTGTGTGCTGCTGGGCTTTGTCACCCGACATCGCCAGCACGGCCACGTGATGCACTGATGAAACAGGGCGGCGCAGGCCGCCCTCTTCTTTCCCCGCCCTGAAATGTGATCCAGCTCTTTTTTCAGTAAATCGAATAACTTACAAAAAGTGCTTCAGAAACAGCTATATACCTCAAAATAGGTATACAGAAAGGCGCTTGATGTATATCAATATGAGCTAAAAACGGCGCGCTATTGTAGCCTCAATTCCCGCAATTTTGAGGCAAGCATGAGCAAGCACAATGTCGTCGTTATCGGTAACGGCATGGTTGGGCATCGCTTTATTGAGGAGCTGATCGACAAAGCCGAACCCGGCCAGTTTGCATTAACCGTCTTCTGTGAAGAGCCCCGCGTCGCCTATGACCGCGTTCACCTTTCCGCCTACTTCTCTCACCATACCGCCGAAGAACTCTCTCTGGTTCGCGAAGGCTACTATGAAAAACATCAGGTCAATCTGCTGCTGGGCGAGCGCGCCATCACCATCAACCGCGAAGAGAAGCTGATCCACTCCAATACCGGCCGCGCGGTGAGCTACGACACGCTGATTTTCGCCACTGGCTCTTACCCCTGGATTCCGCCGATCAAAGGCGCGGAAGGCGCCGACTGCTTCGTCTATCGCACCATCGAAGATCTCAACGCTATTGAAGCCTGTGCGCGCCGCAGCAAACGCGGCGCGGTAATCGGCGGCGGCCTGCTCGGCCTGGAAGCCGCTGGCGCGCTGAAAAACCTGGGGGTGGAAACCCACGTAATCGAGTTCGCGCCGGTGCTGATGGCGGAGCAGCTCGACGTCCAGGGCGGCGAGCAGCTGCGTCGTAAAATCGAAGAGATGGGCGTGCTGGTGCACACCAGCAAAAATACCCGCCAGATCGTGCACCACGCCGCGGGCGGCAAAACGCTTGAGTTCGCCGACGGCAGCGCGCTCGATGTGGACTTTATTGTCTTCTCCACCGGCATTCGTCCGCAGGACAAGCTGGCGAAACAGTGCGGTCTGGCGCTCGGCCAGCGTGGCGGCATCGCCGTGGACGACCGCTGCCGCACCAGCGATCCGGCGATCTACGCCATCGGCGAGTGCGCCGCCTGGCAGGACCGCGTCTTCGGCCTGGTGGCGCCCGGCTATAAAATGGCGCAGGTGGCGAGCGACGCCTTAACCGGCCGCGACAGCGCCTTCCAGGGCGCCGACATGAGCGCCAAACTCAAGCTGCTCGGCGTGGACGTCGGCGGCATCGGCGACGCGCGCGGCCGTACGCCGGGCGCGCGCAGCTACGTCTGGCTGGATGAGAGCCGTTCGGTCTACAAACGCCTGATCGTCAGCGAAGATGGCAAAACCCTGCTCGGCGCGGTGCTGGTCGGTGATACCAGCGACTACGGCAATCTGCTGCAGCTGGTGCTCAACGCCATTCCGCTGCCCGAAAATCCAGAAGGGCTGATCCTGCCTGCGGGCAGCGGCGAAAAGCCGGTAATGGGGGTCGATTCGCTGCCGGATAGCGCGCAGATCTGCTCCTGCTTCGACGTCAGCAAAGGCGACATCATCAAAGCGGTCCAGGGCGGCTGCCATACCGTCGCCGCGCTGAAGAGCGAAACCCGCGCCGGCACCGGCTGCGGCGGCTGCATTCCACTGGTGACGCAGGTGCTGAACGCCGAGCTGAGCCGTCAGGGCATCGAGGTCAACAATCATCTCTGCGCCCACTTCCCCTACTCGCGTCAGGAGCTTTATCACCTGATCCGCGTCGAGGAAATTAAAACCTTCGACGCGCTGCTGGCGAAATACGGCACCGGCTACGGCTGCGAAGTCTGCAAACCCACGGTGGCGTCGCTGCTGGCGTCGTGCTGGAACGACTTCGTGCTGGCGCCGCAGCATACGCCGCTGCAGGACAGCAACGATCTCTTCCTCGGCAATATCCAGAAAGACGGCACTTACTCCGTGATCCCGCGCTCGCCCGGCGGCGAAATCACGCCGCAGGGTCTGAAGGTAATTGGCGAGGTCGCCGAACGCTACAATCTCTACACCAAAATCACCGGCTCGCAGCGCATCGGCCTGTTCGGCGCGCAGAAAGACGATCTGCCCGCTATCTGGTCGCAGCTTATCGCCGCGGGCTTTGAAACCGGCCAGGCCTATGCCAAAGCGCTGCGCATGGCGAAAACCTGCGTCGGCAGCGCCTGGTGCCGCTACGGCGTCGGCGACAGCCTCGGCTTCGGCATCGCGCTGGAGAATCGCTACAAAGGCATCCGCACGCCGCACAAAATGAAGTTCGGCGTCTCGGGCTGCACGCGCGAATGCGCCGAGGCACAGGGCAAAGACGTCGGCATCATCGCCACGGAAAAAGGCTGGAACCTCTACGTCTGCGGCAACGGCGGCATGAAGCCGCGCCACGCCGATCTGCTGGCGGCCGACCTCGATAGCGATACGCTGATCGCCTACCTTGACCGCTTTATGATGTTCTACATCCGCACCGGCGATCGGCTGCAGCGCACCTCGCTGTGGCTGGAGAGTCTGGAAGGCGGCATCGACTACCTGCGCAGCGTGATCGTCGACGACAAGCTGGGCATCAACAGTAAGCTGGAGGCGGAGCTAAGCGAACTGAGCGCCCGCGTGCGCTGCGAGTGGAAAGAGGCGGTGGACGATCCCACGCAGCAGGCGCGCTTCGCCCACTTCATCAACGCGCCGCTGCGCGACCCCAACGTGCAGATGGTGGCTGAACGCAGTCAGCATCGTCCGGCGCGGCCGGAAGAGCGCATCGCCGTCACCCTGATTGAGGAGAGCGAAGTATGAGCCAGTGGACGCCCGTCTGCGATCTGCAGCAAATCCTGCCCGCTACCGGCGTATGCGCGCTGGTGAATAACCAGCAGATCGCCATTTTCCGGCCGCGCGACGATAGCGAGCTGTTCGCCATCAGCAATATCGATCCTTTCGCCCAGGCCAGCGTGCTGTCGCGCGGCATTATCGCCGAGCATGAAGGCTGCCTCTGGGTGGCCAGCCCGCTAAAGAAACAGCGTTTTCGCCTCAGCGACGGCTGCTGTATGGAGGATGCGTCGCGCTCTGTCGCCGCTTATCCCGTTCGCGTCAACGCGGGCAAGGTCGAGGTTTGCGCCTGATCTCCTCCTCGCCCTGATGCTATGCTACGCCGCCGACGCCCCGCGCGTCGGCGGTCTGCCCCCTCTTCTCGCTTTCAGGATGCGCCATGGACTACTTTCCCCTTTTTTGTCGCCTGCAGGGCAAACGCTGTTTGCTGGTGGGCGGCGGCGACGTCGCCGAGCGCAAAGCGCGCCTGCTGCTGGCCGCCGGCGCCGATCTGCATGTCGGCGCGCTGCACTTTTCCCCTGCGTTCCAGCAGTGGGCCGACCGCGGCGAGCTGGCGCTGATTTCGGGCGCGTTCGACGACGCCTGGCTGGATAAGTGCTGGCTGGTGGTCGCCGCCACCGATGACGATGCGGTGAATCAGCAGGTGGCGCAGGCCGCCGAAGCGCGCCGTATCTTCTGTAATCTGGTGGACGCGCCGGAGCAGGCCAGCGCCATTATGCCGTCGATTATCGATCGTTCGCCGCTGATGGTCGCGGTCTCTTCCGGCGGCCGCGCGCCGGTGCTGGCCCGCCTGCTGCGCGAAAAAATCGAGGCGATGCTGCCACAGCATCTCGGCCAGCTGGCGTCGCTGGCAGGCACGCTACGCGCGCGCGTTAAACAGCGTTTCGCCTCGATGGCGCAGCGACGCTTTTTCTGGGAGCGCTTTTTCACCAGCGATCGGCTGGCGCAGACGTTGGCCAACGGCGACGGCGCGCGCGCGGAGCAGCTGGTCGACGAGCTGTTCAGCGACGCGCGGCCCGCTCAGGGCGAGGTGACGCTGGTAGGCGCCGGGCCGGGCGACGCCGGGCTGCTGACGCTGAAAGGGCTGCAGCAGATCCAGCAGGCGGACGTCATTGTCTATGACCGGCTGGTCTCCGAGGAGATCCTTAATCTGGTGCGCCGCGACGCGGAGCGCATTTTCGTCGGCAAGCGCGCCGGACACCACTGCGTGCCGCAGGAGCAGATTAATCAGCTGCTGCTGGAGCAGGCGCAGCGCGGCAGGCGCGTCGTGCGACTAAAAGGCGGCGATCCCTTTATTTTTGGCCGCGGCGGCGAGGAGCTGGAGGCGCTGGCAGAGCATCATATTCCGTTCAGCGTGGTGCCGGGTGTCACGGCAGCGTCGGGCTGCTCGGCCTACAGCGGCATTCCACTGACGCATCGCGATCATGCCCAGAGCGTGCGGCTGGTCACCGGCCATCTGCAGCAGAAGAATGCGCTGGAGTGGGAGAAGCTGGCCGCCGAACAGCAGACGCTGGTGTTCTATATGGGGTTGTCGCAGGCGCCGCATATTCAGCAGCAGCTGATGCGTCACGGCATGCGCGGGGATATGCCGGCGGCGCTGATTGAGAACGGCACCAGCACGCGGCAGCGCGTGGTGACCGGCACGCTGGATCGGCTCAGCGAGCTGGCGCAGCAGGTAGAGAGCCCGTCGCTGATTATTATCGGCAGCGTGGTGTCGCTGCGCGATCGCCTGCGCTGGTTTTAGGCTGGCCTCGGAAACGAATTTAAAAAACGTTTGAGTTGACTGAAATAAGGTGCCAACGCGGATGAGGTGGTCCGATCGCAAAGACGCAAAAACGGCATCCTTGCCAGCTCGGCCTGCGCCATCCCTGGCGCAGGACGCTTTGCTCTTCGGCCCACCTCACCCGCTTGCTAACTTTACTGCTGCCTGAAAAAAGCGGGATGGCTTCCGCCTTTTACTTTTTAATCAAATTATGGCGCGGCGACAAAGCCGATCGCTTCATATACCTTCTTCAGCGTCTCCTGCGCGCGCTCACGCGCTTTCTGCGCGCCGTCGCGCATCACCTGCTCGAGGAAGGCTTCGTCGTTGCGATAGCGGTTATAGCGCTCCTGCAGTTCGGTGAGCATGCCCGATACCGCATCCGCCACCGCCCCTTTCAGGTGGCCATACATCTTGCCTTCGAACTCCGCTTCCAGCTCGGCGATGGTTTTGCCGGTAACGCCAGAGAGGATATCCAGCAGGTTCGAGACGCCCGCTTTCTCTTTGACGTCGTAACGCACTACCGGCGGCTCTTCGGAGTCGGTCACGGCGCGCTTGATCTTCTTCACCACCGATTTCGGATCTTCCAGCAGGCCGATAACGTTATTGCGGTTATCGTCCGATTTGGACATCTTGCGCGTCGGCTCCAGCAGCGACATCACGCGCGCGCCCGATTTCGGAATAAACGGCTCAGGCACGCGGAAAATATCGCCGTAGAGCGCGTTAAAGCGCTGCGCGATATCGCGGCTCAGCTCAAGGTGCTGCTTCTGATCTTCGCCTACCGGCACCTGATTGGTCTGGTAGAGCAGAATATCCGCCGCCATCAGCACCGGATAATCGAACAGGCCCGCGTTAATGTTCTCTTCATAGCGCGCCGACTTATCTTTGAACTGCGTCATGCGGCTCAGCTCGCCGAAATAGGCGTAACAGTTCAGCACCCAGCTCAGCTGAGCGTGTTCCGGCACGTGCGACTGCACAAAGATGGTGCTCTTGCTGGGATCGATGCCGCAGGCGAGATAGAGCGCCAGCGTATCCAGCGTCGCCTTGCGCAGCGCCGCCGGATCCTGACGAACGGTGATAGCGTGCAGATCGACGATGCAGTAAATGCAGTGGAAATCGTCCTGCATCTGCACCCACTGACGCAGCGCACCCATATAGTTGCCAATGGTAAGTTCGCCGGACGGCTGTGCGCCGCTGAAAACAATGGGTTTGCTCATACTTGTGTCCTGATTAGTGCAGCCCGAGAAGGGGCAAAAGTTCATCAAAAGAGTCGAGGGTCAGGTCAGGCTTGCTGTCGGCGATCGGCTCGCCGTAGTTGTAGCCATAGGTCATGGCGACGTTCGGCACGCCAGCGGCCTGCGCCGCCTGAATATCGTTGCGTGAATCGCCGACGAACAGCAGTTGATTCGGCAGCACGCCGAAGCGGCCCAGCACCAGAAAAATCGCGGCCGGATGCGGTTTTTTTACGATGACGTCATCGCCGCCGATGATCAGCGTAAACGCCCCGGCGATGCCGAGCGACTCCAGCAGCGGTGCGACGAACGGCGTCGGCTTATTGGTGACGATCGCCAGCGGCAGCCCTTTGGCATGCAGCGCCAGCAGCGTCTCTTTCACCTGCGGAAACAGCGTGCTGCCCGCGTCTACCGTCGCGGCGTAGTGTTTGTCGAACAGGGCGCGCGCGTCGCGCTGCTCGTCGGGCTGCGGCTCGCGGCCCAGCGCCCAGGTCAGCGCGCGCGACATCATTACGTCCGCGCCGTTGCCGATCCAGGTTGAGGCGCGCTCAACGCCCGCCGGCGGCAGCTGCAAGTCCGCCAGCGCCAGGTCGATCGCCTGCGACAGGCCGGGTGCGCTGTGCACCAGCGTTCCGTCGAGGTCGAACGCCAGCGCGCGAATATCAGTGAAATGAGCCATTAACCTTCTCCAGTTCGTGACGCATTTCATCAATCACTTTCTTGTAGTCGGGATGGCCGAAAATCGCCGAACCGGCGACGAACATATCGGCACCGGCGGCGGCGATCTGCGCGATGTTATCGATTTTGACGCCGCCGTCCACTTCCAGACGAATGTTGTAGCCGCCGTGATCGATGCGTCTGCGCGCTTCGCGCAGTTTATCCAGCGTGCCGGGAATAAAGGACTGGCCGCCGAAGCCTGGATTGACCGACATAATCAGGATCACGTCAAGCTTATCCATCACATAATCGAGATAGCTCAGCGGCGTCGCCGGATTAAACACCAGGCCCGCTTTGCAGCCGTGCTCTTTGATCAGCTGCAGCGTACGGTCGACGTGTTCGCTCGCTTCGGGATGAAAAGTGATATAGCTGGCGCCTGCTTTGGCGAAGTCCGGGATCAGCGCATCGACCGGCTTAACCATCAGATGCACGTCAATCGGCGCGGTAATGCCGTAGTCGCGCAGCGCTTTCAGCACCATCGGCCCCATCGTCAGATTGGGAACGTAGTGATTGTCCATCACGTCGAAATGCACCACGTCGCCGCCGGCGGCTAACGCTTTTGCGGTATCTTCACCCAGGCGGGCAAAGTCCGCCGAGAGGATTGAAGGGGCCAGCAAATATTGTTTCATCCGATTCTCCCAATGTTGTGCGCCAGCCTTGCGGCTGACGTAATGCCTGGTCGCGGACGAAACAGACTAGCAGTAAAGTGCCAGCAGTTCGTCGACCTGTGTGCGACCCGTTATGCTTCGGCTGATAGAACGCCGCGCTTTCACCACATGTAATACTGCATCCTGATACCAGAGACGCGTCAGAGCGGTGTCGTGATTAGAGATCAGAACCGGTATGCGGCTCTCGAGCGCCAGCCGCGACGCCAGCTCCGCCAGATGCTGCTGCTCGCGCATACTAAAGCTGTTGGTGTGGTAGGCCGTAAAATTGGCCGTCGCCGACAGCGGCGCGTAGGGCGGATCGCAATAGACCACTGAACCCGCCTGCGCATTGGTCAGGGTAACATCGTACGATTCACAGACAAAGGTCGCCTTTTGCGCGCGCTCAGCGAACCACAGCAGTTCCGCTTCTGGAAAGTAGGGTTTGCGGTAGCGGCCGAAGGGCACGTTGAACTCGCCGCGCAGATTGTAGCGGCACAAGCCGTTGTAGCCGTGACGGTTAAGATAGAGAAACAGCAGCGCGCGCTCGTAGGCGTCGCGGCTGGCGTTAAAGGCGATGCGGCGCTGGTAGTAGCATTCCGACGTATTGCCTTCCGGCGAGAAAAGTCGACGCGCATCCTCGATAAATGCCGCGCTGCGGTGCTTAACGATGTTGTAGAGATTGATCAGGTCGCTGTTGATATCCGCCAGATGGTAGCGCTCATAGTCGGTGTTGAGAAACACCGACCCCGCGCCGACAAAAGGCTCAATCAGGCAGTCGCCTTGCGGCAGATGGCGACGGATATCCTCCATCAGGGGATATTTGCCTCCTGCCCATTTCAGGAAAGCGCGATTTTTCTTCATGCTGTCGTGGTTATACATCTTATTGTGGAGCTGTGGCGGACCGACAGCAGAACGGCGCTTATCAACGGGGCCGGCTTAACCGGCCCCACATAGTTTACTGGCTGGCTTCTTTCTTAACCTGACTTACGGGCTTCACCCAGGGATTCTGCGCGCGAACTTCCGCGGGCAGCGAGGCCACGGCGCGTCGGGCATCCGCCGAGGTGGCGTAAGAGCCGCTCACCAGCACGTACCACGGCTGGCCGTTGCGGGTGGTTTTATAGACATGATAGCCGCTGAGATTCTGTTTCTTCGCCCAGGCGTTCAGGCTCTCTGCGCGCGAAGCGCCGCTCAGCTGCAGCGTGTAGTTGCCGCCTGGCACCGATTTCGCTGCCGCGCCGTTGCCGGTCGCGCTGCTGGCTGCCGTGCTGCTGCCGCCTGTCGCGCCGTTAAGAGCAGGACGCGCCGGCGTGGTATGGGTGCGGCTTTCGCTGGCTGCCGGACGGCTGGCGGTCGAAGATTTATGTGCCGGTTCGCGTGACGCATGCGTCTGCGCAGCGGGACGCTGCGTGGTCGGACGCGTCGCCGCAGGCGCGCTAATGCTGCCGTTGCCAGCGTTGCCGCTGACGGTTGCAGGCGCGGTCGGCAGCGAACTGCCGCCCTGTGCGGCGCTATCGACCTGCTGCTGCTGATTGCTCAGCGCGCTGTTGAGATCGCCAGGCAGGGTAACGCGCTGCTGGCTGGCGGGCGCTTCAACCGGCGCCGCCTGAGTCGGCGTAGAGGAGACCGGCGGCATAGAGACGTCGCGCGGCGTGGTGCCGTCGGCCGGCGCGCTGTTTGCGGCCGCGCCTTCCGTCGGCGCCGTCTGGCCGCCGCTCATCGGCGTCGAGCCGGAAAGATCGATGCTCTTTTCGCCGCCGCTGCCGCTGGATGCCGGCGCGTTAGCCGCGTCTTTGCCTGCCGCCGGTTTGCTCTCGTCCGGGCCTTTCAGCGCCGATCCAATGCCGAGCACCAACAGCAGCAGCACCAGAATGCCGATGCCCATCATCATATGCTGGCGCGAAACCGGCACTTTAGGGGCGGAAGCCGTCTTACGCGGGCGCGAGGGACGGCGGTCGCTGGCATCAGGTTTTAACTCGTCTTCCGGTTTAAACTCATCCATTTTGCCTCCTCCGTAAAGCGGCATTCGGCCATGCGCACCCCGCGCGCCGCGTCACCACTTAACTGCTTATATTCAGGGTTTTTGACAGTCGTTAATCGCAGCCAGCACCATATCATGCGCCACGCCGCCACGCACTTCGGAGCGGCCTAACGCCAGCGGCAGCACCAGCCGCAGCTCGCCTGCCAGCACCTTTTTGTCGCGCAGCATATGCGGCAGATAGGCTTCCGCCTTCATGCTTTCCGGGCCGTGCACGGGCAGACCCGCGCGCTGCAGCAGCGCGATAATCCGCTGCGTATCGGCCTCGCTGAACTGGCCGAGACGCTGCGCCGTGCGCGCCGCCATGACCATGCCCGCCGCGACGGCTTCGCCGTGCAGCCAGTTGCCGTAGCCCATATGCGCTTCAATAGCGTGGCCGAAGGTATGGCCCAGATTCAGCAGCGCGCGCTGGCCGTGTTCATGTTCGTCGGCCGCCACCACGTCCGCCTTAAGCTCGCAGCAGCGGCGAATGCACCAGGCGGTCGCCTGTTCATCCAGCGCCAGCAGCGCATCGAGATTTTGCTCCAGCCAGCTAAAGAACTCGCCGTCCAGAATAATGCCGTATTTGATCACTTCCGCCAGGCCTGAAGCGAGCTCGCGCGGCGGCAGCGTGCGCAGACAGTCGGTATCGATCACCACCGAGGCAGGCTGGTAAAAGGCGCCGATCATGTTTTTGCCTAACGGATGGTTAACGGCCGTTTTGCCGCCGACCGAAGAATCGACCTGCGACAGCAGCGTGGTGGGCACCTGAATAAAGCGCACGCCGCGCTGATAGCTGGCGGCCGCAAAGCCGGTAAGATCGCCGATCACGCCGCCGCCCAGCGCGATAAGCGTGGTGTCGCGGCCGTGCGGCTTTTGTAACAACGCGGTAAAGACGTCATCCATCACGGCCAGCGTTTTGTACTGCTCGCCGTCGGGTAGAATCACCTGGTCCACTTTGACGCCTGCGGCCGTCAGCAGCGCCGAGAGCTTATCAAGATAGAGCGGCTCCAGCGTCTGGTTGGTGACCAGCATTGCATTATCGCCCGCTTTCAGCGGCCAAAAAGAAGCCGGATCCTTGAACAGTCCGGCGGCAATGGTGATGGGATAGCTACGCTCTCCCAGTGAGACGGTGATCTTCTCCATGATGCTCGATACCTGTTACTGAGCCTTGCGGCGTTAGATCAGTTTTTTTCCAACATGTGGATAATCTGGTTGGCCACCACTTTCGCACTTTGATCGTCAGTACGAATGGTGACATCCGCGATCTCTTCATAGAGCGGGTTGCGCTCGCCCGCCAGCGCTTCAAGCACTTCACGCGGCGGCGAATCAACCTGCAGCAGCGGACGCTTTTTATCGCGTTGCGTGCGTGCCAGCTGTTTCTCGATGGTGGTTTCAAGATACACCACGACACCACGGGCGGAGAGACGATTGCGTGTTTCCCGAGATTTGACGGAACCGCCGCCGGTCGCCAGGACAATGCCCTGCTTTTCGGTCAGCTCGTTAATGATTTTTTCTTCGCGGTCACGAAATCCAGCTTCGCCCTCGACGTCAAATACCCAGCCCACATCCGCTCCGGTACGTCGCTCAATTTCCTGATCGGAATCGAAAAATTCCATATTGAGTTGCTGAGCTAACTGACGACCAATAGTGCTTTTGCCGGCACCCATCGGCCCAACCAGAAAGATATTGCGTTTCTCTGCCATTTTGTCGGTATTACTAAGAATTCGTTGATGATACCCCGCGTTCAGCGATATCGCTGGCGGGACAGGAACTGAGACCTCATGAGCGTTAGCAAGAGTCAGACGAAAAATTATCTCAACACTCAAGGGCGTTTGGCAACCGAATAAATCGCCCTCCGGCATTCCCCTTGCGGGGCCGGTGTGCGATATGCGAAACGATGCGCATTAGCGCTGCGCTTTTTACGCGCCGCCTACAGAAGAGATATCTGACCCTGACGGATACGCGCCGTCGGGACGGTTACAGCGTTCTAAAAATCGCTAAACCTTGTAAGCTAATTCCTGTCCTGCGTCAACGCAGTTGGCACTGGGGAGCGCATTTTCCGGTTTATCCGGCGGTAAGCGCTGCTTCCCTGACCAATCGCGGCGTAATGAAGATGACCAGCTCGCGTTTTTTATTTTCCGCGGTCTGATGGCGAAACAGCGATCCCAGCAGCGGAATATGGCCCAGCACCGGCACGCGACTTTCGCCCTGGCTGCGCTGCTGCTGAAAAATGCCGCCCAGCGCCAGCGTTTCGCCATCTTTCAGCGTGACCTGGGTTTCAATCTCCTGCTTATCAATGGAGAGGACGCTGCCGTCGCCGCTCTGCACCGCGCGGCCCGGCACGTTCTGGCTGATGCGGATTTTCAGCTGGATGCGTCCGTTGCCCAGCACGTTGGGCGTGACCTCCATGCCCAGCACCGCCTCTTTAAATTCGATAGTGGTCGCGCCGCTATTGCCCGCCGACACTTCGTAGGGTATCTCGCTGCCCTGCTTGATCATCGCCTTCTGCTGATGCGAGGTGAAGAGACGCGGGCTGGCGATAATCTCGACCTGGTTTTCCTGCTCCAGCGCGCTGAGCTCCAGATCGAGCAGCCGACCGCCGACCCGCGCCAGCGTCACGCCTGCGGTGATGCCCGGCGAACTCGCCGCCAGCGGAATCGCCAGCCGGGGGTTGCGCAGCGCATCGGTCACCGCCTCCGCGCCGGCCGGCAGGTTCCAGCTCACGCCGAGCTCTCGCAGCCTCTCCTCGCTGATGGTGACGATATGCGCCGCCAGCTCTACCTGTTCGAGCGGCACATCAAGCGCCCGCAGCCAGCGTTCGGCATCGCTGAGCGCCGTCGGCGTATCGCGCAGCAGCAGCGCGTTAGCGCGCGCGTCGAGGGTTACGCTGCCGCGCGGGGTCATCAGCGCCTGCCGCTCGCCCTGAAAGCTGCGGTAGACCTCTGTCGCGCTGGCGTAGCGCAGCGTGACGGCGCGCAGCGCCAGCGGCTCCTGCTGCGCGCTGACCGCCTGCGCCTGCTGCTCTTTTAGCTGGCGCCAGCTGTCGGGATAAACCAGCAGCACGTTCTCTTCTTCCACGACGGTAAGCTCAGCCAGCCGCGTCACCAGCGACAGCGCCTGCCGCCAGGGCACGTCGTCGAGACGCAGCGACAGCCTGCCCTCTACGCCTGGCGCGATTAACAGGTTCACGTGCTGATAATCCGCCAGCGCCTGCAGAATGCGCTCGACCGGCGCGTCGTCGAAGTTGAGGCTGAGCCGCTGGCCGTGTTCACCATCGCTGGGATCGTCAGTGGCCTAGACGGGCGCGAGCCAAAGACTCGTCAGCAGTAAAAGGGTCATCCTGAACATAGGCGCTTCCTTTGAGAGAAAGAGTGACGAATTGCGGCGCACAGCCGCTGCCTGCGGTGAGCGTCAGGCTGCGAGGCGTCATAGCGCCCAGTCGCCAGCCCGGCAGCGGAAGGCGATCCGCCGCTGCGATTTTAACGACGCCCCCCTGAGGCGACGTCAACCAGGCGCGCAGGCGCGGCGCACGTCCCAGCACGCCCTGCAGCCGCCAGCCGGTTAGCGCGGCTGGCGGCTCGCATCGGCTCTCCGGCGGCGGCTGAAACGGATCGCGCGGCGCGGCGTAAAGCGTGGCCGCCGTCAGCCAGACAAGCAGCCATTTAGCGCGCATCATCGCTCTCCAGCCAGAGTTTCGCCTGCACCTTCCCCTGCCGCGCCTCCAGCAGAAAGCGCGTCGGAAAGGGCGCGGTGGTGCGCGCCAGCTCGGCGAACAGCGGCAGAAACTGCTCCCACGCCAGCAGCAGCGTCAGGGCGCGCGGCTCTGTTTCGGGCTGCCACGCCTGCAGCTGACTGCCGCGCGCCGTCAGAACGGCGTCGAGCGGCGCGGCACGGGACGACGCCTCAGACTGGCGCGCGCTATCGGCCAGCTGCGCGTGCAGCAATGTCTCGTCAGGCAGCGCATTGAGCTGCGCCATCTGCTGCTGATACTTCTGCTCAAGCCGGGCGATATCAGCGCGCAGTGCCTTTTGCGCTAACTGCTGCGGCCGCAAAAGCAGCAGCCAGAGCGCCAGCGTCGCCGCAGCGAAACACGCGGCTACTATGCCGATCTGTCGGCGCAGCGGCAGATGCAGCCACCACTCCAGCGCGCTATTCATCCGCGCTCTCCTCAAGATGCGCGCGCAGCGTAAAGCGATAAACGCCGTCCGGCTGCCGCTCGACGTTGCCCTGCCGCACCGCGGCGAAGAGCGCTGCCTC
The DNA here is from genome assembly GCF_000738765.1 of Pantoea sp. NGS-ED-1003. Lineage (NCBI taxonomy): Bacteria > Pseudomonadati > Pseudomonadota > Gammaproteobacteria > Enterobacterales > Erwiniaceae > Pantoea > Pantoea sp. NGS-ED-1003. Next base: position 70,310 of record NZ_JPQA01000008.1, read on the forward strand.
GTCGAGACGGCGCCGCAGTTCGCCTATCGCCCGCATCTCCTGCGCGCGTCCCTCGATACGCAGCTGCGTCGGCATCTTCTCTACGCGCTCCAGCCAGACCCGCTGCGGCAAAAGCGCCGGCAGCGCCTGCCAGAATCGGTGCCAGCGCATTGGATCGTCGGCGTGACGCCGCGCGCGCCGCCACGATGCCTGCTGCGCCGCCAGCTGCTGCTGCAGTTCGCGCCGCTGGCTAATCCGCTGAGCGATCGCCGTCAGCGCGTGGCGCGCCTCGCTCTGGGCGCTGAGCAGATGCTGGCTGACGCGGTCAAGACGCCATAGCGCCAGGGCCGCCGTCAGCACCAGCGCCAGCAGCAGCGTCGCCGTCAGCCCGAGCACGGCGCGCTGCTGCTGGCGCAGACGCGCGTGCCGCCACGGCAGCATATTCACCGCGATCATCAGCTATCCTCAGGGCGCAGCGCCAGTCCGGCGGCGATGCAAAACGCCGCTTCCTGCTGGGGCAGCGGCGGCTGGCGATAAGCGAACAGGCTGAACGGCGAAAAAGAGAAGAAGGCGTCAGGCAGCAGATCGGGCGACGGCGCGCAGCCGAACAGCGCGCTGGCCTGCGGGAAACAGCGCTGCCTCACCTCCTCGGGCGCGGTCTCTATGCTGGCGCTGCCGACCACGCTCTCGCTGGCGCGGCTGTACCAGAGCCACTGCGCGTCGTAACCGATCAGCAGCGCGGCGTCGTCATCCAGCCCTGCGGCGCGCGCCGTGAGCGCCAGCGCATGGGTCGTGAGCTCGAAAACCGCCGGCCGCAGCGCGCTCTGCCGCAGCGGCGTCAGCCACTGGGCGATGACCTCTTGCCGGGCGGCGGTAACGTAAAGCTGGCGGCCCGCTTCGCTGGCGCGGTAGTCCAGCGTCAGCGCTTCCGGCTCGACCGGAAAGAGCCGCTGCGCTGCCGCCGTCACGTAACGCCCCAGCGCAGGCTCCTGCAGACGCTGGCTCGGCAGCGCCAGCGGCCGCTGCAGCACCAGCTGCGCAGGGAGTCCGACGCGCAGGGAATAGCGCTGCGGCAGCTGCTCTCGCAGCATGCGCAGCGCCGCCTGCAATTCAGGCGAAGATTGCAGCACGCCGTTTCTTAACGTATCTTGCGGCAGCCCTTGCTGCCACCAGCGGCACAGCTGCCAGCCGCCGCGCCGGCGCTGTATAGCGAGAGCGCAGAGCTGCGTATTCTGAATATCCAGTCCGACTTGCCATGTCTGAAAAGCCATGCGCGCGATCTCCTTATCTACAGGGGTAAAAGGACATATCAAAGCGTCTGGCTTGCCTTTATACTACCGCGCGGTTGTTTATAAACTGCTCAAACGACAACAGATGGGAAACTCCAGGTGAAGTTCGTAAAGTATTTATTAATCCTTGCAGTGTGTTGCATCTTGCTGGGAGCTGGCTCGATTTATGGTTTGTACAAATATATAGAGCCGCAGCTGCCCGACGTTAACACGCTGAAAGATGTGCGCCTGCAGACGCCCATGCAGGTGTACAGCGCGGATGGCGAACTGATCGCCCAGTACGGCGAGAAGCGCCGTATTCCGCTGACGCTGCAGCAGATGCCGCCAGAGCTGATCAAAGCTTTTATCGCCACGGAAGACAGCCGTTTCTACGAGCATCACGGCGTCGATCCGGTGGGCATTTTCCGCGCCGCCAGCATCGCGCTGATGTCCGGCCATGCTTCGCAGGGCGCGAGCACCATCACGCAGCAGCTGGCGCGTAACTTCTTCCTGAGCCCTGAGCGCACGCTGATGCGCAAAATCAAGGAGGCGTTCCTCGCCATTCGCATTGAGCAGCTGCTGAATAAAGATGAGATCCTTGAGCTCTATCTGAACAAGATCTATCTCGGCTATCGCGCCTACGGCGTCGGCGCCGCCGCGCAGGTTTACTTCGGCAAGCCGGTAGACCAGCTTTCGCTGAGCGAAATGGCGATGATTGCCGGCCTGCCCAAAGCGCCCTCTACCTTTAACCCGCTCTACTCCCACAGCCGCGCGCTGGCGCGTCGCAATGTGGTGCTGTCGCGCATGCTGGATCAGGGCTACATCACCCAGCAGCAGTATGACGAAGCGCGCAGCGCGCCGCTGGAAGCGAGCTACCACGGCCCGGAAATCGCCTTCTCGTCGCCCTATCTGAGCGAAATGGCGCGCCAGGAGATGGTGAAGCGCTACGGCGACGGCGCCTATAACGACGGCTACAAGGTCTATACCACCGTGACGCGTCGTCTCCAGCAGGCGGCGCAGGAGGCGGTGCGCAATAACGTGCTGGCCTACGACATGCGTCACGGCTACCGCGGACCGACCAGCGTGCTGTGGAAAGTGGGCGAGCCCGCCTGGAGCCAGGAGCAGATCCTGAAAGCGCTGAAGCCGCTGCCGGTTTACGGACCCCTGTTGCCTGCCGTTGTAACCCAGGCCAGCAGCGACGAGGCGACCGCGATGCTGAAAGATGGCACCAGCGTCTCGCTGGGCCTCGCCGGCGTGCGCTGGGCGCGCGCGTTCAAGTCGGATACCGTGCAAGGACCCACGCCGAGAAGCGTGACGCAGGTGGTGCAGACGGGCCAGCAGATTTGGGTGCGTAAAGTCGATAACAGCTGGTGGCTGGCGCAGGTGCCGGACGTCAACTCCGCGCTGGTGTCGCTCGATCCGCAAACCGGCGCGGTGCGCGCGCTGGTCGGCGGCTTCGACTTTAATCAGAGCATGTTCAACCGCGCCACCCAGGCGCTGCGTCAGGTCGGCTCCAATATTAAGCCGTTCCTCTATACCGCGGCGATGGATCGCGGCCTGACGCTCGCCTCTATCCTGAACGACGTGCCGATTTCGCGCTGGGATGCGGGCGCGGGCGCCGACTGGCGGCCGAAAAACTCGCCGCCTACCTATGACGGTCCTATTCGTCTGCGTCAGGGATTAGGTCAGTCGAAAAACGTGGTGATGGTGCGCGCCATGCGTGCCATGGGCGTCGATTACGCGGCGGAATATCTGCAGCGCTTCGGCTTCCCGGCGCAGAATATCGTGCATACCGAATCGCTGGCGCTCGGCGCAGCGTCGTTTACGCCGATGCAGGTAGCGCGCGGCTACTCGGTGATGGCGAACGGCGGCTTCCTGGTCGACCCGTACTTCATCAGCAAGATCGAGAACGAGCAAGGCGGCGTTATTTTCGAAGCGAAACCGCGCATCGCCTGCCCGCAGTGCAATCTGCCGGTGATCTATGGCGAAACCCGCAAGGCGCTGGCGCTGAACGAGGAGAGCGTAGAAAACGTCGCGACCTCCGATCAGAACCAGAACCAGCCGGCGCCGCAGCCGGCGCTGGAGCAGGTTCCCGCTCAGCCGCAGCCGGATGGTCAGCAGTATGCGCCGCATGTGATCAACACGCCGCTGTCGTTCCTGATCAAAAGCGCGCTCAACTCCAATATCTTTGGCGAACCGGGCTGGATGGGCACCGGCTGGCGCGCATCACGCGATCTGAAGCGCAACGATATCGGCGGTAAAACCGGCACCACCAACAGTTCGAAGGACGCCTGGTTCTCCGGTTACGGTCCTGGCGTAGTGACCTCGGTGTGGATCGGCTTTGACGACGCGCGCCGCGCGTTAGGCCGCAGCACGCTGTCGGGCGCGATTCCAGACCAGATTTCCGGTTATGAAGGCGGCGCGAAAAGCGCGCAGCCGGCGTGGGATGACTATATGAAGAGCGCGCTGGACGGCGTGCCGGAGCAGCCGCTGACGCCGCCGGACGGCATCGTCACGGTGACTATCGACCGCAGCACCGGCAAGCTGGCCAACGGCGGCGGCAATACGCGCCAGGAGTATTTCATCAACGGCACGCAGCCGACGGAATACTCGGTGCATGACGTCGGCACCACCATTATGGATAACGGCGAGAGCCACGAGCTGTTTTAAGCCCTGCCGTAAGTAGCAAAAAAGGCCGACATCGCTGTCGGCCTTTTTATTTTGGAATGTGCTAACGCGGGTGAGATGGCCCAATCGCAAAGACGCAAGAAGCGGCATCCCTGCCAGCTCGGCCCGCGCATATACGCCCCTCATCCCTGAGGGGCGCCCTTAAACGGGCCAACGCGTTGCGTTGTTCAAAAACGCTCCCGGCGTTTTTGTCCCTGTCGCGGGACGCTTTGCTCTTCGGTCCATCTCACCCGCTTGCGAGCTTTAGAGCTGTCTGTAAAAGTCAAAGCCCTGCCAGTTTCAGGCAATGTCGTACCCGTTAGTAACTCAGTCGCCCCTGCTGCACCAGCCACTCGCGCACCAGGAAGAGCGCGCTGACGTTGCGCGCCTCGCGAAAATCGGGCTCCTGCAGCAGCGCCAGCAGATCTTCCAGCGGCCAGCGATGCTCGATGAGCGGCTCCGGCTCGTCGCCCTCCAGCCGTTCAGGATAAAGCCCTTCCGCCACCACGATATTCATCTTGCTGGAGAAGTAGGAAGGCGCCATGGTCAGCTTGCTGAGAAACTCCAGCTTCTCTGCGCCGAAGCCGACCTCTTCTTTCAGTTCGCGGTTCGCCGCCTCGAAGACGGTCTCGCCGGGATCGATCAATCCCTTCGGGAAGCCCAGCTCATAGCTCTCCAGCCCAACCGCGTACTCCTGAATCAGCACGACCTGATTGTCGATAATCGGGACAATCATCACCGCTTCGCGCTCGGAAGGCTTCATACGCTCGTAAACGCGGCGCGCGCCGTTGCTAAAAGCGAGATCGACTGATTCAACGGTGAACAGCCGCGAGCGCGCCACGGTTTCCACTTTGAGGATGTCAGGTTTCTTTAACGGGTTCTTCATATCAACCTCAGACGTTCAACGCCGCGCGGCGCGGTAAAAAAATTAGCTTACCTGACCACAGGCGTTTGTGCGACAGCGAGTTTAGCGTCGGCTCCAGACGCCGCGCCCGGTCGGGCGTTCCCGGATGCGGCCGCGTTAGTTAACGCTTTTGCAATAAGTCAACGTCGCGCGGTAAAATTCAGAAAAGACCGATGTTTAATTCAGATTCTGCCGGTTAACATTCGGACAAGGCATGCTGCATTAACTTCTAATTTAATGATTTTGCGCGTTATTTCATCTGGCATTTAGCTTGTCAGGGTCGTTTATTCCCGCCAAAATTGTCTTAAATAACAGTTCTATCTGGGAGCATTGGTCCAAAGTGAAGGCAGGATTTTGGCTGCAGTGAACAACGCATGAGCACAATCCTTATTGTATTGGTCATAGTGCTGGTCTGCTCAGGACTGGCAGGTATCGGCTTTTGGTACGCTATGCGGCATCGTCCGCCATTGGCGAAACCGCTGCCCTTTATCAGCCCGCCCTGTCGCAAACTCACCGACGACGAACGTCGCGCGGTGGAAAAATACGTCGCCTCGCTTGCGAAGCAGTCGCGTCCCGCCGTACCCGGTGAAAAACATCCTGTTTTCGACAATCTGACGCTCACCGCGCAGAGCAACAACGTCTACCCCGTCACGCGCGCTATTACGCGCTATGGCCTGTCGACCGACGATGCCCACAAGTGGCGCTACTACCTTGACGAAGTGGAAGTGCATCTGCCGCCGCACTGGGAACAGTATATAACCGATGAGAACTACGTTGAGCTGATCCGTACCCAGACGATTCCGCTGGTGATCTCGCTTAACGGCCACTCGCTGGTCAACTACGGCACCGATCAGCCATCGCTGCCGGCGCTGGTGCGTCCCGGCTCGACTAATGCCTCGATACGCAAAGAAGAGAGCGAAAACGTCGAGCTGCTGCAGGTGCGCAAAGAGACGCTGGAAGAGTATCAGCTGACGCGGCCGGACGGCACGCGCGAGGCGGTGACCATCACCTTCGCCTTTCTGCTCTTTTTTATCAGCCTGCTGGTGCCCGCCGCGCTGATGGGCTGGCTGGCGCTGCTGGGCTGCGCCATGATCGGTGCCAGCGTCTGGTCGCTGTTTCACATTCCCGCGCAAAAGCGCATGCGCGACATACACTGCCTGCGCGGCGCGCCCAAGCGCTGGGGCCTGTTCGGCGAGTCGAATCAGGAGCAGAGCAATATTACGCTGGGCATTATCGATCTCGCCTACCCGCCGCACTGGCTGCCCTATGTGGCGCACGATCTCGGCCAGACCACCGATATCGAGATCTACCTGAACCGTCAGGTGGTGCGTCAGGGCCGCTTTTTATCGCTGCAGGACGAAGTGCGCAACTTTCCTATCCAGCGCTGGCGCAAAAACGTCGTCCTGGCCTGCGGCTCGCTGCTGGTGACGGCGCTGCTGATTAGCTGGATCCCGCTCAGTATGCCGATCAAACTCAGCCTGGCCTGGATCAAGGGCACCGAGAGCCTTGAAGTGAACGAGGTAGACAAGCTGTCGGCGCAGTCGCTGCACGTCGGCGACATTTTAAAAGTTAACGGCACCGGCATGTGCTCCGTTCCCGATAACTATCAGAGCAACCGCAGCTACGCCTATATGCCGTTCGACTGTTCCGCCGTCTACTGGAACAACGCCTCGCCGCTGCCCCAGCCGCAGTCCGATATCATCGATAAAGCCTCGGCGCTGTTGGAGGCGACCACGCGCCAGCTGCATCCGGAAACCAACACCGATCCCAAACTCAACCCGCAGCTCGCCTCGGCGATTCAGAAATCGGGCATGATCCTGCTGGACGATTTCGCCGACCTGGTGCTGAAAACGCAGGATCTCTGTAGCCAGCAGCAGGACTGCGTGCGGCTGAAGAACGCGCTGGTGAATCTCGGCAACGCCAAAGACTGGGATACGCTGGTGCGCCGCGCCGACTCCGGGCAGCTGAACGGTATGAACGTGCTGCTGCGGCCGGTAAGCGCCGAAGCGCTGGAAAACCTGGTCAATACCGCCACCTCCAGCTTCTTCTTCCGCGAGACGCGCCGCGCCGCCGAAAACCTTAACAGCCCGCCGCCGGGCGGATTCCTTATCGTCAGCGACGAAGGCCGCCAGCTGGTGAATCAGCCGCAGCCGACGGTCTCGCTGTTCGATCTCGATGCGCCGTCGCAGTGGCGCGAGCTGCAGCGCCTCTCCGGCATGCTGCTGCATACGCCGTTCAGCGCCAGCGGCATTATCACCAGCCTGTCGGTGGACGCCAACGGCACGCGCCATATCGCGCTGCACAACGAGCCGGACGCGATGGCAATGTGGCGCTACCTCGGCACCACGCTGCTGCTGGCGGTTTTGCTGGCCTGCGCGCTGGTTAACGCCCTGCTGGCGCTGCGCCGTATCCATCGCAACCGTCAGCGCATGGCGAATATCCAGCAGTACTACGACAAGTGCTTCAACCATAATCTCAGCACCATGCAGAGCGTGCGCTCGATGTTCTGACGCCGCGGCGCCGCCTGGCCAGTGCCGCCGGCGCCCTGCCCTCCCCCGCCTCTTTCTGTGCTACCCTGTCGCCCGCTTTTTATCGGAGAACCTGCCTGATGACGCTGAACTGGGCGCAAATCGATACCGTGCTGCTCGATATGGACGGCACGCTGCTGGACCTGGCGTTCGACCGCCATTTTTGGCTGGAGCATGTGCCGCTAACGCTGAGCGAAACGCGCGGCATTACACTGGCGGAAGCCGAGGCGCTGATCGCCGGAAAGTACCAGGCAGTGGCGCATACGCTAAACTGGTATTGTCTGGACTACTGGGCGGCAGAGCTGGCGCTGGATATTCGCGCCATGACCTATGCGAAGCGTAGCCTGGCAGCGATGCGCGAAGATACAGTGCCCTTTTTGCAGGCGCTGCGTCGGGCGGAAAAACGCACCATTCTGCTGACCAACGCCCATCCTTATAACCTGGATATCAAACTGGCGCAGACCGGCCTTGCGCCGCACCTTGATTTATTACTTTCCACCCATACCTTTGGGTATCCGAAAGAGGACCCGCGCTTGTGGCAGGCGGTGGAGCAGCATACCGGATTTGATCGTCCGCGAACGCTGTTTATTGATGACAACGAGACCATTCTCGACGCGGCGAAAAGCTGGGGCATCGGCTGGTGTTTAGGCGTCAGCAACCCCGACTCCGGGCGTCCCGATCAGGTCTTCCAGCGTCACGCGGCGGTCCGCGACTATCGCACCCTGTGCAGCGCGCTGGCGTAAACGGGAGCAGCAATGAAAGAGAAAAGCAGCGAAGGCGTGCGCCTCGACAAATGGCTCTGGGCGGCACGCTTCTACAAAACGCGCTCGCTGGCGCGCGACATGATTGAAGGCGGCAAAGTGCACTACAACGGCCAGCGCAGCAAGCCGAGCAAGCTGGTCGAGCTGGAGGCGGAGCTGACGCTGCGCCAGGGCAACGACGAGCGTACCGTGATCGTCACCGCGCTGAGCGACAAGCGCGGTCCGGCCGACGTAGCGCAGCAGCTCTACAGCGAAACCGCCGCCAGTATTGAAAAACGGGAAAAGGTGGCGCTGGCGCGTAAAATGAACGCGCTCACCATGCCGCATCCCGATCGCCGCCCCGATAAAAAAGAGCGCCGCGATTTGATGAAATTTAAATTAACGGGCGACGACCAGGCCTAGCCCCAACGAGAGAAAATTTATGTCTGTACAAGATCAACTGCATCGTTACCTGTTTGAGAATGTGGCCGTGCGCGGCGAGCTGGTGAATGTCAGCCACACCTGGCAGGAAATCATCAAAAACCATGACTATCCGGCCCCGGTGCAGACGCTGCTCGGCGAGCTGCTGGTCGCGACCAGCCTGCTGACCGCCACGCTGAAATTCGACGGCGACATCACGGTGCAGCTGCAGGGCGACGGCCCGCTCTCGCTGGCGGTCATCAACGGCAATAACCGCCAGGAGCTGCGCGGCGTAGCGCGCGTGAAGGGCGAGATCCCGGCGGACGCCACCCTGAAAAGCATGGTGGGCACCGGCTATCTGGCGATCACCATTTCGCCGGAGAAAGGCGAGCGCTATCAGGGCGTGGTAGGCCTGGAAGGCGAGACGCTGGCCGCCTGCCTGGAAGACTATTTTATGCGTTCCGAGCAGCTGCCAACCCGCCTGTTTATTCGCACCAATGAAAAAGGCGCCGCAGGCATTCTGCTGCAGGTGCTGCCGGCGCAGGATACCCAGACCGAAGACTTCAACCACCTGGCGACGCTGACGGAAACCGTGAAGAGCGAAGAGCTGATCGATCTGCCGGCGACCGACGTCCTGTGGCGCCTCTATCATCAGGAAGAGGCGACGGTATTCGATCCGCAGCCGGTGAGCTTTAAGTGCACCTGCTCGCGCGAACGCTGCGGCGAAGTGCTGAAAACGCTGCCTCAGCACGAGGTCGACGAGATCATCGAAGAGGATGGCCAGGTCGATATGCACTGTGACTACTGCGGCACGCACTACGTCTACGACGCGGTCGACATTGCGGCGATCCGCAAAGGCGGCGCGGAAGGCGAAAACAGCGACAGCATCCACTGATTTATCCCCGGGCGGCCTCGCCGCCCTTTTCCCTCGCCGCGATATCCCCTTAATTTACAAAGTAAAATAACCCACTCACGCTAACTTTAGTTTCAAAAGCGGTTCTTTTTGCTGCTTAACGCGCCCTGGTTCGCATTTCTGACGGACAACGCTTTTCCCACAGGCTCAGAAGAGTACACTGCGCGCGATCGTGCATCCGCCCAGCAGCACGCGGACGGCTTGCGCGGCACCTATAACTATTCGCCTGTGCAGTACCAAAACGATTTAAGGAGCAGTCACATGCGCGTTACCGGCCTGACCTCGCAAGATCTTGCCGCTTTGGGCATCGAGGGCACCACCGAAGTGGTCCACAACCCCGATTTCGATACGCTGTTTACCGAAGAACTCCGTCCCGAGCTGGAAGGTTATGCGCGCGGCACCCTGACGCAAAGCGGCGCAGTCGCGGTCGATACCGGCATTTTTACCGGTCGCTCGCCGAAGGATAAATATATCGTCCGCGACGACACCACCCGCGACACGCTGTGGTGGAACGATCAAGGAACAGGCAAAAACGACAACCAGCCGCTGTCGCAGGAGACCTGGCAGCAGCTGAAAGCCTGCGTGACCGAGCAGCTTTCCGGCAAGCGTCTGTTTGTGGTCGACGCGTTCTGCGGCGCCAATGCCGATTCGCGCCTTAGCGTGCGCTTCGTCACCGAAGTGGCCTGGCAGGCGCATTTCGTCAAAAACATGTTTATTCAGCCGAGCGAAAGCGAGCTGGCCGCCTTTAAACCTGACTTTGTGGTGCTGAACGGGGCGAAATGCACCAACCCCAACTGGCAGGCGCAGGGGCTGCACTCGGAAAACTTCGTGGCGTTCAACCTGACCGAAGGGATGCAGCTGATCGGCGGCACCTGGTACGGCGGCGAAATGAAGAAAGGGCTGTTCGCGGTGATGAACTACCTGCTGCCGCTGCGCGGCATCGCCTCGATGCACTGCTCGGCCAACGTCGGCAAAGCGGGCGACGTCGCGGTTTTCTTCGGTCTGTCCGGCACCGGCAAAACCACCCTCTCCACCGATCCGGAACGCCAGCTGATTGGCGACGACGAGCACGGCTGGGACGACGACGGCGTCTTCAACTTCGAAGGCGGCTGCTACGCCAAGACCATCAAGCTCTCTGAGCAGGCCGAGCCAGAAATCTATCGCGCTATCCGCCGCAACGCGCTGCTGGAAAACGTCGTGGTGCGCGAAGACGGCAGCGTCGATTATGACGACGACAGCAAGACCGAGAACACCCGCGTCTCCTACCCGATCGATCATATCGACAATATCGTGCGTCCGGTATCGAAAGCGGGCCACGCGAAGAAAGTGATTTTCCTCACCGCCGACGCCTTCGGCGTGCTGCCGCCGGTGTCGCGCCTGACGCCTGAGCAGACGCAGTATCACTTCCTTTCCGGCTTTACCGCCAAGCTGGCGGGCACCGAGCGCGGCGTGACCGCGCCGACGCCCACCTTCTCCGCCTGTTTCGGCGCCGCGTTCCTGACGCTGCACCCGACGCAGTACGCCGAGGTGCTGGTGAAGCGCATGCAGGCCGCGGGCGCGCAGGCGTACCTGGTTAATACCGGCTGGAACGGCAGCGGCAAACGCATTTCGCTGAAGGATACGCGCGCCATTATCAACGCGATTCTGGCTGGCGAACTGGACGACGCCGAAACCGAGACGCTGCCGGTGTTCAACCTGCAGGTGCCGAAAGCGCTGGGCCAGCTCGACGCCGCCACGCTCGATCCGCGCAGCAGCTGGGAAAGCGAGGAGAAGTGGCTGGAAGCGGCGCGCGATCTGGCGCAGCGCTTTATCACCAACTTTGAGAAGTATACCGACAACGCGGCGGGCGCCGCGCTGGTTAAAGCAGGTCCGGTACTGTAAGCCTTCGGGCGCGGCGATCGTCGCGCCCGCTTGCTACTCAGCTCTGCGCCGCGCCGTTGCTGCTCGGCGCACTCTGTTCCGTTAGCGGCAGCCAGGCGCGAATGCGCAACCCGCCGCGCTCGCTCTCGCCAATCTCCAGCGATCCCTGATGCGCATCGATAATGCGCTGCACAATCGCCAGCCCAAGGCCGGTGCCGCTGGTGCTGCGCGCGCTGTCACCGCGTACAAAGGGCTGTAGCAGGTGCGTCAGCTGTTCCGGCTTGATGCCAGGGCCGTCATCCTCGACCTGAAACCAGGCGCGATGCAGTTCGCGACCGCTGCTCACCTTGATCCAGCCGTTGCCGTAGCGTGCTGCGTTCACCACCAGGTTCGCCACCGCGCGCTTGATCGACAGCGGGTTGATATCCAGCATCAGCTCTTCCGGCATCACGGCGTTTTCAATCTCGCGCTCGTAGCCGCTTTCCGCCGCCACCACTTCGCCCAGCACGCTGTTGAGATCGGCGCGCTCGGTCTGAATCTCCTGGCCGGTGCGCAGATAGTCGATGAACTGCTCGATAATGGCGTTGCACTCTTCGATATCTTTATTGATCGACTCGGCGAGATAGCCATCCTCCTCGCCCATCATCTCGGTAGCGAGGCGAATGCGCGTCAGCGGCGTGCGCAGATCGTGGCTAACGCCCGCCATCAGCAGCGTGCGGTCGTCCGCCAGCTGCTTAACGCCGGAGGCCATCTGGTTAAAGGCGCGCGTCACCGAACGCACCTCCGAGGCGCCGTACTCGCGCAGCGGCGGCGGAATAATGCCCTTGCCGACCTGCAGCGCCGCGTGCTCCAGATCCACCAGCGGCCGGTTCTGGATGCGGATAAACAGCCAGGCGCCGCCAATCGCCAGCAGCATAATCGCCAGTGTGTAGCGGAACAGCGGCGAGAAGTCGCCCTGATGAATTTCGGTCAGCGGTACGCGCACCCAGATGTCAGGCGACAGCCAGGTTTTCAGCCACACCACCGGCGAGTTTTTATTGACCTCGACGCGCACGTCGGTCGGCCCGCCAAGCTGCTGGCCCATCTGCTCGCTCAAAAATTCATAGTGCTGCGCCCAGCGCAACCCGCTCTCTTCGGCTGCCGCGTTGGTATACAGCGAAATCCCCAGCTCGCGGTAGATCTCGCGGCGAAACGCGGGCGGCACTTCCAGCTGCGTGCCGTCTTCCAGCTGCAGCCGGTCGGTCATCAACATGCGCACTTCATACGCCAGCACCTTGTTGAACTGCTGCAGGCTGGGAAGAATGGCGAAGTTGAGCACCACCAGATAGGTCGTCACCAGGCTGACGAACAGCAGGGTCACGATCAACAGCAGGGTGCGGGCAAACGAGCTGCGAGGCGAGAAGCGCAGTCGCCTCATGCTTTAGAACCGTCCGGCACGAATACGTAGCCCAAGCCCCAGACCGTCTGGATATAGCGCGGATGCGCCGGATCTTCTTCCACCATGCGGCGCAGGCGCGAGATCTGCACGTCGATGGAGCGCTCCATCGCGCTGTATTCGCGTCCGCGCGCCAGGTTCATCAGCTTGTCGCGCGACAGCGGTTCACGCGGATGGCTGACCAGCGCCTTCAGCACCGCGAACTCGCCGCTGGTGAGCGGCATCGGCTCATCTTCGCGGAACATTTCGCGCGTGCCGAGGTTCAGCTTGAACTTGCCGAACGCGATCACCGCCTCTTCCTGCGAAGGGGCGCCCGGCAGCTCGTTGGCCTGACGACGCAGCACGGCGCGAATGCGCGCCAGCAGCTCGCGCGGGTTGAACGGCTTAGGAATATAGTCATCGGCGCCGATCTCCAGCCCAACGATACGATCGACCTCTTCGCCTTTCGCCGTCACCATAATGATCGGCATCGGATTGCTCTGGCTGCGCAGACGACGGCAAATCGACAGGCCGTCTTCGCCCGGCAGCATCAGATCCAGCACCATCAGGTGAAAGGATTCACGGGTCAGCAGACGATCCATCTGCTCGGCGTTGGCGACGCTGCGCACCTGAAAGCCCTGCTCGGTGAGATAGCGTTCCAGCAGCGCACGCAAACGCATATCGTCATCAACGACCAGAATTTTGTAGTTCTCTTGCATTTTCTACTCCCAAAGGCGCCATTGCCTGAGCCGATATTGTTAAAAAAAGTTGTCTGTCTGTGACAGTCATTAATGGTTTATATTCTAGCCGAAATTGTTACAAAGCATATTAAACAGGAGCTTATCTTTAATTTTATCGCTCTCTTCAGGGCAAAATCACATTCTTAAGCGGCGTTTGTCACCGTTACGGCAAATCTGAAAGTCGGGCGTTTTTTCTCGCCATCGGCGGCCGCAAAATCGCGCCCTGGATTAATCAAACTTGCAGATCAACCAGTTAACGCGCAATTTGACTTTAGCGCCATTCGTCGCCTGACCTAGCGGTCGCGATTTCAGCCAACTCAGCTGGCCGGCAGCATAAAATATCAGCCTTTACGCGCCGCGCCGCAGGCTTCTCTCGGATTTGCGCCATTTTTGCCGCGATTCAGACCATTCAAAAATAAAGCCCGCTAAATCAATCAGTAAAGCTATCTTTCCGCCTTATGTGAATTGCACCACACTGCTTCCACTCGCTTCACTACAGGGAAAGCAATAATGAAAAAAACGTTGTTAGTGCTGGGTGCGCTGGCCACCCTCGTTCTGAATCCGGCTTTAGCGGCGACCGCAACCGGCGAGGCCGCCGGCGCGCAGGCTTCGACCACCGCGCAGGGCAATTCTAACGCTATCGGCGTCGGCGCCGTAGCTGCGCTGCTCGGCGTGGCGCTGGCGACCGCTGGCGGCGGCGACAAAGGCACCTCATCTTCAACCACCACCTCAACCGTGGCGGGAAAATAACGATTTAAGCCGTTTTCTCTTTTTGTACCTGCCCCTTTCGCCACCGGGGAACGACACAAAGGGTTTTCACCGTTGAAAACCTGTTCCCCGACTCTTTTTTGCCGCGCCTGCTTTGCTTTACACTGCCTGCTTTTCCGCTTCCGAGTCGCTACGCATGAAAACCCGACTGATCACCCGTGAAGGCTTTGACAAGCTGAAGGCCGAGCTCGACTATCTCTGGCGCGAAGAGCGTCCCGAAGTGACGAAGAAAGTGACCTGGGCCGCCAGCCTCGGCGATCGCAGCGAAAACGCCGACTACCAGTACAACAAAAAACGCCTGCGCGAAATCGATCGCCGCGTACGTTATCTGACAAAAAGCCTCGAGTCGCTGCGCATCGTCGACTATTCGCCGCAGCAGGACGGCAAAGTCTTCTTCGGCGCCTGGGTAGAGGTTGAGAATGACGAGGGCGAGGTCAAACGCTTTCGCATCGTCGGCTACGACGAGATTTTCGGCCGCAAAGACTACATCTCCATCGACTCGCCGATGGCGCGCGCGCTGCTGAAAAAAGAGCCGGGCGACGCCGTGACGGTAGAGACGCCGCTGGGTCCCGCGCTCTGGTACGTCAACGCCATTTCCTATCCGGACGCCTGATTCAGAATATCGCTGAAAGCCGGCCCCATCGCTGGCAATTTCACTTTTCAGTCCGTATAACTGTCCCCTGTTTTTTAACCCTGTAAGCAAGACAGAATCGATGATGAAAGATCTCAGCCACATTATTGCCAGTGAGCTGCAGGCGCGTGCGGAGCAAGTTGAAGCCGCCGTGCGTCTGCTGGACGAAGGGAACACCGTGCCGTTTATCGCACGCTATCGTAAAGAGGTGACCGGCGGTCTGGACGACACCCAACTGCGCCAGCTGGAGACGCGTCTCGGCTACCTGCGCGAACTGGAAGATCGCCGCCAGTCGATTCTGAAGTCCATTAACGATCAGGGCAAACTCACCGACGAACTCGCCAGCGCCATTAACGCCACGCTGAATAAAACCGAACTCGAAGACCTCTACCTGCCCTATAAAGTCAAGCGCCGCACCCGCGGCCAGATCGCCATTGAAGCCGGTCTGGAGCCGCTGGCCGAGAGCCTGTGGCAGGACGCCTCGCAGGATCCCGAACAGCTGGCCGCGCAGTATGTCGATGCCGATAAAGGCGTCGCCGACGTGCGCGCCGCGCTGGACGGCGCGCGCTATATCCTGATGGAGCGCTTCGCCGAAGACGCCGCGCTGCTGGCGAAAGTGCGCGACTACCTGTGGAAAAACGCGCATCTGGTGTCGCGCGTGGTGGAAGGCAAAGAGCAGGAAGGGGCTAAATTCCGCGACTACTTCGATCATCACGAAGCGCTGCACAGCGTGCCGTCGCACCGCGCGCTGGCGATGCTGCGCGGCCGTAACGAAGGCGTGCTGCAGCTCTCCCTGAACGCCGATCCGCAGTTCGACGAGCCGCCGCGCGAAAGCTACGGCGAAACGCTGATCGCCGAGCATCTTAACCTGCGCCTCAACGGCGCGCCCGCTGACGCCTGGCGCAAGGCGGTAGTGAGCTGGACCTGGCGCATCAAGGTAATGCTGCATCTGGAGACGGAGCTGATGGGCACGGTGCGCGAGCGCGCCGAAGACGAAGCGATCAACGTGTTCGCCCGCAACCTGCACGATCTGCTGATGGCGGCGCCGGCGGGCATGCGCGCCACGATGGGCCTCGATCCCGGCCTGCGCACCGGCGTGAAGGTCGCGGTGGTGGACGCCACCGGCAAGCTGGTCGCGACCGATACCATTTATCCGCATACCGGCCAGGCGGCCAAAGCCGCTACCGTGGTCGCCGCGCTCTGCGCGAAACATCAGGTCGAGCTGGTGGCGATCGGCAACGGCACCGCCTCGCGCGAGACAGAGCGCTTCTTCCTCGACGTGCAGAAACAGTATCCGCACGTTACCGCGCAGAAAGTGATCGTCAGCGAAGCGGGTGCCTCGGTCTATTCCGCCTCGGAGCTGGCGGCGCTGGAGTTCCCGAACCTCGACGTCTCGCTGCGCGGCGCGGTCTCTATCGCGCGTCGCCTGCAGGATCCGCTGGCGGAGCTGGTGAAAATCGATCCGAAATCGATCGGCGTCGGCCAGTATCAGCATGACGTCAGTCAGAGCCAGCTGGCGAAGAAGCTGGACGCGGTGGTGGAAGACTGCGTCAACGCCGTCGGCGTCGATCTCAACACCGCCTCCGTGCCGCTGCTGACGCGCGTCGCCGGTCTGACGCGCATGATGGCGCAGAATATCGTGAGCTGGCGTGACGAAAACGGCCGCTTCCAGAATCGCCAGCAGCTGCTCAAGGTGAGCCGTCTCGGCCCCAAAGCCTTTGAACAGTGCGCGGGCTTCCTGCGCATCAACCACGGCGACAACCCGCTCGACGCCTCGACGGTGCACCCGGAAGCCTACCCGGTGGTGGAGCGCATCCTGGCGGCGACCGAGCAGGCGTTACAGGATCTGATGGGCAACCCCACCAGCCTGCGCAACGTTAAGACGGTCGACTTTACCGACGAGCGCTTCGGTCTGCCGACCGTCACCGACATTATCAAAGAGCTGGAAAAACCGGGCCGCGACCCGCGCCCTGAGTTTAAAACCGCGCAGTTCGCCGAAGGGGTCGAAACCCTTAACGATCTGCTGCCGGGCATGGTGCTGGAAGGCGCGGTGACCAACGTCACCAACTTCGGCGCCTTTGTCGATATCGGCGTGCATCAGGATGGCCTGGTGCATATCTCCTCGCTGTCGGACAAATTTGTCGAGGATCCGCATCAGGTGGTGAAAGCGGGCGATATCGTGAAGGTGAAAGTGCTGGAGGTCGATCTGCCGCGCAAACGTATCGCGCTCACCATGCGTCTGGATGAGCAGCCAGGCGACAGCAACGCGCGCAGCAGCGCCCGCAGCGCGCCGCGCGACGGTGCGCGTCCGGCCGGCGGCGCGAAGCCGCGCGCGCGTCAGAACAGCCAGCCCGCAGGCAACAGCGCGATGGGCGATGCGCTGGCGGCGGCGTTCGGCAAAAAACGCTAAACCCTGCACGCGCCCGACTTATTCTGGGTCGGGCGCGCGTAACCTCCTCTGTAAAGTTGAAAATCCCTCTCTTAACGCTACGCTGAAAACACGCCTGCATAAAAAACAACCCGGGACGTGGCACCCAATTCGCGATGGAAACGATCACAGCGCTGCTCGATAAAATCTATGCCGATACCTTTCCTCAGGCGGCGCGTGAGCGCCTGCTGAGCCATATCGCCGCCGCGCGCGACGCGACTAAGCTGCCGCGCAAGGCGCACTGGGACGAACAGGACGTGGTGCTGATCACCTACGCCGATCAGTTCCGCGAAGCGGAGGTGCCGACGCTGCAAAGCTTCTCCCGCTTTTACCAGCAGCATCTGCAGTCCACCTTTCCGCTGGTGCATCTGCTGCCCTTTTTCCCCTACTCCTCAGACGACGGTTTTTCCGTCATCGATTACCATCAGGTCAACCCGCTGTGCGGCGACTGGCCGGATGTCGCCAGGCTGCATCAGGAAACGCGCCTGATGTTCGACTTCGTCTGCAACCACATGTCGGCGCACAGCGCCTGGTTTAAACACTATCTGGCGCTCGATCCCGGCTGGGACGACTTCTTTATCAGCATGCCGCCCGCCACCGATCTCAGCGGCGTAACGCGGCCGCGCACCTCGCCGCTGCTGACGCCGTTCGAGATGGCGAACGGCGAAATGCGCTTTATCTGGACCACCTTCAGCGCCGATCAGATCGATCTTAACTTCGGCAATCCCGAGGTGCTGATCCGCATGGTGGAGGTGCTGCTCGACTACCTGCAAAAAGGGGCGGACTATGTGCGCCTTGACGCCGTCGGCTATATGTGGAAAACGCCCGGCACGCGCTGCATCCATCTGGAAAAAACCCATTTGCTGGTGAAGCTATTCCGCGCCATTGCCGACCTGGTCGCGCCCGGCACGGTGATCATCACGGAAACCAACGTGCCGCATAAAGACAACGTCAGCTACTTCGGCGACGGGCATGACGAAGCGCAGATGGTCTATCAGTTTTCCCTGCCGCCGCTGGTGCTGCACGCCATCCATTCCGGCTCCGGACGTGCGCTGCGCCAGTGGGCGGGCGCGCTGGAGCCTGGCAAAGGCGGCACCACCTTCTTTAACTTTCTCGCGTCGCACGACGGCATCGGGCTTAATCCGGCGCGCGGCATTCTTTCCGAGGTGGAGATTGTGGCGCTGGTGCGCGACCTGGCGCTGGAGGGCGCGCTGGTCTCCTATAAAAACAATCCCGACGGCACCACCAGCCCCTATGAGATCAACGTCACCTATCTCGACGCCCTGAATCATCAGAACGACGACGACGATACGCGCCTGCGCCGTTTCCTGCTGGCGCACGCGATTCTGCTGGCCTTCCCCGGCGTGCCCGCTATCTATATTCAGAGCATCCTCGGCTCGCGCAACGACTACGAGGGCGTAAAAGCCGCAGGTCACAATCGCGCCATCAACCGCCAGAAGTTTGACCTGAAGATGATTGAAGCGGCGCTGGCGGACGGCGACAGCCTGCGCCACGCCATCTATACCCGCCTCAGTCGGCTCATCCAGCTGCGCACGCGCCAGCCCGCTTTTCATCCCGATAATCCGATGAGGCTCTACGACAGCGACAACGCGCTACTGGTGCTGAGGCGTCACGATCCGCAGCAGGAAGATGGCGGCCTGCTGTGCGTGTTTAATCTGAGCGCAAAAACGGTGGAGGCGAAGCTGCCGGAGGCGCGGCTTTTTCAGGATGTGATCACAGAGAGGAAAATTGATGGCACCCAGCCACTTACGCTGGATGCCTGGCAGTTTGTCTGGCTGCGTAGCTGATTACTTGTAGACTTCTGCGGTGGCGCTGAATTTGCCGTGTTCACGGCCCGCGATCACCAGGAAATATTTGCCTCCTTTTTCATCAGCCTGTTTAGAAAGTTCGCGTTTGGCGTCCATTGGCGAGGTGGTTTCCGCCGTGGTGTTCACCGTACCGATCTTCTGAAGATTCATTTTTTTCACTTCTTCTTTGGTCACTTCCTTGGCCGCAACCGCCGAAAACGACACTGCGCCCATTACCATTGAAGCTACAACCCATTTCATCACCTTCATTACAGTACCCCTCATTCATTTCCGTTATGTGAGATGTAAGCAGACGCCGGATGCGTCAGGCGAGATGGAACGGCATCATCCTCTCCCTGGATAATTCACATCATTAAGCGGCCATGCCTACCCGAAAAGTATTGTCGCTGATGAGAAAATTGCCAGCTTAGCGTCCGGTTTAACGGCAAAACTCCTGTCTGAAATCAAGAATATGCTGGCAGAAGGCGTCCGGGTGCGAAATAAAGGGCGCGTGCGCGGCTTTTTCCATCACGATGGAAGGCGAAGCGGGCAGCGCGGCGTCGAGCAATGAGGCGACACGACGCGGCACCAGACCGTCCAGCGCGCCATAGAGACGTAAAAACGGCATTTCAATGCGCGGCAGCTGATCGCGCAGATCGACCTCGCGCAGGATTGCCAGCCCACTATCCAGCACCGCCACCGGCGGTATCGGCTGCGCCAGCACCACCTCTTTTAAGCGGCGCGCATCCTGCCGGGCGCTGTCGGTGCCCAGCGTCTGCAGCGCCAGGAAGCGCTCGACGGTGCGCTGGAAATCGCTGTTAAGCTGCGCGCGAAAGGTCGCCAGGGTCTCCGGCTTGATGCCTGGCCACTCCTCGCCAGCGGTAAAACAGGGCGAAGAGGCGACGCTGATCACTCCCGCTATCTGCTGCGGCGCGCGCAGCGCCAGTTCGGTCGCCACCAGCCCGCCCAGCGACCAGCCCAGCAGCAGCGCGCGCGGCGGTAAATGCGGCAGCAGCCGCTGCGCCATCTCCGCCAGCGAAAGCGCGCCGAACGCCTGACTGCGGCCATAGCCCGGCAGATCGACCAGGTGCAGGCGAAAATGAGGGCTGAGTCGCGGCACGATGCTTTGCCACACCTCGGCGTTCAGGCCCCATCCGTGCAGCAGCACAAGATCCACATTCCCTTCTCCGCAGGTGCGCCAGTAAAGCGAGGTCATCAGTTACTATCCTGTAAAAAGGTTAAGGAGGCCGCTATGCTACCAATGCCCGCCCTCTGTTGGCTATGCCAGCTGCCGCTGCGCGTCGCGGCACATGGATTATGCAGCGTCTGCCTGCGCGCCCTGCCGCCGCTGCCGATCCTCTGTCCACGCTGCGGCCTGCCGGCCGGATCTTCCCGCGTCGCCTGCGGCCGCTGTCTGCGCTCTCCGCCCGCCTGGCAGGCGCTGGTCTGCGTCAGCGGCTATCAGCCGCCGCTGCGCCGCTGGGTGCATCAGCTGAAGTTTTCCCGCATAACCGCACTCAGGGTGATGCTGGCGCGTCTGCTTTTGCTAAGCTGGCTAAACGCTCACCGCACGCGCGGGCTGATGCGCCCGGATTTGCTGCTGTGCGTGCCGCTGCATAAAAGCCGCGCCTGCCGACGCGGCTACAACCAGGAGGCGCTGCTGGCGCAGCCGCTGGCGCGCTGGCTGGGCTGCGAATTCCGCGACGGCGTCCGCCGCAGGCGACGCGGCGCGCTGCAGCACCGACTGCGCGCCTCACAGCGTCGCGGCAACGTGCGCGGCGCCTTCCGCCTTGAAATCGCCGTGCGCGGGCGCCATATCGCGCTAATAGACGATGTGGTGACAACGGGTCATACCGTGGGAGAGATCAGCCGCATTTTGCTGGCGCACGGCGCGGCCAGCGTGCAAATCTGGTGCCTGTGCCGTACCTTGTAGAGCGTCGGTGATGGGCGTATTATAACCAACTAAATTAGTCAACTATTGAGCAATTGCCATGATCCGAATTACAGACTCTGCCCAGGAGCACTTCTCGAAACTGCTGTCAAAACAGGAAGATGGCACCCAGATTCGCGTATTCGTCATTAACCCGGGTACGCCAACCGCCGAGTGCGGCGTCTCTTACTGCCCGCCGGACGCGGTAGAAGCGACCGACACGGAGCTGAAGTTCGAGAAGCTTTCAGCCTACGTTGACGAACTGAGCGCGCCTTACCTCGAAGACGCCGAAATCGACTTCGTCACCGACAATCTCGGTTCGCAGCTGACGCTGAAAGCGCCGAACGCCAAAATGCGCAAAGTCTCCGACGACGCGCCGCTGGCGGAGCGCGTCGAGTATCTGCTGCAAGCGCAGATCAACCCGCAGCTCGCCGGTCACGGCGGTCGCGTGTCGCTGATGGAGATTACCGACGACGGTTTCGCCATTTTGCAGTTCGGCGGCGGCTGTAATGGCTGCTCCATGATCGACGTCACCCTGAAAGACGGCATCGAGAAAGAGCTGCTGGCCGCTTTCCCCGATCTGAAAGGCGTGCGCGATCTCACCGAGCACCAGCGCGGCGAGCACTCCTATTACTAATCGCCTCCACGCGCGACAGTCAGGCGACTGTCGCGCGCCGTCCGCTACTCCCCTTTGCGCGTCTGACTCACCGCCTTCAATAGCTTCGTCACCGCTTTATCCGTAAAGATCGCCTCCAGCGGCTGCGCCAGCTTGCGTCGCCAGTTGGGATATTGATCGACGGTGCCGGGCACGTTTACCGGCGTGGTCATTCCTATCCAGTCTTCTGGCTGCAGGCCCAATAGCGCGCTGCCGGTCGCCGCGAGAAACTTATGCATCGCCAGATTAAGCGCGGGCGTCATCGCCAGCTTGTCTGCCTGACGCGCGCTGCGCGCCGGTATCGCGCCCGCCTGATGCAGCGCATCCAGCAGCGCCTGTTTCTGCTTCGCTCGCTGTTCATGCAGCGACTGCAGCACCTCTTTGCCGGGATAGAGCTTGAGCTTTTCTCCCAGCGCGAAGTCGCCCGCGTTCCAGAAGCCGGTCAGCGTCGGCAGATCGTGCGTGCTGGCGCTGGCGATCGACTGACGCGGATAGTCGCTGGGCAGGCGATAGCTGCCGTCGCGCTGCTGCTCGAACCACATCACTTTCCATGAGAAAACGCCGCTGGCGCGCAGCAGGCCGACGATTTCCGGCGGCACCGTGCCGAGATCTTCGCCGATAACCATGCAGCGATGGCGCTGGCTCTCCAGCGCCAGAATGCCCAGCAGATCCTGCACCGGATAGCTGACGTAGGCGCCTTTATCGGCGGTTTCTCCTTTCGGCACCCACCACAGCCGCAGCAGCGCCATCACGTGATCGATGCGCAGCGCGCCGCAGTCGCGCATATTGGCGCGCAGCATGTCGATAAAAGGCTGATAGCCGCGCGCGCGCATCACGTGCGGATCCATCGGCGGCAGGCCCCAGTTCTGTCCCAGCGGTCCGAGGCGATCCGGCGGCGCGCCGACCGACGCCTCCAGCCGATAGAGCTCAGGATCGTGCCAGGTCTCCGCGCTGCCTTCCGCCACGCCTACCGCCAGATCGCGATAGAGCCCCACCGTCATCTTCAGCGCCTGGCTGCGCGCCCAGCACTCGGCGAACTGGTTTTGCGCCAGCCACTGCAGCCACTGCCAGAAGGCGATCTCCTCTTCGTGGCTTTCGCACCAGCGCTGCACCTCAGGCGACTGGCTGTTGCGCCAGCTTTCCGGCCAGGCTGGCCATCCCCAGGCGTCCGCATCTTCGGCGCGGCGTTCCGCCTGCAGGCCATCGTAGGCCGCCTGATAGCGCAGGCTGTCGCCGCCGTCGCGCACAAACGCGGCGAACGCCTGCCGCTGCGCGTCATCTTCCGCACGCAGGCTGAACTGCGCCCACGCGTGACGTAGCGCAGCGAGCTTCAGCGCCATTACCGATGCATAATCGACAAACTCGCTCTCGCGCGCTTTCGCCAGCGCACGCTGGGTTTTCGCCGCTTTCCACCATTTCTGCGCCGCCGCGCTCTGCTGGAAATCCTCCAGCTGCGCCACGCTGATATAGATAATGTTCAGCCAGCGGCGCGACGAGGGGCTGTAAGGGCTGGCGAAATCGGGCGTCGCGGGATAGAGCGCGTGCAGCGGATTGAGCCCGACGAAGTCGCCGCCCTGCTGCGCCACCTGCTCCAGAAGCTGCTGCAGATCGCCGAAATCGCCGATGCCCCAGTTATCGGCGGAGCGCACGGTATAGAGCTGCACCAGCGCCCCCCAGCGTTTCTCGCCGTTGCGCAGCGGCGCCGGCAGCCAGCAGCGGCGCGGCGTCAGGATAATGCGCGTCTGCCACTCTTTTTTGCCCTTGCTCAGCGTCAGCTGGTGATAGCCGTGCCCGAGCGGCGACGGCAGCATAAAGGGCTGGCCTGCCTCAAGTTCGCCGCTAAACTCGCGGCCCTTTTCGCTGTGCAGCCGCCACTGATAGCGGCCACGCCCTTCCGGGTTGAGCTGGCGCGCCGCGCCGCCGCTAAAAACCTGCACCGGCGGCAGCGGCGCGCCCTTCTCTTTTTGAGCATCGCCCATTACCGCGAGCAGCGCCGTTTTGGTTTCGTCGCCGATCGCTTCCGGTTCGCCTTTGGCGTTGGTATAGGTCAGGGATATTCCGGCGGCGACTGCCGCGCGATCCAGTGCGCTCTCTTTCATGCTCTCCCCTTAGCGTCTTGATCCAAAGCCGTTGAGTTGCGGTGTGATGAACGTCTGCGCACAGGCAAACTGAGCATTAAGTAAAGACGGCAGTGGGGAAAAAATCGACAGGAAACAAAGAAAAAGGCGGGATTTGAAATCAGCGAGCGATATAGCCCGGGTTAAGGCGATACCGCTCGCGACAGCTCAGAGACTAAAGATGCTTAATCAGCAGAGTTCGAGTTGAACCTCATGCTGCTCGATCACCTTCATAATGCTGGCGGGCGGCTGCTTGTCAGTATAAAGCTGGTCGATCAACCCCATATTGCCGAGATTCACCATCGCGTTGCGGCCGAACTTCGAATGGTCGACCACCAGCATCACGCAGCGTGAGTTTTCGATAATGGCGCGCTTGGTGCGCACCTCGTGGTAGTCGAACTCCAGCAGCGACCCGTCCATATCGATGCCGCTGATGCCGAGAATGCCGTAATCGAGGCGGAACTGGGAGATAAAGTCGAGCGTCGCTTCGCCCATAATGCCGCCGTCGCGCGTGCGCACCTCGCCGCCTGCAATAATCAGCCGGAAATCGGGCTTGCACATCAGCAGCGTCGCCACGTTGATATTGTTGGTCACCACGCGCAGATTTTTATGATTCAGCAGCGCATAGGCCACCGCTTCTGGCGTGGTGCCGATATCGATAAATAAGGTCGCGCCGTCTGGAATTTCGCTGGCGACGCGTTCGGCGATGCGCGCTTTCTCCGCCGACCACATCATCTTACGTTCCTGCCAGGCGGTATTTTCAGAGCTGGAAGGCAGCGCCGCGCCGCCGTGATGACGCTGAATTTTATTCTGATCGGCGAGGTCGTTGAGATCGCGGCGGATGGTTTGCGGGCTTACCTCAAAATGTTCTACCAGCTCTTCGGTACTGACATATCCCTGACGCCGGACCAGATCGATAATGGCGTCATGACGTTGCGTCTGCTTCACATTACTCTCCTGTTTTCTTTTCTTATCCGGCGCTAACGGCGCCGCACTGCACGGGTATCGACAAACGCCATCGCCAGCCCGACCAGCAGACCGGCGACGTGAGCGCCGTTGGCGATAGCGAGCCCGAACGCGCCATACCAGCCGATTACCAGCCACACGATAGCAAAACCAATCAGTCCGCGTTCCAGATAGACGCCGCTTTCAGGGTCGCGCTCGCCGCGCAGCCAGCAGTAGCCCATCAGCGCATAAACCACGCCCGACAAACCGCCGAACCAGATGCCGCTAAATTTCGCCTGTACGAAGCCGCTGAGCAGCGCCGAGATCAGCATAATCACAAACAGCTTGCCGCTGCCGAGCCGCTTCTCTACCGCGCCGCCGAGATACCACCACCACATCAGGTTAAACAGGATATGCAGCAGCGAAAAGTGCAGCAGCGCATGGCTGAACCAGCGCCATACCTGGAGATACTGGCCTGGGCCGTCTGGCCAGCTCAGCCACAGCAGCACCCTTTGATCGCCAAAAATCTGCATCAGGATAAACACCGCGATACAGGCAAAAAGCACGGTCATGGTGAGCGGACCGGCGCGATCGCGAATATTGCCCCACAGGTTGCTACGCTCGTAGCGCAGGCCGCTTTTGGTGCCGCCGGTATGCCAGCTGGCGGCCTGATAGCGAGGATGGTCCGGCTGGCGCACGAACTGCTGAAGTTCGTTTTCGACCATTTCAAGCCGGCTTTCGTCATCGAGCAGGATAACGTAATGGCCATCCTGTTCGATGCGCAGCGCGACGCCGCGCGTCGCCATATAGTCGACGAACGCCTGCGCCATGCGCGGGTTATTAAACTGGGTAATGCGCACCATTAATCACTCTCCTTGTTCATCGCGCGCGGCTCACTCGCCGCCGGCGACAACCTGAGTCGGAAACGCGGCGCGCCAGGCGTCGAAGCCGCCGTCGATGCTGTAGGCGGCGCTAAAGCCCTGGCTCAGCAGATATTGCGCGGCGCCTTTGCTGCTGTTGCCGTGGTAGCACATCACCAGCACCGGCAGCTCGCGGCTGGCGCTGGCCAGAAAGGCGTTAAGGTTGCCGTTGCTCAGGTGCAGGGCGTTTTCCGCATGACCAAGCGCGAAGCTCTGCGGATCGCGAATATCGACCAGCTGCGCGCCTTGCGCCAGATGCTCGCTGGCCTGCTGAACGTTAATGCATTCGAAGGTTTCCATGATTCTCTCGTTAAGACGACACAATTACCGCCTAGTGTAACCCGATAAGCAGCCCCAATAACCTGACAAAGCGTCCGGGTTTGTATTTATTTCTCAACAAGAATGTTAGCTATATCACGCAAAAATGTTTTTACCGCGTTAAACACTGGCATCAATGTTGGTTTGCGATTATGATTATGCTCGAAAACGAACATTAATGAACTATTCCGAACATCGGAGGAGATGACGTGGAAACCAAAGACCTGATCGTGATCGGCGGCGGCATCAACGGTGCCGGCATTGCAGCAGACGCTGCAGGACGCGGCCTGTCAGTGCTAATGCTGGAGGCGCGGGACCTGGCTTGCGCGACCTCTTCCGCCAGTTCAAAGCTGATTCACGGCGGCCTGCGCTACCTCGAACACTATGAATTCCGTCTGGTCAGCGAAGCGCTGGCCGAGCGCGAAGTGCTGCTGAAGATGGCGCCGCATATCGCTTTCCCGATGCGCTTCCGTCTGCCGCATCGCCCGCATCTGCGTCCGGCATGGATGATTCGCGCCGGCCTGTTTTTATACGATCACCTGGGCAAGCGCACCAGCCTGCCGGGCAGTAAAAGCCTGCGTTTTGGCGCGGATTCGGCCCTCAAGCCGGAAATCACGCGCGGATTCGAATATTCCGACTGCTGGGTGGACGACGCCCGTCTGGTGGTGCTGAACGCGCAGGAAGTGGTGAAGCGCGGCGGCGAAGTGCGCACCCGTACCCGCGTGACGCGCGCCTGGCGTGAGAACAACCTGTGGATGGTGGAAGCGGAAGATGTCGACAGCGGCAAAACCTATACCTGGCGCGCCAAAGCGCTGGTGAACGCGGCGGGCCCGTGGGTGAAACAGCTGTTTGACGACGGCCTGAAGCTGAAGTCACCGTACGGCATTCGCCTGATTAAAGGCAGCCATATCGTGGTGCCGCGCGTGCACAACGAGAAGCAGTCCTACATCCTGCAGAACGAAGACAACCGTATCGTGTTCGTTATTCCCTGGATGGATGACTTCTCGATTATCGGCACCACCGACGTCGAGTACAAAGGCGATCCGAAGAACGTCAAAATCGACGACAGCGAGATCGACTATCTGCTTAAAATTTACAACAGCCACTTTAAAAAGCAGCTGGTGCATGACGATGTAGTCTGGAGCTACTCCGGCGTGCGTCCGCTGTGCGATGACGAGTCCGATTCGCCGCAGGCGATTACCCGCGACTATACGCTGGATGTGCGCGACGACAACGGCCAGGCGCCGCTGCTGTCGGTGTTCGGCGGCAAGCTGACCACCTACCGTAAGCTGGCGGAACATGCGCTGGAGAAGCTGACGAAATATTTCCCCAATGCCGGTCCGGCATGGACGAAAAACTGCGTGCTGCCGGGCGGCGATATCGCCGGTACGCGTGAAGATTACGCCGCCAGCCTGCGTCGTCGTTATCCGTTTATTACCGAAGGTATGGCGCGTCACTTCGCCCGCACCTACGGCAGCAGCACCGAGACGCTGCTCGACGGCGCGACGCGCCTTGAGGATCTGGGCGAGAACTTCGGTCACGACTTTTATGAAGCCGAACTGCGCTATCTGGTGCAGAACGAGTGGGTGCGCGAGCTGGATGACGCTATCTGGCGCCGCACCAAGCAAGGGATGTGGCTGAACGAGGCGCAGCAGGCGCGCGTAGCGGAGTGGCTGGCGACGCACAGCCAGAAGCCCAGCCTGTCGCTGGCGAGTTAAATAAGATCAACGGGGCTTCGGCCCCATTTTTTTGCCTGCTGCGCAGGCGAGCTTGTGTTCGCTGCGCGAACTCGCTATGAGCGGGTTCCGCCCGCCAAACGTCAGGGAGTTTCAGCCGCTCCGCTGCTGGCGTGCGTGTTAAGGGGCTCGCCAGCCCCTTAACAATCCCGGCTTCCGGCAGCCTCCACGCCGCGCTCCGCGCGGTACCTTCGTTGCTTACGTCGGCCGCACGGACCCGTCGGGACAGGCCGTCCTGGCCTGGCCCTCCCTCTCGCCGACGTCCTGTCGGCTCGTCCTGGCCGCCGTGCGCGCCTCAGCGTATCGGATGCCTCTACCAACCCCTCGCCTGTAATTTCCTTATTTTTTATTAACAACGGCGTCGTCTGAACGCATGGTTTGAGCTTTCAGCAACGAAGTTGCGCCTTCAGAAATTGGGACGTACAGCGGGGGTGTAGGGGCCATCGCAGCCGCTGAGCGGAGGAAGGATTTCAGGATGAGGCGACAGGACGTCGCCGAAAGCGCGGGCCAGGCCAGGACGGCCTGTCCTGCGCGGTCCGTCAGAAATCCTGACGAAGCGAAGGGACCCGCGCAGCGGGCGGGTGAGCTGGCCCGGGGCGCGGGTGCAGGGCTGGCGCCTACCGGCCCTGCTCGGTCGCCCGCAGCGGGCAAAATGAAACTGCCCAGTTATCGGGCGAACGAAACCTGCACTGATGCCAGGCGAGCGAATCCTGCGCCGCCAGCGGGCGAAACGCCGCTCTGAGCCGGTTCGCGCAGCGAACCTAAGCCCGCCTGCGCAGCAGGCAACCCCGCCAGCGGGCGGGAACCCGCTAAAGCCTCACTGGCTTAATATGCCAAATCTCATCCGCATACTCCTGGATGGTCCGGTCCGAAGAGAAATACCCCATATTGGCAATATTCAACGCCGCGCGGCGCTGCCACTCTTCCGGCTTGCGATAAAGCTCATCCACCTTATCCTGGGTATCCACATAGCTGCGGTAATCCGCCAGCAGCTGATAGTGGTCGCCGAAGTTCACCAGCGAATCGAACAGATTGCGGTAGCGGCCTGGCTCCTGCGGACTGAACACGCCGGAGGCGATCTGCGTCAGTACCTGATGCAGCTCGGCATCCTCTTCGTAATATTTACGCGGGTTGTAGCCGCTGCTGCGCAGGGCTTCAACCTGCGGCGTGGTGTTACCGAAAATAAAGATATTCTCCTCGCCGACGTGCTCCAGCATCTCGACGTTGGCGCCGTCCAGCGTGCCGATGGTCAGCGCGCCGTTGAGCGCGAACTTCATATTGCTGGTGCCCGATGCCTCGGTGCCCGCTGTGGAAATCTGTTCGGAAAGATCCGCCGCCGGAATAATGATCTGCGCCAGACTGACGCTGTAGTTCGGGATAAACACCACCTTCAGCTTGTTCTTCACCTGCGGATCGTTGTTGATCACGCTCGCCACGTCGTTGATCAGGTGAATAATGTGCTTGGCGGTATAGTAGGCCGAAGCCGCCTTGCCGGCGAAGATATTGACGCGCGGCACCCAGTCGGCGCCCGGATCGGCTTTGATGCGGTTATAACGGGTAATCACGTGCAGCACGTTCAGCAGCTGACGTTTATATTCATGGATACGCTTGATCTGCACGTCGAACAGGGCATTGGGATCCAGCACCACATCCATATTCTTCGCCACCCAGTCCGCCAGGCGACGCTTGTTATCGAACTTGACGTCAGCCACCTTCTCAATAAACGCCGGATAGTCGATCTGCTGGTTAAGTTCGGCAAGCTGGCTAAGATCGGTGCGCCAGGTACGGCCAATCTCTTCATCCAGCAGCTCCGACAGCGCCGGGTTGGCCAGCGCCAGCCAGCGACGCGGCGTTACGCCGTTGGTCTTGTTGCAGAAACGGCCCGGGAAGAGACGCGCGAAATCCGCGAACAGCGACTGCACCATCAGGTTGGAGTGCAGTTCGGAGACGCCGTTGACTTTGTGGCTCACCACCACCGCCAGCCACGCCATGCGAATGCGACGGCCGTTGTTCTCATCGATAATCGAGATGCGCGACAGCAGATCCCAGTCGTCCGGGTAGTACTCCTGAATGGTCTTCAGGAAGTAGTCGTTGATTTCGAAAATAATGCCAAGATGGCGCGGCAGGATCTTGCCGATCATCTCCACCGGCCAGGTTTCCAGCGCCTCGCTCATCAGCGTATGGTTGGTGTAAGAGAAAACCTGGCAGGTCACTTCGAACGCATCGTCCCAGGTGAATTTGTGCTCGTCGATTAACAGACGCATCAGCTCCGGGATCGCCAGCACCGGATGGGTATCGTTCAGGTGGATGGCGATCTTGTCCGCGAGGTTGGACCAGGTTTTGTGCATCTGCCAGTGGCGGTTGAGGATATCCTGCACCGTAGCGGAAACCAGAAAATACTCCTGGCGCAGACGCAGCTCGCGTCCCGAATAGGTGGAATCGTCGGGATAGAGCACGCGGGAGACGTTTTCCGAGTGGTTTTTATCTTCTACCGCCGCAAAGTAATCGCCCTGGTTGAATTTGCCAAGGTTGATTTCGTTGCTCGCCTGCGCGCCCCACAGGCGCAGCGTATTGGTGGCGTCGGTGTCGAAGCCGGGGATGATTTGATCGTACGCCATTGCGACGATCTCTTCAGTTTCCAGCCAGCGCACCTTCGCCCCTTCATGCTGAATGCGGCCGCCGAAACGTATTTTGTAGCGCGTGTTGTAACGCTGGAACTCCCAGGGATTGCCGTACTCCAGCCAGTAGTCGGGCGACTCTTTCTGCTCGCCGTCGATAATATTCTGCCGAAACATGCCGTAATCGTAACGGATGCCATAGCCGCGTCCCGGCAGACCCAGCGTGGCGAGCGAATCGAGAAAACAGGCGGCCAGGCGCCCGAGGCCGCCGTTGCCGAGGCCGGGATCGTTCTCTTCTTCCATCAGATCGGCCAGGTTTAATCCCATCTCGTCCAGCGCCTGATTGAGATCGTCATAAATGCCCATCGCCATCAACGCGTTGCCTAACGTCCGGCCCAGCAGAAACTCCATCGACAGGTAGTAGACCTGACGGACATCCTGCGACAGCTGCGCGCGGCTGGAGCGCAGCCAGCGCTCCACCATGCGGTCGCGCACCGCCAGCAGCGAGGCGTTGAGCCAGTCATGCTGGTTCGCCACGGAGGGATCCTTGCCGATGGTAAACATCAGCTTATAGGCAATCGAGTGTTTCAGCGCTTCGACCGTGAGTGTCGGCGACGTATAGGTGAAAGGAGCATTCATATCAGTTATCCCAGTCTCTGATTACAGCAAACGTTGGTAAAGATCGCGGTAGGCCTGCGCGGCCACTTGCCAACTGAAATCCATCCCCATCGCCTGTCGCTGAACGTAACGCCAGAGAGAAGGCCGCGACCACAATACAAAAGCACGTCTAATCGCCCGCAGCAGCGACCAGGCGTTGCTGTCTTCAAAGCTGAATCCGCTGGCGATGCCGTCAGCCAGGTTTTCCAGCGAGCTGTCGTTAACCGTATCGGCCAGGCCGCCCGTGCGCCGCACCAGCGGCAGCGTGCCATACTTCAGGCCGTAGAGCTGCGTCAGGCCGCAGGGTTCAAAGCGGCTCGGCACCATGATAACGTCCGCGCCGCCGACGATGCGGTGCGAGAAGGCTTCGTGATAGCCGATCTGCACGCCGACGCTGCCGGGATGCTCCGCCGCCGCCGCGAGAAAGCCCTGCTGCAGCTCCGCATCGCCCTGTCCGAGCAGCACCAGTTGTCCGCCCTGCGCCAGCAGGCCAGGCAGCGCTTCCAGCACCAGATCCAGCCCTTTTTGCCGCGTCAGGCGACTGATCACCGCGAACACCGGCACGCTGTCGTCGACCTTCAGGCCCATGGCGATTTGCAGCTGCCGTTTGTTCTCGGCCTTCGCCTCCAGCGTGTCGCGGTTATAGCGCGCGCTCAGCAGCAGATCGTGCGCCGGATCCCAGATGCCGGGATCGACGCCGTTAAGAATGCCGCTCAGACGCCCTTCGCGCAGCCGCTGCTCCAGCAGCGATTCCATGCCGTAGCCGAACTCCGGGCGCGTGATTTCATGCGCATAGGTCGGGCTGACGGCGGTGATGTGATCGGCGAAGAAGAGACCCGCCTTCAGATAGGAGATCTGCCCGTAGAACTCCAGCCCGTGCATGTCGAAGAAGGATCTCGGCAGCTGGATCTCTTCCAGATGGCGCGCGTCGAACAGCCCCTGATAGGCCAGGTTGTGGACGGTAAATACCGACTTTGCCGGACGTCCGCGCGCCTCCAGATAGGCGCAGGTCAGCCCCGCATGCCAGTCGTGCGCATGAACGATATCGGGCCGCCAGTAAGTGTCCAGCCCGCTGGCGATTTCGCACCCCATCCAGCCAAGCAGCGCGAAGCGCAAATAGTTATCCACATAGGCGAACTGCGACGTATCGTGATACGGGCTGCCGGGTCGATCGTAGAGCGCCGGCACGTCGATCAGATAGATGCCGACGCCGTTGAAATGGCCAAACAGCAGCCGCGTTGGACCGGCGAAAGTCTGCAACTCGGCCACCACCTCCGTTTCGGGGATCCCTTTAAGCAGATCTGGAAAAGCGGGCAGCAGCACCCGCGTATCCGTACCATCCGCAATCTGCGCCTGCGGCAATGCCCCAACAACATCAGCCAACCCGCCGGTTTTTAGCAGCGGAAAAAGTTCTGAACAGACATGTAAAACCTGCATCCTCGGCCTCTTAATAAGTGATCGGGCGCGATCCTCGCGTCGATTATATGGTGCTTTTTATCGTTGCCGTCTACGCGCTGGCCAGCCTGGCAAGCATGGCGCGTGTGACCAGAACGATACCCTCTTCTGAACGGTAAAACCGACGACTATCCTCGTCAGGATTCTCTCCTATCACCATGCCTTCCGGCAGCACGCAGGCGCGATCGATCACGCAGCGACGCAGGCGGCAGGAGCGTCCTACCACCACGTCCGGCAGCAGTACGGCGGAATCGATATTGCAAAACGAGTTAATGCGCACGCGTGGAAACAGTACCGAATTCACCACGACCGAGCCGGAGATGATGGTGCCGCCGGAGATCAGCGAATTCATCGTCATGCCATGGCTACCCGAACGGTCCTGCACGAACTTGGCGGGCGGCAACGGCTCCATATGGGTTCGGATCGGCCAGGTATGGTCATACATATCCAGCTCCGGCGTCACCGATGCCAGATCGAGGTTGGCGCGCCAGTAGGCTTCCAGCGTCCCTACATCACGCCAGTAGGGCGGCGAACTTTCATCCTGCTGCACACAGGAGAGCGTAAACGAATGGGCGTACCCTTCGCCGCTCGCTACCACTTTCGGTAGAATATCTTTGCCGAAGTCGTGGTTAGAATTAGGCTCCTGTAGATCTTCCTCCAGCAGCTGATAGAGATAATCGGCGTTAAACACATAGATCCCCATACTGGCCAGCGCCTGCGTATCGTCGCCGGGCATGGCGGGCGGCTGCGACGGCTTCTCTACAAAGTCGATCACTTTATTATTTTCATCCACCGCCATCACGCCAAAGGCGGTCGCTTCGTGCAGCGGCACGGGCAGGCGATGGTGCACTTCGCGTTGGCGTCGACGTGGTCGAGCAGCATGCGCGAATAGTCCATTTTATAAATATGATCCCCGGCCAGAATCACGATGTACTGCGCCTGATAGCGCCGAATAATGTCGAGGTTCTGGGTCACGGCGTCTGCGGTGCCGCGATACCAGTGTTCGGTTAAGGTGCGCTGCTGCGCCGGCAGCAAATCCACAAACTCGTTCATCTCTTCGTTGAAGATAGACCAGCCACGCTGAACGTGCTGCGTTAGCGTGTGCGACTGGTACTGCGTTATCACGCCGATCCGGCGGATACCGGAGTTAATGCAGTTGGAAAGCGCAAAGTCGATGATGCGAAACTTGCCGCCAAAATGCACCGCTGGCTTGGCGCGTTTGGCGGTCAGGTCTTTCAGGCGCGTACCTCTTCCCCCGGCGAGGATCAGCGCAACCGTCTGTGTAGGGAGCTGGCGGGCCAGCATCAGGTGATCGGTTCTGTCTAACTTAACCATGTCTGACTCCTTATGATTGCTTTTGGAACACGCACACGCCGTGTGCGGGACCATGCCAGACAGTCGACAAAATGGGGTTGTCATCCCCGGCGAAAGGAGGAACGGCACGCCATTCTCCGTCTGGTAAGGCGATGTCACTCACCGAATCCGTGGCGTTTATTGTTATTAACCAGCGGCCGGAGAGCAGGATCTGCATTCTGTGCGCCTTCTGCTCCCACTCCTCTCGCTGCAGTGGTCTGCCGCTGGCATTGAACCACTGCACATTGCCGTCGCCCTCTTGCCACCAGCGATCGGCGGTTAACGCCGGGATCTGTTGACGCAAACGAATCAGGGCGGCGGTAAAATCCACCAGACTGCTCTCTTCTTCCTGCCAGTCGAGCCAGGCCAGGATATTATCCTGACAGTAGGCGTTGTTGTTGCCGTGCTGACTGTGGCCGCGCTCGTCGCCGGCGAGCAGCATCGGCGTGCCCTGCGCCAGCAGCAGCGACGTCAGCAGCGCATGCGTGCTCAGGCGACGGCGTTCGATCACGTCGAAGCTGGCGCGCAGCCCTTCTACGCCGTGGTTGTAGCTGAAATTGCCGTTGCTGCCGTCGCGGTTATCCTCGCCGTTAGCCTGGTTATGCTTATGGTTAAAGCTCACCACGTCGCGCAGCGTAAAGCCGTCGTGCGCGGTGATCAGATTAACCGCGGCGTGCGGCAGTCGGCCATCGCGCTGGAACAGATCGCTAGAGGCGGCGAAGCGGCGCGCGAACGCGCCGTTACTGACGTCGCGATGCAGCCAGAAGCGCCGCATATCGTCGCGGAAATGGTCGTTCCACTCGGCGAACAGCGGCGGAAAGTTGCCGACCTGATAGCCGCCTGGCCCGATATCCCAGGGTTCGGCGATCAGCTTGACCTGCGAGAGCAGCGGGCAGGCTTTGATCGCCTCGAACAGCGGCGCGTGCGCTGAGAAATCGGGCGTGCGCCCCAGCACCGGTGCCAGATCGAAACGAAAGCCGTCGACATGGCAGACGCGCACCCAGTAGCGCAGCGCCTCCAGCGCCCAGTTCATCACCTCGGGATCGCTGAGATTCAGAGTATTGCCGCAGCCGGTCCAGTTTTCATATTCGCCCTGCGGGCTCAGCCAGTAGTAGCTGGCGTTATCGACGCCGCGCTGCGACAGCGTCGGGCCGATCTCCTCCAGCTCGGCGGTGTGGTTGAACACCACGTCCAGCAGCACTTCGATGCCCGCCGCGTGCAGATCCTTCACCGCCTGCTGAAACTCCTGCAGAGGCGACGCGCTCTCCTGCGAGGCGTAGCGCGGATCGACGGCCCAGAGCGCAAAAGGGTTGTAGCCCCAGTAGTTGCTTAATCCGAGGCGCTGCAGGCGCGGCTCGCTGGCGAAATGGGCCACCGGCAGCAGCTCCAGCGCGGTGACGCCGAGATGGCGCAGGTAATTCACCATAACAGGATGGCCGAGGGCGGCGTAAGTCCCGCGCAGCGATTCCGGAATTTCCGGATGTCGCTGCGTTAACCCGCGGACGTGCGCCTCATAAATAACTGTGTTGCCCCAGGGCGTGCGCGGGGCGACGTCGCCTTCCCAGTCGAAGTCCTCCGCCACCACCAGCGATTTAGGCGCCACGGCGGCGCTGTCCTGCTCGTCAGGCTGCTCAATGCCGCCGTAGAGACGCGGGTCGTCTGTGACCTCGCCCTCAACCGCGCGGGCGCAGGGATCGACCAGCAGCTTGGCGGGATTAAAGCGGTGTCCGCGTTCCGGCGCCCAGGAGCCGTGAACGCGGAAGCCGTAGCGCTGACCCGGTTTTAGCGCGGCCGCATAGCCGTGCCAGATATCACCGGTACGCGCCGGAAGATCGAAGCGTCGCTCTTTGCCCTGGTCGAACAGGCAAAGCTCGACGCGCGCGGCATGCCGGGAGAAGAGCGTAAAGTTAACGCCCTTGCCGTCGTAACTGGCGCCTGGCGGCTCAGCACGTCCCGGAAGCAGCGTCATTCCGCCTCCTTCACCAGCCAGATTGTCGCCAGCGGCGGCAGCGTCAGCGACAGCGACTGCGGTCGGTTGTGGCTGGCGATCTCGTCGGTATGCACCACCGGGTTGCGCGTATCGCTGCCGTGATAGCTGTGCTGATCGGTGTTGATCACCTCACGCCAGTTCCCCGCCTGATTAACGCCGAAGCGGTAGTTGTGGCGCGGCACCGGCGTAAAGTTGCTGGCGACGATAATCTCGTTGCCGTCGCGGTCGCGGCGCACAAAGACGAAGACCGAGTTTTCGCGATCGTCGACCACCAGCCACTCAAAGCCGGCCGGGTCAAAATCGAGCTGATGCATCGGCGCGTAATGCTGATAGGTGTGGTTAAGGTCGCGCACCAGCCGCTGCACGCCGTGGTGCCAGTTATCGGCGCCCTCCAGCAGATGCCAGTCAAGGCTGACGTCGTGGTTCCACTCTTTGCCCTGCGCGAACTCGCCGCCCATAAACATCAGTTTTTTGCCGGGGAAGGCCCACATCCAGCCGTAGTAGGCGCGCAGGTTAGCGAACTTCTGCCAGGGATCGCCCGGCATGCGGTCCAGCAGCGACTTTTTGCCGTGCACTACCTCGTCATGAGAGAGCGGCAGCACGAAGTTTTCGGTGTAGTTGTACATCATGCCGAAGCTCATCAGGTCGTGATGATGGCAGCGATAGATCGGGTCGAGCTTCATGTAGTCGAGGGTGTCGTGCATCCAGCCCAGGTTCCACTTGTACCAGAAGCCGAGGCCGCCCGATTCCGGCGGACGCGACACGCCGTCGAAGTCGGTGGACTCTTCGGCGATGGTGACGGTACCTGGCGCGGCGCGTCCCAGCGTGCGGTTGGTGTAACGCAGGAAGGCGATAGCTTCGAGATTTTCCCGACCGCCGTAGTGGTTCGGCACCCATTCGCCTTCGGCACGGCTGTAGTCGCGGTAGATCATCGAGGCCACGGCGTCGACGCGCAAACCATCGATGCCGTAGCGTTCCAGCCAGTAGAGCGCGTTGCCCGCCAGATAGTTGCTCACTTCGCGGCGGCCAAAGTTATAAATCAGGGTGTTCCAGTCCTGATGATAGCCTTCGCGCGGGTCGCTGTGCTCATAAAGCTCGGTGCCGTCGAACTTCGCCAGGCCGAAATCGTCGCTGGGGAAGTGGCCCGGCACCCAGTCGAGCAGCACGTTCAGGCCCGCTTCGTGCGCGGCGTTGATGAAATAGAGGAATTCGTCGCGCGTGCCGAAGCGGCGCGTCGGCGCATACATGCCGAGCGGCTGATAGCCCCAGCTGCCGTCGAAGGGATGTTCGTTGATCGGCAGCAGTTCGATATGGGTGAAGCCCATCTCTTTGACGTAGGGCACCAGCTGCTCCGCCAGCTCTTTGTAGCTGAGCCAGAAGTTATTCTCGGTGTGGCGACGCCACGAGCCGAGGTGCACCTCGTAGATGGAGATCGGCGCGTCGAACTCGTTACGCGCTTTACGCTCTTCGGCCATCTCGACCTTCGGCGGCAGGCCGCAGATCATCGAGGCGGTTTGCGGGCGCATCTGCGCCTCGAAGGCGTAAGGGTCCGCTTTAATACGCAGCTGGCCGCTGTTATCGACGATTTCGAATTTATAGAGCTGGCCATTGTACGCGCCGGGCACAAACAGCTCCCAGATGCCCATTTCGCGGCGGAAGCGCATCGGATGACGGCGGCCGTCCCAGAAGTTGAAATCGCCTACCACCGAGACGCGCTGCGCGTTAGGCGCCCAGACGCTAAAGCGCGTGCCGTGCACGTCGTCAATTACCGCGCCGTGCGCGCCCAGGGTTTCGTAGGGGCGCAAATGGGTGCCTTCCGCCAGCAGCCAGGCGTCCATCTCCTGCAGCAGCGGCCCGAAGCGATAGGCGTCGTCGATCAGATTCTGCTGTCCGTGCCAGTTCACCGCCAGCTGGTAGCGAAACATGTTCTTACGGCGCGGCACCACCGCGCTGAAAAAGCCGCGCGAATCGAGACATTTCAGCTTGGCGACTTTGCGCCCGGTGTTGGTTTCTATTACCCATACTTCCGAAGCGTCGGGCAGCAGCGCCCTGACTTCCAGCCCGTTGGCTGTCTGGTGCATCCCCAGCAAGGCGAAGGGATCGGCGTAATTACCCGCAAACAGGGCATTGATCGCCAGGCGATCGGGAAGCTCTGACATGACTTTCTTCCTGTGATTATGTGGCAGGCGAAATGAGCGCGGCTTATGCCACGCATCAGGTGCGCTGCTCTTCATTGAGCCATGCGTACAACGGCAGAGAAAGGGAACCGCTCCGTGGTAAATAACTTTGCCGTGTACAACAACTATTCAGTGCGAAATGCAAAACAGTCAACAACCGGCACATCATTGTTAAATCATAGCTTGGGCTTGCAGGTTGCCAGCCCGGAAAGCGAAAAATTATTGGCGGGGACGTAAAAAAGGGAAGCCGATCACTTACGGACGCTAAGCGGTTTGACTTATTTCAGAATAATCAGGCAAAAGGCCGGGAACATCCCGGCCTCGCTTAGTGTTTTGTTTTAGTCGACCAACAGACGCAACATGCGGCGCAGCGGCTCGGCCGCGCCCCACAGCAGCTGATCGCCAACGGTAAAGGCGGAGAGATACTCCGGACCCATATTGAGCTTGCGCAGGCGGCCGACCGGCGTGGTCAGCGTGCCGGTTACCGCCGCAGGCGTCAGCTCGCGCATGGTCAGCTCGCGGTCGTTCGGCACCACTTTCACCCACTCGTTGTGGGATGCCAGCAGCTGTTCGATTTCCGCCAGCGGCACATCTTTTTTCAGCTTCAGGGTAAACGCCTGGCTATGGCAGCGCAGCGCGCCGACGCGCACGCAGAGGCCGTCGACAGGAATAGTGTGCGTGGTGCCGAGGATCTTGTTGGTTTCCGCCTGGCCTTTCCACTCTTCGCGGCTCTGCCCGTTGTCGAGCTGCTTGTCGATCCACGGGATCAGGCTGCCGGCCAGCGGCACGCCGAAGTTATCGGTTGGCAGCGTGCCGGAGCGGGTCAGCTCGGTGACGCTGCGCTCGATGTCGAGAATGGCCGACGCCGGATCCTGCAGCGAGGTGGCGACGTGGTTATGCAGCATGCCCATCTGGGTCAGCAGTTCGCGCATATGCCGCGCGCCGCCGCCGGACGCCGCCTGATAGGTGGCGACAGAGGCCCACTCCACCAGATCCTGGGCAAACAGGCCGCCCAGCGACATCAGCATCAGGCTCACGGTGCAGTTACCGCCGACGAAGGTGTTGACGCCTTTGTCGAGGCCCTGACGGATCACCTGATGGTTGACCGGATCGAGAATAATGATGGCGTCGTCTTTCATGCGCAGCGTCGAGGCCGCGTCAATCCAGTAGCCCTGCCAGCCGCTGGCGCGCAGCTTCGGGTAGACTTCACTGGTATAATCGCCGCCCTGGCAGGTGATAATGATATCCAGCGCCCTGAGCGCCTCGATATCAAACGCATCCTGCAGCGCACCGGTGGACTTGCCGCCAAACGTCGGCGCCGCCTGTCCCAGTTGCGAAGTGGAGAAGAAGACCGGATTGATAACGTCAAAATCACGCTCTTCGCTCATGCGCGACATCAGCACGGAGCCGACCATACCGCGCCAACCAATAAAACCTACATTCTTCATTTTCTGTCCGTCTCAGTCAGCGATAAGGGCCGACCTGCTTACCGAAGGGAAGAACGGAATGGGTTTTCACTCCGCTCTGCGTCATAAATGGATTTACCTGTGACCAACAACTCTACAAAATGCAGCTTTTCTGGCAAGTGAATTAATTCGATTGCGCCAACTTTTTCAGCAGCGCAGCTAATAACCCCGCGTCGGGATGAAAGGAAAAACCAAAAAAATGACTGAAATGATTTCTGCGACCATCTTATTGCTGCTGATTATGGATCCGCTGGGCAACCTGCCGATTTTTATGTCGGTGCTCAAGCAT
Source organism: Pantoea sp. NGS-ED-1003 (assembly GCF_000738765.1). Classification (NCBI taxonomy): domain Bacteria; kingdom Pseudomonadati; phylum Pseudomonadota; class Gammaproteobacteria; order Enterobacterales; family Erwiniaceae; genus Pantoea; species Pantoea sp. NGS-ED-1003. Next base: position 110,004 of record NZ_JPQA01000008.1, read on the forward strand.
CTGGAGCCGAAGCGGCGGCGCGCGGTGCTGATCCGCGAACTGCTGATTGCGCTGGTACTGATGCTGCTGTTTCTGTTCGCGGGCGAACGTATTCTGACTTTCCTTAATCTGCGCACCGAGACCGTCTCTATTTCCGGCGGCGTGATCCTGTTTCTTATCGCCATCCGCATGATTTTCCCGTCGGACGAAAGCAGCAGCAGCGGCCTGCCTGCGGGCGAAGAGCCCTTTCTGGTGCCGCTGGCGATCCCGCTGGTCGCCGGCCCGTCGCTGCTCGCCACGCTGATGCTGCTGTCGCATCAGTATCCTAACCAGATGGGGCATCTCGTCGGCGCGCTGCTGATCGCCTGGGGCGTCACGGTGACGATTCTGCTGCTGTCGGGGCTGTTTTTACGGCTGCTGGGCGACAAGGGCGTCAACGCGCTGGAGCGCCTGATGGGACTGATTTTGATTATGCTGGCGACGCAGATGTTCCTGGACGGTATTCGCGTCTACCTCAAGCTGTAGCGCCTCGCCGCAAATAGCCTTTATCTTAGTGTGGTTTTGGGTTGATTAATGTTTCGCTGCGTATTATCGCGCCGTTTAACCGTTAATTTCATACCAGGACCACACCATGAAAACCGCTCAACCCACCCAGCCTGCCCGCCGATCCATACTGAAGAAAACGCTGGCGCTCTCCGCGCTCTCCGTAACCGGCGTCGGCGCGCTGGGCCTGCCGACCCTCTCTTTCGCCGCCTCGCTGAGCAAAGAGGAGCGCGACGCCATGACGCCGGACGCAGTCATCGCCCACTTCAAGCAGGGCAACCTGCGCTTTCGCGAAAACCGTCCGGTAAAACATGATTACCTGGCGCAGAAGCGCAACAGTAGTGCCGGTCAGTATCCGGCGGCGGTGATCCTGAGCTGCATCGACTCGCGCGCGCCCGCTGAGATTGTGCTGGACGCCGGTATCGGCGAAACCTTCAACGCGCGCGTCGCCGGCAATATCAGCAACCGCGATATGCTGGGCAGCATGGAGTTCGCCTGCGCCGTTGCCGGCGCGAAGGTGGTGCTGGTAATGGGACATACGCGCTGCGGCGCGGTGCGCGGCGCGATCGATAACGCGGAGCTGGGCAACCTGACCGGCCTGCTGGAGGAGATTAAGCCGGCCATCGAGAAAACCGTCTACAGCGGCGAGCGTAGCGGCAGCAACTACGATTTCGTCGACGCGGTGGCGCGGAAAAACGTCGAGCTGACCATCGAAAGCATTCGTAACAACAGCCCGGTGCTGAAGCAGCTGGAAGAGCAGAAAAAAATCAAAATCGTCGGCAGCATGTACCATCTGTCCGGCGGCAAAGTTGAGTTTTTCGAGGTTTAAGCGAGAAGCCGTCACGCAGGCGTGACGGCTTTGATTTACGACAGTAGCTGAAAGGCGATCATACCGACAATGGCGCCCACGGTGCCGAGGATGGTCTCCATCAGCGTCCAGGTCTTCAGGGTTTCTCCTTCGGTGGCGCCGGTAAAGCGGCCGAACAGCCAGAAGCCCGCATCGTTAACGTGGCTGATGATGATGGAGCCGCCGCCGATGCAGATAGAGAGCGCCGCCAGCTGCGCGCCGCTGTAGTGCAGCGGTTCAATCACCGGCATCACCAGTCCGACCGTAGTGAGGCAGGCGACCGTGGCCGACCCCTGAATCACGCGCACCGCGCCGGAAAGAATAAAGCAGGCCAGCGCGACGGGCAGCCCCGCGCCGGTCAGCGCATGGCCCAGCACCGGGCCGACGCCGGAATCGACCAGCACCTGCTTGAACACGCCGCCCGCGCCGATCACCAGCAGAATAATGCCCGCAGGCTGCAGCGCGCTGCCGCACACCTGCATCACCTTCTCTTTATCCATGCCCTGACGGTAGGCCAGCCCGTAAATCGCCACCAGGCAGGCGATGAGGATCGCCGTAAAGGGATGGCCGATAAACTCCAGCCACTCGTACAGCGAGGAGCCCTGCTCGGTAAAGCGCGCGCCGATGGTTTTCAGCCCCACCAGCATCAGCGGAAACAGGATCAGCGCCAGGCTGAAGCCGAACGACGGCAGCTTCGCCGCGTCGACGTCCGGCTGATGATCTTCCGGTGGCGCGCTAAAGGTCACGTGACGCGCAATCAGCGAACCGAACAGTGGACCGGCGATCAGCATACCGGGTATGGCGGCGCACAGGCCGAGCAGGATCATCCAGCCGAAGTCGGCATGCATCTGCGAGGCGAGCAGCATCGGCGCCGGGCCCGGCAGCAGAAAGGCCGCCGAGGCCGCCACGCCGGCGAACAGCGGGATCACCAGCTTCACCAGGTTATCGTGGGTGCGGCGCGCCACGGCGAACGCGATGCTGATCAACAGCACCACCGCCACCTCAAAAAAGAGCGGCAGCGCGCAGATCAGGCCGGCGATGCCCATAGCGTAGTGGGCGCGGCTTTCGCCGAAGGTTTTCAGCATGCGGATGGCGATCTGGTCGACCGCGCCCGTCTCATGCAGGATTTTGCCGAACATCGCGCCCAGCGCGACGACGATAGCCAGGAAGCCCAGCGTGCCGCCCATCCCTTTCTGCATGGTGTCCGCGATCTTGTCTAGCGGCATGCCAGAGCAGACACCTGCGCCAATCGAGACCAGCATCAGCGCGACAAACGCGTGCATCCGCGCTTTCATCACCAAAAAAAGCAGCAGCAGGACAGAGCCTGCTGCAGTTAACACCAGCGTTGCGGTACTCATGACTAACCCTTGTTGATGGCTTTCCCGATAGCCGCAACCGTAGCCGCAACAACTTCGTCAACTGAATGATTGATATCGACCGTCAGCACGTCCGGCTCGTCTGCACCCGGCTCTTCCAGCGTGGCGAACTGCGTCACCAGCATCTGCGGTTTAAAGAAGTGACCTTTGCGCGCCTTCAGGCGAGATTCGATGGTATCGAAATCGCCCTTGAGGTAGATAAAGCGCAGGTTGTCGTTGCCCTGACGCAGAATATCGCGGTAACGCTTTTTCAGCGCGGAACAGACGATAATGGAGATCGCCTGGGTACGCTGCATGGCAAACGCGGCGTCGTTGAGCGCCTGTAGCCACGGCTGACGATCGTTGTCGTCCAGCGGATGGCCATCAGCCATTTTTAAAATATTGGCGCGCGGATGAAGAAAATCGCCGTCAAGAAACGCGGTATTGAGCTGGTGGGAAACCTGGTTAGCGACAACGGACTTTCCGCTGCCTGAAACGCCCATCAGAATAAAGACGTGATGCGACGAAGATTGAGTAGTCATTTTTCTGCTCCGGCAGGTAAATTCGCCAATGTTACCGATAACAATGCTGGTTGCCATTGTGTTAAGCCCACTTCAGGCTGGCAACCCTGTTTAGCCGGAAAAGCACGAAAGTGTGAGCTGACTCATAAAAATGCCAGATTCAGATGCTGCCGCCTTCGCTGATGTCAAAGCCGATATCCAGCGGCGCGGAGACGCTGAAATCGCCGCTGATACGCGCCAGCAGCATGGCGGCCGCTTCGCGTCCCATGCGTTCGCGCGGCGTCAGGACGGTCGCCAGCTGCGGCGTCACAACCTGACTAATATCATGGCCGTGAAAGCCGGCGATCGCCATTTGCGACGGAACTTTTAATCCCTGGCGCTGGCATTCGAACATCGCGCCGACCGCAAGGTCGTCGTTGGTGCAGAACAGACTGTCGGTTTGCGGATAGCGACGCTGCGCCTCGCACAACAGCATGCCGCCCGCGCTGAAGGAAGAGGCCTCTTCCATCATCACGCTGCGCGGCTCCAGCCCCGCTTCGCGCATCGCTTTCTCGTAGCCCTGCTGCTTCTGCAGGGTGCGCTCATCAAGACGCGCGCCCAGATAAACCGTATGGCGATGCCCTTTGCGCAGGATAGCGTGCGTCATCTGGCGCGCCGCCTCGACGTTATCGAAGCCTACCGCCATATCGAGGCACGGCGAGACGCTGTCCATCATCTCAATCACCGGAATGCCCGCCACTTCCAGCATGCGCAGCGTGGCGGGCGTATGGGTGCGCTCGGTGAGAATGACGCCGTCGATGTTCCAGCCCAGCAGCGAACGCAGCTGCAGCTCCTCTTTTTGCGGGCTGTAGCCGAAGTGGGCGACCAGCGTCTGATAGCCCGCCTCGTCGGTTACCGCTTCGATGCCGCGCAGTACGTCGGCGAACACCTGGTTGGTCAGCGAGGGCAGCAGTACGCCGATGGCGCGGCTGGTGGCGTTGGAGAGCATATCCGGCGCGCGGTTGGGGATGTAGCCCAGCTCATCAAGCGCGACGGCAATCTTGTCGCGCAGCGGCGCGGAAACCTGCTCAGGATTGCGCAGGTAGCGGCTGACGGTCATTTTCGTTACGCCGACACGATCGGCAACATCCTGTAATACCGGTCTTTTTTTCTTCATCGTATGCGCCCAGGGTCACAATTACGATGAGTCTATCACTATTCAGCGGGAGAATTGTAAACCGGGCGCGACTGTGCGCGCCCCGTCACCGCTTAAACCGGCGGCAGATCGAACAGCAGTACTTCGGCGTCGCTGCTGGCTTCCAGGGTTACGCTCGCCTCATCCCAGACGGCAAACGCGTCGCTGGTACGGGCAGTATCGCCGTTGACGCGAATCTCGCCTTTAACCACCTGCACCCAGACGCGGCGGCCGGTTTCGATAGCGACCTCATCTTTTTCACCTGCGCTGAAGACCCAGCGCAACAGCGTCATATCCTGATAGACCTTCAGCGATCCCTCACGGGCGTCCGGCGTCAGCACAAACTGACGTCCTTTTACGTCCGGGAAGCGGCGCTGGGCGTAACGCGGTTCGATGCCGGTACGCTCTGGAATAATCCAGATCTGATAAAGATGCAGCGGATCGCTGCTGCTGGCATTGTACTCAGAGTGACGCACGCCGGTGCCCGCACTCATGATCTGAAATTCGCCCGCCGGGATCTGCTCTTTATTGCCCATGCTGTCCTGATGCTCGACGGTGCCGGAGAGCACGTAGGTCAGGATCTCCATATCTTTGTGCGGGTGCGTACCGAAACCCTGCCCGGCCGCAACGATGTCTTCGTTGATGACGCGCAGCGCTGAAAAGCCCATAAAACTGGCGTCGTGATAGCTGGCGAAAGAGAAGGTATGCCAGCTTTCCAGCCAGCCGTGATTCGCGTGGCCGCGTTCTTCTGCTTTGCGTAAGTAAATCATGTTCAGTTCTCCTCAATGTTTTAAAACAGTCTGAACCTGAGGCGAACCTATTGATAGCTGAAAAACTTCACGCCTCTGTTCAAAAAAGGTGAACAAGCGTTTTGCGGATGATGAGCTGGGTTGAATAATGCGGCGGGCAAAAAAAAAGCCAGCACCCGAGCTGGCTAAGTAATACTGGAAGCAATGTGAGCAATGTCGTGCTTTCCGGTTTGTCTGAGGACGCCCCGAGAACGCATCGCAATAATAATCATTATCATTCGCGTCTGTAAAGCCTTTTATGATCTTTTCTGTTGATTATTAATAAGATTTCCTTGATGTTTGAAAGGGTTTTCCCCGTCAACGCAAGGAGAAGGATGATGAGCGAGATTATGGTGCGACACGTGACGCCTGAAGATGCCGCCGCCTTAATGCATATCTACAGCCAGCCGGACACTATGGCGAATACGCTGCAGCTACCGCTGCCTTCGCTGCAAAAATGGCAGCAGCGGCTAAGCAACCTCTCTCCGACGGGACATTCGCTGGTTGCCTGCATTGAAGAAAAAGTGGTCGGGCAGCTGACGCTGGAGATTCTCGCACCTGCGCGCCGTCGCCACTGCGCCACGCTGGGCATGGGCGTCGATGAAGCGTATCGCAAGCGCGGCGTTGGCAAAGCGCTGCTCGGCGCGGCGGTCGATCTTTGCGACAACTGGCTGCAGGTCACGCGCATGGAGCTAACGGTATTCGCCGACAATCCCGCCGCCATTGCACTCTACCGCCATTTTGGCTTTGAAGTTGAAGGCACGGCGAAGGCTTTTGCTATGCGGCATGGCGAGATGATCGATACGCACTATATGGCGCGGCTGAAATAGCAAACGGGGCCAGACTGGCCCCGAAATTTTAATATCCCGCGCTCAGATCCCCTGGCGTACGCGGGTCCGATGCGCCGTAAAGCGTGCCGTCCGGCCCAATCATAATGCTCTGCGTGCTGCCCATCGCTGGCAGCACCTTCACATGCTGCCCTTTATTCTCCAGCAAACGCAGCGTGTCCGGGCTGAACCCCTTCTCGACGCGCAGCTGATCCGGCAGCCACTGATGATGGAAGCGCGGCGCATTGGTCGCCTCTGCAACGTTCATCCCGAAATCGACGCTGTTCACCACCATTTGCAGCACGGTGGTGATAATGCGGCTACCGCCCGGACTGCCGGTCACCAGCCAGGTTTTGCCCCCTTTCGCCACAATGGTCGGCGACATGGACGAGAGCGGGCGCTTGGCGGGCTGTACCGCATTCGCTTCGCCACCGACCAGACCGTAGACGTTCGGCGTGCCCGGCTTGGCGGAGAAGTCGTCCATCTCGTTGTTCAACAGGATGCCGCTGTTGCCCGCGACGATGCCGCTACCGAAATTGGTGTTCAGGGTATAGGTTACCGCGACCGCCGTGCCCTGTTTGTCTACGACCGAAAAGTGCGTGGTCTGGTTGCTCTCATAGGGTTCCAGCTTGCCGGGCTTAATCTCGCTCGACGGACGCGCTTTCGCCACGTCAATCTGCTGCGCGATCGACTTCGCATAGGCTTTGCTGGTGAGCGCCTGCCACGGCACTTTGACAAAATCGGGATCGCCAAGATACTCCGAGCGGTCGGCATAGGCGTATTTCTCCGCTTCGGCGACCACCTGCATCGCGTCGGCGCTGCCGAAGCCCATTTTCGCCAGATCGAAGTTTTCCAGGATATTCAGGATCTGCACGATATGGATCCCGCCGGATGAGGGCGGCGGCATAGAGAAGACCTCATAGCCGCGATAGGTGCCGCTGATCGGCTTACGCTCGACGGCGCGGTAGGCCGCCAGATCCGCTTTGCCGATCAGACCGCCGTGCTGCGCCATCTCGCTGGCGATCTCATCGGCGATTTCGCCCTTATAGAAGGCGTCCGGCCCCTGCTGCGCAATGAGCTGCAGGCTATGGGCGAGATTCTTCTGCACCAGACGATCGCCCTTCTGCCACGGCGTGCCGTCAGGCTTAAAGAAAATCGCCTTGCTGTTGGGATGCGCCAGCAGCACTTCCTTGCCGTAGGTTTTCAGATCGTCCGCCAGCGCGTCGTTGACCACGTAGCCTTCGCGCGCCAGTTTAATCGCCGGCGCCAGCAGCGTGCTGAGCGGCAGCGTGCCATATTTTTGCGCCGCCAGCGCAAAGCCCGCCACGCTGCCGGGCGTGCCCGAGGCGAGATGTGAGGTTAGCGATAGTTTGCTGTCGGCGTTGCCCTGCTTGTCGAGGAACATATCGCGCGAGGCGCGGCCCGGCGCCATTTCGCGGAAGTCGATAGAGGTGGCGCGACCGGACGCGGTGCGCAGCAGCATAAAGCCGCCGCCGCCCAGGTTGCCCGCCTGCGGATGCGTCACCGCCAGCGCGAAGCCGACGGCGACGGCGGCGTCCACCGCGTTGCCGCCCTGCCGCAGAATATCCACGCCAACCTGCGTCGCCAGCGCATCGACCGAAGCGACCATGCCGTTCTGCGCCCTGACGGGATGAAAGGTGTCATCCTCAACGCCATAAGAGACGGGCGGCGCGCTGGCAGGCGCGGCGGCATCAGCCACGCTGACCACCGTTAAACTCATCATCACAGCCCAGCCAAGCTGGCGTATATTTCCTCGCATCATCATCCCTCTACCCTTTTCAGTTGTTTACATTTGTTATCACGCAGGCAATTGTTTACAAATACAGCAAAAAAATAACATCTAAGTCAAATTCGGTGCGTTCCTGGGGGAGAAGTTTGTGAGGTTGCTAAACTTATAGCTGCGGCCACGGCGCATCACACGCCGGTGAGGCCGCGTTGACGGAGGAAGTCACATGAAAAAATGGTTAATCGTTTTTGCCGCACTGCTGCCGCTAAGCGGTATGGCTAATATGCTGAACAACACGAATCAACCTAATCAGCCGGGCTACAATCCAAGCCAGCAGCGTATGCAGACGCAGATGCAAATTCAGCAGCAGCAGCAGCAGAGCAAACTGCAGCAGGATCAGCAGCAGCAGACGCAGCAGATACAGCGCAAAATGCAGGAACAGCGCAGCAGCGCCCAGCAGCGCGTCATCAACACGCAGCCGGGACAGCAGCAGAACCGTAATTAACGGAAGTCGGGGCCGATAATGTCGATGCGATCGGTGCAGATGGCGTCGACGCCCCATTTCAGCAGGGCACGCGCCCGATCCGGGTCGTTCACCGTGTAGACCAGAATATGCAGGCCGGCGGCCTTCAGCGCCGCGACGCGGTCGGCGTCGAGCAGTTTATGGTTAAGGTGAATCGAGACGCACGCCAGCGCGGCGGTTTTGCTTTGCCACGCCTCATCCCATTCATCAAGCAGCAGGCCGCGCGGCAGATCCGGCTCCGCCTGCATCGCCGACTCCAGCGCCACATAAGAGAACGACGACAGCAGCGGCGAGGTCATGCCCTGCCACAGCATTTTCGCCGCGTGGGCGATGGCGCGTCCGGTTTCCGCCTCGCTGCCGGTAGTGGGTTTGATTTCGATATTCGCCATCATGCCGTACCGGCGACAGCGTGCCGCCACGTCGGGAAGCAGCGCCAGCGGTTCGCCGTCGAACGCCTTGCCGAACCAGCCGCCCGCATCCAGCTGCGCCAGTTTATCCCACGGCAGCTCGCCCGCTACGCCCCAGCCGTTGCTGGTGCGATCCAGCGTGTCATCGTGCAGCAGAAAAATCTGCTTATCCTGCGACAGCTTCGCGTCGAACTCGATCATGGTATGGCCCCACTCCGCGCCGACGTCGATCGCCGCCAGGGTATTTTCCGGGGCCAGTTTGCCGCCGCCGCGATGGGCGACGATATGAGGATAGGGCCAGCTGTATGTGCTCATTCCAGACGCTTTCCGGTAGTTGAATCGAAATAGTGTAACGCATCCGACGGCAGATGCAGCCACAGCGTGCTGCCCGCCTGCGGGCGTTCGCTGTGCGGCAGACGCACCACCAGCGGCGTCTCGCCGATGCGCCCATGCGCCAGGTTGTCTGCGCCGAGCAGCTCCAGCGTCTCTACGCGCAGCGGAATGCCCTCGCGATCGCGCGGGCTGATGCGCACATGTTCGGGGCGGATGCCGAGCGTCACGGCGCGATTCGCCCACTTCGCCTTGATGTCGCCGAGCGGCAGAGAGTATGAGTTGTCGATATTGAAGCGCGTGCCGTCGCTGCCGATCTGGCCGTCAATCAGGTTCATCGCCGGCGCGCCGATAAAGGAAGCGACGAACTGGCTGGCTGGACGCTCGTAAATCTCTACCGGCGTGCCGATCTGCTCGACAAAGCCCTTGTTCAATACCATCACGCGCTGCGCCAGCGTCATCGCTTCGACCTGATCGTGCGTGACGTAAAGGCTGGTGGTTTGCAGGCGACGGTGCAGCTGCTGCAGCTCCAGCCGCATCTGCACGCGCAGCCGCGCGTCCAGGTTGGAGAGCGGCTCGTCGAACAGGAATACCGAGGGCTCGCGCACGATAGCGCGGCCCATCGCCACGCGCTGGCGCTGCCCGCCGGAAAGCTCGCGCGGACGGCGGCTCAGCAGCTGATCCAGCTCCAGGCTGCGTGCCGCCTCCAGCACGCGCAGGCGGATATGTTCTTTGCTCATGCCGCGGATCTTCAGCCCGTAGGCCATATTCTCCTCGACCGTCATATGCGGGTAGAGCGCGTAGTTCTGGAACACCATAGCGATGCCGCGATCTTTCGGCTCCATCTGGGTGACGCGACGATCGTCGATATAGATGTCGCCGGAGGTGACGCGCTCCAGCCCCGCCACCATGCGCAGCAGCGTCGATTTTCCGCAGCCGGAGGGACCGACCATCACCATAAATTCGCCGTCGTTGACGGTGACGTTCAGCGGCTGAATGATTTGATTCTTGCCGTCGTAGGACTTGGTTACCGCCTGAAGGGTTACGCCTGCCATGCTTATTTCTCGCTCTCGACCAGGCCACGCACGAACGCGCGCTGCATGACCAGCACCACCACTACCGGTGGGATCAGGGTTAATAACATTGCCGCCATCACTTCGTTCCACTGCGTCGGCGATCCGCTGGTGGAGATCATGCTTTTGATCCCCGCCACTGCGGTGCTGAGCGAGGCGTCGTTGACGATCAGCAGCGGCCAGAGATACTGGTTCCAGCCGTAGATAAAGGTGATCACGAACAGCGCCGCGAGATTGGTTTTCGACAGCGGCAGCACGATGTCCCAGAAGAAGCGCAGCGCGCTGGCGCCATCGATGCGCGCCGCCTCGATCAGCTCGTCCGGCAGCGACATAAAGAACTGGCGGAACAGAAAGGTCGCCGTGGCCGATGCCATCAGCGGCAGCGTCAGGCCGCTGTAGCTGTCGAGCATATTGAGATCGGCGATTACCTGCACGGTAGGGAAAATACGCACTTCGACCGGCAGCATCAGCGTAATGAAGATCAGCCAGAAAAAGAGCGTGCGCAGCGGAAAGCGAAACCAGACCAGCGCAAAGGCGGAGAGCATCGACACCGTGATTTTGCCGACGGTAATGCCGAACGCCATAATCAGGCTGTTCAGCAGCATCAGGCTGAACGCCGGACCGCTGCCGTTAACCCCCTGGGTCCAGATGCGCGAAATGTTCTCCCACAGGTGGGTGCCGGGGATCAGAGTCATCGGCACCTGATAGACTGCCTCGTTATCCAGCGTGGCGGCGACGAAGGCGACATAGAGCGGAAAGAGAATAGTGAGCACGCCCAGCACCAGCAGCGTGTGGCTGAAGATATCCAGCCCGCGACGGTTTTCAATCATTGGTACTGCACCTTACGCTCAACGAAGCGGAACTGAATAACGGTCAGGCCGATCACCAGCAGCATCAGCACTACCGACTGCGCCGCCGAAGAAGAGAGATCCAGCCCGGTAAAGCCTTCGCGATAGATTTTGTAGATCAGCGTGGTGGTAGCCTGCACTGGCCCGCCGCCGGTCGCGGCGTCGATCACCGGGAAGGTGTCGAAGAAGGCGTAGATCAGGTTCACCACCAGCAGAAAGAAGCTCACCGGCGTAATCAGCGGCAGCGACAGATTGAAGAAGCGGCGCACCGGCCCGGCGCCGTCGATCGCCGCGGCTTCCACCAGCGATTTCGGGATCGACTGCAGCGCGGCGAAAAAGAAGAGAAAGTTGTAACTCATCTGCTGCCAGATCGAGGCGACGACAATCAGGAACATCGCCTGGCCGCTGTTCTGGGCATAGTTCCAGCTATAGCCAAGCTGGTTGAGAAAGTGGCTAATCAGGCCGAGGCCGGGATTGAACAGAAACATCCACATCACCGCCGCAACCACCGGCGCCACCGCGTAGGGCAGCAGCAGCAGCGTCTGATAGAGCTTGCGCAGCCGGATAACGTAATCCACCAGCGCCGCCAGCAGCAGCGACAGCACCATGCCGCACACCGTGACCAGCGTGCTGAACACGATGGTGGTCCAGAAAGCCTCGAGATAGTAGCTGTCCTGAAACAGGCGCCTGAAATTGTCCAGGCCGACAAAGGTGCTGGAGATGCCGAACGGATCAAGGTTTTGCAGCGAATACCACAGGGCTTCGCCCGCAGGCCAGAGGAAAAAGATGGCGGTAATCAGCAGCTGCGGCAGCACCAGCAAATAGGGCAGCAGGCTGGTGCGAAACACCGGACGAGATGAAGACATAGCGTACTCTGTCTGAGAAAGAGAACAGGGCCGGCACGCGCCGACCCTTTTAACGTCACAGGTTATTTCACCTGCTGTTCAAAGCGGCGCAGCAGTTCGTTGCCGCGTTTCACCGCGCTATCCAGCGCGGCCTGCGGCGACTGTTTGCCGGTCCAGACGCCTTCCAGCTCTTCGTCGACGATGGTGCGGATCTGCGGCATATTGCCCAGACGCATGCCTTTGGTGAACGGCAGCGGATCTTTATTCAGCATCTGACGCGTCGCGATATCCGCGCCGGGGTTCTTGTCGTAGAAGCCCTGCTTTTTGGTCAGCTCGTAGGCAGCGGTGGTGATCGGCAGGTAGCCGGTTTTCTGATGCCACTCGGCGGCGATTTCCGGCTGCGCCAGGAACTGCATAAACTCCGCGGCGCCCTTGTAGGTGTTGGCGTCTTTGCCTTTCATCACCCACAGGCTGGCGCCGCCGATAATGGCGTTCTGCGGCGCGTTCGGCACGGTCTCGTCATACGGCATCATGCCGACGCCGAAGTTGAATTTGGCGTAGTGTTTGATGTCGGCCAGCGAGCCCGAAGAGGCAGTGGTGATGCCGCAGTCGCCGTTATAGAACTTGGCGGTGGATTCGTCTTTACGGCCGAAGTAGGTGAAGTCGCCTTTCTTGTTCATCTCCTCCAGCATCTGGATATGGCGCACCTGCACCGGCTGGTTGAACTCCAGCACCGCGTCGGTACCGTCGAAGCCGTTGTTTTTGGTAGCGACCGGCAAGGCGTGCCAGGCGCTGAAGTTTTCGATCTGGATCCAGCCCTGCCAGCCGCTGGCGTAGCCGCAGCTCAGGCCCGCTTTACGCAGCGCGTCGGCGTCTTTCGCCAGCTCCTGCCAGGTTTTCGGCGGCTGATCGGGGTTCAGGCCCGCTTTTTTAAAGGCGTCTTTGTTGTAGTAAAGCACCGGCGTGGAGCTGTTGAACGGCTGAGAAATCAGATGGCCGCTGGCGTCGCTGTAGTAGCCCGCCACGGTCGGCACGAACTGTTTTTCATCGAAGGGAATGCCTGCGTCCTGGAAGACCTGATGCACCGGCACGATCGCCTTCGAAGCCATCATGGTGGCAGTGCCGACTTCATACACCTGCAAAATGGCCGGCGCTTTGCCGGTGCGCACCGCTGCGATGCCTGCCGCGAGGCTCTGTTCGTAGTTACCTTTGTAGGTCGGCACGATTTTATAGTCGGGATGCGCCTGGTTGAAACGTTGCGCCAGAGAGTCGACCTCTTTGCCTAACTCGCCCTCCATTGAGTGCCAGAAAGGAATTTCAGTGGCGGCCAGCGCGTTGCCGCTGATGGCCAGGCCCAGAACCACACTCATCAGTCTACTTTGTGTCTTCAACACGGACATAGAATTTTCCTGTGCAGGTAGGTACGCGCGATATCACGCATTTTTTGTTCGCGAAGTAACATGACACGGGAAAATGACGGATTAATAACAGCGAGATGACAGCCGCATGACGGCCAGATGAAGGGCAACCTAAAATATTTTATCGCACAACAGCCAGGGGCCGTCGGTGTCATAGCCAGACATTATCCAATGCCAAAGGCCGTCGGCGGCGCAGCCAGTTCGGCAACGGCCAGCGCGCAGCATCCGGAGCGTACTAAAGTACGTGAGGAATGCGAGCACTGCCCGCTGCCGAAATGGCAAGTAAGCCAGGCCTAGGCGCCTAAGTAAGCGCTGCGGACGGCTTCGTTGGAGAGTAAAGCTTCGCCTGTATCTTCCAGCACCACGTGCCCGTTCTCCAGCACATAGCCGCGATCCGCCAGCTTCAGCGCCTGGTTGGCGTTCTGCTCCACCAGGAAGATGGTCATTCCCTCTTTACGCAGCTGCTCGATGGTGTCGAAGATCTGCTGGATAATGATCGGCGCCAGTCCCAGGGAGGGTTCGTCCAGCAGCAGCAGACGCGGCTGGCTCATCAGCGCGCGGCCGATCGCCAGCATCTGCTGCTCGCCGCCGGACATGGTGCCCGCGCGCTGGATTTTACGCTCCGCCAGACGCGGAAAGAGCTCATAGACGCGCGCGATGCGCGTCTGATACTCCTGACGGCTGGCGAAAAAGCCGCCCATCGCCAGGTTCTCCTCTACCGTCATGCGCGAAAATACCCGGCGCCCTTCCGGCACGATAGCGATCGCCTCGCGCATGATACGCGCGGTTTGCCAGTCGGTAATGGTTTTGCCATCGAAGGTAATGCTGCCCTGGGTGGCGCGCGGCTCGCCGCACAGCGTGCCGAGCAGCGTGGTTTTCCCCGCGCCGTTGGCGCCGATCAGCGTGACGATTTCGCCCTGACTGATATGCAGGCTGACGTTGTGCAGCGCCTGGATCTTGCCGTAGTGCGCGCTGACGTTGTTAACGGATAACATCGGGTTTGCCATGTTACGCCTCTCCTAAATAGGCTCGGATCACATCCGGATTATTACGCACCTCTTCCGGCGTGCCGTTGGCCAGCGGCGTACCCTGGTTCACCACATAGATACGGTCGGAAATGCCCATCACCAGCTTCATATCGTGTTCAATCAGCAGCACGGAGACCTTGTGCTCACCGCGCAGTTCGGCGATAAGCTCATCCAGCTCGTGCGTCTCTTTCGGGTTGAGTCCGGCCGCCGGTTCGTCCAGCATCAGGATCTCCGGCCGCGTCACCATGCAACGCGCGATCTCCAGACGGCGCTGCTGGCCATAGGCCAGATTGCCCGCCTGGCGGTTGGCGAGATCGAGCAGCCCGATGCGCTCCAGCCAGGTGGCGGCGCGATCCAGCGCCTCGCTCTCGCCGCGACGAAAGGCGGGCGTTTTGAACAGGCCCGAAAAGAGGCCGCTTTTCAGATGCTGATGCTGCGCCACCAGCAAGTTCTCGATTACCGTCATCTCACGGAACAGGCGCACGTGCTGAAAGGTGCGCACCACGCCCATGCGGGCGATCTGCTGGCCGGGCAGCCCTTCCAGATGTTGCTCGCGCAGCTTAATGGTGCCGCCGGTCGGCTTGTAGAAGCCGGTCAGGCAGTTAAATACGGTGGTCTTTCCCGCGCCGTTGGGACCGATCAGCGAGACGATCTCCTGCGCGCGCAGCTCCAGCGCCACGTTATTGACCGCCAGCAGGCCGCCGAAGCGCATCATCAGGCCTTCAACGGCTAATAAGGGCTGACTCATGCCTGCTCTCCTTGTTTCTGCTTCAGTTTCAGGTGCGGACGCTTCATCGGCAGCAGCCCCTGCGGACGCCAGATCATCATCAGCACCATCAGGCCGCCCAGCACCAGCATGCTGTATTCGTTCAGGTCACGCATCAGCTCGCGCGACACCACCAGCAGGATAGCGGCGAGAATTACGGCGAACTGCGAGCCCATGCCGCCCAGTACCACGATCGCCAGCACGAAAGCGGATTCGACGAAGGTAAAGGACTCTGGGCTGACGAAGCCCTGGCGCGCGGCGAACAGCGTGCCGGCGAAGCCGGCGAAAGCGGCGCTGATGGTAAAGGCGGTCAGCTTGATGCGCGTCGGGCTGAGGCCGAGCGAGCGACAGGCGATCTCATCTTCGCGCAGCGCTTCCCACGCGCGGCCCAGCGGCATACGCAGCAGGCGGTTAATCACGAACAGCGTCAGCGCCACCAGCAGCAGCGCCACCAGATAGAGGAAAATCACGCGGTCGCTGGGGTCATATTTCAGGCCGAAGAACTCGTGGAAGGTGCTCCAGCCGCCTTCAGAGACTTTGCGGCCGAACTCCAGGCCGAACAGCGACGGCTTAGGGATCTGCGCGATGCCGTTGGGACCGCCGGTCAGCGCGGTGTTATTCAGCAGCAGAATGCGCACGATCTCGCCGAAGCCGAGCGTGACGATCGCCAGATAGTCGCCGCGCAGACGCAGCACCGGAAAGCCGAGCAGCAGCCCGAAGAGCGCCGAGACGATGCCCGCCAGCGGCAGACACTCCCAGAAGCCGAGGCCGAAGTAGTGATTCAGCAGCGCGAAGGTGTAGGCGCCGATAGCGTAGAAGCCGCCGTAGCCGAGCACCAGCAGACCCGAGAGGCCGACCACCACGTTGAGTCCGAGACCGAGCATCACGTAGATCAGCGTCAGCGTCGCGATATCCACCGCGCCGCGCGAGACGAAAAAGGGCCAGGCCACCGCCACGACGATCAGCGCCAGCATAAACAGCTTCTGCTTAGGCGTAGAGCCGTCGATGCCGGGCAGCACCAGCGCCGGACCAGAAATCTTTTTCAGGCCGCGCTGCCAGAACGGACGCAACAGCTGAAAGAGAAAGACCACGCCGCAGCCGACGAAAATCCAGTTCCAGCGCACCTCGCCGGCGCTCTGCACCACCAGACGGGTGCCGTCAAGGCCGAGGCGCATGCCCATAAAGAAGCTGGCCAGCACCAGCAGCATTACAGAGGAGAGCAGCGCATTGATAAAGGAGGATTTCATACTTTCTCGACCTCCGGACGGCCCAGGATGCCAGTCGGCATCACCAGCAGCACCACGATCAGCAGCGCAAAAGAGACCACGTCTTTATATTCGGTGCTGAGATAGGCCGAGGTCAGCGCTTCGGCGATGCCGAGCACCAGGCCGCCAATCATCGCGCCCGGAATGCTGCCGATGCCGCCCAGTACCGCGGCGGTAAAGGCCTTCATGCCGGCCATAAAGCCGATAAAGGGGTTAATCGAGCCGTAGAACTGGCCGAGCAGCACGCCCGCCACCGCCGCCATCGCCGCGCCGATCACGAAGGTCAGCGAAATGACGCGGTCGGTATTGATGCCGAGCAGGCTCGCCATTTTCAGGTCTTCGGCGCAGGCGCGGCAGGCGCGGCCCATGCGCGAATAGCGGATAAACAGCGTCAGCGCCAGCATCGCCAGGAAGGTCACCAGCCAGATCACGATCTGCATGGTAGAGACGGTGGCGGCGAAGCCGTTGCTCTGGCCCAGCGTCCACTGGCCGGTAATCAGGCTCGGCAGCGCGAGGTCGCGCGAGCCCTGCGTCAGGCTAACGTAGTTTTGCAGGAAGATCGACATGCCGATGGCGGAGATCAGCGCGATCAGGCGCTTCGACGATCGCACCGGCTTATAGGCGACGCGTTCGATGCTCCAGCCGTAGGCGCTGGAGATCAGGATCGCCATCACGAAGCCGGCGGCGATCATCAGCCAGCCGGTGTCGATGCCCATCATCATCAGGGCGGCGATCACAATAAAGGAGACATAGCTGCCGATCATATAGACCTCGCCGTGGGCGAAGTTGATCATGCCGATGATGCCGTAAACCATGGTGTAACCGATGGCGATCAGCGCGTAGGTGCTGCCGAGGGTGACCCCGTTAAGCATCTGCTGTGTGAAATAAAGAAACTGCTCGGACATAGTGAAGACCTGCATGAGAACGGGAAAATCCCCTGCCGACGCGGCAAGGGATTGGTCTGCCGATGGAACCATTACTTAACTGCGGTTGAAGAACCGTCTTTGTGCCATTTAAATACGCCGAACTCGAAGCCTTTCAGATCGCCTTTCTGATCCCAGCTCAGGTTGCCCATCACTGTCGGAACCGGCTCGCCGCCCTTCAGGTTTTTCGCAATCTCTTCCGGCTCGTCGCTCTTGCTGCGCTCGATGCCGGCCGCCAGCGACTGGATCGCCGCATAGGTGGTCCAGACGAACGGACCGGTCGGATCTTTGCGGTTCTGCGCGCTGTTGGTCTTGATGGCGTCGACGATCGCCTTGTTCTCCGGCAGCTGGTCGTAGCGCTTCGGCAGCGTCACATAGATGCCTTCCGAGGCGTCGCCCGCGATATTGGAGAGCGAGGCGTTGCCCACCCCTTCCGGCCCCATAAAGCCGGCGTTCAGGCCAGCCGCTTTCGCCTGGCGCAGGATCTGACCCATTTCCGGGTAGTAGCCGCCGTAGTAAACGAAGTCGACGTTCTCTTTCTTCAGGCGCGCAATCAGCGTAGAGAAATCTTTATCGCCTGCGGTGATGCCTTCAAACAGCACCACGTTGCCGCCTTTGGCCTTCAGGGTTTTCTGCACCGACTCCGCCAGGCCCTGGCCGTACTGCTGCTTGTCATGCACCACGGCGATACGTTTAGGCTTGATCTGATCGAGGATATAGCTTGCGGCGGTCGGGCCTTGGTCGGAGTCCAGGCCGGTGGTGCGCATAATGGTTTCGTAACCGCGTGCGGTCAGCTCCGGCGCGGTGGCCGCCGGGGTAATCATCAGCACGCCTTCGTCGTTATAGATGTCGGACGCAGGCTGAGTAGAAGAGGAGCAAAGATGGCCGATAACGTACTTGATGCCGTCGTTGACGACCTTGTTCGCCACCGCCACGGCCTGTTTCGGGTCGCAGGCGTCGTCATACTCTACGCCCACCAGCTTGTTGCCGTTTACGCCGCCTTTGGCGTTGATATCCTTAATCGCCTGCGCGGCGCCGGTGAACTGCATATCGCCATACTGCGCGACCGGGCCGGTTACGGCGCCGACGATGGCGATTTTGATGTCGGCAGCCAGGGCGGCGTGGCTCATCGCCAGCGCAACGCAACCCGCCAGTAATGCGCGGCCTTTACTCATTTTCATGCGGACTTCCCCATCTTGTTGTGTCTGTGATTTGTGGTTTGCTGTTGCTACCGGATAAAGCCGAAAAATGATGTTTATGAACGATTTAGCGTGCTTTTCCGATATTTTTTGGTAATAAGGCTTTATTTTTCAGGTTATTAAACAGGAAGTTTCTTCTGTAAATCAACTGACACATTGGGAAATAGCCGGCTGAAACAGCATAATCATCTGGTTGTTATGCAGGCTTTTACGCCATTTCTCTAGCGCGTTATGCTGGCTTTTACGCCGCTTATTGTTCTTTATCTCCTCTATCCTGGCATCCAGACCATCTTTTGACCTGTTTTCAACTTAAAAAAGTGACGGCGCTCTGACTGTCTAAATTCGCTACACTATGCCCTTTCGACTAGTACAGGTGTTTGTTATGAAACTCACTATTCTGCGCCTGACCACGCTGAGTGCGCAGGACCGCATTGACCTTGCGAAAATCTGGCCGGATGAGGATATCGCTGCGCTGGAAGCCAGCCTGAACGAAAACGTCCGCCTTTACGCCGCGCGTTTCAATGCGCGGCTGCTGGGAGCGTTAAAGCTGACGATTGCGGGGACGCAGGGAGACATTTCGCAGCTGGAAGTGCGCGAGGTGACGCGACGTCGCGGCGTAGGGCGTTATCTGGTGGAAGAGACCATCGCGCAGAACGGTTCGGTCTCAAGCTGGTGGGTGGCGGACGACGGCAGCGCGAATCAGGGCGAGCGCGCGGCGTTTATGCAGGCGTGCGGTTTTCGCGCGCAGGCGGATGGCTGGGTTAAATAGCGGGCAAAAAAAAGGGCGACTCGCGTCGCCCGTTTTTGCGGTTCCGTTATGCTTCGATCGCCATGCGAAGTTTTTTCATGGCGTTCTTTTCCAGCTGCCGCACGCGTTCGGCCGACACGCCGTAGCGATCCGCCAGTTCCTGCAGCGTGGTTTTATTATCTTCGTCCAGCCAGCGGGCGCGGATAATGTGCTGGCTGCGCTCGTCGAGGCCCTGCATCGCATCGCTCAGCTTGTCCGCCGCGTGCGATTCCCAGTTATCCTCTTCGATGCCGTCGGCGAAGTCTGAGGTTTTATCCTGCAGATAGAGCACCGGCGCCATCGCTTTGCCTTCGCCGCTCTCGTCGTCGGCGGACATATCGAAGGTCATATCCTGCGCAGCCATACGCGATTCCATTTCACGCACGTCTTTGCTGCTTACGCCCAGTTCACGCGCCACCATCTCGACTTCGTCCTGATTGAACCAGCCCAGACGCTGCTTGGTTTTACGCAGGTTAAAGAACAGCTTGCGCTGCGCTTTCGTGGTAGCGACCTTCACGATACGCCAGTTGCGCAGCACGTATTCGTGAATCTCGGCTTTAATCCAGTGCACGGCGAAAGAGACCAGACGCACGCCTACTTCAGGATTAAAGCGACGCACCGCCTTCATCAGGCCGATGTTCCCTTCCTGAATCAGGTCCGCCTGAGGCAGGCCGTAACCGGAGTAATTACGAGCGATATGAACTACAAAGCGCAGGTGAGACAGGATCAGCGTCTTAGCCGCATCCAGATCGCCCTGGTAATGCAGCCGTTCAGCCAGCGCTTTTTCCTCTTCTGCCGACAGCATCGGCCAGACGTTGGCGGCCCGAACGTAAGATTCCAGGTTGCCAAGAGGAGCAATAGCTAAAGTTTGCATTTCTTTGGTCATTCAAACCCTCACAATGGTTATTAAGTTGCTGCGTCTTCCCTTTGAGCAGACGTTACATTAAGTCAACGCCGGGGAAAATCCGAAAGCAATCTGTGCTACTTAGAGTAGCCAAGTTATCCACAAGTTCAATTATAGCAGTGAATATTTTACACACAGATGACGAGGCGGGAAGAGAGGGAGGTTCCTCTGCGCCCGGATCGTCGGCAACAGAGGAACATTATACCAAAAAAACGTTGCAGGCGGTTACTGGGGCGTAAAACGACGTAAATGTTGCACCGTCGCCAGCCAGGCGGCGATCCAGCCGATGATCGCGGCGATCAGCAGCAGCAGCAGTCCTTCATCCCACGAGAAACCTTCCAGCGAAAAAGTGGTGCCGAAGACCTGCGCCACCTGCGCCACGACCGACTGCAGACGCAGCACCAGCACCTCGGAAAGGATCAGCGACAGCACCGCGCCGCTTAAGCCGAGCAGCGCCCCGCCGTAGAGGAACGGCCGCAGAATAAAGCCGTCGGTTGCGCCGATCAGCTTCTGCACGTTAATGGTGTCGCGCCGCGCGAAGATGCTGAGCCGCACGCTGTTGCCGATCACCAGGAACACCGCGACAATCATCAGAATACCGATCATCGACGCGACCTGGCCCACCAGTCCGGTCAGCGCCGCCAGACGGGCGAACCAGCTGTCATCCATGCGCACCTCGTCAACGCCCTGCACTTTCGCGACGCTGTCGCGCAGGTTCTGCATGGTGTCGGAATTCTGGAAGTTAAGCTTCGGCGTAATAATCGCCACCGCCGGCAGCGGGTTCTGCTCCAGCATGTCCATCGCGCCGCCAAAGCCCGACCAGTTGCGGAACTCGTTCAGCGCCTCTTCTCGCGTCAGGTAGTTGACGTTATCCACGCCGTCGACCTGCTTGAGCTGCGCCACCACATTTTCCGCGGCGGTATCGTCCAGCGTTTTCGACAGATAAACCGTCAGCTGCGGCGCGGGATACCACTGCGTCGCGGCCTGGCTGACGTTTTTCCACACCATGTAGCAGACGCTGGGCAGCGTCAGCGAAATGGCGATCACCATCACCGTCAGCAGCGTCGCCAGCGGCTGGCGATACATATCCGACAGGGTGCCGCGCCACGCGTAGCGCCACTGTTCCTGCCAGCCGCCCTTCAGCGCTTTGCTTTTAGAGGGCGCTTTCGCTTTTGGCGCAGCGGGGCGCTTGTTGCGTTTATTGACCATCGTGGCCTCCATGCAGGCGTCCCTGATTGAGCGTCATGACGCGATAGCGTCGCCGCGCGATCAGCCCGCTGTCGTGCGTCGCCATCAGTACGGTGACGCCCACGCGGTTGAACTCTTCGAACAGACGCAGGATATCTTCCGACAGCGCGTCGTCCAGGTTGCCGGTCGGTTCGTCCGCCAGCAGCACGGCGGGCTTGTTCACCACGGCGCGCGCAATGCCAACGCGCTGCTGTTCGCCGCCGGAGAGCTGAATCGGAAAGCTTTTCGCTTTATCGAGCAGACCGACTTTATCCAGCGCCGCCGACACGCGGCGACGAATATCTTCGCCGCTGGCGCCGGAGATGATCAGGGGGATCGCCACGTTGTCGTAGACCGAACGATCCATCAGCAGGTGGTGATCCTGAAAGATCATGCCGATCTGGCGACGCAGGAACGGCACCTCGCTGTGGCGCAGTCGTGAAATATCGTGACCGCTGAACCAGATATGGCCCGCGCTCGGACGCTCAATGCCACAAATCAGCTTCAGCAGGGTACTCTTACCGGCGCCGGAATGGCCGGTCAGGAACGCCATTTCGCCCGGCCGCAGATGAAAATCTACGCCCTGCAGCGCCTGACGCCCGCCGAGATATGCCTTACTGACCTCTTCAAAGCGAATCATCCCAATTAGTCCTCTCGGGCAAACAGTGCCTCAATAAAATCCTCGGCCTTGAAGGGCCGTAAATCTTCTATGCCTTCCCCGACGCCGATATAGCGAATCGGGATGCCGAACTGATCGGCCACCGAGAAGATCACGCCGCCTTTCGCCGTACCGTCCAGCTTGGTCAGGGTAATACCGGTCAGGCCGACCGCTTCATGAAAAAGCTTCGCCTGGCTGATGGCGTTCTGGCCGGTGCTGGCGTCGAGGGTGAGCATCACTTCGTGCGGCGCCTCTTCGTCCAGTTTTTTCATCACGCGGGTGATTTTCTTCAGCTCTTCCATCAGGTGCGATTTGTTCTGCAGACGGCCGGCCGTATCGGCAATCAATACGTCGACGCCGCGCGCTTTCGCCGCCTGAATGGCGTCGAAAATCACCGAGGCGGAATCCGCGCCGGTATGCTGCGCCACAACGGGAATATTGTTGCGTTCGCCCCACACCTGCAGCTGCTCCACGGCTGCCGCACGGAAGGTATCGCCCGCCGCCAGCATCACCGATTTGCCCTGCGCCTGATACTGGCGCGCCAGCTTGCCGATGGTGGTGGTTTTGCCGACGCCGTTGACGCCGACCATGAGGATCACGAACGGCCCTTTGCCGCTGACGTCGAGCGGCGCGTCTACTTTCGCCAGAATGCCCGACATCTCCGCTTTCAGCAGACCGTAGAGCGCTTCCGCGTCGCGCAGCTGTTTGCGGTTCGCCTGCTGCGTCAGGTTAGTAATAATGCGGCGCGTGGTCTCAACGCCGACATCGGCGATCAGCAGCTGCTCTTCCAGCTCTTCGAACAGATCGTCGTCGATTTTTTTGCCGCGGAACAGGCTGATAAAGCCGGAGCCGAGGTTCTGGCGCGTTTTGACCAGGCTGCGCTTCAGGCGTGCGAAGAATCCCTCTTTAGTGGGACGTTCCTGCTCCTGGGAGATAATTGGCGCGGCGGCGAGCGGCAGATCGCTGACCGTATCCTGCGCGTCGCTCTCAACAGCGATCGCTTCCGCTTCCGCGGCGATCTCTTCCGCCGCCTCGTCCTGCGGCGCTTCCGCCAGCGCCAGCGCGGCCAGCTCTTCGTCATCCAGCGGCTGCTCTTCTTCCGGCAGCGTTTCCGGCAATATCTCGTCTGCGACAGGCGTCGGCGCCAGCTCCGGCTCTTCTTCCGGAACGATCTCCTCCAGCGGCGCGATAATTTCCGCGTCCTGCGCTTTCTGGACGATCGCTTCCGGCTCTGCTGCGACCTGTTCTTCCGCAACCACATGCTCTTCCGCGGCCTGCGCAGACGCTTCGCGCTGCGCCTCGGCGACCTGCTCGGTCAGCTCGACGGTATGCGCCGCTTCGGTTTCCGCCTGCGCTAGCGCAGCCTCATCTGGCTGCTGTTCAGGCGTTTCAGCAGGCTGTTGTGTCTCTTCTTCTTTGCCAAATCCCAGCCAGGAAAAAAAGCCACGTTTTTTCTCTTTTGCCATTGTGTGACGACACTCCTCGATGGCTTAATCCCGGTCGCTCGCTGTTCCCAGGGGATAAAAATTAGCTCTGGTTTTTACCGCCGAAAGGGCGAAAAACGGCAGAATTATGTATGACTTCAGCAACTCACTAGTCTAACACTTTCCAGCCAGCGCACCACAGCACCCTTTTTTACCGTTTCTTCTCACTCGTTCGCCCGTTAAACTACGCAACAAATTATGACGAGTTGTGAGCAAGATGAGTAAAACCCCTCGTGGCACAGGCGGTGCCGGACAAATCCGCATCATCGGCGGTCAGTGGCGCGGACGCAAACTGCCGGTGCCCGACAGCGCCGGACTGCGCCCCACCACCGATCGCGTTCGTGAAACCCTGTTTAACTGGCTGGCGCCGGTTCTGCAGCAGGCGCGCTGCCTGGACTGTTTTGCCGGCAGCGGCGCGCTCGGCCTGGAGGCGCTGTCGCGCTTCGCCGGTTCGGTGACGCTGCTGGAGCTGGAACGTGCGGTGGCGCAGCAGCTGGAAAAGAATTTACACACCCTGCGCGCCAGCGATGCGCAGGTGATCAACACCAATACCCTTAACTGGCTGGCCGGCTCCGGCAAGCCATACGATGTGGTGTTCGTCGACCCGCCGTTTCGCAAAGGACTGCTGGAGCAGACGCTGCAGCTGCTGGAGCAGAATGGCTGGCTGGCGGACGAGGCGATGATTTATGTAGAGAGCGAAGTCGAGCACGGCGCGCCGCCCGTGCCCGCTAGCTGGGCGCTGCATCGCGAGAAGATCGCCGGACAAGTGGCGTATCGTTTATATCACCGACAACAAGAGACATCCGATGTTGCTTAATTTAGGCCGCCTGTTAATGCTGTGCGTCTGGGCTTTTTTACTTTTTAACCTGGTCGATCCCTACCCTAAACCGCTGCGCTATTTTATCCACGTCGCGCTGTTCTTTATGATCCTGATGCACGGACTGCAGCTGACGCTGCTGCGCGCTACCCAGCCGAAAGACGCGCCGCCGATCGATCGCTGGACGCAGACCAAAATCTTTCTGTTCGGTGTATTTGAACTGCTGGCCTGGCAGAAGGCTAATTTTCCGAAGAAGAAGTAAAATAGCGGGCTGAACAGCCCGCTTTTACTGCGCCGGCGTAAAGCTGACGAAGCGCGATCCCTGCATCTTCAGCTCGCCCTTCGCGCCGGTATCCATCTGGTTGTAGTCACGCTCGCCCACAATCGCTTTGATATCGCTGGCGCCGTTCAGAGGATGGAACCAGGCTTCGTAGCGCATCTCTTCCCCCGCGATGACTTCGCGCTGGCGCGAACGCCGGTTGGGCGACGGATACTCCCGCTTGGTCTTGACCTTCACCATCAGCGTGCGCACCGGCGAGGCGTCGTTCACCGCCGTCTCGCGCCGCTGCTTGATAAACTGACGGGTCGCCAGCACGGCGATAACGGCCAGCACGATAAAAAAGAGTAGCGGTGGTTTGCTCATGGTTTTTTCTCGTCTCGTTAAGCTCTGGAAAGCAATGCGGGTGAAGCATACAACCAGAGTTGCCTGATTGTCACATTGCGAGGCCGTAACCTAAACTGAGATCGACTTATTGGGAATTTTCACCATCTGATGGACAGGTTGTCCTTAAGGGAGCAGCAATGCTTTGGTCATTTCTTGCCGTACTTTTCTCCGGTTGGCTCTATGTTGACGCATCCTATCGCGGCCCGCAGTGGCAGCGCTGGCTCTTTAAACCCGTCACGCTGTTGCTGATGGTGGGCTGGGCCTGGCAGGCGCCGGTGCTGAAACCGACCGATTACCTGATTATCGCCGGACTGATCGCGACGCTGGTCGGCGACGCGCTGCTGCTGCTGCCGCGCCAGCAAATGCTCTACGCGCTGGGCGCCTTCTTCCTCTCTCACCTGCTGTACACCATCTGCTTCGCCGCCAGTATGACGATGACCTTTTACTGGCCGATTCCGCTGACGCTGCTGATTATCGGCGCCATCACCATTGCGACCATCTGGAACCGCCTGGAGACGCTGCGCTGGCCGATTTGCACGCTGATCGGCATGACGCTGGTGATGACCTGGCTGGCCGCCGAGCAGTATCTCTTCCGTCCCACCGACGACAGCTTCACGCTGGTGGTGGGCGCAAGTCTGCTGCTGCTGGCGAATATCGTCTGGTTCGTCAGCCACTATCGCCGCCGCTTTCGTGCCGACAGCGCCATCGTCGCCGCCTGCTACTTTGCCGGACACTTTATGATTGTCCGCTCGCTGTGGCTCTTCTGATGTAAAACCAGCCTTGACTCTGGAGTCGACTCCAGAGTGTAGGATGCAGTAGCGGGCGGGATCGCCCGTCCGTTACTGGAGGTTTTATGCAGCAACATCATCACGAACACGCCTGCGGCTGCGGCCGCTCTCGCCATACCCATTCCGCCGCGAGACCGCTGTGCACCCTGCCTGGCGCCGCGCCCGCACGGCTGAACATCAGTGCCGCCTCGCCCATTCAGCCAGCCTGCGGTGGCGGTTGTTGCGAGGCCGACGACAGCCCAGGCGGCGACGGTCATGCCGGCGGCAACGACGAAGAGAGCGACAGGCAAGGCGGCTGGCGCTTTAGCTGGCGCGTCAGCGGCATGGACTGTCCGAGCTGCGCCCGCACCGTTGAAACCGCCGTTAGCCAGCTGCCTGAGGTGCTAAGCACCCGCGTCGTTTTCGCCAGCGAAAAGCTGCTGGTCGAGGCCAGCGCCGATGTCGCCGCAGCGGTTGAACAGGCGGTCGCGCGCGCCGGCTTCTCGCTGATCGACGACGCCCCAACGCCCCGACCCGCTTCCCGCTGGCGCGAAAACCGCGCCCTGCTGCTGCTTGCCGCTTTGCTGCTCGCCAGCGTGATGCTGAGCCAGTTTATGCCGCGCTGGGGCGACGGGCTGTTTATCCTTACGACGCTGATCGGCCTGTGGCCGGTGGCGCGTGGCGCATGGCAACGCGCGCGCAGCGGCTCGCCCTTTACTATCGAAACGCTGATGAGCGTCGCCGCCGCCGGCGCGCTGCTGATCGGCGCCCACGCCGAAGCGGCGATGGTGCTGTTGCTGTTTTTGCTGGGCGAACGGCTGGAAGCTTTTGCTGCAGCCCGCGCGCGCAGCGGCGTGACGCAGCTGATGGCGCTGCGCCCGGAAAACGCCACGCGGCTTAATGGCGACAGGCGGGAGACCGTGGCGCTGGCGGCGCTGCGCCCCGGCGACGTTATCGAAGTGGCAGCGGGCGGACGCCTGCCGGTAGACGGCCGCCTGCTGAGCAATGAGGCGAGCCTGGACGAAAGCGCGCTGACCGGCGAATCGCTGCCGGTCACGCGTGAAAAAGGGGATGCGCTGCTGGCGGGCGCCACCAGCGTCGATCGGCTGATTCAGCTTGAAGTGACCTCTGAACCCGGCGCCAGCGCCATCGACCGTATTCTCACCCTGATTGAAGAGGCCGAAAGCCACCGCGCGCCGGTCGAGCGCTTTATCGATCGCTTCAGCCGTCTCTATACGCCGCTGATTATGCTGCTGGCCGCGCTGGTGATGGTGGCGCCGCCGCTGCTTGGCTTCGGCGGTTGGCTGCCGTGGATCTATAAAGGGCTAACGCTGCTGCTGATCGGCTGCCCCTGCGCGCTGGTGATCGCGACGCCCGCCGCCATAACCTCCGGCCTCGCCGCCGCTGCGCGCCAGGGCGCGCTGATTAAAGGCGGCGCGGCGCTGGAGCGTCTCAGCCAGATACGCGCCGTCGCCTTCGACAAAACCGGCACCCTGACGCAGGGCAAACCGCAGGTTACCGCCGTGCTCTGCTTCGCCACAGCGTCGCAGGATGAGCTGCTGGCTCTGGCGGCGGCGGTGGAACAGGGATCGACCCATCCGCTGGCCGCCGCGATCGTCGCGGCTGCCAGCGAGCGGCAGTTGATTCTGCCCTCCGCCAGCCAGCAGATGACGCTGGCGGGCAGCGGCATCGCCGCGCAGGTCGAGGGCGCACAGGTCGAGCTGCTGTCGCCCGGCCGCGTCGACGCGTTGAGCGCCGAGCAGCGCGCGCAGATCCTGCAGCAGGAAGAACAGGGACAAACGCTGGTGGCGATCCTGCGCGACGGCGAACCGCTGGGCGCGCTGGCGCTGCGCGACAACCTGCGCGCCGACGCGCGCGACGCCCTGGCGGAGCTGAAGAGAATGGGCATTGAGAGCCTGATGCTCACCGGCGATAACCCGCGTGCGGCGGCGGCGATCGCCGGCGAACTCGGCATCGACTTTCGCGCCGGCCTGCTGCCTGGTGACAAGGTCGACGCCATTCGCGCGCTGGGCCAGCAGCGCCCGCTGGCGATGGTCGGCGACGGCATCAACGACGCGCCCGCGATGAAAGCGGCCACTATCGGCATCGCCATGGGAAGCGGCAGCGATATCGCGCTAGAGACCGCCGACGCCGCGCTGACGCGCGATGCGTTGCCGCTGCTGCCGTCGCTAGTGGCGCTGGCGCGACGCACGCGCGCCACGCTGCGGCAAAATATCGCCATTGCGCTGGGGCTGAAGGCGCTGTTTCTGGTCACCACGCTGCTGGGCCTGACCGGCCTGTGGCTGGCGGTGGTCGCCGACTCCGGCGCGACGGCGCTGGTGACCGCTAACGCGCTGCGGCTGCTGCGCGCGCGTCGCAGGTAGCAGGCGCGACGATCAGGCGCCGAGGCCCTTCTGGATCAGGTAGTGATAAGGCAGGGTGTCGGTCTGCTGCGCCAGCAGGCGATGTTCCATAAAGCGGCAGAAACCGGGAATATCGCGCGTGGTGGCCGGATCGTCGGCGATAATCAGCAGCGTTTCCCCATCCTGCATGGTGCGGACCGTTTTACGCACCATCATTACTGGCTCCGGGCAGCGCAGGCCCAGGGCATCCAGCTGATGGTCGGCATGGGAGAAGTTGTCGCTCATAAATCACTCGGTTCTAAACAGGGGGCGCTCATTTTAACGCGGCGCCCCGCAGACGCAAGACGAGAACGATTGCGTTAAAATTAACCATTGCGTAAATAGCACAACGCGGTAAGATGCCGCGGTTTTTAACATCGACACCGTCGCGCTGGCTCAGCTTTGCGCGGCAATGGGTTCCCTCACCCCAATATGAAAAAGGTCCACTATGATCGCATTTTCTCTGCGTCAGCGTCAGCATGCGCTGATCTGGCTTTCTCTGTTTCATCTGCTGGTGATTATCTCCAGTAACTATCTGGTGCAGCTGCCGGTCTCTATTTTCGGCTTCCATACCACCTGGGGCGCATTCAGCTTTCCGTTTATTTTTCTGGCGACCGACCTGACCGTGCGCATTTTCGGCGCGCCGCTGGCACGCCGCATTATCCTCGCGGTGATGATCCCGGCGCTGTTTGTCTCCTATCTGGTCTCCAGTCTGTTTTATCAGGGCCAGTGGCAGGGCCTGGCGGCGCTGCAAAACGTTAACCTGTTCGTCGCACGCATCGCCTGCGCCAGCTTTATGGCCTACGCGCTGGGGCAGATTCTCGACGTTCACGTCTTTAACCGCCTGCGCCAGCTGCCGCAGTGGTGGATCGCGCCGGGCTGCGCAATGTTCCTCGGCAATATCAGCGATACGCTCGCCTTCTTCTTTATCGCCTTCTATAAGAGCACGGACCCCTTTATGGCCGCGCACTGGGTCGAGATCGCGCTGGTGGACTACAGCTTTAAAGTCCTGATCTGCCTGGTCTTCTTCCTGCCCGCCTATGGCGTGCTGCTCAATGCGATGCTGAAGCGTCTGGCGGAGCGCTCGCAGCGCCCGCAGGTAAATTTCGGCTAACCGGCGATAGAGCCTTTCGCAATGACCCGCTAAGATCTTCTGACAATCGGGCGGTTGCTTTTGCCGCCTGATTCGAGTTGTATGAACGCCTTACTGGAATCAAATAAAGGGATTCAGATGCGAAACTTAGTGAAATATGCGGGTATTGGCTTACTGGTGCTGGGCCTGGCGGCCTGCGATCAGAAGAAAGATGACGCGACCGGCAGCAACGGCACCAGCGCCAGCCAGTCGGCGCAGAACGTAACGCTGATGGACGGCAAGCTGAGCTTCTCGCTGCCGGCAGGCATGTCGGACAAGAGCGGCAAGCTGGGCAACCAGACGACCAATATGCACGTTTACGCCGATGAAACCGGCGCGCGCGCCGTAATCGTTATCGCTGGCGAGGCCACTAACGAAGGGCTGGATGTGCTGGCGCAGCGTCTGGAACAGCAGCAGCGCAACCGCGACCCGCAGCTGCAGGTGGTGTCCGACAAAGCGATTACCCTGAAAGATCAGCCTGCGCAGCGTCTCGACAGCGTGGTCTCCGCCAATAACCAGACCTCATGGTCCTCGGTGATTCTGGCGAAGGTCGACGGCAAACTGCTGACGCTGCAGATTACCCTGCCGGGCGACAACCAGCAGCAGGCGCAGAGCGATGCGGACAGCATCGTTCAGAGCATCACGCTGAAATAAGCTATTGAAATGAAAACGACGGGATTGTTCCCGTCGTTGAGATGGCTGTGTTGTACAGACAGCTCAAAAGCTTAAAAAGCGGGAGGCATAAACCGAAGAGCAAAGCGTCCCGCGCCAGGGAAGGCGCGGGCCGAGCGAGCATGGATGCATAAGCGACTTTGCGATCGGTTTATGCCTCACGCGTCAGCACAACAAGCCCGCGACTAACCGCGCGCAGCGCGCCAGTAGCCGATCAGCCGCAGATAGTTGCCCTTCACCTTCTCCACCAGCGCCGTATCATCCAGCTCGCCCTGCAGCCACTGGCGCGACGGCTGGCCGAAAATAGTGCGTCCGACTGCAAAACCTTTCACCCAGGGCGCCTGCGCCGCCGCGGCGAAACCCGCCTTCAGCTTCTCTTCCGGCGCGTCGAGCCCCAGCAGCAAAATGCCGCGACAGTGGGGATCCTGCTGTTCGATCAGGCCGCCGATCGCCTGCCAGCTCTCCGCCGACAGCGGCGGCAGCTTCCACCAGTCAGGCTGAATGCCCAGCTGATAAAAGTGGCTGAGAATGGTGAGATAGTGGGCCTCATCACGATCGTGATTGCTCTCTGGCAGAATCACCTCAAGCAGCAGCTCATGACCGCTCTTGTTGCAGCCTTTCCAGACGTCGAGCACCAGCTCGTCCTGCTCTTTGCGCATCTCGGCGCTGTCATGCGGATGATAGAACACCAGACATTTCACCACGTGCTCGGCGGGCCAGTCGATCAGCTGCGAACCGATATTGCCGTGCTCCAGCCGCAGCGGTCGCGAGCCGGGCAGCTCGATGGGACGGCCAATCCACCAGCCCTTGCCGGTAATGGCGTTCAGCGCCTTCTGGCCATAAGTGGTATCGGCCAGAATGCCGCTCTTGGTCTCCAGGCCCGCCTCGCGCGCCGCCTCTTCAGCGGCCTTCAGCAACAGCACCTTCAGCGCCGGAATTTTGCTCTCGTCGACGCCCGCTTCGCGCGCCATATCGGCCAGCTGTTTGCGATGGTCGAAGGCGAAGACGTTCAGCTCCGGCCAGCGCTGTTTGCGCGTGGTGACGCGATGCAGATGATTAAGACGCGCGTCGAGATCGGGGCGTTTCACCTCGCGGTCGCGGCTGAGGAAATCATCCAGCTCCGCTTTGGTCGGCATCGCTGGCGCGCAGCCGTGACGCGATACCACCAGCGCGCCGCAGGCATTGGCGTAACGGCACGCCTGCTCCCAGCCCTCGTCGTTGAGCCAGCCGCGCAGCAGGCCGGACATAAAAGCGTCGCCCGCGCCCAGCACGTTGAGGACCTCAACCCGCACGCCGCTGTGCAGGCGCGTCAGCTCCCAGCTGTCGGGGATTTCGCCCTCGAACACCACGCAGCCCAGCGGACCGCGCTTGCACACCAGCGTCGCCTGCGTCGCCTGGCGCACGCTTTTTAGCGCCGCCAGCGTATCGGTGCTGCCGCCCGCGATATGGAACTCCTCTTCCGTGCCAACAATCAGGTCGAAATAGTGCAGCACTTCCTGCAGCTGGCGCGTCACCTGCTGCGACTCGATAAAACGCGTTTCGCCGTCGCCGAGCGACGTCAGCCCCCACAATACCGGGCGGTAATCAATATCGAGCGCGGTGCGCAGGCCGTTGCGCTTCGCGATATCGAGCGCTTTCAGCACCGCGGCGCGCGTCTGCGGATGCGACAGATGGGTGCCGGTCACCGCCACCGCGCGTGACGCATTGATAAAGTCTTCGTCGATATCTTCCGGCACCAGCCCCATGTCGGCGCAGTTATCGCGGTAGAAAATCAGCGGAAAACTCTCTTCATCTTTGATGCCGAGGATCACCAGCCCGGTCAGACGCTGCTTATCGGTAATCAGTCCGTCGGTATTACACCCCACGCGATTCAGCTCTTCGCGCAGAAAGCGGCCGTTGTGCTCATCGCCCACGCGCGCCAGCATCGCCGACTTCAGCCCCTGAATCGCGGTGCCGTAGGCAACGTTGCCGGAGGAGCCGCCGAGATATTTGGCAAAGGTGCTCATATCCTCCAGCCGCGCGCCAATTTGCTGTCCGTAAAGGTCGACGGCGATGCGTCCAATACAAATCACATCAAGCCGCTTCTGTTGTGTACTCATACCTGTGTTTTCCTTCTGTGATAAGCAGACACGCGGGCCAGAAAGCCGACATCCCGGCGTGCGTCTGGTTTTTGCCCTTGCCAGACTGACGATAAGGCGAGTATGAGGAATAAAAATTCCAAACACAATATGAAATGAAACATCCATCGCGATTTTGTGAACCAGGTAAAACTCTGCCTCGCTCGCGCATTATGTGCGCCATGTTTACGCTGTTTCGCCGCGTTTCAGGACTACGTGGCCTTTAGCGTCAGATACGCCGACCTGCATGGAACCAGCTGAAATAGAATGAAATTATCCATATCACCCGCTTTTCTCGCTTCTTGTTTCACCTGGCCTGCTCCAGCAGGCCCTGAATAACGCGTTTCGCGGTTAAATTTGATCTCAATCGCAAAATGAAATGTTTCTTCTGTAATCGTATTTTATGAAAAATATATTTGTTTATAATCGCTTCACGTTTCAGTTACCTGCGGTCGCTTTTGCGATACGCCACGTCGCTGACCTGCTACCAGGTTGCAGCATGTAAAGGAAAAGTATATGGCCACGATCAGAATGACTACCGCGCAGGCGCTGGTTAAGTTTCTTGATAATCAATACATTAATGTCGACGGCGTGGAAACGAAGTTCGTAAAAGGCCTCTTCGCCATCTTCGGTCACGGCAACGTGCTGGGGCTGGGGCAGGCGCTGGAGCAGGATAGCGGCGATCTGATCGTTTATCAGGGCCGCAATGAACAGGGCATGGCGCACGCCGCGATGGGCTTCGCTAAACAGTCTCTGCGCCGTCAGATCATCGCCTGCAGTTCGTCGGTCGGGCCAGGCGCCGCTAATATGATCACCGCAGCGGCCACCGCCACCGCCAACCGCATTCCTTTACTGCTGCTGCCGGGCGACGTCTTCGCGACGCGTCAGCCCGATCCGGTGCTGCAGCAGATTGAGCAGAGCCACGATCTTAGCATCAGCACCAACGACGCCTTCCGCGCCGTCAGCAAATACTGGGATCGCATCAGCCGTCCTGAACAGCTGATGACCGCCTGCATCAACGCGCTGCGCGTGCTGACCGATCCCGCCGAAACCGGCGCGGTGACCCTCGCGCTGCCGCAGGACGTGCAGAGCGAAGCCTGGGATTTCCCGGACTACTTCTTTCAGAAACGCGTACACCGCCTCGATCGTCGCCTGCCGACCGCCGCGCAGCTTAACGACGCGCTGGCGCTGATCGGCCGCAAGTGCAAGCCGATGATCGTGCTGGGCGGCGGCGTGAAATATTCCGAAGCGGGCGAGGCGCTGCGCCAGTTCGCCGAACGCTATCAGATCCCCTTCGCCGAAACCCAGGCGGGCAAAGGCACTATCGTCTCCGATCATCCGCTCAACGTCGGCGGCGTGGGCGAAACCGGCTGCCTGGCCGCCAACCTGCTGGCGAAAGAGGCGGACCTGGTGATTGGCGTCGGCACGCGCTACACCGACTTCACCACCGCATCAAAATGGATCTTCCAGCATCCTGAGGTCAGCTTCCTTAACGTCAACGTCAGCAACTTCGACAGCTACAAGCTCGACGGCGTGCAGCTGCTGGCGGACGCGCGCGAAGCGCTTGTCGCGCTGGAGGCGGGGCTGGCGGATAAAAACTACCGCAACGACTGGGGCGATCAGATCGCGCAGGCGCAGAGCAAACTGCTGAAAGAGACGCAGCGCGTCTATCAGGTGGAATACAGCGGCGACGGCTTTATTCCGGAAATTGCCGACCATCTCGATCGCGACGCGGTGTTCGCCGAATTCAATCGCCTGACCCAGTCGGTGCTCACCCAGAGCCGCGTGCTCGGCACGCTAAACGAGCAGCTCCCAAAGGATGCAGTGATTGTCGCGGCAGCGGGCAGTCTGCCGGGCGATCTGCAGCGCGTCTGGCGCACCCGCGACTACAACTCGTACCACGTTGAGTACGACTATTCCTGCATGGGGTATGAGGTCAACGCCGCGCTGGGCGCGAAGCTGGCGCAGCCGCATCGCGAGGTCTACGCGCTGCTGGGCGACGGCTCTTTTATGATGCTGCACTCCGAACTGGTCACCTCGATTCAGGAGCGCGCCAAGATCAACGTGGTGCTGTTCGACAATATGACCAACGGCTGCATCAACAACCTGCAGATGGAGCATGGCATGGACAGCTTCAGCACCGAGTTCCGCTTCCGCAACCCGGAAGGCGGCAAGCTGGACGGCGGCTTCGTGCCGGTGGACTTCGCCGCCATCGCGGCGGGCTACGGCTGCAAAACTTATTGCGTGACGACGCTGGAGCAGCTTGCTGAGGCGTTGGAAGATGCGCAGAAGCAGAGCGTTTCCACGCTTATCGACATCAAGGTGCTGCCGAAAACCATGGTGCACAAATATTTCAGCTGGTGGCACGTCGGCGTGGCGCAGGCTTCCACCTCCGAACGCACGCAGGCGGTGGCAGAGAAGCTTAATGCCCACCTCGACCAGGCGCGCAAATACTAATATTCCGGCCGGAACATCCGGCCCTTTATTCCTCGCTATGAACCCTACAGGTGTAATTATGACTTTGAAACTTGGCGTTATCGGTGCCGGCGCAATCGGCCAGGAACATATTCGTCGCTGCAATAATGTCCTGCAGGGGGCAAAAGTGGTGGCGGTATCGGATATCAACGTAGACGGCGCGCGCGCCGCGCTGCAGCGCCTGAATATTGAGGCGGAGGTCTACGCCGACGGCCATCAGGTCATCAAATCGCCGGAAGTCGACGCGATTCTGGTGACCTCCTGGGATCCGACCCATGAAGAATTTACGCTGGCAGCCATCGCCGCCGGTAAACCGGTGTTCTGCGAAAAGCCGCTGGCGCTGAGCGCGGAAGGCTGCCGTCGCGTAGTGGACGCAGAGATCCAGCACGGCAAGCGTCTGGTGCAGGTCGGCTTTATGCGTCCGTATGACGCAGGCTATCGCGCGCTGAAAAAAGTCATCGCCGACGGCGGCATCGGCGAGCCGCTGATGCTGCACTGCGCGCACCGCAACCCGTCGGTGCCGGAGAGCTATACCACCGATATGGCGATCACCAATACGCTGATCCACGAGCTGGACGTGCTGCGCTGGCTGACCAACGACGACTATAAAAGCGTGCAGGTGGTCTTCCCGCGCGTGACGTCGAAATCGCATGCGCGCCTGAAAGATCCGCAAATCGTGCTGTTCGAAACGCAAAAAGGGGTGCGCATCGACGTGGAGATCTTCGTTAACTGCGCCTACGGCTACGACATCCAGTGCGAAGTCGTCGGCGAAACCGGCATCGCGAAGCTGCCGGAGCCTGCCTCGGTGCAGCTGCGCAGCGAAGCCAAACTCTCCACCACCATCCTGACCGACTGGAAAGATCGTTTTATCGAGGCGTACGACGTTGAACTGCAGGCCTTTATCAACGACGTGAAGGCGGGCGAACTGACCGGCCCGTCCGCCTGGGACGGCTTCGCCGCCTCGGTGGCCGCCGACGCCTGCCTGAAAGCGCAGCAGAGCGGCGCCATCGAGCCGGTGGAAATGCCGCCGCGCCCCGCCTTCTACGATAAGAAATAAACGTTTCCCTTTCCTTGCGGGCGGCTGCGGCCGCCCTGACCCGTCAGGACTAAACAGATGAACAAAGAGAATGTAAAACTGGCCATTGCGCCGATTGGCTGGACCAACGACGATATGCCGGAGCTGGGCAAAGAGAACACTTTTCAGCAGACGGTGAGCGAGATGGCGCTGGCGGGCTTTACCGGCAGCGAAGTCGGCAGCAAATATCCGCGCGATCCGGCGGTTTTAAAGCCGATGCTCGACATTCGCGGCATCGAAATTTGCAACGCCTGGTTCAGCACCTTTTTCGCCAACGGCGAGAAAGCGAAAACCATCGACGAATTCGTTAACCACATGAATTTTTTGCACGCCATGGGTGCGCGCGTTATCGGCTGTTCCGAGCAGAGCAAAAGCATCCAGGGCACTACGCTGCCAGTGCTGGAGCAAAAGCCGATCTTCACTGACGAAGAGTGGCGCCTGACGGCCGAAGGCTATAACGAACTGGCGGAGATCGCCGCGGCGAAAGGGATGCGCGTGACGCTGCACCATCATATGGGCACCGGCATTCAGACCGTGGAAGAGATCGACCGCTTTATGGCGCTGACCAATGATAATGTCGGGCTGCTCTACGATACCGGGCATATCTACTATTCCGAAGGCTCGCAGCAGGCGATGCTCGACGTGCTGCAGAAATATCTGCCGCGTATTTTTCACGTTCATCTGAAAGATGTGCGCGACGAGATTGTCGCCGAAGTACGCGACAACCATCTCTGCTTCCTCGACGGCGTGAAGAAAGGCACCTTCACCGTGCCGGGCGACGGCGTTATCGACTTTAAGCCGGTGTTTAAGATGCTGGATGATTACGGCTATAAGGGCTGGATGGTGGTGGAAGCCGAGCAGGATCCGGCACTGGCCAATCCGTTTGAATATGCGGTGAAAGCGCGCAAATATATTCGCGAGCACGCCGGGCTGTAACGCCGTTCATCGGACCGCCCTGCGCGCTTCAGTGCTGCGCAGAGTGGTCCGTTCCGCTTTTTCGTCTGCTTTTCACCGCTATTCCCGCCACATTCCCTGCATTATGTGAGGTAATTCATAAACCGATGAAATAAACCCCGCTGTGGGCGCAAACAAATGAAATTTTCCATCCATCTGGTACTATAGCGCTCATTATCCAGCCATATTTCTTTTTTTGACGGGCCGAAGTAATGACCAATAACCCTACTCAACTCTCCCTGTTACAGGATGATATTCGTCGCCGCTACGAAACGCTGAGCAAGCGCCTGAAGCAGGTGGCTCGTTATATTCTCGATAACAGCAACAGTATCGCTTTCGATACCGTGGCCTCTATCGCCGCGCAGGCTGACGTGCCGCCGTCGACGCTGATTCGCTTCGCCAACGCGTTCGGCTTTAGCGGCTTTAACGAAATGAAACAGGTTTTTCGTCAACACCTGATGGAAGAGACGGTCAACTATACCGAGCGCGCGCGCCTGTTCCGTCAGACCGCCACCGACGACGCCGCCACCTCGCCGGAAAGCCCGGCGGAGATCCTGAATGTCTTCACTATGGTCAACAGCCAGGCGTTGCAGCAGCTGGCGATGCAGGTCAATCCTGACCAGCTGAATAAAGCGGTGCAGCTGCTGAACGAAGCGGAGAATATCTATGTCATCGGCCTGCGCCGCTCGTTTAGCGTCGCCTCCTATCTGGTCTATGCGCTGCGCCATCTTGAACGTCGCGCTTTCCTGATCGACGGTCTGGGCGGCATGTTCACCGAGCAGCTCAGCCTGGTAAACCCAAAAGATGTGGTTATCGCCATCAGCTACTCTCCGTACGCGCGCGAAGCGGTAGAGCTGGTGGAGATGGGCGCGAAGCGCGGCGCGCATCAAATCGCCATTACCGATAGCCAGGTCAGCCCGCTGGCGGCCTTCAGCGACGTCTGCTTTGTAGTGCGCGAAGCGCAGGTGGACGGGTTCCGTTCGCAGGTCGCCTCGCTCTGCCTGGCGCAGACGCTGGCGGTGTCGCTGGCGTTGAATAACGCCAGCGCGTAAATCCAGTTTGTAGCATTAAAAAGGGCAACTCCAGAGTTGCCCTTTTTTATTTCTGAATGCAGCCGCTGCTAGCCGCGCGGATAGCTATCGCTGTTTACCCAGGCGTGATCTTTCTCCCAGGTGAATTTCCACAGCCGCACCGGGCCGGCCATCACGTTCAGATAGTAGTTGTTGTAGCCGGCAATGGTCGCCACCGGATGGTAGCCGCGCGGCACGGTCACCACGTCGCGGTTATAGGGCGCCATACACTCATCGAGCGAGCGATCGTCGGTGTAGACGCGCTGCATGGCGAAACCCTGCTCGGGCTCGAAACGGTGATAGTAGGTCTCTTCCAGATAGGTTTCGTTTTCGCTGTTTTCTTCGTCGTGCTTATGGCTCGGATAAGAGCTGGTATCGCCTTCGTTGGTATAGACCTCCACCACCAGCAGGCTATCGGCCGGTTTGTCGTCCGGCAGAATATTGTGCACCAGACGCTGATTGCGTCCCTTGCCGCGCTGCTCGACGCCAACATCCGCTGGCGCGATCAGGCGCGCCGGCAAGTTGCCCCGGCCAGGGGCGTTGCAGACCGCCAGCTCCAGATCGCTGTCGGCGACGATTTCCACCTCGTCGTCGTGCGGCACATACACCGAATAAGGCGGCACGCGCTCGAAGGGCGACATGCGCTTGCCGATGCCGGGAAACTCAGCATGGCGCGTTTTCACCGAGGCAAGCCCCGCTACCAGCACCAGGCAAAGCTCTTTATCACCGCTGCTTAGCCGCAGCGTGTCGCCTTTTTTCAACAGATAGGCGTCAAAACCGACATAGCGCCATCCCGCGCTTTCCGGGGTGACGTGCTGGATGCGGCCGCTGGCGTCCGGCTGCTGCGCTTTTGCAAGAAAAGACATCCCACTCTCCTTTTTCAATCTGCAAACAAGCCGCTACAGGCGCGTCGCCGCAGGCCTGTAGCGGTAATAATGGCGTTATAGGTTTAGCTCAGGGTCGGCATGCTGAATTCCGAGACCGTCTGCTGGCCGCTCGGCCAGCGCGCCGTGGCGGTTTTCATGCGGGTATAGAAGCGCACGCCGTCCGGCCCGTGCACGTTGAGCGCGCCGAACACTGAACGCTTCCAGCCGCCGAAACTGTGGAACGCCATCGGCACCGGCACGGGAACGTTGACGCCGACCATGCCCGCTTCCACATCCTGCACGAACTCGCGCGCGGTATTGCCGTTGCTGGTGAAAATGGCGCTGCCGTTGCCGAATTCATGGCTGTTGACCAGCTGCAGCGCGCTGGCGTAGTCCGGCGCGCGCATAATGCTCAGCACCGGCCCGAAAATCTCTTCGCGCCAGATCGTCATCTCCGGCGTCACGTTGTCGAACAGCGTGCCGCCGACGTAATAACCTTCCGCATGGCCCGGCACCTGGAAGTTGCGGCCGTCGACCACCAGCTTCGCGCCCTCTTGCTCGCCCTTATCGATATAGCCCAGCACCTTTTTCTGATGCGCGGCGGAGACGACCGGCCCCATCTCATTCTCTTCCGCGCCCTGCTTTATGCCAGGCCCGACGCGCAGCGCGTTGATCAGCGGCGTCAGGCGCGCAATCAGTTTGTCGGCGGTGTCGTCGCCGACCGCGACCACGACCGGCAGCGCCATGCAGCGTTCGCCGGCCGAGCCGAACGCGCCGCCCATAATGGCGTTTACCGTCGCATCAAGATCGGCGTCCGGCATGACGATAGCGTGGTTTTTCGCCGCGCCGAACGCCTGCACGCGTTTACCATGGGCGCTCGCGGTTTTGTAGATATGCTCGGCGACGCCGGACGAGCCGACGAAGCTTACCGCCGCGATGCGCGGATCTTTATAAAGCTGCTCAGCGTCTTCGTTAGAGGAGTGCACCACGTTGAACACGCCGTCCGGCAGACCCGCCTCTTTCAGCAGTTCGGCCATACGCACCGCCGCCGAAGGATCGAGCGCGGGTGGCTTAAGCACGAAAGTGTTGCCGCAAGCCAGCGCGATGGGGAACATCCACAACGGCACCATCGCCGGGAAGTTAAACGGCGTAATGCCCGCCACCACGCCGACCGGCTGCATCAGCGAGTAGCTGTCGACGCCGGTGCCGACGTTGGCGGAATATTCGCCTTTGATCAGATGAGGAATGCCGCAGGCGAACTCCACCACTTCCAGCCCGCGCGTTAGCTCGCCCTGCGCGTCCGACCACACCTTGCCGTGTTCGGACACAATCAGTTCGGCCAGTTCGTCGCGATGCTGCTCCATCAGCGCCTTAAAGTTAAACAGGACGCGGGCGCGGCGCAGCGGCGAGGTTTTCGACCAGGCGGGAAAGGCCTCATGCGCGACTTTAATCGCCTCGGCGACTTCCGCGCCGGTGCTCTGGGTAAGCTCGCGCGCCACTTTTCCGGTCGCCGGGTCATAGACAGGGATGGTTTCGTTGCTGGCGCTGTAGGTAATCTGACCGCCAATGAAGTTTCCTGTAATGTTCATTTCATAGCCTCTTAAGATGTGTGAGTTCCCTGCAGAGCCTTAGCGTGACGCCACGCTGTCTGACCAGGCAAAACCGAAAGCATGCTATGAAGCTATTACAGTGAAATAAATTTTTCAAATAAAAGTTTTTGAAAAATTCCCTTTTAGCGGCGTGGATCGCATTTTTCCCGCTGGCGTTAAAAACCGCGCGCTGTAAGGGCGCAGAGTGCATGTTGCTATGCCGATCAAGCACGATTTACCGTTAATCCCCAGGGACGAAAGCGGCACGGCAGAGACGGAAAATGAAATTAATGCGAGGCAGATCTCAACCTTTAAATTTCATAATTCACTATTTATGAAATAAATGTTTTCTTTGCCCTCAGCTTATTCCCTTATCTCTTGCATCGCTACAGGAGCCGCAGCATGGCCATCGATCCGACCCGTTTCTGTATTAACCGTAAAATTGCGCCCAACCTCTCATTAGAAGCCTTTTTCCAGCTGGTTCAGCGCCTGGGCCTGAACAAGGTGGAGCTGCGTAACGACATGCCGAGCGGAAAGGTGTGCGACGACCTGAGCGCGGAGCAGACGCGCGCGCTGATAGCGAAATACAATATCGACGTAGTGACTATTAACGCGCTCTATCCCTTTAACCGCATCGATGAGACGCTGCTGGCCAAAGCCGACGCGCTGCTGCGCGACGCGCAGGCGATCGGCGCCAGAGCGCTGGTGATGTGCCCGCTGAACGAAGGCGTCGAAATTACGCCAGAGGAGACGCTGGCAGCGCTGCGCACGCTGGCGCCGCGCTTTGCGCAGCATGGCGTACAGGGGCTGGTCGAGCCGCTGGGCTTTCCGGTCAGCTCGCTGCGCTCGGCAGTGCAGGCACAGCAGCTGATCCGCGACGCGCAGGCACCGTTTAAACTGGTGATAGACACTTTCCACCACCATCTGTATGAGCATGCCGAGCAGGAGTTTCCGGCGGAGATCGACGTCGAGATGATTGGCCTGGTGCACCTTTCAGGCGTGGAAGACAGGCGCGCCACGGCCGAACTCACCGATGAAGAGCGCATTATGCTGAGCGACCGCGACGTGCTGAACAGCGTGGCGCAGGTGAAGCGGCTGGAGATGCTCGGCTATAAAGGCGTTTACGCCTTCGAGCCCTTCTCGTCCGAGCTTAACGGCTGGACCC
Organism: Pantoea sp. NGS-ED-1003; assembly: GCF_000738765.1. NCBI lineage: Bacteria > Pseudomonadati > Pseudomonadota > Gammaproteobacteria > Enterobacterales > Erwiniaceae > Pantoea > Pantoea sp. NGS-ED-1003. The sequence continues at coordinate 151,235 of NZ_JPQA01000008.1, forward strand.
CCGCTGAGATTGAGCGCCAGATCCGTCACAGCATCGCGCTGCTGCAGGCCTGACTCTCGCGCGGCGGGCTTCTCGTTCGCCGCGTCGCCCTACCCTTATCTGTGTCTTGCGACACTTTTTTGGCCTCGGTCGGAGGCCGCTTTTTTATCCTTCCTTCGCCTCTTCCGCCGCCATCGGCAGCCGACGCGCCAGCCGCAGCGTGCAGAACAGCCCCAGACAGACCAGCAGCGCCGTCAGCAGATAGACCAGCGGCACGCCCGCAAAGCTCATAATAAAGCCCGCGATCGGACCGGTGATCCCCAGCGCTAAATCCATAAAGGCGGTGTAGGTTGCCAGCGCGCTGCCCTGATTCGCCTGCGGCACCGCTTTCACCGCCACCACGCCAAGCGCCGGAAAGACCAGCGAAAAGCCGGCGCCGGTCAGCAGCGCGCCGGTTTTCGCCATCCAGGGCTCGAACGCGCCCGCCACCAGAAACAAACCAACCGCCTCTACCGCCAGACAGGCAGCCGCGACGCGCAGCCCGCCGAAGCGGTTAATCGCGTTGGGAAAAAGCAGCCGCGCGCCGACAAAGGCGGCGCTAAACAGCGTCAGCGCGAAGGCTGCGCCGTCCCAACCTTTCGCCTGATAGAAGAGCGTAATAAAGGTGGCGATGACGCCGAATCCCGCCGATCCCATCGCCAGAATCAGACCGAAGCCGTAAATCTTGCCGAGCACGTCGCGAAACGGCAGCGGCCGCGCGCGGCTGCCCTTTACCGCCGGACGCGGCAGCGCCAGCGCTATCGCCAGCGCGCAGATGGCGATAATCACCACAGAGAGCAGCAGCAGCCCGCCCTGCCGATAGATAATGACGCCGAGCGGCGCGCCCAGCGCCATCGCGCCATAGGTGCAGATGCCGTTCCACGAGATAACGCGGCCGATATGCAACGAGCCGACCCGCGCCACGCCCCATAGCGAGGTGCCGGTACCGGTAAAACTCTGACCAATCCCGAGAATTACGCGTCCTGTGCAGAGCAGCGCCAGGCTGGCGACAGGCGAAGCGGCAAGCCAGGTCGCCAGCAGATAGCAGAGGCCGCTGAGCAGCACGCCCGCCAGCCCCAGCACCACGATGCGCTTCGGTCCCCAGATATCGGCGTAGCGCCCGGCATGCGGACGGCTCAGCAGCGTCGCCACATATTGCAGGCTGATCACGACGCCCGCCCAGAAGGCGCTGTAGCCGAGCTGGTCATGCACCAGACCCGGCAGCACCGCCAGCTGCAGGCCGATGGTGAGGTAGCTGGCGAAGTTGTAGATCACGATAGAGATAATCAGCAGGGTTAAGCCGATACCCTTATGAGCCGGTTCCGCTGCAGGTTGATCAGGCATGAAAAAGTGCGCTCGTGGTTGACTGAATTTACTCTACAGCTTGCCACCATAAGCGAAATATTTCGAGCCGCCGCCGCATGCGGGAGGCAGTTTTAGTCATCGGCTGTCATTGATGCTCCTGAGTTTTCAGCTGCGCGTCACCGCTCTTGCGCGGAGATCATCAACATCGGCGGGCCTGCCGCCGCCAGCGAAGCGATCGGCAACGACATCCTGACCACGGTGAAAAAGTCTGATTATCGCTGCGCTTTCATAGAAGAATCAGGCGTTTAATTACTGTTCAGCTACACTACTCTCTGCGGTCTGGCTTTTCAGGAGAGGGAATGAGCGAACTACAGCAGGAAAAAATTGGGCAAAATATTCTGACTAAGCTGGCGATGCTGGTGATTATTCTCGCCGGGATCCGCGCCGCCTCCGATATTATGGTGCCCTTCTTACTGGCCGCCTTTTTCGCCATCGTGCTCAATCCTATCGTCACCTTCCTGATGCGGCGCGGCTGGCGGCGCGGGCTGGCGATCACGGTGGTGATTACGGTGATATTTATCGTGATTTTGCTACTGGTGGCGGTGCTGGCCAGTTCGGTGAGCGAATTCTCTGATATCTACCCGCAGCTGCGCGCCACGCTGGAACAGAAGATGAGCGTAGTGCAGCACCTGGCGTCAGGTATCGGCATTCACGTTTCCACTAATACGCTGGTGCAGCGCTTCGATCCCAATATGCTGATGTCGTTCGCCACCGTCGCGCTGACGCAGTTCTCCGGCATGATGAGCAATTTCGTGCTGCTGATCCTGACCGTGGTCTTTATGCTGTTCGAAGTGCACCACCTGCCCTACAAGATGCGTAATGCCCTGACCAACCCGCAGATCCGCATTGCCGGGCTGCACCGGGCGCTGAAAGGCGTGACGCACTATCTGGCGCTGAAGACGCTGATCAGCCTCATTACCGGCGTGTCGGTATGGGGCTGCCTGTTTCTGCTCGATATCAAATTCGCGCTGCTGTGGGGCGTGGTGGCGTTTATTCTTAACTACATTCCCAATATCGGCCCGATTATCGCCGGCGTGCCGCCGGTGCTGCAGGCGCTGCTGCTCAACAGCCCCTACGACGCGATGCTGGTGGCGGCGCTGTTTACCGCGATTCATATGGTGTTCGGCAATATGCTGGAGCCGCGCGTGATGGGGCGCGGCCTGGGGCTCTCAACGCTGGTGGTGTTTCTGTCGCTGATTTTCTGGGGCTGGCTGCTCGGCCCGGTCGGTATGCTGCTCTCGGTGCCGCTGACCAGCATTACTAAAATCCTGATGGAGACCACGCCTGGCGGCAGCCGACTGGCGATTATGCTCGGCGCCGGCCGCCCTAAACGGCATAAAATCTAGCCCAGCAGCCGCCGCTTCACCTGCGCCAGATGGCTCTCCATCGCGGCGCGCGCGGCGGCGGCGTCGCCTGCGTAGATAGCTGCGGCGATCTGCTGATGGTCGCGGTTCATCTCATCGGTAAAAGCGTTGTCGGCAAAATGGCGCTCCAGCCGCCGGAAGCGCGCGCTGTCGCGCTTGTTCCAGAGAAATTCCATCATTTCGCGCAGCACCTCGTTACCGCTCATTTCGCCAATCAGCAGATGAAAGCCTTTGTCCTGCTCGAGAAATTCCGCGTCGTTGGCGCGGTAGCGCAGCAGCGTATCGGCCAGCGCGCGCAGCTGTTCGCGCTGCGTCGGGCTGCCGTTGCGCGCCGCCATCTCCGCCAGCATGCCCTCGAAAGCGAGACGCGCCTGTAACAGATCTTCCAGGCTGTAGTCCGCCTCTGCCGCAGGCGTGCTGGCCGACGGCAGCGGCTGCGTCACGAAGACGCCGTTGCCGGTGCGAATATCCACCCAGCCGGTCATCTCCAGCGCAATCAGCGCCTCACGCACCGAGGAGCGGCTGACCCCCAGCTGCTTCGCCAGCTCGCGTTCCGGCGGCAGCGCCGCGCCTGGGGCAAACTCGCCGCGTTGAATGCTTTCCACGATCGCGTTGGCGATCTGACGATAAAGACGTTCCGTTTTTAGCACTGGCAGCGCCATATTTTTTCTCCTGTCAGCAGCGGTGCAGCGTAGCACAGGCCGCGCCCCCTTTCCGACAGACGCAATTTACTGCGCTGCGATCGCGATCACGGCCTTTCCCGTCAGGCTAGCATACTCTTGGCCCAGCGGCCTGACCACTGGGCCAAATTTGCGGCTAAGGAGTAAAAATGGAACATACATGGCGCTGGTATGGCCCCAACGATCCGGTTTCGTTAGACGATGCGCGCCAGGCGGGCGCGACCGGCATTGTGACCGCGTTGCACCATATCCCCAACGGCGATGTCTGGCCGGTGGAGGAGATTAAAGCGCGTCAGGCGCTGCTGGCGGAAAAAAATCTGGTCTGGTCGGTGGTAGAAAGCATTCCGGTGCACGAGGCGATCAAAACGCAGCGCGGAGACTATCAGCGCTATATCGCCAACTATCAGCAGTCGATACGCAATCTGGCGGCCTGCGGCGTCGAAACGGTGTGCTACAACTTTATGCCGGTGCTCGACTGGACGCGCACCGATCTCGCCTGGACGCTGCCGGACGGCGCTAAAGCGCTGCGCTTCGACGCTGACGCCTTCGCCGCCTTCGAGCTGCATATCCTGCAGCGCCCCGGCGCGCAGCAGGATTATTCAGCGGCAGAGCAAGAGACGGCCGCGCGCTGCTTCGCCGCCATGAGCGACGAGGATAAGGCGCTGTTGACGCGCAATATTATCGCCGGCCTGCCGGGCGCGGAAGAGGGTTATACGCTGGATCAGTTCCGCGCGCAGCTGGCGCAGTACGACGGCATCGACAAAGCGACGCTGCGCGAGCATATGGCGGTCTTTCTGCGCGCCATCGTGCCGGTCGCCGAAGAGGTCGGCATCAAGCTGGCGGTGCATCCGGACGATCCGCCGCGCCCGATCCTCGGCCTGCCGCGCATTATCTCCACGGAAGAGGATATGCAGTGGCTGAAAGAGACGGTAGACAGCCTGCACAACGGCTTCTGCTTCTGCACCGGCTCTTACGGCGTGCGCGCCGATAATAACCTGACGCAGATGGCGGCGCGGTTCGCGGATCGCATCAACTTTATCCACCTGCGCGCCACGCAGCGCGAAGCCAACCCCAACAGCTTCCACGAAGCCGCGCATCTGGCAGGCGATGTCGATATGGTGGGCGTGATCAGGGTCATTCTGGCGGAAGAGCAGCGCCGTCGGCGTGCGGGCGAGAAGCATGCGATCCCGATGCGTCCCGATCACGGTCATCAGATGCTCGACGACCTGCACAAGCGCACCAATCCGGGCTATTCGGCGATAGGTCGCCTGAAAGGACTGGCGGAGCTGCGCGGCGTCGAGCTGGCGCTGCGCCAGACGCTGTTTAACGATTAATACAGGGCAAAACAGGGCATGGGCGACATAGCGCAGCCTTTTGCCCTGTTACTGCGGAAACAGGCTCCGATCGGTGATCGCCGCCACATCCACCTTATTCGGCAGAATGTTCAGCTCGCTGAAGAGATCCGACACCTTCTGCACCTTTTCAATATCTTCAGGCGTGACGGCGCGAATTCCGTGAGAGATGCGTGCGGTGATCTTCTCCGCGTCGGCGGGCGGCAGGCGCGTCAGCTGCGCATATACCTGGTTGTACTCCTCTTTATGGGCCAGCGCCCAGGCGCGCGCTTTCGCCAGCCGCTGGGCGAAATCGGCGATAGCCGCGCGCTTGTCGGGATCGTCCAGCGACTGCTGGGTGGCGGTCACGAACGACAGCGCGGTGGTCAGCCCTTTGCCGTCGCGCAGCAGCCGCGCGCCGTGCTGCTCGGCGATGCCGAGATAGGGATCGAAGGTCGCCCAGGCACCAATCTGGCCGGAATTAAAGGCGGCGCTGGCGTCGGTCGGCAGCACAAAGCGCACCGGCACGCTGTCGCGCGGCACCTGTGCTTCGCCCAGCGCCTCATAGAGCAGATGCTGCGAGATGCTGCCGCGCGCCGAGGAGACCACGACCTCCTTGCCAGCCAGATCCTTTACGCTGCGCACCGGCGAATCAGCGGGCACGATCAGTCCGTTCGACCCGGCGTCGCCGACGTTGGTGGCGATGATTTTCAGCGGCACGCCGCCGGACGCCGCCATCAGCACCGGCAGATCGCCCGCGTAAGAGGTATCGACCGCGCCGGCGCGCTGCGCTTCGAACAGCGGCGCCGCGCCCTGAAAGTTAGCCCAGCGATAGCGCCAGGGCGCATCCTTCAGCACGCCGGAGGCCTCCACCAGCGAACGCAGATTGCGCGCCTGGTCGCCTAGCACCAGCGTGACCGCGCTGAGATCGGGCGCCGCCTGCGCCATGGTGCTGGCGCTCAGCAGCAGCGCCGCCGCAAATGCTTTAAGTCTGTTCATGGCGGCTCCTTACAGGGCGTTGCGGTTGAGCTGGCGAATATAGGCATCCCAGTGCAGCTGATACTTTTTGTTGCGGATGCTGTTATCAAACGCCTGCGCCGCCTTTTCCGACACCGCGTCCGGCAGAATAATCAGCTCCGCGCCGCCCGACTGCGCGGCCAGCTGCGCCTGGCAGGCGCGTTCGAGATAATAGAGGTTATAAAAGGCCTCTTCGATGCTGCCGCCAGCGGTCAGCAGACCGTGATTGCGCAGGATCAGTGCGTTCAGGCTGCCGAGATCCTCGACGATGCGCTGCTGCTCGTCGAGATCCAGCGCGATCCCTTCGTAGTCGTGGTAGGCGACGCGATGGTGAAAACGCGTGCTGTGCTGCGAAATCATTAGCAGCCCGCCCTTTTGCGCCGACACGCCGATGCCCGCCGCCGTATGGGTATGCAGCACCGCATGCGCATCCGGCCGGGCGCGATGAATGGCGCTGTGGATCACGAAGCCGGCCGGGTTGATCCCGAGCCCGGTAGGATCGTCGATGATATTGCCGTCGATATCGATCTTCACCAGGGTTTCCGGCTGGATTTCGTCAAACGTCTGGCCGTATGCGTTAATCAGGAAGTGCGGCCGATCGCCCGGCACGCGCAGCGAGAAATGGGTGTAGATATGGTCGGTCCAGCGCAGCTTCGCCGCCAGATGATAGGCCTGCGCCAGTCTGACGCGCGCCTGCCATTCCGCGTCGGAAATACGCTGTTGAAGAGAAGAAGATGCCAGGGTTGCCGTACTCATAGACGCCTCTTGTTATGCTGTTCAGTGTGGCGTCACTGTTACACAGCGTTTTCGCCGCAGGGAAATGCCAAAAGCGGCAAAACAATGTCAATAAATGCAAAGTGCGGTCGATACTTGATCTGTATCACCTGCCAGCCTGCGCAAAACGCTACCCTGCACGGCCTGAGGGCGTGCTATGCTGCGCTGATTAAATTCGCACCTCCTCACAGACGCTTTAACATTCAGAGGAATTAGCGGTGCCGCCGTTAAAACGAAAACGCGACTACGCAAGAATAATTATTATTTTGTCCGGGGTGCTTCCCTTGCTGCTTGGCATCCTGTTCACAGCTATCGACGCGCGGCACACCGTCCAGCAGCAGCAGATCAACGCTGCCAACACTCTGCTCTCGCAGGCGGAAAAAATGAGCGACAGCGCCTGGGATATGATCACCTGGCTACGTCGTTTTCACTACCAGCCCTGCAGCAAATTCGAAGACGAACTGCAGCGCGCCGGCAACCTCAACGCCTATTTCCGTGCTATCGGCAAGCTGGAAGGCGTGAAAATCACCTGCTCTTCGGCCTACGGCATGAACCCCGGATCGTTAAGCGACATGATGCTGCGTGCGCCGCCGGTGACCGGCAAGGCCTGGTGGAGCCTCTCTCTTGCCGGCACGGCTGGCGTCCCGCAGCGTCCGGCGGTAATTTTCGTGCGGCAGCTGGCGGATGATGAGGGCTTTTGGGCAATTATCGACGGCCAGTATCTGATGGACTTTATGAGCGCTATCGGCGAAACGCGCGGCTATCGGTTCAGCATGCGCTTTAACGACGGCGCGCCGATTTCCATCGGCAAGTCGACGCCGCCCCACGCCAGCCTGTTTAGCGCCCAGATTTATCAGGCGCAATCGCGCCGCTATCCCATCAGCGTAACCATTGAGACGCCCGGCGCGGAGATCATGCACGCCTGGCGCCAGGTGACCTTTATTTTCCTGCCGATGACGGCCATCCTCTCTATTCTGCTGATGGTGCTGACCGCCAACTGGCTGCAGCGTCGTATCTCCTGGCGCGATGAGATCCGCCGCGCCATTAATGCGCGCCGCTTTTCGGTCTGCTACCAGCCGGTTTATAACAATCACACGCAGACTTGTTCCGGTGCCGAAGCCTTGCTGCGCTGGACGCTGCCGAACGGCGACGCGGTTCGGCCCGATATCTTTATCACCGCCGCTGAAGCGGAGGGCATGATTGTGCCGCTGACGCGTCATCTGCTCGATTTGATCGCCGAAGATGTTCAGCAGTGGCAGGTCGAGCCAGGCTTTCATATTGGTATCAACGTCGCCGCAGATCATCTGCAACATCCGGACTTTGTGGAAGATATGCTTAACTTCGCCGATAAAATTAAGCGGACGTCGCTGCAAATTACCCTGGAACTGACCGAACGCAGCCTGATTAAAGACGGCGAAGATGTGGCGAGAAAACTCGATCGTCTGCGCGCCGACGGGATGAAGGTGGCGATCGATGATTTCGGCACCGGGCACTGCTCGCTCAGCTATCTGCAAACCTTCTCGCTGGACTACCTGAAAATCGATCGCGGCTTTATCAACGCCATCGAATCGCTGTCGGGCGAAACGCCGGTGCTGGATGCGATTATCGCCCTCAGCCATAAGCTGAAGCTGGAGGTCCTGGGCGAAGGCGTGGAGACCGAAATGCAGTATCTCTACCTGCGCCAGCGCGGCGTGACCTTTATTCAGGGCTACTATTATGCTTTGCCCCTGAACAACCGCGCGTTCATCGCCTGGCTCGCAGAGCATGCGCATCAGCCGATGCACACAGAGGACGCTGACGATGCTCAACTGCACCCTTCTTGACGACTACCAGAACGTCGCCCTGTCGCTGGCCGACTGGGCGTCGCTGCAGCCCGCCGTGCAAACCCGATCGCTCCATCAGCCTGTCGCCGACGACGACGCGCTGATCGCCGCGCTGGCCGACAGCGATATTATCGTGGCGATGCGCGAGCGTACTCCGCTCACCGCCGCCCGTCTGGCGCGCCTGCCGCGGCTGAAGCTTATTGTGACCTCGGGCATGCGCAATGCCGCCATCGATCTGGACGCCTGCCGCGCGCGCGGTATCGCGGTATGCGGCACCGAGAGCAGCAGCGCGCCGCCGCTGGAGTTGACCTGGGGTTTGCTGCTGGCGCTGGCGCGTCATATCGTGCCGGAGAATCAGGCGCTGCGCAGCGGCGGCCCCTGGCAGCAGCATCTCGGCATCGCACTGGAAGGCAAGACCCTGGGGCTGATCGGCCTGGGCAAAATCGGTGGCGGTATGGCGAAAGTGGCGCAGGCGTTCGGCATGCGGGTTTGTGCCTGGAGTCAGAACCTTACCGGCGAGCGCGCGGCAGCGTGCGGCGCGACGCTGATGCCGTCGCTTCCGGCGCTGCTGGCGGCGAGCGATGTCGTGTCGCTTCATCTGGTGTTAAGCGCGCGCACGCGTCATCTGCTGGACGCCGCCGCGCTGGCGCAGATGAAGCCAGGCGCGCTGCTGGTTAACACCGCGCGCGCGGGGCTGGTGGATCAGCAGGCGATGATCGCCGCGCTGCGCACTGGCCAGCTGGCGGGCGCCGCGCTGGACGTGTTCGACGTCGAACCGCTGCCTGCCGATCATCCGCTGCGGCAGTTGCCGAACGTACTGGCGACGCCCCATCTCGGCTATGTCGCCGACAGCAACTACCGGCGCTATTTCACCCAGGCGGTCGAGGATATCGCCGCCTGGCTGCAGCACCAGCCGCTGCGATCGCTGCTTTAGCCCTGCCTTCTGACGAAACACAGGCGCATTAACCGAAGCGCGGCCGCGACCTTTTCTTTTCTTTGCGCTAAGCGCCGCAAAATTTTGTAAAAATCAGCGGCGTTAAGCCGCTTTTTAACGCCTTTTCAGGCGGCATTTCAATCTGCTATCGTCGGCAATAAAGGCCGCTATCAGACCAAACATGACAAATATCAATGAAAAACGGTATACTCTGCCACTTGTCGCAATAATTTCAACACTAATTATTGCGCTTCGTAGCCAGTGGAAAATTCTGCCGAACGGCTATGCTTAAATTTTCTCAATGCCGCGGACTGCATCGTTCAACCGGTTCGCGACCTTGAGGACTTTCATGTGCTATTACAGGGTAAATCTATGAAATTACGTAGGAAGCGTGTCAAACCTATTGGGCTGGATGACGTCACGATTATCGATGACGCCCGCTTGCGCAAAGCCATTACGGCCGCGTCGCTGGGCAACGCGATGGAGTGGTTCGATTTCGGCGTGTACGGCTTTGTCGCCTATGCGCTGGGTAAAGTCTTTTTCCCCGACGCGTCGCCAGGCGTGCAGATGATCGCCGCGCTCGGTACCTTCTCTGTTCCTTTCCTTATTCGCCCGCTGGGCGGTCTCTTCTTCGGCATGCTGGGCGATAAGTACGGCCGCCAGAAAATTCTCTCTATCACCATTGTGATTATGTCGATCAGTACCTTCTGTATCGGCCTGATCCCTTCCTACGCCTCGATTGGCATCTGGGCGCCGATTCTGCTGCTGCTCGCCAAGATGGCGCAGGGCTTCTCGGTGGGCGGCGAGTATACCGGCGCCTCGATCTTCGTCGCCGAATATTCGCCCGACCGCAAGCGCGGCTTTATGGGCAGCTGGCTCGACTTCGGCTCTATCGCCGGCTTCGTGCTCGGCGCGGGCATCGTGGTGCTGATCTCGGCGATTATCGGCGAAGCGAAATTTATGGAATGGGGCTGGCGCCTGCCGTTCTTCCTCGCGCTGCCGCTCGGCATTATCGGTCTCTACCTGCGCCACGCGCTGGAAGAGACGCCGGCCTTCCAGCAGCACGTTGAAAAGCTGGAGCAAGGCGACCGCGAAGGTCTGCGCGACGGCCCGAAAGTGTCGTTTAAAGAGATCGCCACTAAGCACTGGAAAAGCCTGCTTGCCTGTATCGGTCTGGTGATCGCCACTAACGTCACCTACTACATGCTGCTGACCTATATGCCGAGCTATCTGTCGCATAACCTGCACTACTCGGAAGATCACGGTGTGCTGATCATCATCGCCATTATGCTCGGCATGCTGTTTGTACAGCCGGTAATGGGGATGCTCAGCGACCGCTTCGGCCGTCGTCCGTTCGTTATCATTGGCAGTATCGCCCTGCTGATCTTCGCCATTCCGGCCTTTATGCTGATCAACAGCGGCGTGCTGGGGCTGATTTTCGCCGGCTTGCTGCTGATGGCGGTGATCCTCAACGCCTTTACCGGCGTAATGGCGTCGTCGCTGCCGGCGATGTTCCCGACGCATATCCGCTACAGCGCGCTGGCGAGCGCCTTTAACATTTCGGTGCTGATTGCCGGTCTGACCCCAACCCTCGCCGCCTGGCTGGTGGAAACCACCAATAACCTTTATATGCCAGCCTACTACCTGATGGTGGTGGCGGTGATCGGTTTGATTACCGGCATCTATATGAAAGAGACGGCGAACAAACCGCTGCGCGGCGCGACGCCGGCCGCATCCGATCTCGACGAGGCGCGTGAAATCCTGCAGGAGCATCACGACAACATCGAGCAGAAGATCGAAGATATCGACGAGGAGATCGCTCGTCTTGAGGCGAAGCGTAAGAATCTGGTGCAGCAGCATCCCGACATCAACGAGTAATCCGTTTAAAGCCCGCCGCTCGGCGGGCTTTTTTTTACGCCGCACACAATCTTCATACTCGCGCGTTAAAAGGAGTAGACTAACGCTACTTTTTTCACCTGCGTAAGAATGAATATGTCTGACTTTTCTCTGATCCAGCGTCCAAGAAGGCTGCGTTCCAGCCCGGCGATGCGTGAACTCTTCCAGGAAACCTCCCTCACCCTGAACGATCTGGCGCTGCCGATTTTCGTTGAGGAAGGCGTTGACGACTACAAAGCGATTGAAGCGATGCCGGGCGTGATGCGCATTCCGGAAAAGCGTCTCGCCTATGAAATCGAGCGCATCGCCAAAGCGGGCATCCGCTCGGTGATGACCTTCGGCATCTCGCACCATACCGACGCCACCGGCAGCGATGCCTGGAATGAAAATGGCCTTGTGGCGCGCATGTCGCGCATCTGCAAAGAGACGGTGCCGGAAATGATTGTCATGTCCGATACCTGCTTCTGCGAATACACCAGCCACGGCCACTGCGGCGTGCTGTGCGATCACGGCGTCGACAACGATGCGACCCTGATCAATCTCGGCAAACAGGCGGTAGTGGCGGCGGCAGCGGGCGCGGACTTTATCGCGCCGTCGGCGGCGATGGATGGCCAGGTCAAGGCGATCCGCCAGGCGCTGGACGCGGCGGGCTTTACCCAGACCGCCATCATGTCCTACTCCACCAAGTTCGCCTCATCCTTCTACGGCCCGTTCCGCGAAGCGGCCGGCACCGCCCTGAAAGGCGATCGCAAAACCTATCAAATGAATCCGATGAACCGCCGCGAAGCGATTCGCGAGTCGCTGATCGACGCGGCCGAAGGCGCGGATTCGCTGATGGTGAAACCGGCCGGCGCCTACCTCGACGTGCTGCGCGAAATCCGCGATCGCACCGAGCTGCCGCTGGCGGCGTACCAGGTCAGCGGCGAGTACGCGATGATCAAATTCGCCGCTCAGGCAGGCGCGATCGACGAGCGTAACGTCGTGCTGGAAAGCCTGGGTGCGATTAAACGCGCTGGCGCCGATCTGATTTTCAGCTACTTCGCCCTCGATCTGGCAGAACAGAAAATCCTCTGATCGCCCAACATCCTGCCGCCGCAACGACGGCAGGATAGCTTTTCGCCTTTGCGCCGTTAGCGCTGCGCTAACGCCTCGATCAGCCTCTGATTGAATTTGGCCGGCGACTCCATCTGCGGCGCATGACCCATGCCCGGGAACTCAATCAAGCGCGCGCCGGGAATGCGCTTCGCCGCTTCTTTGCCCAGCACCTCATAGTGACCCAGCTTCGCTTTCACCTCCGGCGAGGCGATATCGCTGCCGATCGCGGTAGTATCGGCGGTGCCGATCATCAGCGTGGTCGGCACCTTCAGATCGCCGAACTCGTAAAACACCGGCTGGGTAAAAATCATGTCGTAGATCAGCGCCGAGTTCCACGCCACCTTCTTATGTCCGGGACCGGCGTTCAGGCCCGCCAGCATATCGACCCATTTGTCATACTCCGGCTTCCACTGGCCGCTGTAGTAGGTGTGCTGCTCATACTTTTTGATGCCTGCCGCGTCGAGCTTCAGCTCGCGCTGATACCACTGGTCCACGCTGCGCCAGGGCGCGCCTTTGGCTTTCCAGTCCTCCAGTCCGATCGGGTTCACCAGCACCAGCTGCTGCGTCTCGGCGGGATACATCAGCGCATAGCGCGTGGCGAGCATGCCGCCGGTAGAGTGGCCGACAATCACCGCTTTCTTTATACCGAGATGCGCCAGCAGCTGATGCGTGTTGTCCGCCAGCTGCTGGAAGCTGTACTGATAATTATCGGGTTTACTGGCGCTGCAAAAGCCGATCTGATCCGGCGCGACGACGCGATAGCCCGCCTGGCTCAGGGCGCGTATGCTCTCTTCCCAGGTCGCGCCGCAGAAATTCTTGCCGTGCAGCAGCACCACGGTCTGACCATTGGCGTTGTTTGTCGGTTTTACGTCCATATAGCCCATGCTGAGCGGCTGCTGCTGAGAGGAAAAGTCAAAGCGCTGAAGCGGGGAAGGATAGTGAAAGCCTTCCAGCTGCTCACCATAAGTGGTAGCGGCTAAAGCGGGCGCAGCGCTAAACAGGGTTATCGAGGCGAATAAGGCAAGGAGCGGTTTTTTCAGGCCAGAGGTCGGACGCATGCGGTGATCTCCATATAAGCAAAAGAGCGGCAGTGTGACACGCGCGCAGGAGGCTCGTATTGTTGCGCTGTGTCATGTAAATGATTTTTGTAAAAGAAGCGTAGCGGGCTCTGTATCATTTTGCCTGCCGACCAGCCGCGCAACAGACGCCTGCGCCGATCAATTCCCGCGATAAATATTGCAAAAACTCTAAATATTCCCGGCACGGCGAGGGAAACAAGTTACGTTTATTTATTGCTTTTATTTATTTTTTACAACTAAAAATCAACACCCAGCTCTTTTTGATAAATATTCCATATTTCGCTCCTCTTGCAAAAAAATAAACATGCATTTTCTGATACTTCTTTACCCAAGCCGGGCATAGCGAAAGATTAAAATCCCTACACTATGCGCAACTGTTTGATGAGGTGGATTATGCGTGAGAAAAAATATAATGAAGAAGTGATTGATAGCGTTACCGAGTGGATTAACAACCATCTCGATCAGCGGCTCAGCATTGATGATATCGCAGAGAAATCAGGCTATTCCAAATGGTATCTGCAGAAATTGTTCGCCCGCTGCCGCAACGAGACGCTGGCGCGCTATATCCGCAAGCGAAAGCTGGCGGCCTGCGTGCATACCCTGAAAAGCAGCAATACGCCGATTATTACGCTGGCGATGAAATACCATTTTGAAAGCCAGCAGTCGTTTACGCGCTCTTTTAAACAGGTGATGGGCTGTACGCCTTACGTCTGTCGTAAACGTCAGTTAGATCCAGAAACTCAGGCGCTGCTGGAAGGCAATATTAATCCCTGCGAGCTTTGCCGACAGGCGCAGCCCGCCGTCAATAACCACAACCGTTTTACGTCTGCGCGTCTGGATATTCGCAATATCGACACCGCCGAGGCCTGTAATGGCCTGCGCTAAACTCTGCCGTTACCGCAGGAAATAAAGGGCGACTGCCGCGCCCTTTATTTCTCTACTCTTCGTCCGGCGTATAATATTGCACGCCGATCTTAATGCGTTCACGCCCGCTGGCCACGCGATGACGATTGCTGTCGCGCAGCGAATAGATACAGCCGCAATACTCCTGCTGATAAAAACGCTCGCGCTTGCTGATTTCGATCATGCGCGCCGATCCGCCGCCTTTACGCCAGTTAAAATCCCAGTAGATCATATCGGGATAGCGATTTGCGGCGCGCGCGCCGCAGTCGTTGATCTGCTGCATATTCTTCCAGCGCGAGATGCCCAGCGAACTGGTGATCACCGGAAAGCCATGTTCATGGGCATAGAGCGCGGTGCGCTCGAAGCGCATGTCGAAACACATGGTGCAGCGCTCGCCGCGCTCCGGCTCCCACTCCATGCCTTTTGCGCGCTCGAACCAGTTATCGCGATCGTAGTCCGCGTCGACGAAAGGCACGCCGAACTGCTCAGCGAAGCGGATATTCTCCTCTTTGCGCAGCTCGTACTCTTTCAGCGGATGGATATTGGGGTTGTAGAAGAAAATGGTGTAATCGATGCCGGATGCCAGCATCGCCTCCATGACCTCGCCCGAACAGGGCGCGCAGCAGGAGTGCAACAGGACTTTATTGTGGCCGCCAGGCAGCGGCAGCGGCTTACGCTGAAGGGACTGAGACATACTAACTCCTTGTCAGACTATGCCGCGAGTGTAGTGTTTCGCCGATGCAGATGCAAAAAAGGCGCTGGCGCGCCCTGTTTTTACCACTGCAAAAGCTGCCCGGCATAGTCCACGTAGTGATGGCCGCCGCGTCCGCGATAAGCCTCCAGCTGCTGCACCAGTCCTTCGCCGCTCTGCTCGACCGTGACCGGCGCCGAGTCGCCGCCCATATCGGTTTTCACCCAGCCCGGATGCAGCGACAGCAGCGTCGCGTTATGCTGGTTAATCTGCGGCAGCAGCGCGCGGCTCAGCATATTCAGCGCCGACTTGCTGGCGGAGTAGATCGGCATCGCCGCCGTATCGTTCTCGTTCAGACTGCCGAGAATCGAAGTGGTGAAGCCGATGACGCCGTTCTGCTTCGCCAGCAGCGGCAGCAAGGCCTCCGCGCTGCGCACCGGCGCGATGGCGTTGGTCAAAAACAGCTGCGCCAGCTCTTCGTCGCTGCTCTGCAGCAGGTTCTGATGCGACGGGCCGGAAATGCCGGCGTTGATCAGGATCGCATCGAAGGTTTCGTCTTTAAGCCGCTCCGCCAGCTGACGCACCTCGTCCTGATGAGTCATATCCAGCGCGTGCCACTGCGCATCCGCCTCCGGCGCGCTGCTGCGGTAGGTCGCGGTGACCTGCCAGCCTTTTGCCGCCAGCGCCCTGACCACCGCCAGACCGATGCCGCGCGAGGCGCCGATAACTAATGCTTTGCCTGTCATATCCGTTCCTCTCTGATGAAGTGACTTAAACAGCTTATAACCTGACGAGCGGATCAGAAGGCGAGAGAAGAAATTAACCACAGTGAGAGCACGGGGCGTAAAAAAGGCGGCCTGCGCCGCCTTATCTGTTTAGTGCGCCGCCATCTGCTCCGGCAGCTTCAGCAGCTTGCGCTTGCCTGCGACCTCGTCGGCTTTCACCGGCGTCGCGGCGTTGCCCCAGCTGTTGCGGATATAGGTCGATACCGCCGCAACCTGCTCGTCAGAAAGCTTCCAGGCGAAACTCGGCATCGCGCCGCTGGTCGGATTACCCTGCGTGACCGCGCCGCGGCCGCCCTGCAGTACCGTGGTGATGATGGAAGAGGCGTCGTCAGCCAGCAGCCCCGGGTTGTTCGCCAGGCTGGCGGCCAGGTTCGGGATCCCTTTGCCGTCGCTGTTGTGGCAGGCGCTGCAGTTGGCGCTATAGACATTCTCGCCCGTTTTCATCTGCGCGCTGTCGCGGGCCTGCGGCGAAGGCAGCTGCGTTGCAGAGGCGGGCTGCGCTTTCAAATAGGTCGCGATGGCGCGCAGATCGGCGTTGCTCAGATGCTGCGTCGAGTTGGTGACCGCTTCCGCCATTGGGCCGGACGCCACCGCGACGTGATTGCTGCCCAGCTTCAGGTAGTCCACAATCTGCTCTTTGCTCCAGCTGCCGATGCCGACATCGCTGTTCGATGTCAGGTCCGGCGCGTGCCACTCGCTGAGGTTGCTGCCCTGCAAATAGTCGCCGGTGTCGCCGCCGAGCAGATTTTTCGGCGTATGGCAGGCGCCGCAGTGCTCCAGCCCCTCGACCAGATAGGCGCCGCGATTGAACTCGGCGGACTTGCCCGGATCGCTCTCAAAGCCGCTGTTGCGGAAGAACAGCAGGTTCCAGCCCATCATCGCCAGACGAATATTATACGGGAACCCCAGATTGGTCTCCGGCACCCTGTAGCGCACCGGTTTTACCGAACGCATGTACATCCACAGGTCGTGCATATCCTGGTCGCTGACTTTCACGTAGGCGTTGTACGGCATCGCCGGATAAAGATGTTCGCCCTCTTTGCCTTTGCCGTGCCGCACCGCGCGGTAGAAGTCGCGCTCGGTCCAGCTGCCGATGCCCGTCTCTTTATCCGGCGTAATGTTGCTGGCGAAAATGCCGCCGAACGGCGTACTAATGGAGTAGCCGCCCGCGAAGGCCTCTTTGCTGCCCGGCGCGGTATGGCACGCCACGCAGTCGCCCGCTATTGCTATGTATCTGCCGCGCGCCACCGCCGCGGCATCCGCCGCCGCTGGCGGCTGGCTGGTCAGCGTCTGGTTATCCGCCACGTCATCGGCAGAGGTATCGCCGTTTTGCCACAGCAAACCTGCGGCGATAATGCCTGCGATCACCGCCGCGCCGCCTGCAAGGGTTGTTTTTTTCATATCACACCTTTACCAGTGGGCCGGGATTTTTCAGGTAGCGATCGATAATCGCCTTCGCCGTCCAGAGGCTGAGCGCGCCAATGGTGCCGGTTGGGTTGTAGCCTGCATTGTTGGGAAAAGAGGAGGCGCCAAGCACAAACAGGTTGTGCATATCCCAGCTCTGCTGATAGCGGTTAAGCACGCTGGTTTTCGGATCGACGCCCATTACCGCGCCGCCGATGGTGTGGTCGCTGGCGAAGTTGTAGGGCGAATATTTGCCCGCCGCCGAGTTGGTGCCGATAACGGTTTTCGCCCCCATCGCCTTACCGATCTCGACGCTCTTCTCTTCAATAAACTTCGCCGAACGGCGGTCGTTTTCGTTGTAGTCGAAAGTGACGCGCAGCAGCGGATTGCCGTTGTCGTCTTTGTATTCCGGGTCGAAATCGAGGTAGTAATCTTCGTGCGAGAAGCTGGTGCCCTGGCCGAAAATAAAGGTGGCGTTCTGGAAAGCGTGGGTATACGCCTTTTTCCACGCTTTACCCCAGCGCGGCGTGCCCGGCGGCAGCGCATCGGCGTTGCCGATAGGACGCGCGCCGCGCGCCACCACCAGAATCCCGGCGCCGCCGATAAAATCTTTGTCGCTATGGTCGAAGTTATCGCCGTTCCAGTCATCTACCTGCTGGGAAAGCGCGCCAGCGCCGATGAACTGGTTGAGATATTCATCTTCGAAAAAGAGGCTGGCGCCGGAGACGGTCTGGAAGCTATAAGCGCGCCCTACCGTGCCGGTTTTGCTTTCCGGATCGTAAGGCTGACCGATTTTCGACAGCAGCAGCAGGCGCACGTTCTGCATCTGAAATGCCGACAGAATCACGATATCGGCAGGCTGTACCCACTCTTTCTTGTTCTTGTCGATATAGGTGACGCCAGTGGCGGTTTTGCCGTCTTCCGCCTTATTTACGCGCACCACGGCGGAATCGGTCAGCACGGTAAAGTTCTCACGCTGCATCAATGCCGGGATCACGCAGGCGTTCGGGCTGGATTTGGAGAAGTTGCCGCAGCCGTAATAGAGACAGTAGCCGCAATAGGTGCAAGGCCCCATGCGCACGCCGAGCGGGTTCACGTAGGCGCGCGAAGTTTGCCCGGCGGGCACCATAAAAGGATGCTGGCCAAGAGATTTCGCCGCGTCGCGAAACAGGTCGGTCAGCCGCGTGCTCTCCAGGGGCGGCAGCGGATAGTCGCTGCTGCGGTTGCCTTCGAAGGGGTTGCCGTCAGGCACGATTTCGCCGTTGAGTCTGCCCGCCTTGCCGGAGACGCCGGCGATCTTCTCGAAGCGATCGTAAAACGGCTCCAGCTCATCGTAGGTCACGCCCCAGTCCTGCAGGATCACGCCCTTAGCGATCTTCTCTTTGCCGTAGCGCGCGACCGTCTGGGTGTAAGGCTGAAAATCCCACGGCGTAAAGCGCCAGGCCATACCGGCCCAGTGCGTACCGGAGCCGCCGACGTTATAGCCCAGCTCGTTCAGGTTCCATTCACGCGTCGGCAGCGCGGTTTCTGAGCGATGGTTACGGAAGGTGGTGGTCTCCACCGCTGGCGGCAGAAGCATGCTGCGGCGGGTATCCCAGCGCAGCTCGTCGGTGTCGATAGAGGGCGGAAAATCGGTGGCGGTTTCAAACCACGGGCCGCGTTCAATGGCGACCACATTCAGGCCGGCGCGCGTCAGCTCTTCGGCAATTAACGAGCCGCACCAACCCAGGCCGACGATTACGGCGTCAGCTTTTGGACGAATATTTTGCATGTGTTAACTCACTGCTCAGTCAGACTGAAGAGTCAAAGGGTGTTGTCGATCAGGCTGGTCGGGATGATGTTGAGCTTCTTCCCTTTTTTACCAATCAGGTCGCGGAAGTCGTAGCGCGCGCCGGGAAAACCGATCATTTTCCAGCTCGCCATCTCTTTGTTGCCGCCGTAAACAGGATCGGACAAAAAGCCCTCGCGCACGTTTTGCAGCAGCAGTTCGAAGAAGACTTTGGTTTCGACGTCCGGTCCCAGATCGAGCTGGTTCGCCTCCATCTGGCGCAGCAGTTCATCCTGCTGGTCGCCGTTCAGCGCGACAAAGGGCTGCTGGAAGGTTTTTTGCGTGTAGACGTCGAGCGCGGCAAGCCCCTGACGATAGCGCTGCGCGGGGGTCAGCGGCGATTGGGGTCCCTGCTCCGGCGTGCCTTTGACGAAGCGCCCCAGCCGATAGATCGCCGCCGCGCTGCCGTAGTCGCCCGCCAGCTGGCGATCGATAAAAATAGCGCAGCCCGCCTCTTTGCCGCTGATGCTCAGTGCGTCAGCGGGAATAAAGCGTTCGGCGATAGCGCCGACGGTGTCAAACTCGTGCTGCGTCAGGTATTGCAGGCCGCCTTTGCGCGGCGCCGGCGGCGTATTGATTTTTCCGGGTTCCCAGGGTTGACCGCCCTGAACGGTTTCAGCTTTTGCGATGGGCAGCGACGACGCCACGCCCAGGGCAGCCACGGAGGTGAGAAACTCTCTGCGTTTCATATTTTCCCTGCCAACAAATTGATCACATTAACTGCATTCATTATTTAACGGAGAGAAAGCCATGCCAGATAGACTATTTCGGGCATAGTTATCTCCTGCGCGCCTTTTATCTGGCGACAGCGTTATTTTTTTATTATGAGTCCTGCTCAGCGGCGGAAAGCTCTGTTCCGCTCAGAGGTTGATTGTTAATAAGAAAAAGCGCTATCCATTAATTAACAACAAAATAATCATAAATTTTTAACCTACTTTCGGAAAGCGCAGCGTTGATGGAAAGCCATCATAAATGCCCCTAAAAACCTATTTTTCATTAGGTTAAAACCGATATTGCCAGCAACCTTATAAACAAGCATGGTGAATAGCTGCTGAAATAACGTTCGCGACGCGGGTCTTCACGCTTTATTCGCTGCATTTTTCGCCAGAAATAACGCACGTTTTACTGCGACATAAAATTTCATTAAATCAGGCTAGCGCAACGCCTGGCGCACTTATTAAAATGGCGGCCATATTTATCAGACGCCTGCCGGTAAAACGGTGCCCGTTTAAAGCACGCAGCGGTAACGGCATGACGAATAACGTTATGCCTGGAGCAATAATGAAAAAACTCACCCTTGAGATGGTGGCAAAAATAGCGGGCGTCGGCATCGCAACCGTCGATCGGGTATTAAACGAACGCGGCGGCGTATCTCCGGAGACGACGCGCAAGGTATTAAAAGCCGCGCGCGACCTCGGACTCAAGCGGCTGCTGCCGGAGGAGTATCGTCATCCATGGCAAATAGAGGTGTTTCTCAGCAATAACGGCTCGTCGTTTTTCCAGCAGCTGGTGCGCTACTTCAGCGAGGCGGCGGGCGAACTGGGTTATCGGCGTATTACGCTGCACAAAACGCTGGTCGCGGAGTCGCAGCCGGACAAGCTGGCGCAAAGCATTATCGCGCGCAGCAGCACGCGCGACGGCATCATCGTTTTCGGCCATGATTACCCGCCCATCTATCGTGCGCTGGCCCTGTGCCGCAGCCGCGGCGTGCCGGTTATCACTATTGTCACCGACCTGCCCGACGCGGATCGCCTCTGCCATGTCGGTATCGATCAGTATCAGGCGGGCCGCACCGCTGGCTTGCTGATGAGCAAGGTGGTGCATCAACCAGGCGATATTGTGATGGTGAGCGGCCGCTTCGATTACTGGGCACATCGTCAGCGTATCGCAGGATTTCGCGAAGTAATGATGCAGCGCGCGCCGCAGCGTCATCTACGCGAGGTGCTCTTCGGCCTCGATCAGCGCGACACCATCCGCACGCTGCTGGACCAGAGTCTGGCGCAGTCGCAGCACGTGGCGGGCCTGTATAACACTGGGATGGGCAACAGCGAAGTGAGCGAAACGCTGCGCGCCCATCAACTTCTTGGCCGGTGCGGCTATATCACTCACGAACTCTATTCGGTTACGCGTCAGCTGCTGCGTCATAATGAGCTGGACTTTGCGCTGGATCAGAACGCGCAGCAGCACGCGCGTCTGGCGATCGAACTGCTGCTGCGTCATCTGGAGAGCGGCTATCAGCCCGATATCTATCAGGATGGCAACGTCGCCCTACGGCTGTTTACGGCGGAGAATGTGGAGTAAAGGTGCCCTCTACCTCCATCGGCACGCCGTCATGGTGCGTCATCGCCAGCGAACTGGCGCTGGCCGGGTCAAATAGCGACAGGCTCTCAATCTGATCCACCATCAGCACTTTACGGAACGCCATGGCGTTTTTCGGCTCGGAAGTCAGCGTGATACCGTGCTCGGCGTACCAGCGGCTGTAGTTATGTTCAATCGACATGCTAAGCGTTTTGCTGTCGCGATAGCCGCTGAGCATAGGAATAATCACGATATTGGCGGTGTTCTCATACTCGAAAGTGGCGGCATGCACCATCCCGATATAGATACGGCGCGACTTAAGGGTAATCCACGCCAGCTCGCCCTCTTGCATGCACTGGTAAAGCAGTTGCTCAACGCCGTTGGATTTAGAGAGCTGCTGATAGAGATCCTGTCGGCCGCTGCTGTTAAGGCGCGCGCTTTCCGACCAGTTAGAGCGATACATGCAGAACAGCACCGCGAAGGCGAGCATTACCACCACCGGCGCCTGAATGCCGAGAAAGCTCCAGTTCATAAACTCCATCTGCCAGCGCAGATGCTCGCCGGGCACCATCTGTAGCGCATTAGCCGTGCTGGAAACGATCAGCAACAGCAGCCAGACGATAGCCGTCGCTAACATCCCTTGCAGCACGAAGATACAGCCGTAAAGCGCCACCAGAAAATAGACATCCCAGCCGATGCTGCGCCGGACCTTGAAACGACTGGAGAGATCGCGGCTGGTGTACCAGTAGCCGCAGACCATCAGCACCATGAATATCGCCGTACCCATCTTAAACTCCTTTTAGCGTTTCGACGTGGCGGGCGAAATCCTCATGCACTTCCTCACTCAGCACGTTTACCGAAGCGTTGCCGTCTTCATCGATAATGATGCGCTCGCCATCGGCGATGGATTCATTCAGATCCTGACGTGACATGCCTCTGATAAAGCTCTCGGGGCTGGAAAACAGGGAACGCATAAAGGTGAGCATTGGGGGCTAATCTCCTCTGTGGTAAATCAGAAGTATGAAATCGGGGCGGCAAACGCGCCAGGCGGATTAGTCTAAAAGTGTTGCGAGTCAGCTAATTAGCGAAGCGGCAGAAGGAGAACAAGCCGGTAAAGCGGCGTTAATGCGGGGCAAAATCGGATTTAAAAAAGGCGTCGACCAGGCCGCGAAACAGTCTGGAATCGACGCCCGACGCGCGTTACAGCGCCTGCGCGCACGCCCAGGCTGAACTCCACGCCCACTGGAAGTTATAGCCGCCCAGCCAGCCGGTCACGTCCACCACCTCGCCGATAAAATAGAGTCCCGGCACGTCGCGGGCTTCCATCGTCTTCGACGAGAGCAGCGTGGTATCGACGCCGCCCAGCGTCACCTCGGCGGTGCGATAGCCTTCCGTGCCGTTGGGCTGCACGCGCCACTGGTGCAGCGTCTGCGCCAGTTCGGCCTGCTGTTTGCCGTTGAGCTGCTTCAGCGTGACGTCCGGCACCTGCCCCATCTCCTGCAACACCTCTACCAGACGTTTCGGCAGCAGCTTCGCCAGGCTATTTTTCAGGCTCAGGTTCGGATGCGCCTCGCGCTGCGCGTTGATGAATTCTTCTATCGAGGTGGCGGGCGACAGGTTAACGGTAACGTGCTCGCCAGGCTGCCAGTAGCTGGAGATTTGCAGCACCGCCGGACCGGAGAGGCCTCGGTGGGTGAAGAGCATCGCCTCTTTGAATAGCGTGCCGTCCTGCGCTTCGATGGTGGTATCGATCGCGACGCCGGAGAGCGTCTGTAGCCGCTCGAGCAGCGGCTTATGCAGGGTAAAAGGCACCAGCGCGGCGCGGGTCGGATAGACCTTCAGGCCGAACTGCTCGGCAATCTTATAACCGAACGGCGTGGCGCCCAGGCCGGGCATAGAGAGTCCGCCGCTGGCGATCACCAGTTTTTCCGCCTGCACCGTCGCGCCGTTGAGTTGCAGCGTATAGCCAGACACTTCGCGCGTCACGCTTAGCACCTCGCTGCGCAGGCGCAGCGTCACCTGGCCTTTTTCGCACTCCGCCGTCAGCATATCGACAATCTGCGCCGCCGAGTCGTCGCAGAAGAGCTGCCCCAGCGTTTTTTCGTGGTAGGCAATCTTATGGCGGTTAACCAGATCGATAAAATCCCACTGGGTGTAGCGTGCCAGCGCGGATTTGCAGAAGTGGGGATTGTGCGACAGATAGGCGGCCGGATCGGTGTACATATTGGTGAAGTTGCAGCGCCCGCCGCCCGACATCAGGATCTTGCGCCCGGGCTTTTTGCCGTTATCCAGCAACAGCACGCGTCGGCCTCGCTGCCCGGCCTGCGCCGCGCAAAACAGTCCCGCCGCGCCGGCGCCGATAATAATAACGTCAAACTTTTCCACTGCCTTCGTCCCGCCTGTTTTAAGAGGCGCTGATTGTAGAGGTCTGCTCTGCATGACGCCAGCGTCAAAAATTTGTCGTAATTATGTCATAATGTAAACGGTTCATTTTACGGCACTTTTAGGAGAAACCAGGCAACTTTAGACATTCTTAAGTCAAAACAAGGCTATATTTTGCTTTCCCATACCCTGCGTTGTCGCAGATAATGCGCCGCGCTCATGTCCTCAAAATGGCGTAATGTGTATGCTACATTTGTTCGCTGGTCTTGACCTCAGTACCGGCCTGTTATTGGTTCTTGCCCTGCTGTTTGTATTGTTTTATGAAGCAATCAACGGCTTTCACGACACGGCCAACGCAGTTGCCACGGTTATCTATACCCGCGCGATGCGCGCACAGCTTGCCGTGGTGATGGCGGGCGTATTTAACTTCCTTGGCGTCCTGCTTGGTGGCTTAAGCGTTGCTTACGCTATCGTGCATATGCTTCCTACCGATCTGTTATTAAATGTTGGCTCCGCGCACGGGCTGGCGATGGTCTTTTCCATGCTGCTGGCGGCGATTATATGGAATCTCGGCACCTGGTATCTCGGTCTGCCGGCCTCCAGTTCGCACACGCTGATTGCCGCCATTATCGGCATCGGCCTGACCAACGCGCTGATGACCGGCACCTCGGTGATCGACGCGCTTAATATCCCCAAAGTCATCAATATCTTCCTGTCGCTGATTCTGTCGCCGATTGTCGGACTGATCATCGCAGGCAGCCTGATTTTCCTGCTGCGTCGCTACTGGAGCAGCACCAAAAAGCGCGCGCGCATCCATATGACGCCCGCTGACCGTGAAAAAATCGACGGCAAGAAAAAGCCGCCGTTTTGGACGCGTATCGCTCTGATCGTCTCGGCAATCGGCGTCAGCTACTCGCACGGCGCCAACGACGGCCAGAAAGGCATCGGCCTGATTATGCTGGTGCTGATTGGCGTCGCGCCGGCGGGTTTCGTGGTCAATATGAACGCCAGCGGCTACGACATCACGCGCACGCGCGACGCGGTCAATCACCTCGAACAGTATTATCAGCAGCACAGCGAGGCGCTGACGCACATCATTCAGATGGCGCCGCCTGCCCTGCCGACGCCGGAAGAGACGCCGTCCGGCCCGAAAGAGTTTCACTGCGATAGCGCTCGTGCGCTGCAGGCGGTGCAGCGCGCGCAGGGCCTGCTGAACACCAATCTGCAAAGCTACGAACAGCTTAGCGTCGAGCAGCGCAGCCAGATGCGTCGCCTGCTGCTGTGCATCGCCGATACCGCCGATAAGGCGGCCAAGCTGCCGGAAACCAGCGCCGATGATAAACGCTTCCTCGGCAAGCTGAAAACCGACCTGCTGGGCACTATCGAGTATGCGCCGGTGTGGATCATCATGGCGGTCGCGCTGGCGCTCGGCATCGGCACCATGATCGGCTGGCGTCGCGTCGCAACCACCATTGGCGAGAAGATTGGTAAAAAAGGCATGACCTACGCGCAGGGCATGTCGGCGCAGGTCACCGCAGCGGTTTCCATCGGCATCGCCAGCTATACGGGCATGCCGGTGTCGACCACGCACATTCTGTCGTCGTCGGTCGCGGGCACCATGCTGGTGGACGGCGGCGGGCTGCAGAGCCGCACCATCAAGAATATCGCCATGGCGTGGGTCTTTACGCTGCCGGTCTGTATTGTGCTGTCGGGCAGCCTTTACTGGCTGGCACTGAAGCTGGTGTAAGCCACGCAAAAATAAAGGGCGACGCAGGTCGCCCTTTTTATTTCTAGTGCCAGATCGCCAGACAAATCAGGCTGAGAATCACCAACCCGCACAAGGCGCTGGTTAAGATGAACTGTCCGCGCACCCGCTCGCAGCGACGAATAAACTCCTCGTCATGATGGTCGAGATAACGTTTTGCCCAGATATAACGCACCAGCCGCACCTGCTTGCTCGGCTGACCGTGCGAGGTAAAAAAGCCGGCCCCGTCGACATACTGATAGAGTAAGGGATCGCAGCCTCGCAGCACCGCCAGCAGCGCGCGCAAAGAAGAAAAGTAGCGCGCCATATTCACAATACACACCACACAAAGAGCCCAGAAAAGCGCGATAGTGCTGATCATATTTCCCTCCCAGCTGGAGCCGCGGAGACGGGATGGAGCGCGGCTGCGCTTCATGCTCCACGGGAAAAGCCGACCACTGAATGACCTGAACAGATCTCTGTTTTTTGACAAGCTTACGCGGCCGGCACCTGAGAAGTACCACCGTTAATTTGTAGTGTAGGAGAAGTTTTTAACTCTTTTCCAGCGATGATTTTCGTTCGCCGCGAGCGAAAAAGGCGCTAAGCCTTGATCTTATTCACAACCGAAGCCTGTACAGCAGCATTTGTTAACCGTCGCCGCTATACTAAAGGCATAACAACTATCTGTCGGGAACGCCGACAGGGCAACTGGTGACAAATATCGCCCGTTCGCGTAAAGGATTGCGCAGGCAATGACGCGAGAGGAAGACAGGTCGCCATCCTGAATCTTGTGAAAGGAGTTATATCATGGCTTATAAACATATCCTGATTGCGGTAGACCTTTCTCCCGAAAGCCAGCTGCTGGTGGATAAAGCCGTCTCGCTGGCGCGCCCCTATGACGCCAAAATTTCGCTGATTCACGTCGACGTGAACTACTCCGATCTCTATACCGGCCTGATTGACGTCAATCTGGGCGATATGCAGAAGCGTATCTCGGAAGAGACGCATACCGCGCTGCGCGGGCTATCGGATGCAGCAGGCTATCCTATCAGTGAGACCCTGAGCGGCAGCGGCGATCTCGGCCAGGTGCTGGTCGATGCGATTAAAAAATATGACGTGGATTTAGTGGTGTGCGGCCACCATCAGGATTTCTGGAGCAAGCTGATGTCGTCGGCGCGCCAGCTGATTAACACCGTGCATATTGATATGCTGATCGTTCCGCTGCGCGACGCAGAAGACGAATAACTGCAAAGAAAAAGCCGGCGCGAGTCGGCTTTTTTGGCCATTCAGGCGGCGCGCGTCATGTGTCGAATCCGCGCCCTCGGTTTTTATTGCTTCCTGGCCAGGTAAAATAAAACTATTTTTTATTATGCGTAATTCATTCAGCACGCCTGTTTTAGCTAATTAAAAAAATCAGACGATAATAGCTGGCTGTCGTACGACAGCCAGCTTGCACTATTTCTTGACAATATCTGCCCGCTCTGCACAAAGAAACCCACCTGTAATATCGGCAACGTATTAACAGCCGGCTATTTAGTTAATTATTTATACCAAAATCGTGATTTTAAATATTTTACTATATGCAAGATGGCTCACGCTCTTTATATTCAACCTGCTTTCGCTGCTGCATACGCAACGGATAAAGCGCTATTTAATGGCTTAAATACCCAATAAGGATATTAATTATGAGAGAAATTAATCAGACTGAAATTGCCGCCGTTAGCGGCGCTGGCCTGAGCACCTTTATCAACAACGTGAATGAGGCGCTGTCCCAGGTCTCTACGCTGCTCGACAGCACCGTTAAAACCCTGACCGAGACGACAGTTCTGGAAGAAGAGATCGGCCTGTCTTATAAAGCTTTCGGTCTGAGCATCGCCAAAGGTTTTCTGACCTCTTTTTCAAGCTTTCTGACTAAACTGGCTTCCTGATTTAATTTCATCTTTTCAGCACAGACGCTGAAATTAAATGAGCAGTTAAGCATGGCAGCTTTAAGCGTGCCTGACGTTACGCCAGGCACGCTTTTTATTTATTGCAGTTAGAGAATTATATTTCCCGCCCGAGCGGCGGATAAATATCAAAGCGATGGCTTTTGGTCACCACCGCCGACTGCGTCGCAACGCCCGCCAGCGGCGGCGCATAATCGGGGCGCTTCACCACGATGCGTTTTTTTGCCAGACGGCGCGCCGGCTCCAGCAGCGCATCGGCATCCTCGTCGGCACCGACCAGCGACTGAAACACCCGCATCTCTTTTTTCACCATCGCGCTCTTCTGCCGGTGGGGATACATCGGATCGAGATAGACCACGTCCGGCGCAGGCGTAATATCGCCGAGCGCCTGCGCGCTGGGCGCATGAATTAGCGTCAGCCGCTCGCGCAGCCAGCCGCCGATCTCCGCATCCTGATAGCCGCGCTGCAGCCCGTCGTCCAGCAGCGCCGCCACGACCGGATGACGCTCCAGCATGCGCACGCGGCAGCCGATCGCCGCCAGTACGAAGGCGTCGCGCCCTAAACCGGCGGTCGCGTCCACCACGTCCGGCAGATAACCACTCTTTACGCCAACCGCTTTCGCCACCGCCTCGCCGCGTCCGCCGCCGAAGCGGCGACGGTGCGCCATGGCGCCGGAGACAAAGTCGACGAAAATGCCGCCCAGCTTCGGCTCGTCGCGCTTACGCAGTTCAAGATGCGTCGGCGTCTGCACCAGCGCCAGCACGCAGTCTTCGTCATGCTCCAGCTGCCAGCGCTGCGCCAGATGCGACAAGGCGCCGTTTCCGGCGCCCGATTCATCAATCAAACAGATCTTCACTGCAGCCGTTATCCCTTGATGCCGTAATGATCCAGCATCGCGTCCAGCTGCGGCTCACGGCCGCGGAAGCGTTTGAACAGCTCCATCGGCTCTTCCGAACCGCCGCGCGTCAGGATGTTGTCGAGGAACGACTGGCCGGTCTGGCGGTTAAAGATGCCCTCTTCCTCGAAGCGCGAATAGGCGTCTGCCGCCAGCACGTCCGCCCACAGATAGCTGTAGTAGCCCGCTGCATAGCCGCCGGCGAAGATATGGCTAAAGGCGTGCGGGAAACGGCCCCATTCCGGGCTCGGCACCACGGCCACCAGCTTTTTCACTTCGCGCAGGGTTTCGAGGATCTGCGCGCCTTTCGCTGGATCAAACTCGGCGTGCAGGCGGAAATCGAACAGGCCGAACTCCAGCTGACGCAGGATAAACAGCGCCGCCTGGTAATTCTTCGCCGCCAGCATCTTGTCGAGCAGCGCTTTCGGCAGCGGTTCGCCGGTCTCAAAGTGGCCGGAAATAAAGGCCAGCGCCTCCGGCTCCCAGCACCAGTTCTCCATAAACTGGCTCGGCAGTTCAACAGCATCCCACGGCACGCCGCTGATGCCGGAAACCCCCGGGGTTTCGATGCGCGTCAGCATATGATGCAGGCCGTGACCGAATTCGTGGAACAGCGTGGTGACTTCGTCGTGAGTAAACAGCGCGGGCTTGCCGTTCACCGGACGGTTGAAGTTGCAGGTGAGATAAGCGACCGGCTTCTGCAGCGTGCCGTCGGCTTTGCGCATCTGGCCGACGCAGTCATCCATCCAGGCGCCGCCGCGCTTGTGCTCGCGCGCGTAGAGATCGAGATAGAAGCTGCCGCGCAGCTCGCCGCTCTCATCGAACAGGTCGAAGAAACGCACGTCGGGATGGTAAACATCGACGTCGGTGCGCTCCTTAGCGGTGATGCCGTAAATGCGTTTAACCACCTCAAACAGGCCGTTGACGGCGCGCGCTTCCGGGAAGTAAGGACGCAGCTGTTCGTCGCTGATGGTGTAGAGATGCTGCTTCTGTTTTTCGCCGTAGTAGGTGAGATCCCACGGATTCAGCTCGCTGACGCCGTACTCTTTTTCAGCGAAGGCGCGCAGCTGGGCCAGCTCTTTTTCCGCCTGCGGACGGGCGCGTTTCGCCAGATCGTTCAGGAAGTCGAGCACCTGCGACGGGTTCTCCGCCATTTTGGTGGCCAGCGATTTATCGGCGTAGGAGTCGAAGCCCAGCAGCTGCGCCAGCTCGTGACGCAGCGCCAGCTCTTCCGCCATGATCGGACCATTGTCCCATTTGCCGGCGTTCGGCCCCTGATCGGAGGCGCGCGTCGAATAGGCGCGATACATCTCTTCGCGCAGCGCGGCGTTGTCGCAATAGGTCATCACCGGCAGATAGCTCGGGATATCCAGCGTCAGCAGCCAGCCGTCCTGCTCTTTGGCTTCGGCCTGCGCTTTCGCCGCCGCCAGCGCGCTTTCCGGCATGCCGGAGAGTTCGCTTTCGTCGGTGATCAGTTTGCTCCAGCCCATGGTCGCGTCCAGCACGTTGTTGCTGTAAGCCGATCCCAGCTCGGAGAGACGCGCGGCGATCTCGCCGTAGCGCTGCTGCTTCTCTTTATCGAGGCCGATGCCGGAGAGCTCGAAATCGCGCAGCGCGTTATCAACCGCTTTCTGCTGCGCCACGTCGAGCGCGGCGAAGCTCTCGCCCTCTTTCAGATCGCGATAGGCCTGGTAAAGCCCTTCATGCTGGCCGACCCAGGTGCTGTATTCGGACAGCAGCGGCAGCGTCTGCTCGTAGGCCTGACGCAGCTCCGGGCTGTTTTTCACCGAGTTAAGATGGCTGACCGGCGAAAAGATGCGGCCGAGACGATCGTCGACTTCAGCCAGCGGCTGCACCAGGTTGTCCCAGGTGTAGGGCGCGCCCTGCGCCACCACCTTTTCCACCGCCGCGCGACATTCGTTCAGCGCCTCGGTCACGGCAGGCACCACATGTTCGGGCTGAATGGCGGAGAAAGGCGGCAGCGTAAAAGGCTGGAGTAATGGATTGGTCATAGCGCAGTCCTTGTTCAATGTATGGGGCGCGCGAGGCGCGCAACGCAATCTTACTAACATGCGGTTAAGTGTAGCGAAAATCAATGCCAGCCAGGCTGAGCGGCGAAGAAACGCGTTGGGCGGGCGAGCGACGGAGAATCGGCCAGCATTTTTCGCCTTCAGCAGGTATAATCCCGCTAACTTGCAGTACGCCTTTTTACGCCAACCGCGGAATCCCCACTGTTATGCTGAGCTATCGCCACAGTTTTCACGCCGGCAACCATGCCGACGTGCTGAAACACACCGTACAGAGCCTGATCATCAGCGCGCTGAAAGAGAAAGAAAAGCCGTTCCTCTACCTCGACAGCCATGCCGGCGCGGGCCGTTATCTGCTGAGCGGCGAGCATGCCGAGCGGACCGGCGAATATCTGGAAGGCATCGCCCGCATCTGGCAGCAGCCGGACGCGCCGGAGCTGCTAAAGCCCTACTTCAACGCGATTCGCGACCTGAACCCCAACGGTACGCTGCGCTACTATCCCGGCTCGCCGCTGATCGCGCGCTATCTGCTGCGCGCAGAGGATAAGCTGCAGCTTACCGAGCTGCACTCCAGCGACTACCCGCTGCTGCGCGGCGAGTTTTTGAAAGACAGCCGCGCCCGCGTAGAGCGCGCCGACGGCTATCAGCAGCTGAAGGCGAAACTGCCGCCGCCGACCCGTCGCGGCCTGATCCTGATCGATCCGCCTTACGAGTTGAAAAGCGATTATCAGGCGGTAGTGAAGGCGATCCATGAGGGCCACAAGCGCTTCGCCACCGGCGTTTTCGCGCTCTGGTATCCGGTCGTGCTGCGCCAGCAGATCAAACATATGCTGCGCGATCTGGAAGCGACCGGCATCCGCAATATTCTGCAAATCGAGCTGGCGGTGCGCCCGGACAGCGATCAGCGCGGCATGACCGCTTCGGGCATGATCGTCGTCAACCCGCCGTGGAAGCTGGCACAGCAAATGAACGAGCTGCTGCCCTGGCTGCACCAGAAGCTGGTGCCTGCCGGAACCGGCCACGCCACCGTGACGCAGCTCGTCGCGGAATAAGCTACAGCGTAAACACTGCCAGATCCTGTGCCAGCTCGGTGTCGGGAAATACCGAGCGGCACTCGTCCAGCAAGCGCTGCATGTCGCGCGGCAGATAGCGCGAGCTGAAGTGCGTGGCGATCAGGCGCTTCGCCCCCGCCTCTTTCGCCACCTGCGCCGCCTGCAGCGTCGTAGAGTGGCCGCGCCCGTTGGCCTTCTCCTGCAGAGCCGCCTCCAGCGTCGCTTCATGCACCATCAGATCGACATTGGCCGCCAGCTGCAGCGCCATCGGCGTCGGCGCGGTATCGCCGAAAATCGCCAGGGTTTTGCCTCTGGTCGCCGGACCGAGATAGTCCGCGCCGTTAATCACCCGTCCATCCTCCAGCGTTACACTCTCTCCCGCTTTTAGCTGCTGATACCAGGGCCCGCGCGGCACGCCCTCTTCTTTCAGACGCGCGGCATCGAGAAAGCCCGGCTTATCGTGCTGCTCGATTCGATAGCCGAAGCAGGTCAGCGGATGCACCAGCGGCCAGGCGCTGACGCGGAACTCGCCGTCGTCGAGCACTGGCCCCGCTTCGATCTCGACGATTTCCAGCGGATAGTCGGTATAGGAGCCGCTGAGCGACAGCGCGGTTTCGACAAAGCGTCGGATGCCTTCAGGCCCGTAAATGGTCAGCGGCTCGGTAATGCCGCCCATGGAGCGGCTGGTGAGCAAACCGGGCAGGCCGAAAATATGGTCGCCGTGCAAATGAGTGATAAAGATTTTGTTCATGCGTCCCGGCCTGAGCGACGAACGCATGTACTGAAGCTGCGTCCCTTCGCCGCAGTCGAAGAGCCAGGTGTCGCCGCGCGGCGAATACGTAAAAGCAATGGAGGTGACGTTGCGTTGCAGGCTGGGCGCGCCGCCGCCGGTGCCGAGAAATGTAAGCTGCATGCTATGCTTCCCTGTCAGTGAGGAGAGAATTCAACCCTATTACAATCATAGGCGCAATCTTTGCGCCGTCTCGCCTCTCAGCGTTACAATCCTGACCAAACTCTTGCAACCGGATGGACACACCATGACACGACACTATGACTATCTCGCCATTGGCGGCGGCAGCGGCGGCATCGCCTCGATTAACCGTGCCGCCATGTATGGCCAGAAATGCGCCCTGATTGAAGCCAAAGAGCTGGGCGGCACCTGCGTGAACGTGGGCTGTGTTCCGAAGAAAGTGATGTGGCACGCGGCACAAATCGCCGAGGCTATCCATCTCTATGGTCCGGATTACGGCTTCGATACCACGGTAAACCACTTCGACTGGAAGACGCTGGTGAAAAACCGCAGCGCCTATATCGATCGTATTCACACCTCGTACGATAACGTGCTGGGTAAAAACAATGTCGACGTGATTAAGGGCTTTGCCCGTTTCGTCGACGCCCATACCGTAGAAGTGAACGGCGAGCGCATTACCGCCGATCATATTCTGATCGCCACCGGCGGCCGGCCGAGCCATCCCAACGTACCGGGCGCGGAGTACGGCATCGACTCTGACGGCTTCTTCGAACTGGAGGCGCTGCCGAAGCGTACCGCGGTCATCGGCGCCGGCTATATCGCCGTTGAGCTGGCGGGCGTGGTTAACGCGCTGGGTTCCGACACGCATCTGTTCGTACGCAAGCATGCGCCGCTGCGCAGCTTCGATCCGCTGATCACCGACACGCTGGTGGAAGTGATGAACGCCGAAGGCCCGACGCTGCACACCCACGCCGTGCCGAAAGCGGTGGTGAAGAACACCGACGGCAGCCTGACGCTGCAGCTGGAAGACGGGCGCGAGCAGACCGTCGACTGTCTGGTATGGGCCATCGGCCGCGAACCGGCGACCGATAACCTGAACCTGGCGGTGACCGGCGTGGCGCTGAATGAAAAAGGCTATATCAACGTCGACAAGTATCAGAACACCAACGTCGACGGCATTTATGCGGTTGGCGACAACACCGGCGCGGTCGAGCTGACGCCGGTCGCGGTCGCGGCGGGTCGTCGTCTCTCAGAGCGCCTGTTCAACAACAAACCGGATGAACATCTGGATTACAGCAACGTGCCGACGGTGGTGTTCAGCCATCCGCCAATCGGCACCGTTGGCCTGACGGAACCGCAGGCGCGCGAGCAATATGGCGACGATCAGGTGAAGGTCTATAAATCTTCGTTTACCGCCATGTACACCGCCGTCACGCAGCACCGCCAGCCGTGCCGCATGAAGCTGGTCTGCGTCGGCGCGGAGGAGAAGATCGTCGGCATTCACGGTATTGGATCGGGTATGGACGAGATGCTGCAAGGCTTTGCGGTGGCGTTGAAGATGGGCGCGACGAAGAAAGATTTCGACAATACCGTGGCGATCCACCCGACGGCGGCGGAAGAGTTTGTGACGATGCGCTGATCTGGCGCGGACAGAGGGGCCAGCGGATGCTGGCCCTAATGTCACAGATAATAAAGGGCGAAGGTCCGAAATCGAACCTTCGCCCTGCTGTCAGGCGCGCTCTTTAGCACGCCATATTCAGGCCTGACGCGCCGGCGCTTTATGCACCATGGTGTAGGCGTAATCGACGCCCATGCCGTATGCGCCGCTGTGTTCGCGCACCAGATCCATCACCGCGTCATAGGTCTCTTTACGTGACCAGTCGCGCTGGTACTCAAGCAGCACCTGCTGCCAGGTCACCGGGATAGCGCCGGCCTGCACCATACGCTGCACCGAGCGCTCATGGGCGTCGACGCTGGTGCCGCCGGAGGTGTCCGTCACCACATAGACTTCGTAGCCCTCTTTCATGGCCATCAGCGCCGGAAACGTCAGACAAACTTCCGTCCAGAGCGCAGAGATAATCAGCTTCTTGCGTCCGGTTTTCTCTACCGCCTCAACGAATTTCGCATCTTCCCAGGAGTTCATCGAGGTACGCTCAATCGGCTTCGACTCCGGATGGACCGCCAGCAGTTCCGGCCAGATATAACCGCTAAAGCTTTCGGTTTCGACCGAGGTATAAATCACCGGCACGTTAAAGATTTTTCCGGCCTTGGCCAGGGCGACGGTATTATTTTTAAGCTGCTGGCGATCGATATTTGCCACGCCGAAAGACATCTGCGGCTGGTGGTCGATGAAAATCAGCGTTGAGTTTTGCGGGTCCAGCAGGTCGAATTTAGACATAATTTTTTTCCTCTCAGGGGGTTTGAATGTTGTGTTTCCGTTGAGATGAACTTTACGCAGTCGGCCTGTTAAGAGATAACGGAAAGAATTTTACAACTTATCAAAATTTATTTTAGATGGTTGATATTGATAATCTTTTTAAGATTAAAGCCGGGGAAAGCACGCGAGAATTCGCATTCGCACTGCGGTCGGCGTAGGCTTTACATACAAAAATAACTTCATCACATCGCATTCACTATGATTGTTCGTCCTTACCAACACTGGTTCCGTCGGCTGCTGGGCTGGCACGGTTCGGTGCTGCCGAAAATCGGTTTTCGCCTGTCGTTAAACCTGCTGATGTCGATTATCGCCATCGTCTGCTTTCAGTGGTACGAATCGCTGGGCGTCCATCTGACAACCGCGCCCTTTAGCCTGCTCGGCGTGGCGCTGGCCATCTTCCTGGGCTTTCGCAACAACGCCAGCTATGCGTGTTTTACCGAAGCGCGCACGCTGTGGGGAAGCATGCTTATCACCCATCGTTCGCTGCTGCGTCAGATCAAGAGCGTGCCGCTGGAAGCGGAAAAGGCGCATGAGTTCGCGGCGCTGCAGATGGCGTTTAGCTACAGCATGAAGCATCAGCTGCGCGGCAGCGACCCGCGCGACGATCTGACGCGCCTGCTGCCGCTACGCTGGCGCGAGGAAGTGTTGAACAGCCCGATGCCCGCCAGCCGCGCGCTGCTTTGCCTGGGCAAATGGCTCGGCGAGCAGCGCCAGCAGGGAAAAGTGTCCGATATTCTCTGGCAGAGCATGGATGAGAATCTGAACCGCCTGTCGCGGGTGCTGGGCGGCTGCGAACGCATCGCCTCAACGCCGATCCCCTTTGCCTACTCGCTGATCCTGCACCGCACCGTGTCGCTGTTTTGCACGCTGTTGCCGTTTGCGCTGGTCAGCGATCTGCACGGCATGACGCCGCTGGTGTCGATGTTTATCTCCTACACCTTTCTGGCGCTGGAATCAGTGTCGGAAGAGCTGGAGGATCCTTTCGGCGTCGAGGCTAATGACCTGCCGCTGAACGCCATTTGCGTCACTATCGAGCGCAGCCTGCGGGAGATGAACGACGATTTCCCGCTGCCGCCGTCGCTGCAGCCCGACAGCCGCCGGATACTGACCTGATCAGCTGAGGCGGTCGAGCCAGCGCGCGTAGGCCTGATCCCACAGAGCGGCAGGCGTGCCCGCTTTGCCAAGGCCGAAGCCGTGGCCGCCGCGGCTGATCTCGATCAGCTCCACCGGCACGCGGTTGCGTCGACAGGTATCGCGCATCAGTTCAGTGTTGTAAGGATTGGAGACAGGATCATCTTCCGCCTGCGCCAGAAAGGTGGGCGGATAGCTGCGCGTTACATAGTTCTGCACCGACCAGTTCGCCTCTTCTGCCGGCGTCGCGCCGTTGCCCACCAGAATGCGGTGCGTGGTGGTATGGGTATAGGGCGCTTCCAGGGTAATCACCGGATAGATCAAACCGACGCTGTCGACTTTCGGCACCACCTGATCCAGCTCGTCCTGCGGTTCATAGGAGCGGAAATCTGGGCGCGCCGCCGCCATGCCGAGCAGATGCCCGCCGGCGGAGAACCCCAGCACGTGCACTTTACGCTCCAGCGAACGCACCAGGCGAATGGCGCGCTGCGCATCCTGCAGCGGTGCAAGATGGCCCGCCTGCCACTTCTCTTCCGGCAGGCGATAGCTCAGCACATAGGCGGTATAGCCGTTGCTGTTGAGCCAGCGCGCCACCGGCCAGGCCTCGCGACCCATGCCGATAAACTTATAGCCGCCGCCCGCCGCGATCAGCACCGCTTCGCCGTTGGGATTTTCCGGTTTAAACCGCTGGATGGTCGGGCTGACAATATTGGACCAGGAGCCATGCTTGTTGACGCGCAGCGGCCCAGACGGTCCGCCGCCGCCCGGCGGCTCGTCGGGCCACAGCGGAATGACCTCATCGCGGGCAAAGAGTTTGCCTGCGGTCATGGAAAGAAGGAGGGCTCCGGAACCCAAAAGAAAGTGTCGACGCGTGATCATGATGCCCGTTGAGTCAATGCCAGTAGCTGATTCAGACGCGCCTGTCTGCGGCGGCGCTGTTATTATGTGACGCATATCAATCGCTGGCGATTATGTACGCAATTCGGCACAAAATGCCACAAAAAAACGCGCCCTGAGGCGCGTTTGTGCAGAGTAAATAAGCGGTTTAATCTTCCTGCTGAAACTGCGTCATCACCGTTTGCTCGCACAGCTGTTCGTCGGCGCGGAGTTTGCCGCGTTCCTCCTCGCCCAGCTGCAGCCAGGCGTTCGCCACTTCGTTAGCAATATCTTCATCAAACTCCGGCTGGTTCATCGCGCTGGAGGATTTGCTCATCGCCGTATAGCTCTTCATTTTCTGCACGTAGGAATCCGCCGTGCCGACCTGTGTCTCCCCGCTGACGATATGGCACAGCTTGCTGGCATAGACGTTCTCCTGCGGGATGTTGCTCTCATCGTCAGCGGCCAGCGCGGCAGATGAAGCCAGCATCCCCAGTAAAATCAATAACGACTTTTTCATATCCACTCCTGTTTTAACCTGATGACGGTCTACTCTTCGTTCTGCCGGGCGGAAAGGCGCGCCGAGCGCCAGTTCAGCAGCGGCGTGACCGTCACGCCATGAATGACGATGCTGCACACCACCAGTGTCAGCGCCATATCAACCATTGTTTCGGCCTGTTGTCCCGCCATGCCGTGTACCCAGGCAAAGGCGATGTAGTTAATACTGCCGATACCGCGAATGCCCAGCCAGCCGATCAGCAGACGGCGCACCGGTGGAATGCCGCAGCGCAGCGTCGTCAGCCAGACCGCCAGCGGTCGCACCACGATAAATAATGCCAGTCCCAGCAGAATGCCGTCGAGGTTCCAGTGGTGGGCAAGCGTCACGCCCAGCACCACCATCATCGCCGCCGCCAGCAACCGCTCAATGGTATCACCAAACGAAAGCGCATCGCTGACCACCAGCCCGACCGATTTCACCATACCGCCGCTTTCACCCGCGTGCTCCAGACGGTTGTTGGGATTAACCAGCGCTTCGGCAGGCAGCACGCGTTCTTCTTCGCTTAATTCTTCAGGCTGATAGGCCTTAAACACGCGCAGCTCGGCGCGACGCAGCCCGACGCCAGCGGCAAAGGTCGCCAGGAAGCCAGACGCACCAATGGTTTCGGCTGCCGCATAGCTCAATGCAATCAGCGCGAGCGCGAGAAAATCATTGGGCGCCACATCGCCGTGCGCGCTGCGCAGTCGTGCCGCCAGCAAACCCACAAGGCGGCCGAAAAGAAAGCCGAGTCCCAGTCCGGCGCCGATTCCCCAGATGACTTCGACTGCCGTCCAGTGCCCAAAGCTGCTCCAGGTAAGGCTTTCGCCGTTAAACAGCAGCAGCGCCAGCACCAGCAATGGCAACGCCGATCCGTCATTCATGCCCGCTTCGCTGGAGAGCGCCACGCGCAGCGCATCGTCGTCGCGCGCGTCGTTAACGGAAATCAGGCTCGCCAGCACCGGATCGGTCGGCGCGACGATGGCGCCGAACGCCAGCGCCAGCGGCCAGTCGAAGCCCACCAGCCAGTGCGCCAGCAGCGTCATGCCGCCGACCGTCAGCAGCATCGCCGGAAAGGCGAGCCGCATGCCGAGGCGCCAGCTGTGCGCGCGCAGCGGCAGGCGCAGCTTCAGCCCGGTGATAAACAGCGAGGCCGCCATGGTGATCTCGGTGATATGCGCGGCGGCTTCCGAATGTTTCAGAATATCGATCTGCACGACGTCGAACACCCAGGGTCCGCAGAGGATCCCGGCCAACAGGTAAAGCCCAAACGACGTCACCGGCCCGCGATGGATCCATCCCGACGCCAGCGACATTAATAACAGAAGGCAGCCGGTGGCCGCCATCCAGGCAAGAAAGTTCATAACGCTCCGTTTTCCCTAAAGATTATGTTTAATCCTGGCACAAGAGCGCGAAAGCGGGATCAGTTCTTCAGGTGCCGGCTCGCCAGGCGAAGCGCGAAACTGGCGGCGCCAGCCAGCGTGGCGAGCGTCACGACGCCGTTCCAGCCCCAGCGCGCCAGCGCCAGACTGCCCAGCGCGGCGCCGGTCGCCATGCCGATAAACACCACGGTAAACAGCAGCGCGTTAAGGCGGCTGCGCGCTTCCGGCGCCAGGCTGTAAACCAGCGTCTGATGCGCCACCAGCGTGGCCTGCACGCCTAAGTCGAAGCCGATTGTGCTGAGCACGATCAGCGCCAGCTGGGCAGAGATCGGCAGCGCAGGCAGCAGGAACATCAGCGCGAAGGAGACGGTGACCAGCCCGGCGCCGACGATGGTGACGCGCGCCGGACCGATACGGTCGGCGATGCTGCCCGCCAGCGGCGCGGCCATTGCGCCCGCCGCGCCCGCCAGGCCGAAGGCGCCTGCAACCGCGCTGTCGAGGTGGAAGCGATCGCTAAGCATCAGCGCCAGCGTCGACCAGAAGGCGCTGAAACCGACCGACAACAGGCCCTGCGCCAGCGCCGCGCGACGCAGCGTCTGATGATGCTGCCAGAGATGCGCCAGCGACAGCAGCAGCCGCGGATAGCTTACCGAGGTGCCGGGCGTAAAGCGCGGCAGCGCGCGCCACAGCGTCAGGCTGATGAAAAGCACCAGCGCCGCCGCCAGCCAGTACATGGCGCGCCAGCCGAAATACTCCGCCACCACGCCGCTCACCACCCGCGACAGCAGAATGCCCACCAGCAGGCCGGTCATCACCGTGCCGACCGTCTTGCCGCGGCTGCGCTCGGGCGCCAGTGCGGCGGAGGCTGGCACGATATCCTGCGCCACCGTCGCCGTCAGGCCGGTTGCGAAGCTGGCGATCAGCAGCGCGTTCAGGCCGCCGGAGAAGCCGCACAGCAACAGCGCCGCCACCAGCAGTAGCCCTTTAATCAGGATGATGGCGCGGCGATCGTGACGGTCGCCCAGCGGCGCCAGCAGCAGAATGCCCAGCGCATAGCCCATTTGCGTCAGCATCGGCACCATACCGACCGCGCCGACGCCGACGTTAAACTGTTTGCCGATGATATCCAGCATCGGCTGGCTGTAGTAAATCGAGGCCACGCTCAACCCTGCGCCTGCGGCAAGGGTAAAGACCAGGGGACCAGGCAATCTTTCGGCCGGGCTGGCCGTAATGCTGTTAATCGCTGACATTATCATCATCTCCACAGGGGTATGGCGCTTAGTAAAGCGGATTGCCGCCATACGCGGTAGACTGGTAAAAGGCAAAACTGTTATGCGTGGTGCGTATGAGCAACTTATCCAGTCCCGATCGTATTGAACTGATGCAGACCTTTATCCGCATCGTGGAAAGCGGCAGTCTGTCGGCCGCGGCCGCACAACTCAACACCACCCAGCCCACCATCAGCCGTCGGCTGCAGGCGCTGGAGCAGCGTCTTGGGCTGAAGCTGATCATGCGCACCACCCACGCGCTCAAGCTGACCGACGACGGCGAACGCTGCTACGCCCATGCGCGCCAGCTGCTGGCGACCTGGCACGCGCTGGAGGATGAGCTGACCCACGCCAACGACGAACCGGTCGGCACGCTGCGGGTGCGCGCGCCGCACGCCTTTGGCCAGGATCAGCTGGTCGCGCCGCTGGTGGAATACCTGATGCGCTATCCGCGTCTTAACGTGGAGTGGATGCTCAACGATCGTACGCCCGACTTTATCGCCGAGAATGTCGACTGCGCGATTCAGGTCGGCGCGCTGAGCGATCCCGCTATCGTGGCGATTTTGCTGGCGGAAGTGCCGCGCATCGTGGTGGCCTCGCCCGATCTGCTGGCGCGGCACGCGCCGGTCGACGCCGTGGAGCAGCTGGCGACGCTGCCCTGGCTGGCGCTGACCAGTTTTTACCGTAACGAGATTGCGTTACAGCGGGTTGACGACGGCCAGCCGGTCAATATGGCGATTGCGCCGCGCCTGAGCAGCGACAGCCTCTACGCGGTGCGCAAAGCGGCATTAATGGGCATGGGTGCGGCGATTATGTCGTCGTGGGTGGTGCAGGAAGATTTAGCGCGTGGCGAGCTGGTTCAGCTGACGCCGCAGTGGCAGGCGCCGCCTCTGCCGGTGTGGCTGACCTATCCCTGGGCAAGCTACTATCCGGCGCGGTTGCAGAAGTTTTTCGAGATGGTGCGAGAGGTGATGCCGCAGCTGACCGGCACGCGGCCAGCCGGGACGTTCAAGCACTAAGCGGACTTCTTCTCGTTTTTCGACATATTGTCCAGCCAGCCCATCACAAAGGCGGACAGCACAAAGGTCAGATGGATGATCACGTACCACATCAGCTTGTCGTTGGGCACGTTGCGCGCTTCCATAAACACGCGCAGCAGGTGGATAGAGGAGATAGCGACGATCGAGGCCGCGACTTTGTTTTTCAGCGAGCCGGAATCCATCTTGCCGAGCCAGCTCAGCTTCTCTTTATGGTCGTCGATATCGAGCTTAGAGACGAAGTTCTCGTAGCCCGAGAGCATCACCATCACCAGCAGGCCGCCCACCAGCGTCATATCGACCAGCGACAGCAGCAGCAGGATCAGATCGTTTTCCGCAATGCTGAGAATATTGGGCAGCAGGTGAAAAATTTCTTCGAAAAACTTAATCGTCAGCGCCAGCAAACCCAGCGAAAGTCCAATGTAAACCGGAGCCAGCAACCAGCGCGACGCATACATCAGGTTTTCGGTAAAACGTTCCATAATTTCCCACAGGTAATCAGACAGGTGAGGCAGTATAACCCATCCTCTGTGAAGTTATTTCAGCGCCTCTTCAGAAATTTCAGGCGCGGGCGGCAGCGGCAAAGAGAGACGGAATGCGACGCCGCCCTCGCTGCGGTTCTCCGCCCAGATGCGCCCGCCGTGGCTCTCGACGATGGTTTTGCAAATCGCCAGCCCCAGCCCGACGCCCGGCACCGACGACTCTTTATCGCCGCGCGCGAACTTATCGAAGATACGCGTCAGGTCTTTGTCGGCTATACCCGGCCCGTTGTCCCACACCGCTATCTCCAGCCGATCGCCGTCGCGCCAGGCGCGAATGCCGCGCTGCGCGCTGTTGCCGGCATATTTCAGGCTGTTCTCGATCAGGTTGGTCAGCACCCGCTCCAGCAGCGCGCTGTCGCCTTTGATCAGCACCAGCTCCGACGGCAGGTCGAGCGTAACGCCGTGCCCTTTCAGCGACGGTGCCATGCTGCTGAGCGCGCCGCCGATCACCTCGTCGAGCGCCAGCCACTCTTCGCGCAGGTTCAGACCGCCCGACTGAATACGCGCCATATCGAGCATATTGCTGACCAGCCGGATAGTGCTCAGCGTCTGCTCGCGGATCTGGTTCGCCTGCGTCACATACTTCGACTCTTCGCTCGCCAGGTCCAGCATCAGCATCTCCGCCTGGCCGAACAGCACGGTGAGCGGCGTGCGCAGATCGTGCGACAGCGCGGAGAGCAGCGCGTTGCGCAGCTGTTCGCGTTCCGCCGCCAGCCGCGACGCCGCCTCGCTCTGCGACAGCGCCATCCGCTCCAGCGCGTTGGCGATCAGCACGGTAAAGGTCTCCACCAGCCGCTGCTGCTCCGGGATCATCAGCTGGCGCAGGTTCTGCGGCTCTACTACCAGCAGCCCGCGGCAGTGCGCGCCGCTCTTTAGCGGCAGGATCTGGTAGGGCACGGCGGGTAGCGTATCGGTGCCCGCGCCTGCGGGCTGGCCCTTGCTGTAGCTCCATTTGGCGATGGCGCGATCCGGCTCGCTGCCCAGCGTCGCCGCGCCCGTC
The DNA here is from genome assembly GCF_000738765.1 of Pantoea sp. NGS-ED-1003. Classification (NCBI taxonomy): domain Bacteria; kingdom Pseudomonadati; phylum Pseudomonadota; class Gammaproteobacteria; order Enterobacterales; family Erwiniaceae; genus Pantoea; species Pantoea sp. NGS-ED-1003. The sequence continues at coordinate 193,525 of NZ_JPQA01000008.1, forward strand.
GCCACCAGCTCGCCCTGTTCGTCCGGCAGCAGCAGCAGGCTGCGCGCCTGCAGCGTGACGTCAATAACGCGCTGAGTAGTGGCGGCGATATCTTCAGGCGTCAGCGCGCTACCCAGCGACTTCGCCATCTCGTAGAGATGACGTGCGCGCTGCTCGCGGTAGCGCGCCACGCGCGCCTGATAGCGCACGCCGGCGGTCAGGTTGCCGACGATCACGCCGACGGCCAGCATCACCGCGAAGGTCACCAGATACTGCAGGTCGGAGACCGCCACCGTGCCGGTCGGCGCGACGAAAAAGAGGTCGAAGGCGAGAATATTCATTACCGTGGCGATCACCGACGGCCAGCGCCCGTAGCGCAGCGCGATAATCACCACTGCCAGCAGGTAGATCATCACGCCGTTGGCGGTATCGAAGCCGTCCAGCAGCCAGCGCCCGGCGGCGGTGACCACAATGCAGAGCAGCAGCGCCATCAGCACGCCGCGCAGCGGCAGGCGCCAGCGGTCACCGCCGACGCGCGCGTCCGCTAACGTCGAGGCCTCGGCGACAGGCTCGTCGAGCGCCACCACCAGCAGATCGAGATCTGGCCCCAGCTTGCCGAGGCGCGTGGCGAAACTGTCGCGATGCCAGCGCCGTAGCGGGCGACGGCCGGTAACGATCTTGCCAAGGTTATGTTCGCGGGCGTAGCGCAGCACCGCCTGCGCCTCGTCGGGATCGGAGAGCGTGGCAGTCTCTGCGCCCAGCTCCTGCGCCAGCTGCAGGGTTTTCAGAACGGCGCGCCGCCGCGCTTCCGGCAGCCGGTTAAGGCGCGGCGTCTCCACGTAGACCGCGTGCCACTCGCTGCCGAGCCGCGCCGCCAGCCGCGCGGCGGTGCGCACCAGCTTTTCGCTGCCGGAGTCGTCGCCGATGCAGAGTAGAATGGCGTCGCGCGTATGCCAGACGCGGTCGCGCCCCTGCTGGTCGCGCCAGGCGCGCATCTGATCGTCCACGCGGTCGGCGGTGCGCCGCAGCGCCAGTTCGCGCAGGGCGAACAGGTTGCCCTTGCGAAAGAAGTTTTCAATAGCGCGCTCTGCGCGATCGCCGACGTAGACCTTGCCCTCTTTCAGGCGCTGGCGCAGATCGTCCGGCGGCAGATCCACCAGCACCACTTCATCGGCGCTGTCGAAAAAGGGGTCGGGAACGGTTTCGCGTACGCGAATGCCGGTGACGCCGCCCACCACGTCGTTAAGGCTTTCCAGGTGCTGCACGTTGACGGTGGTAATCACGTCGATGCCCGCATCCAGCAGCTCGTCGATATCCTGCCAGCGCTTGGGATGGCGCGAACCCTGCACGTTGGTGTGCGCCAGCTCGTCCATCAGGATCACCGCCGGGTGGCGCGCCAGCGCCGCGTCAAGGTCGAACTCGGCATGACGCGAGCGGCCGGTGGCGCGCCGCGGCAGCACCGCGAGCCCATGCAGCAGATTAGCGGTCTCTTCCCGCCCGTGCGTCTCTACCACGCCGATCAGCACGTCGAGCCCCTGCGCGCGCAGCCGCTGCGCCTCCTGCAGCATGGCGTAGGTTTTACCTACGCCCGCACAGGCGCCGAAGTAGATTTTCAGCTTGCCGCGATGGCTGTCGGCCTGCCGCAACAGCAGCGTGTCGGGATCGGGGCGTTCGCGTTCGTCGTTCATTGCGTCCTTCAGGGTTGAGTCAGCGCGTCCAGCGCCAGATTAAGCCGCAGCACGTTGACGGTGGGATCGCCGCTAAAGGCGAGCAGCGGCCGCTCCGTATTGGCGTCGATTAAATCCTCTACCGTTTTCAGCGGCAGCTGACGCGCGGCGGCGACGCGCGGCGCCTGCCAGTGCGCGGCGGCGGGCGAAATCGCCGGATCCAGGCCGCTGGCCGAGGCGGTCACCAAATCGACCGGCACCGCCTGCGGCGAGAGCGGATTGGCGGCGCGCAGCGCGGCGACGCGTTCCGCCACCGCCTTGTCCAGCGCCGGATTGCTTGCCGCCAGATTGCTGCCGCTCGACGCCAGCGGATTATAGGGCGCGTCGCCGGTTGCCGACGGCCGCCCCCAGAAATAGCCGGGTCGGGTAAAATTCTGGCCAATCAGCGCCGAACCGTGTTCTTCGATCAGCGAGCCGTTGGCCTGCGCCGGAAACAGCCACTGGGCCAGGCCGGTGGTGAGTAAAGGATACCCCACGCCGGTGATCAGGGTGAGCAGCATTAAAACTAACATTGCCGGACGTAACTGACTCATTTTTTTCTCCTTATGCCAGACCCAGCAGCACCAGCAGCAGGTCGATGGCTTTAATGCCGATAAAGGGCACCAGCAGGCCGCCCAGGCCGTAGATCAGCAGGTTGCGGCGCAGCAGCGCCGCGGCGCTCAGCGGCCGGTAGCTCACGCCTTTCAGCGCCAGCGGGATCAGGAAGACGATCACCAGCGCGTTAAAAATCACTGCCGAAAGAATCGCCGACGACGGCGAATGCAGATGCATGACGTTCAGCAGGTTGAGCTGCGGATAGGTCGCCGCGAAGGCCGCCGGGATAATGGCGAAATATTTAGCGACGTCGTTGGCGATGCTGAAGGTGGTGAGCGAGCCGCGCGTCATCAGCATCTGCTTGCCGATATGCACCACCTCCAGCAGCTTGGTGGGGTTGGAGTCGAGATCCACCATGTTGCCCGCCTCTTTCGCCGCCTGGGTGCCGGAGTTCATCGCCACCGCTACGTCAGCCTGCGCCAGCGCCGGGGCGTCGTTGGTGCCGTCGCCGGTCATCGCCACCAGCCGGCCTTCCGCCTGATACTGGCGGATCAGCGCCAGCTTGGCTTCCGGCGTCGCTTCCGAGAGGAAGTCGTCGACGCCCGCCTCCGCCGCGATCGCCGCCGCGGTCAGCGGGTTGTCGCCGGTGATCATCACGGTTTTGATCCCCATCTTGCGCAGCTCGGCGAAACGCTCTTTGATGCCGCCTTTCACGATATCTTTTAGCGCCACCACACCCAGCACCTTCGCCCCTTCCGATACCACCAGCGGCGTGCCGCCGGCGCGCGCCACCTCTTCCACCAGCGCGTTGACCTCCGCCGGGAAGCGGCCGCTGTTGGCTTCGATATGGCGTTTCACCGCATCCACCGCGCCTTTGCGGATCAGCCGGTCCTGCACGTTGACGCCGCTCATGCGCGTCTGCGCCGAGAAAGGAATAAAGCTCGCGCCCAAACTGTTAAGGTCGCGCTCGCGCAGGTTGAAGCGCTGTTTCGCCAGCACCACGATGCTGCGCCCCTCGGGCGTCTCATCCGCCAGCGAAGCAAGCTGCGCCGCGTCGGCCAGTTGCTCTTCGCTGACGCCCGGCGCGGGCAGAAACTGCGTCGCCTGGCGGTTGCCGAGCGTAATGGTGCCGGTCTTGTCCAGCATCAGCACGTCGACGTCGCCCGCCGCCTCGACCGCGCGCCCGCTGGTGGCGATCACGTTGGCGCCCAGCATGCGGCTCATGCCCGCCACGCCGATGGCGGAGAGCAGGCCGCCGATGGTGGTCGGGATCAAACAGACCAGCAGCGCCACCAGCACCGTGACGCTGACCGGCGCGCCGCCCCACGCCGAGAAGGGCCAGAGCGTGACGGTCGCCAGCAGAAACACGATGGTCAGCGACACCAGCAGAATGGTCAGCGCAATCTCGTTGGGCGTTTTCCGCCGCTTCGCCCCTTCCACCATGGCGATCATGCGATCGAGAAAGGTCTCGCCCGGATTGACGCTGCACTGGATCACCAGCCAGTCGGAAAGAATGCGCGTGCCGCCGGTTACCGAGGCGAAGTCGCCGCCTGATTCGCGGATCACCGGCGCGGATTCGCCGGTGATGGCGCTCTCGTCCACCGAGGCGCCGCCCTCCAGCACTTCGCCGTCGCAGGGAATAATATCGCCCGCCTCCGCCAGCACGATATCCCCTTTGCGCAGGCTGTCGGCAGAGACCTGCTGCCACTGGCCGCCATGGCGCGGCTCAGTCAGTTTTTTCGCAAAGCTGGTTTTCTTGACCCCTTTCAGGCTGCTCGCCTGCGCCTTGCTGCGCCCTTCCGCCAGCGCTTCGGCGAAGTTGGCGAACAGCACGGTGAACCAGAGCCAGAGGGCGATGGCGCCGGTAAAGCTGGCGCGGCCGTCGAGCCAGCCGCCCGCCATGCCCAGCGCCAGCAGCGTAGTGAGCAGGCTGCCGAGCCAGACCACGAACATCACCGGATTGCGAAACTGCACGCGCGGATCCAGCTTTTTCAGCGCGTCGACCAGCGCGACGCGCATCAGTGCGCCGTTCAGCGCCTGTTGTTGACGACTCATGAGTGCGTACCCTGAAGAAGTTGCAGATGCTCGGCGACTGGACCCAGCGCCAGAGCGGGAATAAAGGTCAGCGCGCCCACCAGCAGCACCGCGCCGATCAGCAGCGCGATAAACAGCGGACCGTGCGTCGGCAGCGTGCCGTTGCCCACCGGCTGCGCCTTTTTCACCGCCATGCTGCCCGCCAGCGCCATCACCGGAATGATGATGCCGAAGCGGCCGACCAGCATGCAGAACGCCAGCAGCAGGTTCCAGAACGGCGTGTTGGCGCTCAGCCCCGCGAAGGCGCTGCCGTTGTTATTGGCGGCGGAGGAGACGGCGTAGAGCACTTCGCTGAAGCCGTGAATGCCGGGATTCGCCATGCCAGCGCGGCCCGCGTCGGTCATCATCGCCAGCGCGGTGCCGAGCAGCACCAGCGTCGGCGTCACCAGAATCGCCAGCGCGGTCATCTTCATTTCGCGCACGTCGACCTTTTTGCCCAGATACTCCGGCGTGCGACCAATCATCAGGCCCGCGATAAACACCGCCAGCACCACGAAGAGCAGCATGCCGTACAGGCCCGCGCCGACGCCGCCGAACACCACCTCGCCCAGCTGCATTAGCCACATCGGCACCATGCCGCCCAGCGCGGTGAAGGAGTCGTGCATCGCATTCACCGCGCCGCACGACGCAGCGGTGGTGATCACCGCGAACAGGCTGGAGTTAAGAATGCCGAAGCGCGTCTCTTTGCCTTCCATGTTGAGAGCGCTGTCGGCGCCAAGCGCCAGCAGGTGCGGGTTGCCGCGCGTTTCCGCCCACATCACCGCGACTACCGCTACGACGAACATCAGCGACATCGCCCAGAGCAGCATATGGCCCTGGCGACGGTCGCGCACCGCATAGCCGAAAGCGAAGCAGAGCGCCGCCGGGATGAGAAATATCGCCAGCATCTGCACAAAGTTGGTCAGCGCATTGGGGTTCTCGAACGGATGCGCCGAGTTGACGTTAAAGAAGCCGCCGCCGTTGGTGCCCAGCATCTTGATCGCTTCTTGCGACGCCACCGGCCCCATCGCCAGCGTCTGCTGCGACCCTTCCAGCGTGGTGACGGCGTGGTACGGCAGTAAGTTCTGAATGCTGCCCTGGCTGACGAACAGCAGCGCCATCAGCAGGCTGATCGGCAGCAGTACGTAGAGCGTGATGCGCGTCAGATCGCGCCACGCGTTGCCGAGCGTATCGGTGGCGCGGCTGGCGAAACCGCGGATCAGCGCGAACGCCACCGCGATGCCGGTCGCTGCCGACACGAAGTTCTGCACCGTCAGGCCGACCATCTGGCTGAAGTAGCTCAGGGTGCTCTCCCCGCCGTAGGACTGCCAGTTGGTATTGGTAACGAAGCTGACCGCGGTATTGAGCGCCAGATGCCAGCTCAGCGCGGGCAGCTGCTGCGGATTGAGCGGCAGCCGATCCTGCAGCAGCAGCATCGCCGTCAGCAGCAGCAGGCCGAGCAGGTTAAACAGCAGGATCGCCAGCAGGTAGTGCGGCCAGCGCATGGTCGGCGCCTCCGCGCCGAGCAGACGCCAGAGCGGGCGCTCGACGCCCGGCAGCACCGGCTTATCGGCGATCAGCACGGCCAGCCCGCGCCCCAGCGGCTGCGCCAGCGCCATTAACGCCGCGAGAAAAACGGCAATCAGTAAAAACGCATTGGCGGCCATCAAAACGCCTCCGCATTCAGCAGGGCATAAATCAGGTAGCCCAGTAACAAAAACACCAGCACGATGCCGGTTATTACGCCCACGCTCACAGCGACCTCCAGAGGGATCAGGGTTTCGCGTTAGCCTGCGCGCATCGGTATAAAGAAGCGGTTAAATTGCAGAGGGCGGGCGTAAAAAAATTATAAAAATGGCTGAAAAACAGGCAGATGACGGCGCGCTGCCGCCTTTTTTAGTTATAAAACCCAGCGGCGCAACGCAACGGCCCCGACGCCATTGTGAAGACGATTGATATTCATTATCATTTCGATTTCCTTGCGAAATAATTGTGATGCGTTTTCTTTTTTCTCTGATGCTGCTGCTATGCAGCGCCGGCGCCGTCGCCAAATCGATCGTCGACATCACCGGCCAGCGCGTGACCCTGCCCGATCGTCCCCAGCGCATCATTCTGGGCGAAAGCCGCATGCTTTATACCCTGGCGCTGATCGTGCCCGGCAATCCGGCGGCGCGTATCGCAGGCTGGCCGGCGGATATGGCGAAGTACGATCCGCAAAGCTGGCGCCAGTTCACCACCGCGTTCCCGGCGATCGAGGCAGTGCCGCAGCTCGGCACTGGCGCGCTGCGCGACCTTAACCCTGAACAGGTGATCAGGCTGAAACCCGATCTGATTATCCTGCCGCGCCTGGCGAAAAGCGGCGCGGAAGAGGCGCATTTCCGCCAGCTGATGCAGCAGGTCAATATTCCGGTGATTTATGTCGACCTGCGCGTTGATCTGCTCAACAACACGGTGCCGAGCCTGAAAATTCTGGGCGAGGTGTTCGACCAGCCGCAGCGCGCGCAGGCGTTTATCGATTTCTATCAGCAGCACATGGATAAGGTGCGCGCCCGGCTGGCGAGCTATCACGGCGCGAAAACCCGCGTGATGCTGCATCTGCATCTGGGCCGCCGCGACACCTGCTGCACCACGGCGGTCAACGGCAATCTCGGCCAGCTGCTCGCCTTTGCCGGCGGCGACAATATCGCCGCCGGCGCGGTAAAAGGGGTGTTCGGCGAGATCAATCCCGAACAGGCGCTGGCGCAGCCGCCGCAGGTCTATATCGCGACCGGCATGGCGGACGCGGACGACGACAACACGCTGCAGCTCGGCCCGGAAATCGACGCCGATCGGGCGGCCGCCAGCCTGCAAAGGCTGCTCGCCGCGCAGCCGGTTCTCAGCCAGCTTGAAGCGGTAAAAAACCACCGCGCGTACGGCCTGTGGCACAACTTTTATCTCAGCCCGTGGCACGTGGTGGCGGTAGAGCTCTTCGCAAAAGCGCTCTATCCGCAGCTGTATGCCGACCTCGATCCGCACCGCACGCTTGAACAACTTTATCAGCGCTTTCTGCCGCTGAATTTATCAGGAACCTTCTGGAGCCAGTTACCGCAATGAAACCCCTCTCTTCTCTCCTGCTGGGCGGCGCGCTGCTCTCCGGCAGCCTGCACGCGCAGGAATCCACGCTGCTGGTCACGCAGGACGCAGCGTCGCAGGAAGATGGCTACCAGCCGCACAGCAGCGTGACCGCCACGCGCGCGCCGGCAAAGATTATCGACACGCCGCAGAACGTCACCGTGGTGCAGCAGCAGGTGCTGCAGGACAGCGCCGCGCAGGATCTCGACAACGCGGTAAAATTTGTCAGCGGCATTACCCAGGCCAATACGCTGGGCGGCACGCAGGATGCGCTGATCAAGCGCGGCTTCGGCGATAACCGCGACGGCTCTATTCTGCGCGACGGCGTGCGCTCGATTCAGGCGCGCAACTTTACCCCCACCAGCGAACGCGTCGAGGTGCTGAAAGGCCCCTCTTCCATGCTCTACGGCATGAACGAGCCGGGCGGCCTGGTCAATATCATCAGCAAGAAGCCGCTGCTGACGCCGCAGACGCATCTGGAGGGCCGCTACAGCAGCTTCGGCGGCGGCGGCGGGCAGCTCGACGTCACCGGCCCGCTCGGCACCAGCGGCTTTGCCGGACGGCTAATCGTCGATCACGATGAGACCGATTACTGGCGTAATTTCGGCCGCACGCGCCAGACGGTGGTTGCGCCGTCGCTGATGTGGTTTGGCGAGAGCACCACCCTGCGCGTCGCCTGGGAACATATGGAGTACCTGGTGCCGTTCGATCGCGGCACGGTGATCAATCCCACAACCGGCAAGCCGGTAAACACGCCGCGCGAAGAGCGCTTCGACGAGCGTTTCAACGCCACGCGCGGCGATCAGGATACCCTGACGCTGGCTGCCGATCGCATCCTCAACGACAGCTGGACGGCGCATCTCAACTACAGCTTTACGCGTAATACCTACAGCGACCATCAGGCGCGCGCCACCGCGTTCAACGCCGATACCGGCGTGCTGACGCGTCAGGCCGACGCTACCGGCGACGCGCAGAGCCGCTCGCAGATGGTGCAGCTGACGCTCAACGGCGACGTCGACTGGGGCCGCGTCAATCATCAGCTGCTGGCGGGATTCGATTACGAAGCTGACCGCACCTTCCGCGGCGATATGCTGCGCGGCAAGAAAAATAGCCGCTTCAATATCTGGCATCCGGTGTATGACGAGATGTCGTCCAGCTCGACGGTGAGCGCCGCCGACAGCGATCAGCGCGAGAATATCGACAGCCGCGGCCTCTTTTTGCAGGATGCCATCCGCCTGACGCCGAACTGGCTGCTGCTGGGCGGCCTGCGCTACGATAGCTTCGACGTCATGGCGGGCAAAGGCCGTCCGTTCGTCGCCCGCACCCGCAGTTCTGACAGCCGGCTGGTGCCGCGCGCCGGCGTGGTTTACAGCCTCAACAGCTGGTCGAGCCTCTACGCGAGCTATACCGAATCTTTTAAGCCTAACTCCTCTATCGCCACCGAGATCGGCGCGCTGCCGCCGGAGCTGGGCAAAGCCTGGGAAGTCGGCGGCAAGATCGATCTGCCCAACGGCGTGACCGGCACGCTGGCGCTGTTTGATATTCAGAAGCGCAACGTGATGGTGGATGAGCTGGTGGATGGCGAGAGCGTAACGCGCACCGCCGGGAAGGTGCGTTCGCAGGGCGTCGAGCTGGATCTGGCGGGCAAGCTGACCGACTCGCTCAGCCTGGTGGGCAGCTACGCCTGGACCGATGCGCGCGTCACCGCCGATCCGGCGAATAACGGCAACGCCATGAGCAATACCGCGCGCCATACCGCCGCGCTGTTCCTGACCAATGACTTCGGCGCCACCGGCCTGCTGGCGGCAGACGATTTGCGCGCCGGCGTCGGCGCGCGCTACGTCGGTCGCCGTCCCGGCGATGCGGCCAACAGCTTTTATCTGGATGATTACACGGTGGCGGACGCTTTTGTCGCCTGGCAAACGCCGCTTAACGGCTACCGCGTGAAGTGGCAGGTCAACGTCAACAACCTGTTCGACAAAACCTATTACCCGTCCAGCGGCAACAATCTGCGCGTCGCGGTGGGCGAGCCGCGCGAGATCGCGCTACGCGCCAGCGTCGATTTTTAACTCGCCAGCGCCCAGACGCGATTGAGATCGGCATCTTTCCATAGCGGGCTCTCTTCTGCGCCGATAATGCTGTCGGTGCAGAAGCTGTCGCCGAGATCGACGCGTTCGGGCCTGACTTCGCGCTGCGCATGCAGCGACCAGAAGGCGTGCACCACCGGTTTCAGCAGCGATTGCTCGCCCGCCTTTACCACCAGCGCGACGCGTCCCGATGCCAGCCGTACCAGCGACCCCACCGGGTAGATGCCGATGGCGCGCACGAAGAGGTGCAGGAGCTGCTGGTCGAAGTGGCCGCGCCAGTTCAGCATATTGTGCATCGCTTCGGCGGGCGTCCAGCCCTTGCGGTAGACGCGCGTCGACGTGAGCGCGTCATAAACGTCGCACACCGCCGCCATGCGCGAGTAGAGCGAAATCTCGTCACCTTTCAGCCGGTGCGGATAGCCGCTTCCGTCAACCTTTTCATGATGATGCAGGGCGATATCCAGCAGATCGGCGTCAGCGTCCGCCTCCATCAGCATCTGCGCGCCCACCACCGGATGCTGGCGCATCACCTCGAACTCTTCGTCGCTGAGCTTGCCAGGCTTGTTGAGGATCTCCAGCGGCACCGCCGCCTTGCCGACGTCATGCAGCAGCCCGCCCATGCCGACGCGCCGCACCTGTTTGTCATCCAGCCCGAGCTGCTGCGCCAGCGTAATCATCAGCCCGCAAACCGCCATAGAGTGCAGCCAGGTGTAATCGTCATGGTTTTTGAGGCGCGCCACGCTCAGCAGCGCGGTCGGTTCGCGCCGGATAGAGCCGGCGATCTCGTCCACCAGATCCAGCATGCCCGCCAGGTTCAGACGATGGCCGAGGCGCGCCTCATTGAACATCGCCATTACCTGCGTTTTGCCCTGCTGGAAAATCTGCTGCGCCTGGTCCAGCTCCTGAAAAAAGGGCGTGCGTTCAACAGGTTTTTTATCCGCCGACGGCGCGGCAGGCGCCTGCACCGATCGATTCAGATCGATCCAGAGCCGCTGGATCCCTTCGTTGCGCAGCATCGCGATCTGCCGCGGATCGGTTACCAGCATCTGATTGCGAATGCGTTTATCTTTAATCCACCAGACCTCGAGCTTATGGATAAACATCCCTGGCCGCAGCTCGTCGACGGTGATTTGTTTAATCACGATATCTCTCCTAAGGATCGCTCCTGGTAGAGAGGTATCGGCAAGTGAGCAAATTTTCTTCAGTGAGAATGAAGTGGTCGGTGGTCGGCGCAGCGCGCCGACCTGGCGGAAACCTTATATCGCCTTGATGCCGTGCGCCGCTTTTTGCGCCTCGCGCGCCGCTTCCGGCGTCTGCGTTTCGCCGACGCGCACGATCGGTCCCATCACGAACAGGAACAGCAGCGCGGCGACCACGCAGTGCGCGCCGACAAATCCCAGCCCGATGCTGTAGCTGCCGGTCAGCCCGACAATCACGCCGAACAGCAGCGGCGTGACGAAGCCGGCGATATTGCTGACGCCGTTGAAGATGCCGCCTGCAAGGCCGACCGCCTCTTTCGGCGCGGTGTCGCTAATGACCGTCCAGGTTCCTGCGCCCGCTGCTACGCCCTTGCCGAAGAAGGCGAAAGACATAATGGCGATAATGCCGAGGTTGCTCGGGATCACCGCCGCCATTACCAGCGACGCCGCCATCAGCATGCCGATGATAAACGGCGTTTTGCGCGCCCAGGAGAGGCTCCAGCCGCGTTTAATCAGCATGTCGGAGATATAGCCGCCGCTGATGCCGCCGAGAAAGCCGAACAGCGCGGGCGCGATAGTGGCGAAACCGGCGTCCATAATATTCATGCCGCGCGCCTGCACCAGATAGATAGGAAACCAGGTAATGAAAAAGTAGCTGAGCGCGATGGTGCAGTACTGACCGAGATAGGCGCACCAGAGCATGCGGCTGGAGAGCAGGGTTTTGAACATCTTCTTGTTCAGCGCAGGCCGCGCCTTCAGGGTATGGGGCGCATCGATATCCACCAGCGCCCCGCCCTCGACGATATAGTTCAGTTCGCTTTCGGAGACGCCGGGATGCTTGCGCGGCTCGCGCATATAGGCCGCCCAGACAAATACCGCCAGCACGCCGATACCGCCCAGCACGAAGAAGGGCCACTCCCAGCCGAAGCGCGACACCAGCCAGCCGGAAAGCGGCGAGAAAATAGCCACGGCAAAGTACTGCGCCGTGCTAAACAGCGCGGAGGCGCGGCCGCGTTCCGCGCCGGGAAACCACATAATCACCACGCGCGCGTTCGCCGGGAAGGCGGGCGCTTCTATCAGCCCCAGCGCAAAACGCAGCGTAAACATCAGCACCAGCGCGGCGGTCATACCGCCCGCCATCTCGCCAACGAAGCCCATCGCAATAGTGGAAAGCGACCAGAGCGCCAGCGTGATGCCGTAAACTTTTTTCGCCCCGAAGCGGTCAAGCAGCAGGCCGCCGGGGATCTGGCCGATCACATAGGCCCAGCTAAATGCGGAGAGGATCAGGCCGAGCTGGATCGCCGACAGTCCAAACTCATCTTTTATCGCCGATCCGGAGATCGACAGGATCGAGCGATCGGCGTAGGCCACCACCGAAAGAAACAGGATCAGGCAGAGGATCCAGATACGCACGCGGGTGGGCCGCGCGGCAGAGTGCGCTGTTGTCATCAGGTGAATTCCTTAAAAAGGAGGCGTACCGCCCCGGAAAAAAATGATCAGGAATACCGCGTTGAACGCCCTGTGGAGGAAATATAGGTAGCAGGCGAAGGGTTGGTCATTGGGCGAGTGGTGAAATCATGCGCGCTATCTGGCACTGATTTTGGCAGCCTTCACAACGCAGCTTGCGGCGCCGCACATAAGCGGCAAAAACGTCGGCTGGCGCATGGGGAATGTGCGCCAGCTCCAGGAAATCATGGCGCGCTGCGCTATGAAACGCAGCGGCCTGCATTATTATTGCCCGCCTGGCCGTCGATCAACGCATCGCTGGAAAAGGATTTGGCACCCAGCTGGTGCTGGATGCGCTACGCGTTGCTTACTCTGCGGCGGATGCCGTCGGCATTTACGCCGTTATGGTAGAAGCCAAAGATGATCAGGCCGCCGGTTTTTATCGGGAGGCGATGCGCTTCATTCCGCTCAAAACAGAGGACGGGAAACTGAAATTCTTCTTCCCCGTCGCCAGCATCGCGCCGCTACTGTGAATAACTTTCGCGCAGCATCGCCATCAAAATAATGTCGTGATAGTCGCCGTCGCGCAGGCAGGCCTTGCGGCGCACGCCCTCCTGCTCGAAGCCGAGACGCTCATAGAGTCGCCGCGCGCGCGCGTTGTCGTGAAAAACTTCCAGCTCTACGCGCGTCGCGCCCAGCCAGTTAAAGGCGTAATCCAGGCCAGTGCGAATTAAACGTTCGCCGATGCCGCGTCCGCTGAAAGCGGGATCGACGCCGATGCCGAAGCTCAGACCATGTCGGGTGCGCGGCCGGTTTTCAATGAACAGCGTCAGTTCGCCGACCATCTGTCCGTCCAGCTCCGCGACAAAACCGATGTAGCCTTCACTATCCATTCGTTCGAATTTTTTCTGCCATGTCGCCACGCTGGGAAACGGCAGCTGCGTGGTCCAGCGATAGACCGCAGGCTGGCTGTAAAGACGCTGAAACCCAGCGGCATCGCTGGGTTCACGACCGCGAATGGCTAATTCCATATCGGTAATCCCTTTTAAGTTGCACTAAGCTGTTTACTCTCCCCAGACGTAAAGAGAGACGTTATGTTGTATCGCCGTTTCGAACGTTTTATCAATATTTTCCAGGATGCTCCATCCGATTCGCCGCCAGGCCGCATCGGCGCCTTCTATTTTTACTATCTGCGTCAGGTATGGCCAAGCTTCGCGGCGCTGCTGGTGGTGGGTCTGGGATCGGCGCTGATCGAGGTGGCGCTGTTCAGCTACCTCAGCCGTATTATCGACCTGGTCAACGGCGCGACGCCCGCCACGCTGTTCGCCGAGCACTGGCCTGTTCTGCTGTGGATGGCGTTTGTCGCGCTGATCCTGCGCCCGGTCTTTATCGCGTTACACGACATGCTGGTGCACCAGAGCATTAATCCCGGCATGACCAGCATGATCCAGTGGCAGCAGCATAACTATGTGCTGCGCCAGAGCCTGAACTTCTTTCACAGCGACTTCGCCGGACGCATCGCCCAGCGCATCACCCAGACCGGCAACGCGCTGCGCGACTCCGCGGTGCAGCTGGTCGACGCCATCTGGCACGTGCTGATCTACGCGATCACGTCGCTGGTGCTGTTTGCGGAAGCTGACTGGCGGCTGATGATCCCGCTGGTGATCTGGATCGTCGCCTATATCGCCTCGCTGCGCTTCTTCGTGCCGCGCGTGAAGGCGCGCTCCGTGGTGGCGTCGCAGGCGCGATCGAAGCTGATGGGCACCATCGTCGACGGTTACACCAATATCTCGACGATCAAGCTGTTTGCGCATCACGATCTGGAAAAGCGCTACGCGCGCGAAGCGCTGCAGGAGCAGACCGAAAAGAACCAGCGGTTGAGCCGCATGGTCACCAGCATGGACGTGACGCTCTCCTCGCTTAACGGCCTGCTCATCGTCTCAACCTCCGGCCTGGCGCTCTGGCTGTGGAGCCAGTCGCTGATCAGCGTCGGCGCCATCGCGCTGGCGACCGGTCTGGTGGTGCGCCTGGTCAATATGTCCGGCTGGATCATGTGGGTGGTGAACGGCATTTTCGAGAATATCGGCACGGTGCAGGACGGCATCAACACTATCGCCCAGCCGCTCAGCGTACAGGATGCGCCGCAGGCGAAAGCGCTGAAGGTGACGCGCGGTCAGATCCGCTATGAGGATATCCGCTTTGACTATGGCGGCGGTCATCAGGTAATTAACCGTCTTAACCTCAATATCAAACCCGGTGAGAAAATCGCCCTGATCGGCCCTTCCGGCGCGGGTAAGTCGACGCTGGTGAATCTGCTGCTGCGTCTCTATGACCTGAACGGCGGCCGCATCACCATTGACGATCAAAATATCGCCGAGGTGACGCAGGCGAGCCTGCGTGGCCAGATCGGCATGATTACGCAGGATACCTCGCTGCTGCACCGCTCAATTCGCGAGAACCTGCTCTACGGTCGTCCCGACGCCACCGAAGAGGAGCTGCAGGCGGCGATTCATCGCGCGCGCGCCGACGAGTTTATTCCGCGCCTTTCCGACGCCGAAGGGCGGACCGGGCTGGACGCCCACGTCGGCGAACGCGGCGTGAAGCTCTCCGGCGGTCAGCGCCAGCGCATCGCCATCGCCCGCGTGCTGCTGAAGGATGCGCCGATTCTTATCATGGATGAGGCGACCTCGGCGCTCGACTCCGAGGTGGAAGCGGCGATTCAGGAGAGCCTGAGCACGCTGATGGAGGGCAAAACGGTTATCGCCATCGCGCACCGTTTGTCGACCATCGCCAAAATGGATCGCCTGATCGTGCTGGATAAGGGACATATCGTCGAGATGGGCAACCACAGCGAGCTGCTGGCGCACAACGGCCTCTATGCCCGACTGTGGCGCCATCAGACCAGTGGATTCGTCGGCGACCACTAATCGCCGCGTCGATACGGCAAGGCGTCGCGCGCCTCATCAGCCCAGGCGCGCACGCCTTCTCGCTCTTCCTGCAGAAAATCCGCCACCGCATCGCGCAGGCCGGGATGCGTCAGATAGTGCCAGGAGGTGGTGAGCTGCGGCTCAAAGCCGCGCACCAGCTTGTGTTCGCCCTGCGCGCCAGCGTCGAAACGCTTCAGACCCGTGGCGATGGCGTAGTCCATGCCCTGATAGAAGCAGGTTTCGAAATGCAGGCGATCGAACTCCGCCAGGCAGCCCCAGTAACGCCCGTATAGCGTCTCGCCATCCACCAGACAGAACGCCATCGCCGCCGGCTGCTGCTGCAGATGCGCGATCGCCACGCGAATGCTGTGCGGCATGCGCGCCGCCAGCAGGCTGAAAAAGTCGCGCGTCAGGTAAGGCCGCTGGCCGCGCACCGCATAGGTGTTGGCGTAGCAGGTATAGACGAAATCCCACTGATCCTCGCGCAGCTCGTCGCCGCGATACCAGTTAAATTCAAAGCCGCTCTGCGCCACCAGCTCGCGCTCTTTGCGCAGCTGTTTGCGCTTGCGCGACATCAGCGTGTCGAGAAAGTCCTGAAAATCGCGGTAGCCGCGATTATGCCAGTGATACTGGCAGCCGAGCCGCATCAGCCACTCCGGCTGCTGGCGCAGCAGCGCGTCGCCTTGCGCGTCGGTAAAGTTGATATGGGCGCTGCTCAGCCCCTGTTGATGCAGCGTCTCCGGCAGCGCGGCGAGCAGCTGCGCGGCGGCCTGCGCGTCCCCCAGCAGGCGCGCGCCGGTCACCGGGCTAAAAGGAATGGCGCCCAGCCATTTCGGATAGTAGCGAATGCCCGCGCGCTGGCAGGCGTCCGCCCAGGCGTGATCGAAGACATATTCGCCCCATGAGTTGCGCTTGCGGTAGCCGGGCAGCGCCGCGCGCAGCGCGCCCGCTTCCCGCCACAGCAGATGATCCGGCTGCCAGCCGCTTTCGGCGCGTACGCTGCCGCTCTCTTCCAGTGCCAGCAGAAAGGCGTGGCGTAAAAAAGGCTGATCGTCGGGCAGCAGCGCGTCCCATTCAGCGGCGTCAACATCCGCCAGCGAAGCAAGGTGAAGCAGAGACATGCAGAACTCCAGACCAAAACGGGCGAAAAGCTAGTCAAGCAGGTTTTGCCGCACAGCGAAAGGGCGACGGCACCTAATGTGAAGCGACGAAGCGTGCGTTCGGCTGGGCGGGCGGCAGCGCGAAGCCATCCCGCAGCCGCCTGGCCTCTTCGCCCGGCGACAGGCCGAACAGCCGGCGGAATTCGCGGCTGAACTGCGAAGGACTTTCATACCCCACCGCCAGGCTGGCCGCGGCGGCGGTCATCTGCTGGCGCACCATCAGCAGCCGCGCCTGATGCAGGCGGATCGACTTCACATACTGCATCGGCGACGTCTGGGTGACGGCGCGAAAGTGGGCGTGAAAGGTCGCATGGCTCATGCCGGCGCGGCGGGCGAGCTGGGCGATATCCAGCGTCTGAGCATAGTGCTGATGAATATGGCGCAGCGCATGGGCGATTTTGCCGAAGGCGCCCTGCTGCGTCAGCGCGGCGCGGAGTTCGCCGCCCTGCTCGCCGTTCAGCACGTGGAAGTAAATTTCCCGTACCAGCGCCGGGCCAAGCAGCGCGGCCTGCAGCGGATCGCCCAGCGCATACAGCAGCCGCGTCACCGAACGCTGCATCGCCTCGTCGAGCGGCGTAGAAACCATCCCGGCCGGCTGATGCGTGACCGTCGCGCCCGCCTGCTCCATCTGCAGCAGCAGCTCCGCCGCTACCGGCAGATCGAGATGCATATAGACCGCCAGCAGCGGCGCCTCGGCGCTGGCGTCGGTCTCCATGATAAAAGGCACCGGCACCGAGACCGCCAGATAGTGCTGCGCGTCGTAGCAATAGACGCGATCGCCGAAATAGCCGCGCTTGCGGCCCTGCAGCACGATCACGATGCCGGGATCGTAGAGCACCGGCGTGCGGCTCAGCGGACGGTTGGATCGCAGCAGCCGCACGTCGGGCAGCGGCGTCAGGTTGTAGCCTTCCTGCGGCGCAAGCGCGGCGATCAGGCGGAGGGAGTCGGCGTTCATAAGAGGATTATGCACGCTACGGCGCGGTTTGGCCGCTGTTGAGGATGAAAATCAGCGTTTCAGGCAAGGATGGCAGAGGAACGGGCATCCTCTTTTGCAGGCGACGGGCGCAGGCTTAAGCCTCACCCACAGAGAGGAAAGCAGATGAAACAGATCATAATCACCGGCGTCAGCAGCGGCTTCGGTCAGGCGCTGGCGCAGGCGGCGCTGGCAGCGGGCCACCGCGTTTTCGGCACCGTGCGCAGCCAGCAGGCGCTGGACGCCTTTACGGCGCTGGAGCCGACGCGCGCCCACGGCGCGATACTCGATCTCACCGACGTAGAGCGCATCGCCCCGCTGGTGGCGGCGTTTGAAGAGGCGCACGGCCCGCTCGACGCGCTCATCAACAATGCGGGCTACGGCCATGAGGGTATTTTCGAAGAGGCGACGCTGGCGGAGATGCGGCACCAGTTTGACGTCAACGTCTGGGGAGCGGTCGCGATGATGAAGGCGCTGGTGCCGCGTTTCCGCGCGCGGCGACGCGGGCAGATTATCAATATCACCTCGATGGGCGGCCTGATTACGCTGCCCGGCATTAGCGACTACTGCGCCAGCAAATTTGCGCTGGAAGCCTTTTCGGAAACCCTGAGTCAGGAGCTGGCCGCTTTTAATATCGCCGTGACCGCCGTCGCGCCGGGCTCGTTTCGCACCGACTGGGCAGGCCGCTCCATGGTGCGCAGCCCGCGCGCCATCAGTGATTACGACGCGATCTTCGATCCGGTGCGTGAAGCGCGCCTCGCCAAAAGCGGCCGACAGAACGGCGATCCCTATAAAGCGGCGCAGGCGATCCTCGGGCTGCTGGACCATCCCGCGCCGCCGGCGCACCTGCTGCTGGGCAGCGACGCGCTGCAGCTGGTGCGCGATAAGCTGCGCCGCCTTGAGAGCAGCTTTGCCGAATGGGAGAGCGTCACGCGTTCAACCGACGGCTAAAAGCCTGTACATTGGCGTTTTCATCTGCAGGAACGCCCTATGGATCGGCTTGATTGCGACCGAATGTTCGTCGCCGTACTGGAGCTGGGCAGCTTTGCCGCCGCGGCGGCGCGGCTCGGCGTCAGCAGCGGTCAGGCGTCAAAGCTGGTGTCGAAGCTGGAGCGGCAGCTCGGCGTGCAGCTGGTTAAGCGCAGCACGCGCGCGCTGTCGCCCACCGACGTCGGTCGTACATACTACGAACAGGTTAAAACGCTGCTTGACGCCTTTGACGCGCTCGACGTCAGCGTACGCGAAAGCGCCGGCACCCCGAGCGGCCGGCTGAATATCAGCGCGCCCGTGACCTTCGGCAGCGCGGTGCTCTCCCGCGTGCTGGCCGCCTTCGCCAGACGCTACCCGCTGATCGAACTCGATGTCAGCTTTTCCGATCGCCCGGTCAGTATCGTGGACGAAGGCTTCGATATCGCCGTACGCATCGGCAACCTGAGCGACAGCAGCCTGATTGCGCGCCGTCTGGGGGGAATTGCGGTGCGGCTCGCCGCTTCGCCGCGCTATCTGCAGCAGTACGGCACGCCGCAGCACTGGCGCGCCATCAGCGATCATCAGTGCATTACCGACACCAACTTCCGCGATCCCTGGAACTGGCCGTTCGTCAGCGAGACGGGCGAGACGGTGACCGTACCGGTGCGTGGCCGTCTGCGCCTGGCCAATACCGAAGCCTGCCTGCAGGCGGCGCTCGCCGGGCTGGGTATCGCCCGGCTGCCGGACTTTATCGCCGCGCCCGCGCTGCAGCGCGGCGATATCGTGCCGGTGCTGGCGCGCTACGACGTGCCGCCCCTCGGCCTGTTCGCGCTCTATCCCGCCGCGCGCCATCTGCCGCAGCGCACGCGGCTGCTGGTCGATTTTCTGGCGGATCACTTCGATCGTTTTCCGCCCGGCCGATCCCTTCCAGAATGGAAAGAATGATTGTCGTTTTGACGTGATTATCAGCCGTCAGGAAGCGTAATAAGCTGCTGCTTATATCAGCATGAGGAGCAGCGCAATGTTAGTCAGAGGTAAATGGAGTGCGGAGTGGCATCCGGTTCAGGCCACGGATAAACAGGGCGGATTTGTTCGCCAGACGTCGAGTTTTCGCCACTGGATCAGCAGCGACGGCAGCACCCCCTTTGCCGCCGAGCCGGATCGCTATCACCTCTATGTGGCGCTGATCTGCCCCTGGGCTTCGCGCGCGCTGATCGCCCGCAAGCTAAAAGGGCTGGAATCGGTTATCAGCGTGTCGGTGGTTGAGCCGCAGCTTGGCGAGCAAGGCTGGCGCTTCGGCGACTTTCCCGGCGCGGATCGCGATACCCTCAACGGCGCGCGCTTCCTGCACGAACTCTATACCCGCGCCGATGCCGACTTTACCGGACGCGCCACCGTGCCGGTGCTGTGGGACAAAAAGACGCAAACCATTGTCAACAACGAGTCGGCGGATATTGTGCGCATGCTTAACAGCGGTTTCGGCGACCTCGCCGATAACCGTATCGATCTCTTTCCCGACGCGCTGCGTGATGAAATCGAAACGCTGAACGCGGCGATCTACCCGCGCCTGAACAACGGCGTCTACCGCGCCGGTTTTGCCACCACCCAGCTCAGCTATCAGCACGCCTACAGCGACGTTTTCGAGCAGTTGAACGAGCTGGAAACGCGGCTGGCCGACGGCCGCACCTTTCTGTTCGGCGAGCGCGTTACTGAAACGGATATTCGCCTTTTCGTGACGCTTATCCGCTTCGACGTCGCCTATTACGGCCTCTTCAAGTGCAATCAGCGTCGGGTGCGCGACTATCCGTTGCTCAACCGCTATCTGAAGAGCATGCTGTCGATTTCCGGCGTGCGCGAGACGGTAAATATCGAGCACATCAAACAGGGCTACTATTCCATTAAGGCGCTCAATCCCAACGGGATCGTGCCGGCAGGCCCGGATATGAGCGAGTATGGTTTTTAAGGAGAAGCGGATGGCGAAAGCGTTAGTGATTTTTCTGCATGGCGTCGGCAGCAACGGCGAGGATTTAGCGGCGCTGGGCCGCCACTGGGCGCCGCTGTTGCCGGACGTCATCTTCGCCGCGCCCGATGCGCCCTTCTCTTTTCCCCATGGCGCAGGCTTTGAGTGGTTTAGCCTCGACGGCGTGACGCCGGAGAACCGTCCGGCGCGGGTGCGTGCCGCGCGCGAAACCTTCGACGCCACGCTGGAGCCGATTCTCGCGCGCCACGGGCTGCGCGACCAGTGGGACAAGGTGGTGCTGGTCGGCTTTTCGCAGGGATCGATCATGGCGCTCGACGCGCTGGCGTCAGGACGCTTTCCGCTGGCGGGCGTGGTGGCCTTCTCCGGCCGGCTGGCGTTTGACGAGCCGCTGTCGCCTGCGGTTCAGACCCCCGCGCTGCTGATCCACGGCCACGCCGACGCGGTGATCCCGTGGCGCGAGAGCGAGTCGGCCGCGCAGCGCCTGAAAGCCGCCGGCGTGCCCCTTGAGCTTCAGCTTGAACCCAGGACAGAGCACACCATTTCCGCGCAGGGCGCGATGCGCGCCGCCGCGTTTATCGCGCAGTGCCTGCAGGACTAAGGCCAGAAGCGCCGTAGCGCGGCATACGCCTGCCGCGCCGCCTCATGCGGCGGCAGGCGTTTCAGGTCGTCATTAAACACCTCAATGCCTATCGGTCCCTGATAGTTCGCGCTTTTCAGCTTATCGATAAAGCTGTCGATATCGATCATGCCCGCGCCGGGCAGCTGGCGCCGATGTTTCGCCAGCGCCATGATCGCCTCTTTATCCTGCGGCGAAGGCTGAACCACCATATCGCACAGCTGCACTTCATAAATCCGCTCGGCGGGGATCCCGTCGAGATGCGAGGCGTCGCCGCCCAGCGCGCAGATATGAAACAGATCGACCACCAGACCGATATTGGGCTGATCGAGACGCTGCAGCCGCTCCCAGGCTTTCGGCAGCGTATTATCGACGCTGCACCATGCCATCGGCTCATACATGATGCGCATGTCGAAGCGCGCGGCCTCGGAAGCCAGCCAGCGCAGATCTTCGTCGATTTGCCCGGCAATGCAATCTTCGCGCGTGGTGGCGGGCGCCTGAAGGGTGTCGCAGCCCAACGCCTGCGCCATCTCGATAAACTGGCGCAGCTCGTCCCGCTTTTGCCGACGCAGCTCGCCGGGCGCGCCGGTAAAATCGCGCAGCACCTGCAGGTTGGTGAAGCCGAGCCCCTGCTGCGCCAGATGCGCCGCGCCCTGTTGGGAGGCGTCGACATCTTCACGCCAGATTTCGACCTGATCGAAGCCGGCGTCGCGCGCCGCCTGAAGTTTCTCTTCGGTGTTACCGCTTAACAGCACCAGGTTAAGGAATGCAGGCTGAGTCATGAACGTCCTCCTTAATCGTCCGGAATAATCGGTTGCCGCAGAGGCGAAATGTTTCTGCGGCCGGTATTTGCCCTTAGCCGAGGAAATTCACCAGCGCGAAGCCGGCAAAAGTCATCAGCAGCGATCCGGCAACGTGCGTCAGCACGCTCGTCATCGCCCACAAATACTTACCTGATTGTAGCAACATGAGGATTTCTGCCGAGAAAGTAGAGAAAGTCGTCAGACCGCCGCATAAGCCGGTGACGATCAGCAGCTTCCAGGCTGGGTCGAGCTGGGGATTTTTGACAAACCAGGCCAGCGCGGCGCCGATAATAAAGCCGCCAGCCAGGTTCACCAGCAGCGTGCCGGGCGGCAGGCTGGGAAAAAGCGCGTTAAAGCGCAGCGAGATAAGCCAGCGCAGCGTACAGCCTGCAGCGCCGCCCAGCATCACGGCGAACAGCGACTTCAACATGATTAACTCCTGTAGTCAGCGATCGCGCAGGGAGGTGGCGGAGAGAGCACGAGCCTGACACACCAGCAACGCCTGCGAGAGGATTTGGGTTGATGTCAGGCGTCATCAGCCGCTGGGATCGCCAGCAGGCGGTTGGGGAAGGTGGAACGCCATCACCTTAAGGCGTTGATAATACGATGAGGCACAGGAAGAGACAAGCAGGTCAGACGAGCAGCAGACGGCGAAAAAGCAGATTCTGAAGGCTTTGCCGCGGCGAGTTTGTTAATAAAAAAGATTCTCTTTTCAGCAGCATTTGATAATTTTTATATAGTCTGAGCAGTACTGAATAATCTTTTCATCATTGGTTATTAAGGCCAGTTTTTCTTCTCGAGCCTGAGCGACCAGCAAACGGTCAAAAGGATCTTTATGCATCTTTTCCGGTAAGTTGCGAATGGAGCAGGCATGGCGCGAAGTAATGGGGAGTTCAATATAGCCCGCCTCTTTTAATCCTTCAGTAAGGCTAGCTGGATCAAAGCCAAAATCGGGTTTGCCTAAATCGGCCTTGATAGCGATTTCCTGAATTGAGGCGGGCGAATAATAAAGCCGATTATTGTGGTCGGCGAGAATAGCAATGGTCTCTTTATCGAGTTTTTCTGGCTGCCAGCCTATCCAGATAAGTGCATGAGTATCAATTAAATATCCGCCTGCTGACAGAACAGGCGCTTTATTCTTCCCTGGCGCCATACTCGCTATTCCCATAAAACAGTTCTTCGATTTTGTCGGCGTGCAGTTCATTGAAGTTGTCTGGCACGCTGGTTTCGCCCTTTTCTTTCATAAATCCGATGCGCGGCGTTTTCTCAGCTGGCGTCAAAGGAACGAGTTTCGCCATAGGCTGACCGTTGCGGGCGATAATATATTCCTCACCTGTCGCCGCTACATTCGCTATGAGTTTAGAAAAATTCGTTTTCGCATCGTAAAGGTTCAACTTGTGCATAAAACCTCTGTTAGTTGGTCAAGTTTCTGGCTAATTGGCGTGCTTTGTTAGTCTAAAGGCATCATGTTTCCTGGTCAATTTTTATTCAGAGTGCCCAGAGAATACTGATGTAATCATTCGTAGAGTCCTGATTTAGGGAGAAGTGATGCGCACTTTGATTTTCGATACCGATATCGGCGTAGACGACGCCTTTGCGCTGGCTTATGCGGCGCGCACGCAGCGGCTGCTGGGCATCACCACAGTGTTCGGCAACGTGGCGGTGGGACAGGCGGTAAAGAACGCTCGCCTGTTTTGCGAAAAGATGCAGATCGACGCGCCGGTCTACCGCGGCTGTTCGCGCCCGCTGGCGCTGGCGCCCAGCGAGCCGGCGACGCTGCATGGCGCCGACGGCTTAGGCGACGCGTTTGACAATACTTACAGCGACGCGGCGCCGGGCGCGGTGCAGTTTATTATCGACAGCGTGCGCGCCCGGCCGCATGAAATTACGCTGGTGGCGATTGGCCCGCTGACCAACATCGCCAGCGCCATCAATCAGGCGCCGGACATTATTCCGCTGGTTAAAGAGCTGGCGATCATGGGCGGCGCATTCGGCACCGACGGCCACAGCGGCAACGTGACGCCTTTCGCCGAGTTCAATATCTGGAAAGATCCGTACGCCGCCGATCAGGTGCTCAGCTCGGCGCTTAACATCGTGGTGCTGCCGCTCGACGTGACGCACAAGGTGTTGATCAGCGGGCAGGAAGTCGAGCAGCTAAACCAGCCGGTGCTGAGCGCCATCGTGCGGCCCTATCTTGCCTATAGTCTGCAAAAAGAGGGGTTCGACGGCATGGCGCTGCACGACACGCTGGCGATCGCCTGGCTCTGCCAGCCCGAGGCATTTCAGCTAAGCGAAGGTCCGCTGCGCGTGATCACCGAGGGCATCGCGCGCGGGCAAACGGTGCGTAAGCTGAGCGCGCTGGCGTCGCGGGAGGATCCGTTTCGCCACCTGCCTGCCCAGCGCGTGGCGCTGGGCGTGGACGCCGCGCGGGTGCGCGACCACTTCTTCCGCACGCTTAGCGATTGAAGTGAATAACGCCCTTTATCAGCTCGCGGTTGTTGATCACCTGCGGCTCGAAGCTTTCCGCCAGCGTCGAGAAAGCGAAGTGCGCGTTAAGCATCATCGCGGCGCGCAGCTGGCCGCTCGCCATCAAATCGCGCACGCGATCGAAGTCTGCGCGCGTCGCGTTGCGGCTGCCCATTAGCGTCGTCTCTTTCTTGTGGAACTCGCTGTCCGGGATCACCAGATCGCCCTTATGCAGGCCGACATAGACCACGGTGCCGCCGTGCCGCATCAGGTTGACGGCGTTGTTCATCGCCGCCGGGCTGCCGGTGGCGTCGAGCACTTTTAGCGCCAGCCTGCCGTTAAACTGCGCGCGCAGCGCGTCGTAAAAATCGTCGCGCGCCGGATCGATTGCCGCCAGACCCAGCTCTTTCGCGACGTGCGCGCGGCGAAACTCGCTGGTGTCCGCCACCACGACGTTAGCGCCCGCTGCCGCGGCGATCGCCGCCACGCCCAGGCCGATCGGCCCCGCGCCCACCACCAGCACATCCTCGTCCGCGCCGACGTTTGCCCGGCGCACCGCATGCGCGCTGATGGCGAACGGCTCAATCAGCGCGGCGGCCTCCGGTGCCACCTCTTCTACCTGCAGCAGGTTGCCGGCCGGCACGGCGAGGTATTCGCAAAAGCCGCCATCCTGATGCACACCGATCACGGAAATCTGTTCGCAGCAGTTGGTTTTGCCGCTCTGGCAGGCATCGCAGCGCAGACAGGAGATATAGGGGATCAGCGCCACGCGCTGGCCCGGCTCAACGCCCGTTGCGCCTTCGCCAAGCGCGACCACTTCGCCGCACAGCTCATGTCCCAGCACGCGCGGATAGCTGAAGAACGGCTGATTGCCCGCCCAGGCGTGGATATCGGTGCCGCAGATGCCGGCGGCGATGATTTTAATCAGCGCCTCGCCCGCCGCAGGCACAGGCCGCTCGCGCATGGCCCAGATCATTTTCTTTGGTTCAGCGATGACCAGGCTTTTCATTGTCGTCATGGGAATTCTCCTGTTGTCCTGCCGCAGTTATGACGAATTGATCACCCACCGGCTGTTTTGCCCGCGCGATCTGTGAGGCACGGCGTTTTTTTTGGGATTTGAATGGTTTTTAATAAATAAAAAACCGGAGAATGCCCGTGAGCCGCAACCTGAATCTGCGCCAGAACGTCATCAACCAGATGCTGGAAGGGATCGCCCAGCGCCATATCCGTTCGCCGCTGCCTGCCCAGGCCGCGCTGGCGGAGATGTTCAATATCAGCCGCACCACGGTGCGCCATACGCTGCACTATCTGGCGCAGCGCGGCGTGCTGGAAAAAGTGGCCGGAACTTACGTGATCGTGCGGCAGCCGCAGGAAGAGGATGGTTTCAGCGAGCTGACCTCGCCGATTGAGCAGCAGGCGAGCCAGTTCGAACAGGCCTTTTTCGAGATGATCAATCAGCGCCAGCTCTCGCCCGGCGACGCCTTTAGCGAGCTACAGCTGGCGCAGCGGGTGAAGGTCAGCCCGGTGGTGGTGCGCGAATTTCTGCTGCGCTTTATGCGTTACGATCTGCTGGAGCCGGTCAAGCGCGGCCGCTGGCGCATGAAGAAGTTCACCCTGGACTATGCCGACAAGCTGTTCGAGCTGCGCGAGATGCTGGAAACGCACGCGCTGACGCGCTTTCTTAACCTGCCGCCGCAGGATGAGCGCTGGATTCAGGCGCGTGACCTGCTGGATCGCCACCGCGCCCTGCGCGACACCATCGCCAGCGACTACCGCCAGTTCGCCGCGCTGGATAAAGAGCTGCATTCGCTGATCCTCTCCGCCGCCAACAATCCCTTTTTCAACCACTCGCTGGAGATTATTTCCGTTATTTTTCATTCGCACTACCAGTGGGATGAGCGCGATCTCAAGCAGCGCAATATCGTGGCGCTGGAGGAGCATATGGCGCTGCTCTCCGCGCTTATTGGCCGTCAGGACGTTGATGCGCTGCTGGCGCTGCATAATCATCTGGCCACCTCCCGCTCGTCGATGACGCGCTCGATCCGCCAGTACAATTAAAAACCGATTAAAAACCGCAAAGCATTAGCTCCCGCACGAATCAGAAACATCTTCGCAACATCCTGGCTGCATTGCTTCTAGTCTCGACTGCAACTCATAACGGCCGCCTGGCCGCTATGTCCTTAGCTGTCTGATAACGATAACGACCCCGCTACGGGAGAATGCCATGGAAAATACCTCAACCCGCGACGCTAAAAATCCGGCCGCCGGAACGCCGCCAGAGCAGGAATATGTGCCGGCGCGCAGCGATATCGTGCGCTCGCCGCGCATTCGCAAGATTCAGATCACCGCCATGCTGCTGCTGCTGTTCGCAGCCATCATTAACTATCTCGACCGCAGCTCGCTCTCGGTCGCCAACATGACTATTCGCGAGGAACTGGGGCTGAACGCCACCGAGATCGGTATGCTGCTCTCCGCCTTTTCGCTGGCGTATGGGCTGGCGCAGCTGCCCTGCGGCGCGCTGCTGGACCGTAAAGGGCCGCGCATTATGCTCGGCCTCGGCATGTTCATCTGGTCGCTGTTTCAGGCGGCGGCCGGACTGGTGCATAACTTCACCCAGTTTATTCTGGTGCGCATCGGCCTCGGCATCGGCGAAGCGCCAATGAACCCGTGCGGCGTAAAGGTGATCAACGACTGGTTCAACATTAAAGATCGCGGCATGCCGATGGGCTTCTTCAACGCCGCCTCAATGATCGGCCTGTCGGTGGCGCCGCCGGTGCTGGCCGCGATGATGCTGGCGTTCGGCTGGCGCGGCATGTTCATTATCATCGGCGTGCTCGGCATGTTCCTGGCGATTGGCTGGTACCTGATTTATCGCGATCGCGACAACAATAAGCTCAGCGCGGAAGAGATCCACTATCTGCAGGCGGGCAGCGTGGCGTCGCGTAAAGAGCCGCTGAGCTTCGCCGAATGGCGCGGCCTGTTTAAGCAGCGCACCATGTGGGGCATGATGATCGGCTTTAGCGGCATCAACTATACCGCCTGGCTCTATATCGCCTGGCTGCCGGGCTATCTACAGTCGACCTACCATCTGGATCTGAAGAGTACCGGCCTGCTGGCGGCGATTCCGTTCCTGTTCGGCGCAGCGGGCATGCTGCTGAACGGCTACGCGGTGGATGCGCTGGTGCGCCGCGGCTTCGACGCGGTGAAGACCCGCAAGGTGTGCATTATCTCCGGCATGCTGCTGTCGGCGGCCTTTACCGCCTTCGTGACGCGCGCCACCGATACCACCAGCGCCGTCACGCTGATCGGGATGGCGCTGTTCTGCATCCACTTCGCGGGCACCTCCTGCTGGGGCCTGATCCACGCCAATGTCACGGCGCGCATGACCGCATCGGTCGGCAGCATTCAGAACTTCGCCAGCTTTGTCTTCGCCTCCTTCGCGCCGGTCATCACCGGCTGGGTGCTGGATACCACGAAGTCGTTCAGCCTCGCGCTGATGATCTGCGCCGGTATCGCCGTGGTGGGCGCCCTCGCCTATCTGGTGCTGGTGCGTAAGCCGATCACCGACGGCGTATAGCAATAAAGCAGCCGGGCGCTCGCCCGGCTAGCTCAGTTTATGCAGCGTCACGCCGTGGCGCGCGCCGTAGCGCTCGATGCCGGAAATGACCTTCTCCACGCTTAGCGGCGGCGGCGGCGCGAAGAGCGGCGCCCGCGCCCGCAGCGCGGCGTCAAAGTGCGCGAAAGCGGCCAAATCATGCGGATAGCGCTCGGTATCGACGCCGACGAACGCCCCCTCATTCATCGCGCGATCGAGCAATCCCTGCCAGCGCTCGAGCGGCGCCAGCCCGATGCTCTCCGTTCCGGTTGAATAGAGCAGCATATCGATATCGCGATAGCGCGGCTGCCGGTCGAGGAAGCGCATCAGCGAGGCGGCGGAAGGCTCGGCGCCCGACATCAGCCAGAACGGAATAGCGTGCTGACGCATGGCGCACCAGGGATCCATCAGCAGATAGCTGCCCACCGTCAGGCGCGTCGCGTGGATGCCCGCCGCCAGATACCAGTCGCGGTAGATCTCCGCCACCACGAAGCTCAGCGCCTCGGGATCCTGATAGCGTATCTCCATCAGCTGCCAGCCCTGATCCGCCGCCAGCTTTTTCAGCGGCGATTTCAGGTATTCGTCCAGTCCCCACTCCGCTTCCGGCACCCGATCGGTAGGCACGGGCGCCTGCCACTGCTCGCGCTCGCTGCCGTAACGCGCCAGCAGTTCCGCTACGCGTCCGCCGCCCTGCAGGTATTCGTTCTCCGTTGCGCCGCCCAGCGCGCCGAACTGGAAGAAAGAGCGATCGCTGGTGCGCGTCACCGGCCACTGCTGCGTGCAGTGGCTGATGAACAGCGTGCTTTTGCCCGGCAGGCTGCGCATCAGGAACTCATTAAAGGCGAGCGGCAGCGCGCGCAGCTTCAGATGGAAGTAGCGCAGTTTGTCGAGCATCAGCCGGTCCTGATTGGGATCCTGGATTTGATGCACCGCCAGACGCGGCCACGCGGCCAGCAGCGCCGCCGCCACCGCTTTGCCCTGCTCAAAGCTCGCCTGAGCGTCGTCGGGATCGCTGTGCTGCGAACGTACCGGACAGAGAAAGGTTTGCGGCAGCCAGGGCGCGCCCGCCGCTGCCGCCAGATGGGTCAGCGCACCGTTCGATGAGCCGATAAAGGCGGCGGGATAGTCGCGTTCAGGATATTCGCTCACCATCCATTCGGCGATGCCTTCGATATCGAGATCGCCCGCCTGCGATTCGGTGATGCCTTCCGCCATGCCGCCGACGGCATAGCCCCACTCTCTCAGCCGGGTCGGCAGGCGGTCGAGCGACGGCAGCAGGCGATCGCGCATCGGCGACGCGTCGGCGTCGTCGACCGGCTTATCATGCAGCGTGTGGGCCAGCGCCATCAGCATGGCGGTGGCAGAGTCGAAGCGTGCGATGCCTTTGGGCAGTTTACTCATCCTGATTCTCCTGCTGAATGCGCGTCAGAAAGGGACGGATGGCGTGGCGGAAGCTCCACGGATAGACGTAGTGCAGCGTATGGGTGCCGCCGCGCAGCGTCAGCACCTCGCCGCGCGGCATCAGCGCGCCCAGCTCGTCGACCCAGCGCGCGGGCGACACGCTATCGCGCGAGCCGCGCAGCAGCAGCGTCGGCGCGTTGATATAGGGCAGACGATGTTCAATACGGTCCTGCAGTAGCAGACGATGGGTTTTCAGCGCGCGCCACAGGCCAGCTTTGGCGAGGTCGACGTGCATCAGCGACGTGGAGGAGCGATGGCGTTCGAGACGGCTGTTTCGCCAGCCGCGCCACGCCTGACGCAGCAGGCTGCGCGCGTGGCGATCCACCGTCGGGCCCTGGAAAACCAGCGCGGCCACCGCGTCGGGATGCCTGACGGCCAGCGCGGCGAGCACCTGACAGCCGGAGGCGCTGCCGATCCAGATAGCGCGCGTCAGTTGGTTATGCTGCAGCCATTGCCACAGCGCGTCGGCCTGCTCTTCGACCGACAGCACAGGCGCCGATGCCGGCAAGACGCTGGCGCCGAAACCGGGCAGATCGGGCACCAGCACGCGATAGTTGTTGCTCAGCGCCAGCGCCAGCTCCTCCATTGAGCGTCCCGACATCACCAGCTCATGTACCAGCACCAGCGGGAGGCCGGGCGCGTCGTGGGGCGTGACGCGCGTAAACATGCGCCACTCGCCAACCTGTTGAAAATAACCGGCCAGTCCGGCGTGATGGCTGCGCGGCGAAACGGGCGGCGTCTGTTTTAACCGCCGCCACTGCTGAACGCCCCACCAGGTTGCCGCTGCGCCCAGCCCCAGGCCGGCCAGCAGCGCGCCGCTTTTCCAACGCGTCGGTTGTTCCTTACGCCTCATTACCCGCTCCTGAATATGGTTGTGTCACTTCAGTGTAGGCGGCGAAATCGTGACCAGCAGGCGAGGCGGGAGAAAGTTATTGTCAGGGACGCGCCAGCCGCGCCTCGCACTGCTGCGCGATCTCCCACAGGCGATGGCGGATAACCTGCTTCAGGTGCAGCGTGGACTGCGACTGCGGTCGATCGCGACGGCTGATGAGCATCACCTCGAACGGCAGCGGCTGCGCGACCGGCAGCAACGTCAGCTGATCGGCGTAGCGACAGGCGGTAAAAAGGTCGACCACGCCGACGCCGCCGCCCGCCAGCACCATATCGGCGATAACAGAGTAGGTTTTAATCGAGAGCGAAACGGCCGGATAGAGCCGCTTATCGTAAAGCGCGCGGTGCAGCACGCGGCCAAGCGGATCCTGCGCCTGCATCAGCAGCAGATTATTGGCGCACAACCACTCCAGCGACACCGGCTCTTCGCGGCTGAGATGGGGAGGCAGCAGCGCCACCATTGAGGAGTGGAAAAGCGGCTCCGCCAGCAAATCCGCATCAACCTGCTGACCAAACACCAGCGCAAAATCGAGCTGGTCGTCAAGAATGTTGCGGCACAGCGTGGAAAAATGCTCGGTCACAAGCTCAACGTTGACCGCTGCCGCCTGATGCCGATAGCGCACCAGCGCGGGCGCCATCACCATCTGACCAAAAGCGTGCGCCGCGCCGACGCGCACCGTCTGCCCTTCGCCGCGCCGCAGCTGATCCGCCAGCTGGTTAATCGCCTGAAGGCGATGGTAAAGCGCGTCGATTTCAGGCAGCAGTCGCCGTCCTTCAGCGGTGATCACCAGCCCTTGCGCGCGCCGTTCGAACAGCGCAAAACCCAGCTGCTGCTCGGCATGATTGAGCACGCGGCTAACGTTAGGCTGCGACACGTTTAGCAGCCGCGCCGCGCCGCTGATGCTGCCCGCCTGAACGATCGCCTGAAAAACTTCAATATGACGCAGACGCATGGTTATTCGCCCCAGGTCGCTTCCAGCACGCGCAGCCAGTTGCCATAGCAGATTTTATGCAGCAGCTCAGCGCTATAGCCGCGCGCCGCCAGCGCGGCGACCAGCCGAGGGAAGCCGGCGACGTCGCGAAAATCGTCCGGCATGGTGGCACCGTCGAGATCGGAGCCGAAACCCACGCCATCTTCGCCGACCTTGTCGAGAAGATACTCAACGTGGCGGACAATTTCCTCCAGGCTGGTCGGCGCGTCGCGCCTGCCGTCTTCGCGCAAAAAAGGCACGGCGAAATTCACCCCGACAAAGCCGCGCGTCTCGGCGATCGCCGCCAGCTGGCGATCGGTAAGGTTGCGCGACTGGGCGCTGAGCGCGTGGGCGTTCGAGTGGCTCGCCACCAGCGGCGCGTCGCTGATGGCGGCAGTGTGCCAGAAGCCTTTTTCATCCATATGGGAGAGATCGACCAGAATGCGGCGCCGGTTACAGTCGCGCACCAGCTGTTTGCCCGCGTCGGTCAGCCCATTGCCGATATCGGGCGACGACGGAAAGCGAAAGGGTACGCCTTCGCCGAACTGGTTAGGGCGGCTCCACAACGGCCCCAGACTGCGCAGGCCGCTGGCGTACAGGATATCGAGCAGTTCCCCGTCGACGTCCAGCGCCTCGGCGCCCTCAATATGCATCACCACCGCCAGCCTGCCGCGGGCCATAGCGTCGCGAATATCACGCACGCTGCGGCAGATTTTGATCTGCGCTGGCGCGGCCTGTTCGATGCGCAACAGCAGCGCCAGCATGGCGAAGGTGGCATCGCGCGCGGTGGCGTTCGCCTCTTCAGAGAGAGAAACAGGAAGTGGCGCGCTTCTTGCAGCGTTCCCATCGTCCGCGGCGGCGAGCGAGGAGTGCCCAGGCGCCCAGGCGGCGAAAAGGCCGCCCGCCATATTGCCCTGACGCAGGCGCGGAAAATCGAGCTGGCCTGACGAGGTGCCCTGCAAAAACGCGTTAACCGCGTCGGGACGATGGTGCTGCCACAGCCGGCAGAGCACGTCGTTGTGACCGTCGAATACGGGAACGTTCGGCCACGCCTGAGGATGATTTTCCGACATTTTTTAGATTCCGTTGGCAAAGGGTATTGCACAAAAGCGGCATGCAGGCGGCGCGGACGCACCAAAACAGAGCAGGCGTTTTATGCGGCGTAAAGAGCAATTATTAATCTCCCGCAGCCGGACGCATGTCAAGACAAATAACAGACTAATTTTGTTTTTTACTTTTAATAATCAATAACCTGGAGTATAAATGGTCACCAGAAGACGCTTTATCGCAGGCTGCGCTGCCGCGCCGGTTTTATCCTCGCTAAGCTTCAACCCCGCCTTCGCCGCCGCGCCAGCCGGCATGCTGGTCATGGCGATGCAGCTCGACAATATGACCAGTCTCGACCCGCATGAAAGCTTTGAAGCGACCGGCGGTCAGATCTGCGGCAATCTTTACCAGAAGCTGGTGCAGCCCGATCCGCAGCAGGCGGATAAGATTGTCGGCATGCTGGCGCAAAGCTGGGAGGCGAACGGCGACAACACGCTATTTACTTTCCGCCTCGATCCGGCGGCCAAATTCGCCGACGGCACGCCGGTGACCGCCGAGGATGCGGCCTTTTCCATCGAGCGCATCGTCAAGCTGGATAAGAGCCCGGCCTTTATCATTAACCAGTTCGGCTTTACCAAAGAAAATGTCGCCAGCAAGGTGACGGCGAAAGATGCCCATACCCTGGAGATGGCGCTGGGCGCGCCCGCCTCAGAATCCTTCCTGCTCTACTGTCTCTCCGCCACGGTCGGCAGCATCGTGTCGAAAAAAGCCTGTCTCGCCAACCAGCAAAACGGCGACCTCGGCAACGCCTGGCTGAAGCAGCACAGCGCCGGCTCCGGCGCCTTCACGCTGCGCAGCTGGAAAGCGAGCGAAACGGTGATTCTGGAGCTGAGCCCGCAGTACGCTGGCCAGAGCGCGATCAAGCGCGTCATCCTCAAGCATATCGCCGACCCCGCCGCGCAGTCGCTGATGCTGCAAAAAGGCGACGTGGACGTCGCCTACGATCTCACCACCGAGCAGTTAAAACCGCTGCAGTCCAGCAGCGAGGTGACGCTGGTGAAGCAGCCGCTTTCCGCCATCATGCTGATGTCATGCAATACCACCCATCCGCTGCTGCAGAAGCCGCAGGTGTGGCAGGCGCTTAAGTGGGCGATCGACTACGACAGCATCCAGAAAAATATTCTGTCGCTGACCTACAACGTTCATCAGAGCTTTTTACCTTCCGGCTTTCCGGCAGCGCTCGACGACACCCCTTTTCATCGCGATGTCGATAAAGCGAAAGCGCTGCTGGCGGAAGCGGGTTACCCGGAGGGTTTCGAGATCACCCTTGACCACTATTCGATGCAGCCCTATCCCGATATCGCCCAGGCGATTCAGACCCAGCTCGGCGCCATTGGCATCAAGGTGTCGCTGATCGCCTCGGAGAACCGTCAGGTGCTGACAAAGATGCGCGCGCGTCAGCATCAGCTGGCGATCACCTCGTGGGGCGCGGACTACTTCGATCCGAACTCCAATACGGAAGCGTTCTGCGTCAATACCGATAACAGCACCAACGCGCGCAACCGCACCCTGGCATGGCGCTGCGGCTGGTCAGACGACGAATTTAACCAGCTCACCACGCAGGCGCTGCACGAAAGCGACCCGGCGCAGCGTCTCGCGCTGTATGAAAAAATTCAGCAGCTGCATCGGGAAAAGAGCCCGTTCATTTTTATGATGCAGCAGATTCAGACCACCGCCTGCGCGAAGAGTCTCTCTGACGTGCATATGACCGTGCTGGAACAATGGCCTTATCAGCAGGTGAAAAAAGCGTGACGGGCGCGGCAAAACGCGGCGCCAGCGCGCTGGGCAGCCTGCTGCTAACGCTGTTCGGCCTGACGGTGCTGACCTTTTTTATTGGTCGGGTAATGCCGACCGATCCGGTGCTGGCGGCGGTTGGCGACAACGCGCCGCAGTCGGTGGTGGAACGCGCGCGCGCGGAGATGGGGCTGGATCAGCCGCTCTACGTGCAGTTCGGCCACTATCTCAACCAGCTGCTGCATGGCGACCTGGGCCGTTCCGTGCTGACGTCGAACAGCGTGACCAGCGATATCGCCCGCTTTTTCCCGGCCACCATGGAGCTGGCGACGGCGGCGATCGTCATTGCCGCGCTGATCGGCATTCCCCTCGGCGTCTGGGCGGCGGTGCGCCAGGGTACCTGGCTCGATCAGACCATCCGCGTCATCTGTCTGGCGGGCCATTCGCTGCCGGTATTCGTGCTGGCGCTGCTCAGCCTGCTGCTGTTCTACGCCGTGCTCGGGATTGCGCCGGGGCCAGGGCGGCAGGACATCATCTGGCAGGATATGATCCCGCAGGTTACCGGATTTCTCACCATCGATTCGCTGCTGGCGGGCGAATATGACGCCTTCCGCGACGCGCTGGCGCACATGGCGCAGCCGGTCTGCATCCTCGCCTACTTCAGCATGGCCTACATCACGCGCATGACCCGCACCTTTATGCTCAACGCGCTCAGCGGCGAGTTTGTGATTACCGCGCGCGCCAAGGGGCTGTCTTCACGCCGCGTCATCTGGCGTCACGCGTTCCCAACGGTCGCGGTTCAGCTGATTACGGTGCTGGCGCTGACCTATGCCGGGCTGCTGGAGGGCGCGGTGGTGACGGAAAATGTCTTCGCCTGGCCGGGCCTCGGCCAGTATCTCACCACCTCGTTAATGAACGCCGACATGAATCCGGTGGTGGGCGCCACGCTGCTGGTCGGCACGGTTTACGTGCTGCTCAACCAGCTCGCCGACCTTCTCTATCGACTCTGCGATCCACGGATAAAATAATGTTTATTTCACGTAACTGGCTGCTGGCCGATTCGCCGACCAACCGCCGCCAGGCGGTTTGGGGCCGACGCTATCGCCTGTGGCTCAACCTGCGCGGCAATCCGCTGGCGACAGGCGGTATGGCCGTTATTCTGCTGATGCTGCTGCTGGCCATCGCCGCGCCGCTGCTGACGCCTTACGATGCCGGCGCGCAGCATCTGGAAAACCGTCTGGCGGCGCCGTCCGCTGCGCACTGGCTCGGCACGGACGAGCTTGGACGCGATCTCTGGACGCGCATTATTTACGGCGGCCGCACCACGCTCGGCATGGTTATCGCCGTCGTGGCGCTGACCGCCCCGCTTGGTCTGCTGATTGGCTGTATCGCCGGTTATCTCGGCGGCCTCGTCGATAAGGCGCTGATGCGCGTCACCGATATTTTTCTCGCCTTCCCGCGCCTGATCCTGGCGCTGGCCTTCGTCGCCGCGCTCAAGCCGGGCGTCGAGAGCGCGGTGCTGGCGATCGCCCTTACCGCCTGGCCGCCTTATGCCCGGCTGGCGCGCGCGGAAACGCTGCAGTTTCGCCACAGCGATTTTATCGCCGCCAGCCGCCTGACCGGCGCGTCGCCGCTGCGCATTATTCTGCGTCACATTATGCCGCTCTGCGTGCCGAGCCTGATCGTGCGCGTCACGCTTGATATGAGTTCCATCATCATCACCGCCGCCAGCCTCGGTTTTCTCGGCATGGGCGCGCAGCCGCCGTCGCCGGAATGGGGAACCATGATCGCGACCGCGCGCCGCTTTCTCTTCAGCGAGTGGTGGGTGCCGCTGATGCCGTGCATCGCGATTTTTGTCACCTCGCTGGCCTTTAACTTTCTCGGCGACGGCCTGCGCGACGTCCTCGATCCCAGGGAGCGCTAAATGCTGGTGGAAATAGAGAATCTACGCATCGCCTTCCGCAGCCGCGCGGAAAGGTTCGAGGCGGTGCGCGGCGTCAGTTTTAGCGTCGGCAAAGAGAAATTCGCCATCGTCGGCGAGAGCGGCTCGGGCAAATCGCTCACCGCGCGCAGCCTGATGCAGCTGCTGCCGGGCAACGCCGAAGTCAGCGCCGACACGCTGCGTTTTGACGGCATCGACCTGCGCGGCGCCAGCGAAAAAACGCTGCGGCAGATCCGCGGCAGACGCGTCGGCTTTATTCTGCAGGATCCGAAATATTCGCTTAACCCGGTCATGACTATCGGCCAGCAGATCGCCGAGGCCTGGCGCGAACACAAAGGCGGCAGCAGAAAAGCGGCGATGCAGGCGGCGATCGGCCTGCTGGAGCAGGTGAAAATTCGCGACGCCGCCGCCGTAGCGCTACGCTATCCGCATGAGGTTTCCGGCGGCATGGGGCAGCGGGTGATGATCGCCATGATGCTGGCGCCCGATCCCGAACTGCTGATCGCCGACGAGCCTACCAGCGCGCTCGACGCGACGGTGCAGGCGGAGATTCTGCGCCTGATCGACGATCTGGTTTCAGCGCGCGGTATGGGACTCATCCTTATCAGTCACGACCTGCCGCTGGTGTCGCACTTCTGCGATCGCGTGGCGGTGATGTACGCCGGACGTATCGTCGAGCAGCTTGACGCCCGGCAGCTGCACCAGGCGCAGCATCCCTACACGCAGGGGCTACTGGCCTGCCTGCCGTCGCTGCGTCACCCGCGCGCGCGCCTGCCGACGCTGCAGCGCGACGACGCATGGCGCGATTAGGAGCAAGCTATGTTTGAAATCAACAATCTGGACGTCAGTTTCGGCGCGCACCGCGCCGTCAAAGCGGTCACTTTCCAGGTAGGCAGCGGCGAGAGTTTCGGCATGGTGGGCGAAAGCGGCTCCGGCAAATCAACGGTGTTGCGCGCGCTGGCGGGACTGAACAACGACTGGCGCGGTGAAATCCGCTTCGGCGGCATGACGCTAAGCGCCCGACGCGGCCGCCCTTTTTTCCGTCAGGTGCAGATGGTATTTCAGGATCCCTACGGTTCGCTGCATCCGCGCCAGACAATCGACCGTATTTTGCATGAGCCGCTGCTGGTGCATCGCCTCGATCGCGCCGAACAGCGCATCAACCAGGCGCTGAGCGATGTCGGCCTGCCCGCCGCCGCGCGCTTCCGCTATCCGCATCAGCTTTCCGGCGGTCAGCGCCAGCGCGTGGCGATCGCTCGCGCGCTGATCGCCGAGCCGGAGGCGCTGCTGCTGGATGAGCCGACCTCCGCGCTGGACGTTTCCGTTCAGGCGGAAATCCTCAATTTGCTTAGCGATCTGCGCAGCGCGCGCAATCTTACCTATATTCTGGTGACGCATAATCTGGCGGTCGTCGCCCATCTTTGCCAGCGTATCGGCGTGATGCAGCATGGCGAAATGGTAGAGCAGTTGAGCGCGGACGACCTGCGCGCGCGGCGAATTCATCATCCGCATACCGCGCAGCTGTTCGATTTGAGCATTGGACTGGAGGAGCCGGCATGACGCTGGAGTGGCAACGGGCGGCAGCGGTCGCCGATGAGCTTGTCCAGGGCTGGCGGCAGCCCGGCGCGCCGGGCGGCGCGATAGTGCTGTTTGACGCGCGTCAGGTGCATTCGGCGCACTGCGCCGGAGTGGCCGATTTAGCGCAGCAGACGCCGTTTACCCTCGACAGCGTGGTGCGCTTCGCCTCCATCACCAAACATCTTTTCGCTGCGCTGGCGACCGGGCCGGGACGCCGCTATCTGTCGTCTGACGACAAACTGGCGGATCACCTGCCGCAGCTGCGCGGCGCCAACGGTCAGGTTACCGTGGGACAGGCGCTGGATATGTCGAGCGGGCTGCCGGATCTGCGCGAAACGCTGTCGCTGATCGGGCTGTCGCTCTACAACGCCACCACCGACGCCGACCTGCTGGCGTTTCTCGCCGCGGAGAGCGAGCTGAACTACCCGCCCGGCAGCGAAATTTCTTACACCAATACCGGCTATCGGCTGGTGGAGGAGGCGCTAAAAGCGAAAGGGGTGCGTTTCGACGCCCTGCTGCAGCAGTATATCTGTCAGCCGCTGGATATCAGCCTGACCGCGCCGGAAACCTGGTTCGACGTGGTGCCCGGTCTGGCGCCGGGTTACTGGTTCGACGGCAGCCGCTGGCAGCTCGCCAGCGCCGGCCTTCATCTCTCCGCCTCCGGCAGCGTCGCCGGCAGCCTGCGCCATCTGACGCGCTGGCTGCAGGCGCTGTTGAGCGACAGCGGCCCCGGCGCGGGCGTGCTGCGGCGCCTCAGCGCGCCGCGCCTGCTGGCGGATGGACGCGTCAGCGGCTACGGACTGGGTCTGGCCAGCACGCAGATCGGCACCCAGACGCTGTTTGGCCACGGCGGCTCGCACGCGGGCTATAAAAGTTATTTCCTGCTGCATCCTGAACGCCAGGCGGGCGTGGCGCTGGTGGCGAATCGCGAAGATGTCGCCACCTCTGAAGGCGCGCTGCGCGTGATGGCGGCGCTGCTTAACCGCACGCTGCCGGAGAAAGGGCACGATCTCACGCCCGGCCTCTATGTCGGGGAACAAGAGGCGGAGTGGCTGGAGATCGCTGGCGACGCAGCGACCTGGCTCGGCGCAAGCGAAACGCTGTGGCGCGTTGGCGCCCAGGGCGAGGCGCGTTCGCTCTCCAGCAGTTTTCCGCTGCGGCTGTGCCAGCAAGGCGACGCCATCGTCGGCGAGATCGGCTATGCGCCGCGCCGCTTTGTGCCGGCGCAGCCTGACGGCGCCAGCTTACAGGCGATGCAGGGACGCTGGTTCCTGCCGCAGTGGCGCAGCGAACTGGTGATTGAGGGCGAGAGGCTAACGATGGGCATCGGCCCGGCGGCGATTGTCGCCAGCCTGAGATCGCTGAGCGGCGACCGCGTGCTGGCGACCGCGCAGGACGGTCCCTGGCAAAAGCGCTTTATGCTGAAGCGCGACGGCAACCGGCTGCGTCTGCTGCTTAACCGCAGCCGGGTGGTGCAGTTTACGCGATAACGTTACGCAGCCTGCCGATCTTCTCAATCTCGACTTCCACTACGTCGCCGCTGAACATAAACAGCGGCGGCGTGCGCTTCTTACCGACGCCGCCCGGCGAACCGGTGAAAATGACGTCGCCCGGCGAAAGCGGACTGAACGCGGAGATGTACTCGATAATATTCGCGACGCTGTGCACCATGCTGCCGGTGGTATCATTCTGCACTTCGCGCCCGTTTAGGAAGGTTTTGATCCCCAGCGTCTGCGGGTCGCCAATCGCCTCGGCCGTCGTCATCCAGGGGCCAAAGCCGCCAGTCTGCGGCCAGTTCTTCCCGGCGGTAAACCAGGTAAACTGCATGTCGCGCACT
This sequence comes from Pantoea sp. NGS-ED-1003, assembly GCF_000738765.1. Classification (NCBI taxonomy): domain Bacteria; kingdom Pseudomonadati; phylum Pseudomonadota; class Gammaproteobacteria; order Enterobacterales; family Erwiniaceae; genus Pantoea; species Pantoea sp. NGS-ED-1003. The sequence continues at coordinate 232,692 of NZ_JPQA01000008.1, forward strand.
GTCGCATCCATAAAACAGCTGTAGCCTGCCACGTAGCTCAGCGCCTCGTCGGCTTTCACCTTATGCGCCGGTTTGCCGATGATCACCGCCAGTTCGCCTTCGTAGTCGAATTCGCTGGTGGAGGCGGGCTTCATCAGCGGCTGCTCATGGCCGGTCAGGGAGTCCGCGAAGCGGATAAACAGCGTCGGCGCGTTCTGGGTTTCTGAAAACTCTTTCCGCTTATCGGCGTAGTTCATGCCGACGCAAAAAACCTTGCCGGGATTGTCAATTACCGGCAGAAAACGCAGCGCGTCGAAGGCATAGTCGGCAGGTCGATCGCCAAACGCCGCGAGATCCGCCAGCGAGGAGCGCTGCAGGAAGGTTTTCAGATCCGGGCACTGCGCGCCCATGCGCGTGCCGACATCCACCACCCCATTTTCTTTGACGATGCCGAAACTTTTAATGCCCTGGTCTGGAAGATAAAAACTGCAAAGCTGCATTACTGCCTCGTTGTTATAGATAAATTCGCGCGCAGGTTAGCAAAAGATGAGATGAAAATCGTACAAACTTCCGCTCATCCGATGACATAGCGTTTAATTTTGTGTCGACGCCAGATAAGAGAAGGCGCTGAGCAGGCTGACCAGCGTCGCTATGCGTTCCGCCTGGTAGCCGACCGTGACGGCGTCGAGGCGCGCAACGCCGGGTATCAGGCAGAAAAGATCCGCCAGCACCGGCCTGCTCGCCTGCAGCGTCAGCCGATAGGGCGCGTTCAGAGAGGCGTCGCATGGGCCAGAGGCGCGCGAAACCGCGCGCGCTGACGCTTCGCGAATGCGCTCCCGCGCCGCCTGCGGGCTGAGCGATTCGGCGCAGGTGTGGGAAATCGCGCGCTTTACGCAGACATATTCCGCTTCGGGGTGGCGTTCGGCGATCCACTGCTGCAGGCAGTCGTCACCGCTTACCAGCCACAGCGGCGTGCCCTGTTCCGCCGCCGCCGCCGCGTAAATATCGCTTTCACCCACCACGCGATCGTTGATCAACATGCGCCAGAAGGCGCGGCCGTTGATGGTGTGCGCCAGTACGCCAGGCTCTCCTGCCGCGCTGTGATAGCCGATCAGCATCAGGCCATCGAAGCGCTGCTGTTCCAGTCCCTCTACCATCGAGAGCGCGCGCGGTTTGCCCTGCACCAGGCGTGCGCGCGCATCCATGTTTGCGGCGCGCAGGTTGGTCATCTGCGCATGGCTGTCGGCGACGACGACTTCAGTCGCGCCTGCTGCGAAGGCGCCGTCGATCGCGGCGTTAACCTCTTGCTCCATTAACTCGCGCGCCAGCTGCCATTCGGTGTGGCCGGGCGCGCACTGTTCAGGACGCATTACCCCCGCGACGCCTTCGATATCGGCCGAGATAAAAATTTTCACGGTGTGACTCCTGCAAGGCGGTCCAGCACATCGCTGAGCGCCGGACGATGGTGGCCGCGAAAGCCGGTAACGGGCTGCGCGCTGAGCAGCGCATCCAGCACCGCATGTTCGGTGGCGTCGGCCGCAGCCGACAGCATCGGCTCCAGCGCGGCGTCCGGTGGCGGTTGCGGCACGGGCCGGGTGGAGAAAGCCACGGCGATGTCGCCGGAGCCGTGCCCCCAGTAGCTGCCAAGCCGTCCCAGACCGGCGCCGGCGCGCTTCGCTATACGCGTCAGCTGGCGCGCGTCGAGCGGCGCGTCGGTCGCCATGACGATAATAATGGAGCCGGCGTCGCGCTGCGGCGTCAGCGACGGCAGCAGCGGCGCGATCTGTTCGCCAAGGCGCACGCCATCCAGCGTCAGCGCCTCCAGCGCGCCGAAGTTAGCCAGCACCAGCACGCCCAGCGTGGCGTTAAGGCCGTCAATGCGGCGCGAGGCGCTGCCGATGCCGCCTTTCAGGCTGAAGCAGCTCATGCCGCGTCCTGCGCCGACGCTGCCGCGCGCGAAGTCGGCGTCGGCGTCGTCGAGAGCGGCCTGCGCCATCGCTTCGGTCACCGCCATCGCCTGAATATCGTTGAGCCAGCCGTCATTGCACTCCAGCGCCAGCGGGTTGACCGTGGGCAGCGCGCGTCCCAGCTCCGGGTTGACGCGGATCGCCGCGCGCGCCAGGGTGGTGAATAGCGTGCCGACCGCCAGCGTATTGCTGAGCAGAATCGGCGTCTGCAGCACGCCCAGCTCGGTGACCTGCACCAGCCCGACCGGCTTCGCAAAACCGTTAAAGACCGCCGCGCCGCACGGCAGCGGCTGGGCGAAAAGGTTCTCTCCCGGCGGCACCACCGCCGTCACGCCGGTTTGCCGCTCGTCGCAGTCCAGCGTGTAGTGCCCGACGCGCACGCCGGGCACGTCGCTGATGCGATTAGTCGGACCACAGACGCCGCGCGGCTGCCCAAGGCGGCGCGTGGCGCGCCAGCGCTGCAGCAACAGCGCACATTGTTGTTGGTGAAAGTCCATCTTTAGCTCTTGAGTTTAGGGTCCAGCGTGTCGCGTAGCGCATCGCCTAACAGGTTGAACGCCAGCACCGTCATAAAAATCGCCAGGCCGGGAAAAACGCTGACGTGCCACAGCCCCGCCATCATCATGCTGCGGCTCATGGCGAGGATATTGCCCCATTCCGGCACGTCGGGCTCCGGGCCGAGGCCGATGAAGCTCAGGCCGGCGGCGGTGAGGATGCTGGTGCCGATGCGCATGGTGAAGTAGACGATCACGTTCGGCAGCGTGCCGGGAAGAATGTGTCGCAGCAGGATCACCCGGTCCGGCGCGCCGGCGCAGCGCACCGCTTCGACATAAGCGGCCTGTTTTAACGACAGCGTCGAGGCGCGTACGATGCGCGCGAAAACCGGCACGCTGAACACCGCCACCGCGATGATCACGTTGTTGAGTCCGGGACCCAGTATCGCCACCACAGCAATCGCCAGCAGCATGCCGGGAAAGGCGAAGAGCACGTCGGAGCCGCGCATAATCAGCATATCGACCCAGCGCCCATAGTAGCCCGCCAGCAGACCAAGCACGATGCCCGCCAGCATGCCGAGCGTTACCGACACAATACCGACGTAGAGCGAAATACGCGCGCCGTAGATAATCCGGCTCAGCACGTCGCGCCCGAGCTCGTCCGTGCCCATCCAGTGCGCGCCTGACGGCGGCATAGAGAGCGCCGTCCAGTCCGGCTCCATTGGGTTCCAGGGCGCCAGCCAGGGCGCGAAGAGCGCGATCAGCACCAGCAACAGCACGAAACCGCCCGACGCCAGCGCCAGCGGATTGCACGCAAAAGCGTGCAGGAAGTCGCGCCACGGCGAACGGATCGCTTCGCTGTCGACGGTGGTTAGCGTCTGCTGGCTCATTTGCCCCCCTGACTGAGACGAATTGCCGGATTGACCACTGCATAGAGCAGGTCCACCAGCAGGTTGATTACGATAAATTCAAATACGAACAGCATCACCAGCGCCTGAATCACCGGCTGGTCCTGCGCCTTGATCGATTCAATCAGCAGCCAGCCCAGTCCCGGCCAGTTGAAGACGCTTTCCACCACGATTGAGCCGCCAAGCAGAAACCCGAACTGCAGGCCCAGCATGGTGATCACCGGAATCAGCGCGTTGCGCATCACATGTTTCCAGGTGACGCGCGCAGCCCGCAGCCCTTTGGCGCGCGCGGTGCGCACATAATCTTCCTGCGCCACCTCAAGAAACGCCGAGCGGGTAAAGCGCGCCATCACCGCCGCGACCGACGAACCAAGCGTAATGGCGGGCAGGATGATATCGGCAGGCTGGTTAAAGCCGCTGACCGAGAAGAGGCCGAACGGCATGGCAACGAACTGGATCAACAGCAGCCCAAGCCAGAATGCCGGCATCGAAATGCCGCCGACCGCGGCGCTCATCAGCGTCCAGTCCAGCCAGCCGCCGCGCCGTAGCGCCGCCGTGACACCCAGCGCCAGTCCCAGCGCCACTGACCAGACGAATCCCGCCAGCGCCAGCCACAGCGTTGGCATAAAGCCTTTGCGAATCACCTCCAGCACCGGCTGCTGGGTGCGGTAGGTGACGCCTAAATCGCCGCGCAGGATACCGCCCAGCCAGTTTACGTACTGCTGCGGCAGCGGATCGTTCAGGCCGAGATGCTGACGCGCCGCCTCAACCGCCTCTATCGGCGCGTCAGGTCCGGCGTAGATACGCGCCGGATCGCCGGGCAGCAGCTTGATAAAGCCGAAGACCAGCAGCGAAACCACCAGCAATACCGGAACCATCTCCAGCAGCCGACGCAGGATGTATGCGAACATAACCTTCCTTTTTTGCAGTGCCGTTCGGCGTTATTTAAAAGCGGCCTGATTAAAGAGCAGATTGCCGTCCGGCAGCATCGACACGCCGCTCAGTTTCGCCGTTTTGCCGACCAGATTGTCCGGCGTGCCGAGATAAGCGACAGGCGCCTCTTTCCACAGCAGCGTCTGCGCGTCGGCGTAGGCGGCCGCGCGTTTCGCCGGTTCGGCGGTCGCCAGACCGCCGGCGATCGCCTTATCCACCGCCGGATTGCTGTAGTAGGAGACGTTGTATGAGGTCGGCACCCAGGATTCGCTGGCGAACAACGGACGCAGCGCCCAGTCGGCATCGCCGGTCGAGGTAGACCAGCCGCCGTAGTAGAGATCGTACTCGGCCTGTTTCGGATCCTTTACGCCCCACAGCCTGGCGTTGCGCGTGCCGGAATCCATCGGCGTCACGGTGACGCGAATGCCGACGGTCGCCAGCTGCGCCTTAAGGAACTGCGCGGCGCGGACGCTGGCGGTGGCATTGGTGCACCAGAGCTTGAGATCGAGGCCGTTCGGGTAGCCCGCCGCCGCGAGCAGGGCTTTCGCCTCCTCCGGCGCGTAGCGATAGTTCGGCGCGCTCTGTTTTTGATAGAACTGCACCCCGACAGGGATCGCCGAGGTGGCGGGCGTACCCATCCCGGCAAACCCGACTTTCAGCCACAGCTCGCGGTTGATGGCGTAGTTGATCGCCTGACGTACGCGCGTATCCGCCAGCGGCTTGTGCTGAGTGTTGATCGCCATGTAGTAGAGATAGATGCTGGGATCGCGCTGGATCGCCAGTTTGCTGTCGCTCTGTACCGCGCCGATAAGATCGGACGGCAGCGGATAGATCGCGTCCACCTGGCCCGCCTTCAGCGCCGCAACCCGCGTGGCGTCTTCCGGGCTTGGCGAGAAGATCACGCGATCCACCTTCGGCCAGCCCTTGTTCCAGTAGCCGTTGAATTTCGTCAGCGTCACCGCCTTGCCAGGCTGCCACTCCACAAAGGTAAACGGCCCGGTGCCGACCGGATGCAGACGCAGCTGCGCCTCGTCGGGAAAAGCTTTCAGCACCGTCGGGCTCCACATCACCGCCGACGGGTGCGCCAGGGTGTTGATAAAGGCGCCGAAGGATTCGCTGAGGTCGATTTGCACTTTATTGGGCGCCAGCACGGTGACGCTTTTGATCATGCGGTAAAGGCTATTACGCTTCAGGCCTTTTTTCTGGTCGGCGAGTCGATCGAGGTTAGTCTTCACCGCGTCGGCGTCAAAGGGCGTACCGTCCTGAAAGGTCACGCCGTCGCGCAGGGTCAGCGTGAACTGGGTGGCGTCGTCGTTGCTGGTATAGCCCGTCGCCAGCCAGGGCGTCAGGGTCATTTTGGCGTCGAACTGAAACAGGCGCTCAAAGATCCCGCTCTGCACCGAATAGCTGATGTTATCGGAGGTATCATGCGGGTCGAGTCCGGTAATATCGGCGTACATCGAAATACGCAGATCCTGCGCCTGCGCGACGCTGGCCAGACACGCTGTTAAACCGAGGGCGAGAGAAGTGCGGCGGAAAAATGGCTTCATAAAGGCTCCTGGTAGAAATGAATAGACGCAATTAATGCTCTTCGGCTACCCAGTGATCGGGCGCGACCTGGCGATAACGGTGTTTGCTCATCCTCTCTTTTACGCTGCGCACAGGCGACGGGATCTCCCCGTCGTCGAAACGACGCGCTGGACGATGACGCGGATCGACTACCGGCACCGAGGCCAGCAGGCGCTGCGTGTAGGGATGCTGCGGTTGATTAAACAGCGACTGCCGCGGGCCGATTTCGACAATCTGGCCGAGATACATCACCGCCACGCGGTTGGCGACGCGCTCTACTACCGCCATGTCATGGGAGATAAAAATCCAGGCGACGCCAGTCTGCCGCTGCAAATCCATCATCAGGTTGATGACCTGCGCCTGAACCGACACGTCGAGCGCGGAGACCGCTTCATCGGCAATAATAATTTTGGGTTTGAGCGCCATGGCGCGGGCGATGGCGATACGCTGCCGCTGGCCGCCGGAGAACTCATGAGGATAGCGGCGCGCGTGTTCCGGCAGCAGGCCGACGCTCTTTAATAATGCTTCAACCTGCGGCGTCGCTTCGTCGAGCGAGCGCACCAGGCCGTGCAGCAGCAGCGGCTCCGCAATGGTGAAGCCCACGGTCAGGCGAGGGTTGAGCGACGCGTAGGGATCCTGAAACACCATCTGGATTTCACGCCGCAGCGGCTGAAACTGTGCTTCTTTCAGGCTGGCGATTTCGCGGCCGGCAAACAGAATGCTGTCGGCGTCGCCGTCGACCAGTCGCATCAGGGCGCGGCCGGTGGTCGATTTGCCGCAGCCGCTTTCGCCGACGATCGCCAGGGTTTCTCCCGGCCAGAGGGCGAAGTCGATCTGCTCGACCGCATGCACGCGATGCGTCAGCGCGGAGAAAATGCCGCTGCGCACGGGAAAGCGCACGGTCAGCCCGCGCACGTCGAGCAGCGGTTTCTCTTCGTAACGCGCGGTGATGTGCGCCTCCTCGGCTGGCGCGTCGCCGTGCAGCAGCGGAAAACGCTGCGGCCAGCGCTGGTCGCGCATCTCCCCGGGTTTCGGCACCGCCGCCAGCAGCGCGCGGGTATAGTCATGCTGCGGCGCGGCGAAGATCGCCTCTACCGGTCCCTGCTCGACGACGTTGCCGCGATACATCACCACCACCCGATCCGCCACTTCGGCGACGACGCCCATGTCATGCGTGATGAACAGCACCGCCATTCCTTTTTCTCGCTGCAGCTCGCGCAAAATATGCAGAATGCGCGCCTGTACCGTGACGTCGAGCGCGGTGGTCGGTTCGTCTGCAATCAGCAATTGCGGGTCGCACGCCAGCGCCTGCGCAATCATTACGCGCTGGCGCATGCCGCCGGAGAGCGAGTGCGGAAAGCTTCTCATCACCCGATCGACGTCGGCGATGCGCACCTGACGTAGCAGCGACCGCGCGCGGGCCTGCGCGTCGGCGCCGGAGCAGAGCTGATGGTCGCGCAGCGCTTCGGTGAGCTGATCGCCCACGCGCAGCACCGGGTTGAGCGAAGTCATCGGCTCCTGAAAAATCATCGCCATCTCGCGTCCGCGCAGCCTGCGCCGCTGCTCCGCGCTAAGCCGGCTGAGATCGCGCGTTTCGCCCGTGCGGTCGCGAAAGCGGATCGCGCCGCCGTCAATGCGCGCCGAGGCGGACAGCAGCCCCATAACCGCCAGCGAGGTCACCGATTTTCCCGACCCGCTCTCGCCGACCACCGCGACGATTTCGCCCGGCTGGATGGCGAAAGAGACGTCGTGCAGCGCCTGATGCGCGCCGCTGCGTCCGCGAAAGCTGACGCTGAGATGCTCTATCGCCAGCACCGGCGCGCCGTCCGACCCGGCAACGCTGGCGGCGTCAGTCAGGCGAGAAGTATCCGTCATCGTTGCTCCATATGCGTTTACAGCCAGATGCGGCCTTGTGAATAGGAGAGGAAAGGCGAACTGTCCGCCGCCAGCCAGATGGGGCCATCCAGATCGACATGCTCTGCCTGCGGCGTGACCAGCAGCGCCGCTTCCATCGCCAGCGAAGAACCGAGCATGCAGCCCACCATCAGCCGCATGCCCTGCTTTTTCGCCTCGTCGACCATCGCCAGCGCCTCCGTCAGGCCGCCGCATTTATCGAGCTTGATGTTGATCATCTCGTAGCGATCGCGCAGCGCGGCGATATCGCTGCGCGTGTGGCAGCTTTCGTCAGCGCAAAGCGGGATGGGATGGGCGATATGCTGCAAGACGGCATCTGCGCCCGCCGGCAACGGCTGTTCGATCATTGCGATGCGATAAGGCAGCAGCGCGGCAAACAGCGGCGGCAGATCCAGCCCGCTCCAGGCTTCGTTGGCGTCGACGATCAAAATAGCGTCAGGCGCGACGGCGCGGATAGCCGCGACTTTTTCCACAATCGCTTCGCGGTCGAGCTTGATCTTGAGGAGCAGCGCGCCGCGTGACACCGCGTCCTGCGCCGCATCAGCCATCTTCTCTACGCTGTCGAGACTGAGGGTTTCAGCGGTGACGACTGACGGCGGCGCGCTCAGCGCGGCCTGCTGCCATAACGTCTTTTTCGCCCGTGCGGCGTCCAGCCGCCACAGGGCGCAATCGAGCGCGTTACGCGCCGCCCCTGCGTTGAGTTCCGTTTGCAGCGCCTGGCGGCTGAGACCCGCTTCGATCGCCTCTTTCATCGCGTTAAGCTGGGCGTGGACGCTCTCGACGGACTCGTTGTAACGCGGCGTCGGCGTGCATTCGCCGTGACCGATAAAGCCGTCCTGCTCCAGAGTGACGCGGATCACCGCCACGGCGGTGCGGGTGCCGCGCGCGATGGCGAAAGGCCGCGCCAGCGGCAGCGTGAGGAGTTCAGTCAGCATGCGGCGCATCTTAGCCTCGCTCTTTTAACAGCGTAGCGATCGCATCAATGCCGAAACGCACCGGATCCGTCGCCGGCACGCCGAAGGTTTCGCTGAGCTGCGTGCAATAGTCGCGCGCTTCTTCTTCGCTGAAGTTAGAGGTATTAATCGCGAAACCGGCCAGCTGCGGGTTGTCGCTGGTGACCTGCGCCGCGCGCAGATTGGCTTCCACACAGTCCGCCAGCCCCACCATCGGCTGATGGGGCAAATGACGCATATGAGGACGCCCCATCTCATGGCACATCACCAGCCAGTGCGGCTGCGCGCCGTGGATTAACCCCATGCTGACGCCTGCATAGGAGGGATGAAACAGCGAGCCCTGTCCTTCGACGATATCCCAGTGATCGTCGTCGTTGGCTGGCGATAACGCCTCCGCGGCGCCGGCGATAAAATCGGCGATGACGGCGTCGATAGCGATACCTTCGCCAGCAACCAGGATGCCGGTCTGGCCGGTGGCGCGAAAGTCCGCCTTCATGCCCTGCGCGCGCATCGCGGCTTCCAGCGCCAGCGACGTGTACATTTTGCCGACCGAGCAGTCGGTTCCGACGGTTAACACCCGTTTTCCGCTGCGCTTTTTGCCGCTGCCGACATTAAGTTTCGGCCGCATATGACGGATATCGAACAGTTCGACGCCGTGCGTCTCCGCCAGCGCCACCAGCTCTGGCTCGTCTGCCAGACGATGATGCAGGCCGCTCGCCACGTTCATGCCTGCTTTGATGGCGGCGATAACGCTTTCCAGCCAGTGCTGAGGCAGATAGCCGCCCGCGTTAGCGGTGCCAAGCACCAGCGTTTTCGCGCCGCGCGCCCTGGCCGTAGCGATGTCCAGCTCTTCAAGGCCAAGGGAAACGGTACAGCCCGGCAAACGAATTTCGCCAACGCACTGTTCGGGCCGCCATACCTGAATGCCGCGCGCGGTTTTAGCAGCCAGCGGATCGGTGACGTCGCCGAGAAATAGCAGATAGGGTTGCGGGATAAGCATGATGCGTTCTCTTTCAGACAGGGTTGAGGGTCTGAAACGAACTATTTCACGCCAGGGAAAGCGGGACGAATGCTTGTTTAGCTGCTGGCTATAACCTGCGGCTATAGCTAAAAGCTGCGCTTATGATAGCGACTGAATTGACGCTTTATAGAGGAAAAGAGGCGTAGAGAGAGAAAGAAAAAGCTATGGCTTGAGGGCATCACGGCACGCTGGCTGCCGTGATTGCCTGAGACGGTATAAAGCGTAAATAATTAGTACATCGCGCCTGGCGGGACATATTTGAAGGTTTCGACATAAGCGCGGAAAACATATTTCACTAAGCGTTTCATAGAGTACCTGATTCAAAATTTGTTGAAGAAATGCAGCGAAAGTATAACTTCCGTGCATTTTTCAGGCAATAAATTTTGAACCAGATCACAAAAACAACACTAATTCGCCAGGAGCAACCTCAGGAGAAGAGGTTGAGATGCTGAATGAGGATGGTGCAGCCAATCGAAATCAGCACCACGCCGCCAAGCACTTCCGCCCATTTGCCCAGCACCGGTCCGACTAAACGTCCCACCAGCACGCCGGTAGTCGCCATGATGGTGGTCGCCATGCCGATGGTCAGCGCGGTGGCGATAATATTGACCTGCAGGAAAGCCAGCCCCACCCCGACCGCCATGGCATCCAGGCTGGTCGCGACCGCCGTGGCCGCCAGCACCATAAAGCCGTGACGCTGCGGCGCTTCACACGGCTCTGCCGCCGCCGTCTGGCGAAAACCTTCCATCATCATGCGCCCGCCGAGAAACGACAGCAGGAAAAAGGCGACCCAGTGATCCCAGGCCATGACATAGCGGCTGGCGGCAAGACCGGCAGCCCAGCCGATCAGCGGCGTCAGAGCTTCAATCGCGCCAAAAATCAGGCCGGTGCGCAGCGCCTCTTTGAATCCGGGACGATGCAGCGCCGCGCCTTTGCTCAGCGCAGCGGCAAAGGCGTCCATCGACATACCGAAGGCAAGGATCAGAGTTGCGATAAAAGTCATAATGGCTAGTGTCAGGGTAAAATGCGTTCAGACGCCCGCTTTTTGCCGCAATAAAGGTTCAGTCTGGTAAAAGTGCGCGCAGTCTACCACGCATCATGCCTGATAAAAAGACAAGAAAATCATGGGTTTAAGTATAGCAAAGGCTATAACTTTTATCGTTCGCTATCTTTTGCCGCTAAGTTAATGGTACTTAAGCCTTTTCTTAAGGCTTAATGCGCCGTTCAGGCAGGCGGCCGCTGCGGGGATTGAACCCTGGCGGAGATTGCCGGAAAATGGCCGCGCTGATTAATGCGGAACCTGCTAATGAAAAACCCTTTTGAATCTCTGATTATCCCCGGCGGCATCTTGCTGCTCGGCTTTCTCTCTGCGCTGCTGCTGCCCGCGCCCAATTTTGGTCTGACGATGGCCAGAAGCCTGACTCAGCGCCTGCACCTGCAGGATATCAACCAGCTCTACACCCTGATCTTCTGCGTCTGGTTCCTGCTGTTGGGCGTAGTGGAGTTCTATGCGATCCGTTTTATCTATCGCCGCTGGTTTCGCTCATGATGCCGTGCCCGCCGCTGCGGCTATTGCCCTGGCGCGGGCAGACAGGAATCACAAAAATGTAACATTACTTTTACAGAATCGGCTGAAAAGCACTTCGTCGTGAAAAATTCTTTATCGATCTTTTTTAGAATAATCTTTTAAAATCATATCTTTATAAAATAAGGCGATTTCCGCCTCTCTCCATGCCATGCACTGCTTTCGTGCATTTACGCAACATTATGTTCGGTTAACCCGCTGAGTTTTCGGTAAAAAATCCCTTATGCCCGCCGGCCCGAGATGATTAATTCTTATGCTGAATCATTTCTGCATTTAAAAAATAAACAAATGTTTAATTCAGAGGCGAGAATGTTATATTCAATAGACAAAGCATAACGTGCAGTTAACCTGCATCCCGCTTAAACGAACCTGTGTCTTAACCTTTGAGAAATAGCGCAACGCGCTCCCCAGAAGCGCGACTATTTCGCCTGCGAACCTGTTGAGCATCAGGTCAACAGAGAGAGGAGATGTCGCCTCATGAGCAAAACAGCTGTAAACCTTACGCTCGCATCGAGCGCCGTTGGCATGGAAAAACCGCAAATGTCCGAGCGTAAAGACGTTGATGTGCTGCTGATCGGCGCAGGCGTCATGAGCGCGACGCTGGGCGCCTGGCTACAGGATCTGGAGCCGGACTGGACCATTGAAATGGTCGAGCGTCTCGAGAGCGTGGCGGAAGAGTCCTCTAACGGCTGGAATAACGCCGGGACCGGCCATGCCGCGCTGGCGGAGCTGAACTATACGCCGTTAAAGGCGGATGGCAGCATCGACATCAGCAAAGCGCTAACCATTAACGAATCCTTCCAGGTTTCCCGTCAGTTCCTGGCCTGGCAGGTTCAGAAGGGCCGCCTGCACTCGCCCGAACGCTTTATCAACAGTACGCCGCACATGAGTTTTGTCTGGGGCGAAGAGAACGTGGCTTTCCTGCGTAAGCGCTATCAGGCGCTGCAGAAAAGCACGCTGTTCCGCGGCATGGCCTACTCCGAAGATCCGCAGCAGATTGCCGAGTGGATCCCGCTGGTGATGAAAGGACGCGATCGCCGTCAGAAAGTCGCGGCGACCTGGACGGAGATGGGCACAGACGTCAATTTTGGCGAAGTAACGCGTCAGCTGATCGCCTCGCTGGAGAAGCATCATGGTTTCCGCCTGCGCCTGCGTCAGGAAGTGCGCGATCTGAAGCGCCTGAGCGACGGCCGCTGGCAGGTGACGCTGCATTCGCTGGCCACGGGCGAGAGCCGCGTGTTAACGGCGAAAAACGTCTTTATCGGCGCGGGCGGCGCGGCGCTGCCTCTGCTGCAGAAGAGCGGCATTCCGGAAGTCAGCGGCTACGCCGGTTTCCCGGTCGGCGGCTCCTTCCTGGTAACCGAGAACCCGGACGTGGTACGCCAGCATATGGCGAAAGTCTACGGCAAAGCCTCTGTCGGCGCGCCGCCGATGTCGGTGCCACACGTCGACACGCGCGTGCTGGACGGCAAAAGAGTGCTGCTGTTCGGCCCGTTCGCCACCTTCTCTACCAAGTTTCTGAAGCAGGGTTCGCTGCTCGATATGTTCGGTTCGATGAACAGCGGCAACCTGCTGCCGATGATGAATGTCGGACTGAAGAATTTCGATCTGGTGAAATATCTGGTTGATCAGGTGCTGCAGAGCGATGCCGATCGCATGGAAGCGCTGCGCACCTATGTGCCGGATGCGCATCCCGACGACTGGCGTCTGGTGACCGCCGGCCAGCGTGTGCAGATCATTAAAAAAGATGCCAAAGAAGGTGGCGTGCTGCGGCTCGGCACCGAAGTGGTCGCCTCGGAAGATGGCTCGATTTCCGCCCTGCTCGGCGCCTCGCCGGGCGCGTCGACCGCCGCGCCGATTATGCTGGAGCTGATGGCGAAAGCCTGGCCGGAGCAGATGGCGTCGACGGAATGGCAGAACCGCATTCGCGCAGTGGTGCCCACCTGGGGCCGCAAGCTTAACGGCGACGTGACGCTGACGGAGAAAGTGCTGGCGGATACCAGCCGCGTACTGAAACTCGCCTACGCGCCGCCGGTGACGCCGAACGCCGCGAACGACGAAGCACGCGAGACCGCGCACGTTGTCGGCAAGTAATACGGTTTTGCTGATAAAAGCCCCGCTTATGCGGGGCTTTTTTGTTTTTAGCCGCGATACCTGAGCGGGAAGTGTAAACCGATCGCCAGGAGGCGAATACGGCATTCCTGCCAGCCCGTCGCCTGGTCGAGTTGCGCATTCTCTATTAGGGTTAATGAAACGCTTTTTTCCAGTCACCTTTCGCTAACCAGGAGAATGCCCGATGTCACAATCGACCGCTGCCAGTGAGTTACGCCTGCTGGATCGCTACTGGCGCGCCGCCAACTACCTTTCCGTCGGGCAGATTTACCTGATGGCGAACCCGCTGCTGCGCGAACCTCTTCAGCCGGAACATATCAAGCCTCGCCTGCTGGGACACTGGGGCACCACGCCCGGCCTCAACTTTATCTACGCGCATCTCAACCGCATTATCCGCCAGCGCGACCTGAATATGATCTATATCTGCGGCCCCGGCCACGGCGGGCCCGGCATGGTGGCCAATACCTGGCTGGAAGGCAGCTACAGCGAAATTTATCCGCACGTCAGCCAGGACGCCGAAGGCATGCAGCGCCTGTTCAAGCAGTTCTCGTTTCCCGGCGGCATTCCAAGCCACGCCGCGCCGGAAACGCCAGGATCGATTAACGAAGGCGGCGAACTCGGCTATTCGCTGTCGCACGCCTTTGGCGCCGCCTTCGATAATCCGGATCTCATCGTGCCCTGCGTTATTGGCGACGGCGAGGCGGAAACCGGCCCGCTGGCGTCGAGCTGGCACGGCATTAAGTTTCTCAATCCCCAGCGCGACGGCGCCGTGCTGCCAATTCTGCATCTTAACGGCTACAAGATCGCTAACCCGACTATCCTGGGGCGCGCCAGCGACGACGATCTGCAGCAGCTGTTCCGCGGTTACGGCTACGAGCCGCTGTTCGTTAGCGGACACGAGCCAGAGAAGATGCACCAGCAGATGGCGGACACGCTGGAGCACGCCTTTGATCGAATCGCCGCTTACCAGCAGGCGGCGCGCGCAGGCGGTGAGCAGGAAGGCATTCCGCGCTGGCCGATGATTATTATGCGTAGCCCTAAAGGCTGGACCGGCCCGCAGGAGGTTGACGGCAAAAAGGTAGAAGATTTCTGGCGCGCTCATCAGGTGCCGGTAGCCGCCTGTCGTGAAGATGCGGGACATCGCCAGATTCTGGAGCAGTGGCTGCGCAGCTATCAGCCGGAGGATCTGTTCGACGAACAGGGTCGGCTGAAGCCGGAGCTGCGCGCGCTGGCGCCGCAGGGCGACAAACGCATGGGCGCGTCGCCCTACGCCAATGGCGGTCTGCTGCGCCGCGAGCTGAATACCCCTGATATCCGCGAATTCGCCTTTGACGTAAAAGAACCCGGCTCGCAGCTGGCGCAGGCTACCGAACAGTTTGGCCGCTATCTGGCGGAGATTTTCGCGCGCAACCAGCATAATTTCCGCCTGTTCGGTCCCGATGAAACCGCCTCGAACCGCCTGACGCCGGTATTCGACGTCACCAGCCGCACCTGGCTAGAGCCGGTGAAGCCCTACGACGAGCAGCTGGCGCGCGACGGCCGCGTGATGGAAATCCTCAGCGAACATCAGTGCCAGGGCTGGCTCGAAGGCTATCTGCTGACCGGCCGTCACGGCCTGTTCAACTGCTACGAAGCCTTTATCCATATCGTCGACTCGATGTTCAATCAGCACGCCAAGTGGCTGAAAGTGACGCGCAAGCTCGGCTGGCGCAAGCCGGTCTCTTCGCTGAACTATCTGCTCTCTTCGCACGTCTGGCGCCAGGATCACAACGGCTACAGCCATCAGGATCCCGGCTTTATGGATCACGTCGCCAATAAAAAAGCGGATATCGTCCGCATCTATCTGCCGCCGGACGCCAATACGCTGCTGTGGGTCGGCGATCACTGCCTGCGCACCTGGGACCGCATCAACGTCATAGTGGCGGGCAAGCAGCCGTCGGCGCAGTGGCTGGATATGGAGAGCGCCATCGCGCACTGTGAGGCAGGCATGGGCGAATGGCGCTGGGCGGGCACCACGCCGCAGGGCGAAGAGCCGGACGTAGTAATGGCGTGCGCTGGCGACGTGCCGACGCTGGAGACGCTGGCGGCGGTGGATCTGCTGCGCGGCTATCTGCCCGACCTGCGGATTCGCGTGGTGAACGTGGTCGATCTGATGGCGCTGCAAACGCAGGATCAACATCCGCACGGCAAAAGCGAGGAGGAGTTCGACGCGCTGTTCACGCTCGACAAGCCGGTGATCTTCGCCTTCCACGGCTACCCGGCGCTGGTGCATCGTCTCGCCTATCAGCGCAACAACCATCGTAATTTCCACGTTCGCGGCTTTAACGAAGAGGGCACCACCACCACGCCTTTCGATATGACGGTGCTGAACGAACTGGACCGCTATCATCTGGCGCAGGAGGCGATCCTGCGCGTGCCTGGCCTGGCGGACCGCCATCCGGAACTGCTGGACGATTTGCAGGAGCGCATCGCCGAGCACCATCGCTACGTGCGTGAATATGGCGAGGATGTGCCGGAAGTGCGCGGCTGGAAATGGCCGTCGGAAACCGGCGCCGGCGCGCCCGATTAACGCAGGGCGTCCGCCAGCATCCATAACGTCGTGGCGACCAGCGACAGCGCCATGACGCCGTTGAAGAGACGACGCTTCCACGGCGTTTGCAGATGCAGGCCCAGCCGATCGCCCAGTGCTGCCCAGATTAAAATGCAGGGCAGGTTGACCAGCGCGAAGCCGAGCATCACCGGCAACAGCCCGCTCTGCGCGCTCCACAGCAGCGCCACGTTGGTCGCCATCAGCCAGGCTTTGGGATTGACCGCCTGAAAGCCGACGGCGCCGGCGACGGTCATCGGCTGCGCCTTTTCCCGGTGGGTCGGCGCGCCTGCCCGCCAGAGTTTCCACGACAGCCAGAGCAGATAGGCGCAGCCTGCCAGCGTCAGCGGCAGCCGGACGGCGCTCATCCAGCTCAGCAGCCACTCCAGCGCCAGCACCGCCAGCGCGTTTTGCAGCAGACAGCCCAGCAGTATGCCGGAGATCATCGGCAGCGTGCGCCGCAGACCGAAATTGACGCCGGAGGTCGCCAGCAGCAGGTTATTGGGGCCAGGGGTGATGGACATCACGGTAACGTAGCTGAAAAAAGAGGGATCGAGCATGGCGGCGTTCTCGTTTAATAAACAGAACCCTATGCTAGGGTGGGGAAAGGATTGGTAACAGAGACACAAAATCACTATTGTCATGGTTACAGTTTGCAATTTTAACTATTGTACCCATGACTCGCGGAGGTTTTTGTGTCCCTTACTCCTTCAGCCGATCAGCCGCTCTATTACCAGCTTGCCGATAGCTTCGCCGAGGCGATCCATCAGGGCACGCTAAAGCCCGGCAAGCGCCTGCCTGCTATTCGCCGCGTGGCGCAGACCCATCAGGTCAGTATCAATACGGTGCTCAATGCCTGGCAGCTGCTGGAGGATCGCGGCCTTATCGAGGCGCGTCCGCAGTCAGGCTACTATGTGCGCAGCGTGCTGCCCGCCCTGACGCAGCCTGTTCCGCATCGCGCCCGCATCAAAGACCCGAGCAGCGAAAAGCTCGATCTCATCGATCAGGTGTTCGCGGCGCAGAACCATCCCGATTACGTCAATATTTCGCTGGCCTGCCCGCAGGACGGCGAGCTTTATCCGTCGGCGCGTCTCGCGCGCATTACCGCCTCGCTGCTGCGACGCAATCCCGATTTAATCGGCCGCTATGCGCTTCCGCCTGGTAGTGAGCGCTTACGGGAGGAGATTGCGCGCCGCGCGCTGCATGCGGGCATGTCGCTGACCAGCGACGCGATCACCCTGACCCACGGCTGTATGGAGGCGCTGCAGCTGGCGCTGCGCGCCGTGACGCAGCCAGGTGACTGCGTCGGGCTGGAGTCGCCGACCTACTTTTTCCTCTTTCCGCTGCTGGCGTCGCTGGGGCTGAAGGCGCTGGAGATCCCGACCGACCCGCAGCACGGCCTTTCGCTCGACGCGCTGGAGATGCTGCTGCAGGAGAAGCGCATCCAGGCGCTGATCGCCATGCCGAGCGCGCAGAATCCGCTGGGCTGTTGCATGTCGCGCCAGAACAAGCAGCGCCTGGCAAAGTTGGTGAATACTTACAACGTTCCTCTGCTGGAAGACGGTCTCTATGACGAGCTGCAGTTCGACTGGCCGCTCTCGCCCACCGTGAAGTCGTTCGATTCAGCAGGCTGGGTGATTTACTGCACCAGCTTTACCAAGACGGTGGCGCCGGACTTTCGCATCGGCTGGATCGCCGCCGGCCGCTTCCATGAGGCGATTGCGCGCCTGAAGGCGGTCTCCTCTATGGCGGAATCCCGGCTGCTGTCGGAGACGCTGGCGGAATTTCTCGCCAACGGCGGCTACGATCATCATCTGCGCACGCTGCGCCGCCGCTACGCCGCCAATATGGATGAGGCGCGCGGCCTGATCGCCCGCTATTTTCCGCAGGGGACGCGCGCCACGCTGCCGCGCGGCGGGTTTGTTTTTTGGGTCGAACTGCCGGAACAGGTGGATACGGTGGCGATGTTCCATCGGCTGCTGCAAGAGCAGATCTGCGTGACGCCGGGCGCGCTCTATTCGCTGAGCGAACGCTACAATCACGCGCTGCGTCTCTCCTGCTGCTATCCCTTTGACGAGCGCTATAGCTGGGCCCTGAAACGCACCGGCGCGATCGCCTGCGAGCTGGCGGGCCTGGCGCCCGGGCTCGATCAGGGTTTGCCGTTGCGGCCCCAGACCGTGTAGGGATGGCGCTCGGTCAGGCGTTCGTAGTAGTTACGCACCGCTGGCAGGCTGGGATGATCCAGCGGGGTTTCATACCAGCGGTTGACCGCCAGCCCGACGCCGATATCCGCCAGGGTGAAGTTACGGCCCGCCACATAGCGTCCGGTTTTCTCCAGCTGCTGGTTGAGGATGCCCATGGTGTGCGCCCAGCCTTTGCAGGCCGCCGCCAGCAGACGCGGATCCTGATGCGCCGGCGAGTTGCGCACCAGTGACATAAAAGCGTAGCGCCAGGAGGTATTGAGTTCGGTGGACTGCCAGTCCATCCACTGATCGACCGGCGCGCGGGCGCGCGGGTTTTGCGGATAGAGCCAGTCGCCTTCATAGGCGTTGGCCAGATAGCGCAGGATGGCGTTCGACTCCCACAGCACGAAGTCGTCGTCGATCAATACCGGAATCAAGGCGTTAGGATTAAGGGCGAGAAATTCCGGCTTCCGCAGCGAGTCTGGCTCGGCGCCCCACTCTTCGCGTTCGAAGTCGAGATCCAGTTCGTCGCAGAGCCAGAGCACTTTACGCACGTTGATTGACGAGTCGCGCCCAAGAATTTTCAGCATAACGGTCTCCTGCAGGAATTGTTAACATATTGATAACCCTGTCAGGCCATAAACGCAAATGTCGGGCGTGGAAATGCCCTGTTGAGAAAGGAGTAATAATGAACGTCGCGTTTAAACAAGTAGATGTCTTTACCTCGTCCGCGTTTAACGGCAATCCGCTGGCGGTGATTATGGATGCGCAGGGCCTGAGTGATGAGCAGCTCCAGACCATCGCCCGCTGGACGAATTTGTCTGAGACCACGTTCGTGCTGCCGCCGCAGCATCCCGAAGCTGACTATCGCGTGCGCATCTTTACCGTCGAAGGCGAGCTGCCGTTTGCCGGGCATCCGACGCTGGGCACGGCGCATGCGCTGCTGGAGGCGGGCTGGCCGACGAAAAATCCCGGCAGGATGGTGCAGGAGTGCGGCGTCGGCAACGTGACGGTCAGCATCGACGCCGAGGGTTCGCTGGCGTTTGCTGCGCCAGAGGCGACCATCACGCCCTTCACCGACGCGCTGATGGGCAATGCGCTTAACAGCGAAAAGTTCAACACCACGCAAACGCCCGCCGTAGTCGATATGGGTATCCGCTGGCTGCTGATCCCGATGATTAGCGCCGAAGCGGTACTGGCGATTCAGCCCGCCGTCAGCGATCTGCAGCGCCTGATCGCCCACGCGGGCGCTACCGGCGTGATGCCGTTCGGTCCGCTGCCGCACGGCGAGAGCGAGCAGTATGAAGTGCGCGGCCTGCTGGTGGAAAACGGCAGCCTGACGGAAGATCCCATTACCGGCAGCGCCAACGCCTGCCTGGCGCGCTATTTTGCCGCGCAGGGCCAGATGCGTGATTACCGCACCCGTCAGGGCACGGCGATCCAGCGCCAGGGGCGCGTATCAGTGCGCTACGACGGCGACCAGATCTGGATCGGCGGCAAGACCGTCACGGTGATTGACGGCACCATCAGGCTGTAGCCATAACGCTGCCGGGCAAGTGACATGAACCTGTCGCAACGTCCAGGGCGTCTCTGCTCGCCCGGCGCAGAGACGCATTTCATTCCTGAACGGTTTATAACGCCTGGCCGCCCGACGCCTCGATGCGCTGCGCCGTGATCCAGCCGGTTTCCTCGCTGAGGATTGCGCAGATGGCGTCGCCGATATCGTCCGGCTGTCCGACGCGCCCCAGCGCGGTAAGCGCCGCGATAGTGTCGTTAATCTCTTTGTTGTCACGCACGCGCCCGCCGCCGAAGTCGGTCTCGATGGCGCCTGGCGCCAGGATATTGACGCGAATGCGGCGTTCCCCCAGCTCTTTCGCCTGATACCGCGTCAGCACCTCCATCGCGCCTTTGACGGAGGCGTAAGTCGCCGAGCCGGGATAGGTCATGCGCGTCAGGCCGCTGGAGATATTTAAAATGCGCCCGCCGTCGTTAATCAGCGGCAGCAGTTTCTGCGTCAGGAAATAGGGGCCTTTGAAGTGAACGTTAACCAGCGCGTCGAACTCCTCCTCTGTGGTCTCGCTAAATGGCTTATAGTGACCATGTCCGGCGTTGTTGATTAAATAATCAAAGCGCTCGCGCTGCCATACTGTTTCCAGCGTCTGTTTGACCTGCGCGACAAAGCCGCTGAACTGGCTGCTGTCGCCGACATCCAGCCGCAGCGCGGCTGCGCGGCCGCCCAGCGCCTCAATGGCTTTTACCACCGCCTGCGCCTCTTCATCATGGCTGCGGTAAGTAAAAAGGATATCAACGTCCTTTGCGGCCAGTTTTAACGCCGCATTTTTGCCTAAACCGCGGTTGGCGCCCGTAATCAGTGCGATTTTATTACTCATGTTTCGATCCTGTTGCAAAATTGAACACCAAATCAGGATATTCCCCAATAATTAATCTATAAATGCCTGGGAATACGCAGCACTGTTTCGTTTACAACAACAATCGGTGAACAACATGGACAAAATTCACGCAATGCAGGTTTTTGTGCGGGTGGCGGAAATGGGCAGTTTTACCCGCGCGGCGGAGAGCCTGGGCCTGCCGAAAGGCAGCGTGTCGCGCCAGCTGCAGGCGCTGGAAAATCAGATGGGCACGCGGCTGCTGCATCGCACCACGCGCCGCGTGCAGCTTACCCAGGATGGGCTGGTCTACTACGATCGCTGTCTGGATCTGCTGTCGATGATCGACGATATGGACAGCCTGTTTCAGCACGATCCCGCCACGCTGAGCGGCAAACTGCGCGTCGATATGTCGGTAGCGATGGCGACCGGCTTTATCCTGCCGCGACTGCCGGAGTTTTTGCAGCACTACCCCGGCGTTGAAATTGAACTCAGCAGCAGCGACCGCATGGTGGACGTCATCCGCGAAGGCTTTGACTGCGTTATCCGCGTCGGCGAGCTAAAGGATTCCGGCCTGATTGCGCGAAAAATCGGCACCTATACCTTGATCAACTGCGCCAGCCCTGGCTACCTTTCCCGCTTCGGCATGCCGACGCGGCTGGAGGAGCTGTCGTCGCACGCCATGGTGCACTACACGCAACAGCTCGGTCAGCCTTCGCCCGGCTTTGAGTATTTTGACGGCAAGCAGTGCCACTACGTGCAGACTGGCGGCGTCGTGACGGTCAACAGCACGGAAACCTATCGCGCCGCCTGCCTGGCGGGACTGGGCATTATTCAGGTGCCGGCGATGGGCATCTATCCGCTGCTGGAGTCTGGACAGCTGGTGGAAGTGTTGCATGCCTTCCCGGCGAAGCCGATGCCGATCTCTCTGCTCTACCCTCATCGGCGCAATGTGGCGCGGCGCGTGCGCGTATTTATGGAGTGGCTGAGTCAGGTGTTACAGGAGTATGTCACCTGAGCGGCTATAATTGCCTTTTCAAGTAAAGCAGGATGATAACTGTCTATGACGGACAAACAGGAAAACCCGACCAGTTCCGAGCAACCTAAGCCGCTGATCGATATTCAGACCGGCAATAAAACCGTTGATGGCTCAATTCGTCGCGTATCGCGCTTTGCCGCCTGGTTTCAGGCGATTCCGGCGGTGGCGCACTTTATTCGCGCGCTGGAGCGCTTTAACGATCGTCTGGGCAGCCAGTTCGGCGCGGCTATTACCTACTTCTCGTTTTTGTCGCTGATTCCGATCCTGATGGTCTCTTTCGCCGCCGTGGGGTTCGTGCTGGCGTCGAACCAGGATCTGCTGTCGGAGCTGATCAATAAGATCGTCAACAGCATCAGCGATCCTACGCTCGCCACCACGCTGAAAAATACGGTGAACACCGCTATCCAGCAGCGCGCCACGGTGGGCATCACCGGTTTGCTGCTGGCGCTCTACTCCGGCATCAACTGGATGGGTAATCTGCGCGAAGCGGTGCGCGCCCAGTCGCGCGACGTCTGGGAACGCAAGCCGGACGATCAGGAGAAGTTCTGGAAAAAGTATCTGCGCGATCTGATTTCGCTAATCGGCCTGATGCTGGCGCTGGTGATCACGCTGTCGCTGACCTCTATCGCCGGCGCGGCGCAGGCGGCGATCGTCAACGCGCTGGGGCTGGCGGATATCGAGTGGCTGCGCCCGGCGATGACCGCCATAGCGCTGGCGATTTCGATTATGGCCAACTATCTGCTGTTCCTGTGGATTTTCTGGATCCTGCCGCGCCACAAGCCGCGCAAGAAAGCGCTGTTTCGCGGCACGCTGCTGGCGGCTATCGGCTTTGAGATCATTAAATTCGTGATGACGCTGACGCTGCCGAAGCTCGCTTCGTCGCCTTCCGGCGCAGCCTTCGGCTCTGTGCTGGGTTTGATGGCGTTCTTCTACTTCTTCGCCCGTTTGACGCTCTTCTGCGCCGCCTGGATCGCCACCGCGAAGTATAAGGACGATCCCCAGATGCCGGATTCGCGCCGCGCCTCACGTCACCAGGTGTAAAAAAAACGTTAACGGCAGCGAAAAACTCCCCCCTTCGGCTATTTTTTAATCATCCAGCAGGATGAATAGCTGAAGGGTCACTTTTATTTCCCCCTTTTATAGAGATTCCCGCTGCAAAAGGCGGGCTTCTCCCTGCCTTAATCCACGCATTCCATCGCGACACAAATTATTCACTTTTTCGCCGAAAAAGCCCGTTCTGGCGCGGTTTATCAGCGTTGAATGCGGCATGCCAGGTGCGTAATATTCCTGGTCTCTATTTACAATTAAGAAACAGTTATGCAAGCCTCCATCACAGAACCCCTGAAAAAGTCACAAGACGAAACGCCGGTGAATTCGCGCGGCAAGGTCGTGGTGGCCTCGCTGGTCGGCACCGCCATCGAATTCTTCGATTTCTATATCTACGCCACGGCGGCGGTGATTGTCTTTCCACATATTTTCTTCCCGCAGGGCGACAATACCGTGGCGACGCTGCAGTCGCTGGCGACCTTCGCTATCGCCTTCGTGGCGCGCCCGATCGGCTCCGCCCTTTTCGGCCACTTCGGCGACCGCGTGGGCCGTAAGGCGACGCTGGTGGCCTCGCTGCTGACGATGGGCGTCTCTACCGTGATTATCGGCCTGCTGCCGGGCTACCAGTCGATTGGCGTCGCGGCGCCGCTGCTGCTGGCGCTGGCGCGCTTTGGCCAGGGACTCGGCCTTGGCGGCGAATGGGGCGGCGCGGCGCTGCTGGCGACGGAAAACGCGCCGGCGAAAAAGCGCGCGCTCTACGGCTCTTTTCCGCAGCTCGGCGCGCCGATCGGCTTCTTCTTCGCCAACGGCACCTTTCTCCTGCTCTCCTGGCTGCTGACCGACGAGCAGTTTATGCAGTGGGGCTGGCGCGTGCCCTTTATTCTCTCGGCGGTGCTGGTGATTATCGGCCTCTATGTGCGCGTGTCGCTGCACGAAAGCCCGGTGTTCGCGAAGGTGCAGAAAGAGAAGAAGCAGGTGCGGGTGCCGATCGCTGCGCTGTTGAGCAAGCATCTCACCGCGACCATTCTCGGCACCTTTATCATGCTGGCGACCTATACGCTGTTCTACATTATGACGGTCTACTCGATGAGCTACGGCACCGCGCCGGCGCCTGCGGGTCTCGGCTTCTCGCGTAATAGCTTCCTGTGGATGCTGATGATGGCGGTTATCGGTTTCGGCGTGATGGTGCCGATCGCCGGTCTGCTGGCGGATCGCTTTGGTCGCCGTAAGACCATGATCGTCATTACGCTGATGATTATCGCTTTCGCCTTCCTGTTCCCGGCGATGCTGGGTTCCGGTTCGCAGGCGCTGGTGATGGCCTTCCTGCTGCTCGGCCTGAGCGTCATGGGGCTGACCTTCGGTCCTATGGGCGCGCTGCTGCCGGAGCTCTTCCCGACTGAAGTGCGCTATACCGGCGCCTCTTTCTCCTACAACCTGTCGTCGATTCTCGGCGCCTCGGTTGCGCCCTATATCGCCACCTGGCTGAACGCCCACTACGGTTTGCAGGCGGTTGGCTACTATCTGGCGTCCATGGCGGCGCTGACGCTGATTGCGCTCATCGCCTGTAAAGAGACGCGTCATCAGACGTTATACGAAGCGGTATAAGTGAAATCAGGAAACCCGGCTAAGGCCGGGTTTTTTGTCATGGTATAGTTCCTGCTGTTTGGGTATGCAGGAAAAGAACCATGGCGACGGCAACGCACCTGATTAACAGTAACCTTCCCAGCGTTAAACAGCTTTAGTGCTTTCTCGCCGTCGCGTACGCGCTCAATTTCCGCCAGGCCGCCGAGCGCCTCAACATGACCCAGCCTCCCCTGACGCGTCATATCCAGAGTCTGGAAGCGCTGCTCCACCAGCAGCTCTTTAGCCGCAGCACGCACGCGGTGAGCCTGACCGAGGATGGGCGCGCGCTGGTCGTCAGAGCGGAGAAAATTCTTGCCGATCTTGACGCCCTTAGCGCCGATGCTCTTTCCCGCCCACAGCGTCTGCGCATCGGGCTCACCCGCACGCTGGACTTTACGCGCATACCGCCTGTCGCCGCGCGGCTGGCGCAGCTGGATGCCGGCGACGAGATCGACTCGCCCGATCTGACCTCCGCCCGGCTGCTGCAGTGTCTGGCGCAGAACAGGCTCGATCTGGTGCTGACCGGAGAGAAAGGCGCCGGCGAGCAAGAGAACGTCCGCTATCGCTGGATCTGCCGCGAGCCGCTGCTTATCGCGCTGCCGACCACGCATCCCGCCAGCCGGCAGCAGCAGGTCTCGCTCGACGCGGTCAGCGACCTGCCGCTGTTCTGGTTCGCCAGGCGCGCCAATCCCGCCTTCTTTGATAAGTGCGAACAGGTTTTCGCAAAACTGAAGACGCCGCTGAAAAAAGTCAACGAGCCCGACGACTCGCTGACGATGCTGGCGCATATCGCCCGTGGCAAAGGATTCGCCCTGCTGCCGCAGTCAAAGTGCGCCTTTAATCAGGAAGGATTATGCTACCGGCCGCTGCGCGACGACCAGGCGCAGCGGCTGCATATCGACGTTTACGCCGCCACGCGCCGTGACGACGCGCGTCCGGCGCTCCTGCAGGCGCTGGAGAAGCTAAGCGACGGCGCGCCTTAATACCTTTTCAGCATCACAAAAACGGCAATTCCCTGCTGCCCCGCCCGGTGAAAGAATCAGACCCGGACAACAGGAGGCATGATGAAAACCCGTTACTTAGCAAAAAACTTCGAGGTCAGCGCCATCGGCTATGGCGCGATGGGCCTCAGCGAATTCTACGGCGCGGCGGATGATGCGCAGTCGCTGCGTGTTTTACACAAACTCATCGAGCTGGACCAGACCTTTATCGATACGGCGGATCAGTACGGCCGCGGTCACAATGAGACGCTTATCGGGCAGTTTCTGGCCGGGCTGGATAACGCCACGCGCGGCAAAATGAAAGTCGCGACCAAATGCGGCATCGAGCGCGCGGCCGACGAAGCTTACAGCCGCACCATCAACAACCGGCCGGACTATATTACCCGCTGCTGCCACGACTCCCTTAAGCGGCTTGGCGTCGAACGCATCGACCTTTTCTACCTTCATCGCGTCAGCCAGGCGACGCCGATTGAAGAGAGCATGGCGTGCCTGAGCCGCCTGGTGAAAGAGGGAAAGATAAACCATATCGGGCTGTGCGAAGTCTCTGCCGCAACCCTGCGCCGCGCGCACGCCGTTCATCCCGTCGCCGCCCTGCAGACGGAATATTCGCTGTGGACGCGCGACGTCGAGGAGGCGATCCTGCCGACGGTTAAGGCGCTGGATATTGGGCTTGTCGCCTACTCGCCGCTGGGGCGCGGTTTTCTGACCGGCAAATATCTCCGCAACAGCGACTTCGCCGAAGGCGACTTCCGCAAAAACAACGGGCGCTTTCAGCAGGAGAACCTCGATCATAACGCCGCGCTGCTGAACGCGGTACAGCCGCTGGCGGAGAAGTATGGCTGCACGACAGGCCAGATAGCGCTGGCATGGCTGCTGGCGCAGTACGCTAAGCTGGTGCCGATCCCCGGCACGAAACAGATCGGCTACCTGGTGGAAAACGCGCAGGCGGCGCAGGTGGAGCTGGAGACGGAGGACGTGGCGCTGCTGAACGGCCTCCACCAGCGCGTTCAGGTGCAGGGCGCGCGCTACACCGAAGAAGGCATGAAGGGCGTAAATGCCTGACATGAAAAACCCCGGCAAGCCGGGGTTTTTTAGTGCTGAAAAAGGTGGCGCCTGGCTGAGTTAGCTGGCAACGGCGATACGCTTCATATCGGTCATATAGCCGCGCAGTTTACGGCCAACCGCTTCGATCGGATGCTGGCGAATCGCTTCGTTGACTTCGCGCAGCTGCGCGTTATCAACCTGCGAGCCTTCAATCGCTTTACCCAGGTCGCCCGGCTGCAGCGTGGTCATAAACTCTTTCAGCAGCGGCACCGCGGCGAAGGAGAAAAGATAGTTGCCGTACTCTGCGGTGTCGGAGATAACCACGTTCATTTCATACAGACGCTTACGCGCGATGGTATTGGCGATCAGCGGCAGCTCGTGCAGCGATTCATAGTAGGCGGACTCTTCGATAATACCCGCATCGACCATGGTTTCGAACGCCAGCTCAACGCCCGCTTTCACCATCGCCACCATCAGAACGCCTTTATCGTAGTACTCTTGCTCTTCGATTTTGCCGTCGAACTGCGGCGCGGTTTCAAACGCGGTTTTGCCGGTCTCTTCGCGCCAGGTCAGCAGGTTTTTATCGTCGTTGGCCCAGTCAGCCATCATGCCGGATGAGAATTTGCCGGAGATGATGTCGTCCATATGCTTCTGGAACAGCGGCGCCATAATTTCTTTCAGCTGCTCTGAAAGCGCGTATGCGCGCAGTTTCGCCGGGTTAGAGAGGCGATCCATCATCAGGGTGATGCCGCCGAACTTCAGGGATTCGGTGATGGTTTCCCATCCGAACTGGATCAGTTTTTCGGTGTAGGCCGCATCATGACCTTCCGCCACCAGCTTATCGAAGCAGAGCAGCGAGCCGGCCTGCAGCATGCCGCACAGAATGGTCTGCTCGCCCATCAAGTCGGACTTCACTTCCGCAACGAAAGAGGATTCCAGCACGCCTGCGCGGTCGCCGCCGGTGGCCGCGGCCCAGGCTTTGGCGATCGCCATGCCTTCGCCTTTCGGATCGTTTTCCGGATGCACCGCGATCAGCGTTGGCACGCCGAAACCGCGTTTGTACTCTTCGCGCACTTCGGTGCCCGGACATTTCGGCGCCACCATCACCACGGTGATGTCTTTACGAATGGTTTCGCCCACTTCAACGATATTGAAGCCGTGCGAGTAGCCCAGCGCCGCGCCGTCTTTCATCAGCGGCTGTACCGCCTGCACGACCGCAGAGTGCTGTTTGTCCGGCGTCAGGTTAACCACCAGATCGGCTTGCGGGATCAGCTCTTCATAAGTGCCCACTTTAAAACCGTTTTCGGTGGCCTTGCGCCAGGAGGCGCGCTTCTCGGCGATCGCTTCGGCGCGCAGGGCATAGGAGACGTCCAGACCGGAATCACGCATGTTCAGGCCCTGGTTAAGGCCCTGCGCGCCACAGCCCACGATGACCACTTTTTTCCCTTTCAGGAAGCTGGCGCCGTCGGCGAATTCATCGCGCGCCATAAAGCGACATTTGCCTAACTGCGCTAACTGGTTGCGCAGATTCAGTGTGTTGAAGTAGTTAGCCATGGGGCACTCCGGTCAGATGTTGTGTTTGTTTTTGTCCTGTAACGGCGTGAACAGCAGCGCCGCGAATGACCCCATCATATGACAGGAAATCCGTTGCTTAAATTGATATATTAGCAAGGTCACATTGCAATATTTGCAACACTACTTTAGAGGTTAAGGCGTATGGATTTACGAGATCTGAAGCTGTTTCTCCATCTGGCTGAAAGCTGCCACTTCGGCCGCACCGCGCGCGCCATGCACGTCAGCCCGTCAACGCTCTCGCGTCAGATCCAGCGCCTTGAAGAGGATGTGGGACACGCGCTGTTTCTGCGCGATAACCGCACCGTTGCCCTGACGGAGGCAGGCGAACGCCTGCGCCAGTTCGCGCAGCAGACGCTGCTGCAGTATCAGCAGCTGCGCCACGTGATGGATCTTAACGGTCCGTCGCTGAGCGGCGAGCTACGCCTGTTCTGCTCGGTGACCGCCGCCTATAGTCATCTGCCGCCGATTCTGGATCGCTTCCGCGCCGAGCATCCGCAGGTAGAGATCAAGCTGACCACCGGCGACGCCGCCGACGCCATTGAGATGGTGCAGTCCGGCGAGGCGGATCTGGCCATCGCCGGGCGGCCCGAGTCGCTGCCTGCCAGCATCGACTTTACGCCGCTGGGACTCATCCCGCTGGTGCTGATCGCGCCGGCGCTGCCCTGCCCGGTGCGCAGCCAGGCGACACAGCCGTCGCCCGACTGGGCGCAGATTCCGTTTATCCTGCCCGATCAGGGTCCGGCGCGGCGCGGCATCGATCTCTGGTTTCGGCGTCGTCGCATCCCGAATCCACAAATTTACGCCACGGTTTCCGGGCATGAGGCGATTGTATCGATGGTGGCGCTCGGCTGCGGCATCGCGCTGTTGCCGGACGTGGTGCTGGAGAACAGCCCCGAGCCGGTGCGCAATCGCGTGCTGACGCTGGAGAATGTGGAGTCGGTGGCGCCGCTGGAGCTGGGCGTCTGCGTACAAAAAAAGCGGCTCGGGGAGCCGCTGATTCACGCCTTCTGGCACCTGCTGTAGCTACTGTCCGGCGAGGAAGAAGCGGAACGCCGGGTTATTGGCCTCGTCGTGGCAGTCGTAGCCCAGCTCGTTGAGGTAGCTTTCAAAATGCGGTTCGTTATCGCTGATTTCAAATGCCGCCAGCACGCGGCCGTAGTCGGTGCCGTGGCTGCGGTAGTGGAATAGCGAAATATTCCAGTGCGTACCGAGCGTTTGCAGAAACTTCAGCAGCGCGCCGGGCGCCTCAGGGAATTCGAAGCTGAACAGGCGCTCGCGCAGCGGCTTCGACGGGCGTCCGCCCACCATATAGCGCACGTGCAGCTTCGCCATCTCGTCGTCGGAGAGATCCACCACCTGATAGCCGCCCTGCGTCAGCTGGCTGATAATCTCGCCGCGCTCCTCCAGCCCGCGCGTCAGGCGCACGCCGACGAAAATGCAGGCGTTGTCGGCATCGGCGTAGCGATAGTTGAATTCAGTCACCGCGCGTCCGCCCAGCGTCTGGCAGAACTTCAGGAAGCTGCCCTGCTGTTCCGGAATGGTCACCGCCAGCAGCGCTTCACGCTGCTCGCCCAGTTCGCAGCGCTCGGAGACGTAGCGCAAGCCGTGGAAGTTGACGTTGGCGCCTGAAAGAATATGCGCCAGCCGCTCACCTTTGATGTCGTGCTGCTGGATATATTTCTTCATGCCCGCCAGCGCCAGCGCGCCTGACGGCTCCGCTATCGCGCGCACGTCTTCAAACAGATCTTTCATCGCCGCGCAGATGGCGTCGCTGTCGACGGTGATGATGTCGTCGAGATACTCCTGGCACAGGCGAAAGGTTTCGCTGCCGATGCGCTTTACCGCCACGCCTTCGGCGAACAGCCCAACGCGCGGCAGATCCACCGGCTCGCCCGCGTCGAGCGCCGCCTTCAGGCAGGCGGAGTCTTCCGACTCCACCGCGATCACCTTGATCTGCGGCATTAGCTGCTTGATCAGCACCGCCACGCCCGCCGCCAGGCCGCCGCCGCCGACCGGCACGAAAACGCGATCGAGATGCGCGTCCTGCTGCAGCAACTCCATCGCCAGCGTGCCCTGACCGGCGATCACCGCCGGATGGTCAAACGGCGGCACGAAGGTGTAGCCCTGCTGTTCCGCCAGCTCAATCGCTTTGGCTTTCGCCTCGTCGAAGTTAGCGCCGTAGAGATAAGCCTCACCGCCAAATGCGCGCACCGCATCCACCTTGATATCCGCCGTGGTCACCGGCATCACAATCAGCGATTTGATGCCGAGCCGGCTGGCGGAGAGCGCCACGCCCTGCGCGTGGTTGCCGGCCGACGCCGTTACCACGCCGCGCGCTTTCTGCTCTTCGTCTAGTCCGGCGATCATCGCGTAGGCGCCGCGCAGCTTGAAGCTGTGCACCGGCTGCCGATCCTCGCGCTTCACCAGAATGGTGTTGCCGAGACGCGATGAAATTTTTTCCATTTTTTGCAGCGGCGTCACCTGTGCGACTTCATACACGGGCGAGCGCAGCACGGCGCGCAAATATTCTGCGCCGCAGGGCGACGCAGGTAGCGGTTGAGCCTCAGCCATCGGTTAGCCTCCCAGCTTGCTCTTGTCGCGCACCGCGCCTTTGTCGGCGCTGGTGGCGAGCGATGCGTAGGCGCGCAGCGCGAAAGAGACCTGACGCACGCGGTCGTGCGGCGTGTAGGCCGCGTCGCCGCGCGCCTCTTCTTCTTCGCGACGCGCATGCAGTTCGTTGTCGGGCACCGCCAGTTTGATGCCGCGGTTCGGGATATCGATCTCGATCATGTCGCCATCTTTAACCAGCGCGATGGTGCCGCCGCTGGCCGCTTCCGGCGAGGCGTGGCCGATCGACAGACCGGAGGTACCGCCGGAGAAGCGGCCGTCGGTGATCAGCGCGCAGCTTTTGCCAAGGCCCATCGATTTCAGATAGGTGGTCGGATAGAGCATCTCCTGCATGCCCGGTCCGCCTTTTGGCCCTTCGTAGCGGATAACGACCACGTCGCCCGCCACCACTTTGCCGCCGAGAATCGCCTCGACCGCGTCATCCTGGCTTTCGTAGACTTTCGCCGGGCCTTTAAAGGTCAGGATCTCTTTGTCTACGCCGGCCGTTTTGACGATACAGCCATCTTCGGCGAGGTTGCCGTAGAGCACCGCCAGACCGCCATCCTGCGAATAGGCGTGCTCACGGGTGCGAATACATCCCTCGGCGCGGTCGTCGTCCAGCGTGTCCCAGCGGCAATCCTGCGAAAAAGCCTGGGTGGTGCGGATGCCCGCCGGACCGGCGCGGAACATATCCTTCACCGCCTGGTCTTTGGTCAGCATGATGTCGTACTGATCCAGCGTCTCGCGCATCGTCTGCTGCAGGATGTTGCGGGCGCTGGTATCGATCAGTCCGGCGCGGTCCAGTTCGCCGAGAATGCCGATCACGCCGCCTGCGCGATGCACGTCTTCCATATGGTATTTCGGGGTGCTCGGCGCCACTTTGCAGAGCTGAGGCACCTTGCGCGACAGGCGGTCGATGTCAGAAATATTGAAGTCGATTTCGCCCTCTTGTGCGGCGGCCAGCAGGTGCAGCACGGTGTTGGTGGAGCCGCCCATGGCGATATCGAGCGTCATGGCGTTTTCAAACGCCGCTTTGGTGGCGATGTTACGCGGCAGCATGTTCTCGTCATCCTGCTCGTAATAGCGTTTGGTCAAGCTCACGATGCGCTTGCCCGCGTTGATAAACAGCTCTTTGCGGTCGGCGTGGGTCGCCAGCAGCGAGCCGTTGCCCGGCTGCGACAGGCCCAGCGCTTCGGTCAGGCAGTTCATCGAGTTGGCGGTGAACATGCCGGAACAGGAGCCGCAGGTCGGACAGGCGGAGCGTTCGATCTGCTCGCTGTCGGCATCGCTCACGTTCGGGTTGGCGCCCTGAATCATCGCGTCGACCAGGTCAAGTTTGATGATCTTATCGGAGAGCTTGGTTTTCCCCGCTTCCATCGGACCGCCGGAAACGAAGATCACCGGAATATTGAGGCGCAGCGACGCCATCAGCATTCCCGGCGTAATTTTGTCGCAGTTGGAGATGCAGACCATGGCGTCGGCGCAGTGCGCGTTAACCATATATTCCACCGAGTCGGCGATCAGCTCGCGCGACGGCAGCGAATAGAGCATGCCGCCATGGCCCATGGCGATACCGTCATCCACCGCAATGGTGTTGAACTCTTTCGCCACGCCGCCCGCCGCTTCGATCTGCTCGGCGACCAGCTTGCCGAGATCGCGCAGGTGAACGTGGCCCGGCACGAATTGGGTGAATGAGTTGACCACGGCGATAATCGGTTTGCCGAAATCGGCGTCGGTCATTCCTGTGGCGCGCCACAGGGCACGGGCACCCGCCATGTTGCGGCCATGCGTGGTGGTGGCGGAACGGTACTTAGGCATGCTCTGTTTACTCCAGTCTGTAAATGACGCGGGCACAGCTGCGCCCGCGTGACGCTCTTGTTATGGGTTAACCTGATCCAGCCAGCCGTATTTGTCTTCGGTTTCGCCAGTGAACAGACCGAAGAAGGCTTTCTGGATTTTTTCGGTTACCGGGCCGCGTTTGCCTTCACCGACCTGAATGCCGTCAACGCTGCGTACCGGCGTGATTTCTGCGGCGGTGCCGGACATGAAGATCTCATCAGCCAGGTAGAGCGATTCGCGCGACAGCACCTGCTCGCGTACTTCAATGCCCATATCCTGCGCCAGCTTGATGATGGCGTCGCGGGTAATGCCCGGCAGCGCGGAAGAGGTAAACGGCGGGGTAAAAAGAATGCCGTCTTTTACTTCGAACAGGTTTTCGCCTGCGCCTTCAGAGATATAGCCGTTGGTATCCAGCGCGATGCCTTCCTGATAGCCGTGACGACGCGCTTCGCTGCCCACCAGCAGCGAGGAGAGATAGTTGCCGCCCGCTTTCGCGGCGGTCGGCAGGGTGTTCGGTGCCACGCGGTTCCATGAGGAAACCATGGCGTTAATGCCGTTTTCCAGCGCCTCGGCGCCCAGGTACGCGCCCCACGGGAAGGCGGCGATGATGACGTCAGTGGTGTAGCCGTCCGGCGGGTTTACGCCCAGGCCGACGTCGCCAACAAAGGCCAGCGGACGGATATAGGCGCTTTTCAGGTTGTTGTCACGCAGCACTTTACGCGTCGCTTCCATCAGCTCTTCTACGCTGTATTTCAACGGGAAACGATAAATTTTCGCCGAGTCGTGCAGACGCTGCATGTGTTCACGGTGGCGGAAGACGACCGGGCCTTTGTGCGAGTCGTAGCAGCGCACGCCTTCAAACACAGAAGTACCATAGTGCAGCGCGTGAGACATGACGCTGACCTTGGCGTCTTCCCACTTAACCATCTCCCCATTGAACCAAATAAAGTCAGCTTTCTTCGTGCTCATTATTATTTCCTTTCACGACCAGGCGTGGATTTGTTGTGATGTTTGTTGCTGGATTTCGACATTAGCGACATCCATTAATTTGCTTAACTGCGAAGACAGTAAATCGACTGAACGCTGGCTGGCAACGGTCATTTCGATATTAATGTTCTCGCTGTTGGCCGCCGCGCCCATGTTCATGGCGCAGACCTGGAAACCGCGATGGCGGACGACGCGTAAAATGCGCTCCAATATTTCAGGGCGAAAGCGAGCTTCGATAGACAATTGGTGCTGGTTCATACGGTTTTCTCCATCATGTTTGCGTTGCTGGCGCCAGGCGGCACCAGTGGCCAGACGTTTTCATGCTCATCAATCGCAACATGCAGGAAGTAAGAACCTTCGCTGTTCAGCAGAGCATCAAGGGCGGCGTCGACCTCGTCTTTACGGCTAATACGCTGGCCTGGTATATCAAAAGCGCTGGCCAGCGTCAGAAAATCGGGGTTGTCGGTCAGAATAGTTTCGCTGTAGCGGCCGTCGAAAAAGAGCTGCTGCCACTGGCGAACCATGCCGAGGCGCTGGTTATCGAGCAGCAGGATTTTCACCGGCAGTTTTTTACGTTTGATGGTGCCCAGCTCCTGGATATTCATCATGATCGAGCCGTCGCCCGATACGCAAATCACGGTGTCGTCGGGACGGGCGACCTGCGCGCCGACTGCGGCGGGCAAGCCGAAGCCCATGGTGCCCAGGCCGCTGGAGGTGATGAAATTTTCCGGCGCGTTGAAGTTCATATGCTGCGCGGTCCACATCTGGTGCTGGCCGACGTCGGTGGTGACGACGGCGCTGGCGGGTTTGCGATCGGAAAGCTGTTTCAGCAGCAGCGGCGCGTAGATCGCTTCGCCGGGATGATCGTAGCGCCAGCTGAATTCCGCTTTCATCGCCTTCACCTCTTCGCGCCAGCCGGCGATCTGCATCGGCATGCTCAGCGCGGGCAGGATCTGATTCATGTCGCCCTGCAGCGAAACGTGCGCGCGGCGCAGTTTATTCAGTTCGGCAGGGTCGATATCGATGTGAATGACGCTGGCGTGCGGCGCGAAAGTGTCGAGTTTGCCGGTGACGCGATCGTCGAAGCGCGCGCCGACGGCAATCAGCAAATCGCAGGACTGCACCGCCAGGTTGGCGGCTTTGGTGCCGTGCATGCCCAGCATGCCGAGATAAACCTCGCTTTCGCTATCGGCGCTGCCGAGACCTTTCAGCGTGGCGACCATGGGAATACCGGTCTCCTGCGCCATGGCGCGCAGCGCAGGCACCGCCTGCGCCATACCGACGCCGCCGCCGATATAGAGCATCGGCTTATGCGACTGCGCCATCAGCGCGCGCGCCGCTTCGATATGCTGCGCTGAATGGGCGAACGTCTCTTCGACCGGCAGCAGATGCGGAGTCAGCTCGCCGCTGGCGATTTGAATATCTTTAGGGATATCGACCAGCACCGGTCCAGGACGGCCTGACTGGGCGATAGCGAAGGCTTCCGCCATGACGGAAGGCAGCTCATCCAGCGACTCAACCAAAAAGCTGTGTTTGGTGCAGGCCAGCGACAGGCCCAGCACGTCGATCTCCTGAAAGGCGTCGGTGCCGATAAACGCCGACGAAACCTGACCGGTAATCGCCACTACCGGCACCGAATCCATCATCGCGTCGGCCAGGCCGGTGATTAAGTTTGTCGCACCAGGGCCCGAGGTCGCAATGCAGACGCCCGTTTTTCCGGTCGCGCGGGCATAGCCGATCGCCGCGACTACTGCGCCTTGTTCATGACGACACAGTAGGTGTTCCACGCCGCCATCGTAGAGCGCATCGTACACTGGCATGATGGCGCCGCCAGGATAGCCAAATACGGTGTCGACACCCTGCGCGCGTAAAGCCTGAACTACCCACTGTGCACCTGTCATGGTTATTCTCCTGTATCCTTAGGGGAACAACAGAATTTTATGCTACTGCTCATTGTTTGCTCCTCGGTAATCCGCTGATATTTGCTCTGGTCGAAAAAAAACCCCCGGACCTTTCGGTGCGGGGGTTTTTCGAATTCCAGGCTTGATTTTTAAGCCTTTCTTTCTCCAAGCGTAGCCCCGCACGGTGGGTTAATAATCACCACCACGCTAATCACGACTAGGCTAATCACTTGTAGAAGGGCTTTCATCTGTTGTCTGTTTTTTCGTTTGTTCGAAGTAATACCTACAGAGTTATCACAGTTAGCGGTGCGATGACAACTTTTTCCATCTGTTTTTTTATGACCCTGGCGTCGATAATCAGATATCAGACTGTAAATAAACGCTTATTTCATTCGTGACAAATATTCATCACGTCCGTGACGCAATAATTAAGCCCGCACTTTGTTAAGCAGCTCCAGAAAAAATGTTTTCGGGTGAATCTCTCGCCGCTTTGCTGCGGACTCTGCCGAAAGATGGATTCCTGGCTCTCGCTGTCGCCTTTCGGCCTCGCCATAATCGCCCCGTTAAGGAGCGGTTATGACATTGTCCAGAGTTCTTACCCGAGCGGCGATAGGCGTAGAAGCACCGCTGGTCACCATAGAAGCGCATATCAGCAGCGGCCTGCCCGCGCTGACGCTGGTCGGTTTGCCTGAAACCACGGTGAAAGAGGCGCGCGAACGGGTGCGCAGCGCCATTATTAATAGCGGCTTCAGCTTTCCGGCAAAGCGCATCACCATCAATCTGGCGCCCGCTGACCTGCCTAAAGAGGGCGGACGTTACGATCTGCCGATGGCGCTCGCGATTCTCGTCGCGTCTGAACAGCTTCCTGAGGCGAAACTGGCGCAGCATGAGTTTGTGGGCGAGCTTGCGCTCAACGGCGCGCTCTGCGGCGTTCAGGGGGCGATTCCGGCCGCAATGGCGGCGATGCGGGCCGGACGGCAGCTGATCCTCTCTTCGGAGAATCAGCCGGATGTTGGCCTGATCCAGCATGGCGATACGCTGGTCGCCGCCCATCTGCTGGAAGTCTGCGCCTGGCTGCAAAATCAGGGCGAGCTTGCGCGCGCCCATTATCAGCAGGATCGGTCTGAAGAATCGACGGAAGACCTGAGCGATATCATTGGTCAGGAGCAGGGACGTCGGGCGCTGGAGATTACCGCAGCGGGCGGTCATAACCTGCTGCTGATTGGCCCTCCCGGCACAGGCAAGACCATGCTGGCTACGCGTCTGCCCGGCATTATGCCGCCGCTCAGCGACGCAGAAGCGCTAGAGTGCGCCGCTATCGCCAGCCTGGTAGATAAGGTCCGCCTGCAAAAAGCCTGGCGTAAGCGCCCTTTTCGCTCGCCTCATCATAGCGCGTCGCTTTATGCGCTTATCGGCGGCGGGTCGCTGCCCCGGCCTTGAGAGATTTCGCTGGCGCATAACGGCGTGCTGTTTCTGGATGAGCTGCCGGAATTTGACCGGCGCGTGCTGGATGCGCTGCGGGAGCCTATCGAGTCTGGCGAAATCGCCATTTCCCGCGCCCGCGCGAAAGTGACCTATCCGGCGCGCTTTCAGCTGATTGCCGCCATGAACCCAAGCCCGACCGGCCACTATCAGGGGCAGCATAACCGCTGCTCGCCGCAGCAGGTGCTGCGTTATCTGAGCAAACTCTCCGGGCCTTTTCTCGATCGCTTCGACCTGTCGATTGAGGTGCCGCTGCTGCCGAGCGGGACGCTGAGCCAGCGTCCCGAGGCGGGCGAGAGTTCAGCCAGCGTCGGTGAGCGGGTGATGAAGGCGCGTGCGCTGCAAATGGCGCGTGCCGGCAAGATTAATGCGCATATGAGTAACGTCGACATCAAGATGTGGTGCGATATCGCCAGAGAGGATGCGGAATGGCTCGAAGAGGTGCTGAATCAGCTGGGATTATCCGTGCGGGCATGGCAGCGCATTTTAAAGGTGGCGCGGACGATTGCCGATCTGACGGGTGAAGAGAGGATTTTACGAAAACATCTGCAGGAGGCGGTTGCGTATCGCAGCATCGACCGGCTAATGATTCATCTTCACCGCAGCCTGGAATAAAAAATGGGGCTGATTGCCCCATTTTGTTTAGTCATCGCTGTCGCTGTAGTCTTCAACCGTATCCATCTGCGGCTTGCCGCCTGAGAGCGTATGAAAACGTTTCGGGCGCTTAATGCGAGTGGTGTATTTAGACCATACGCGCTCAGCTTCAGTTTGCGGCTCACGCAGACCACGACATACTTCTAAGAAAAGACGCTCTTCTTCCGTAGTCGGCTCACGCTTTGCTAAATCGAGTTCATTAAAAGCGAAACCATGACGTTCCAGCAATTGGGCTTCTTTAATGGTGAAATCACCATGCCGCGAGAAACCGCGCGGATAATGTTTGTTATCAAAGAAACGATTTGTGGTTGAGAAGCTTTCCGCCATCTTACACGCTCCTGATTCTCTTATGGCCGAGCTATTAATGGCGCGGAGTATTAGATAGGCTTGACAGAGTGTAAAACAAAACATTTAAATCTATACGACAAACATTTTTTGGGAGAAAGCTGTGGATACGGAATTACTGAAAACTTTCCTGGAAGTGAGCAGAACTCGCCATTTTGGGCGGGCTGCGGAAGCACTTTACCTCACACAGTCCGCCGTCAGCTTTCGCATCCGTCAGCTGGAGAATCAGCTGGGCGTTAACCTTTTTACTCGTCATCGCAATAACATACGGCTGACGTCGGCGGGAGAGCGCCTGCTGCCCTACGCGGAAAGCCTGATGAGCACATGGATGATGGCGAAAAAAGAGGTTTCGCATACGCAGCAGCACCACGAGCTGTCGATAGGGGCCAGCGCGTCGCTCTGGGAGGCCTACCTGACGCCGTGGCTGCAAACCCTGTATGAGAATCGGGAGAGCCTGCATCTTGAAGCACGCGTGGCGCAGAGGCATCTTCTGGTTAAGCAGCTTCATGAGCGCCAGCTGGATCTGCTGATCACTACCGAAGCGCCGAAAATGGATGAGCTGACCAGCCAGCAGATCGGCCATATCTCTCTGGCGCTGTTTCGGGCGCGTAAAACAGAGAAGCGAGAGAAGTACGATTATATCAAGCTGGAATGGGGTGCGGACTTTCATCAGCATGAAAGCTATTTGTCAGGCGGCGATGATGTTCCGGTGCTAACCACCACCTCGGCGCACGTGACGCGCGAGCTGCTTTATACCACGGGCGCCTGCGCCTTTTTGCCAGACTACTGGCATAGCCTGTACAGCGATCTTATGGTGATCCCCGATACGCCAGTTGCGGTACGTCCTTTATATGCTGTGTGGCTACAGAACAGCGATCAGCAGGCGCATATTCGGCAGCTGCTTAAGTTTCCGGTACTGGCGCGCTGACATAGCAGGCATAAATGGCGAAGAGGCTGACGTTGTCGGCCTTTTTTTGATCTTTTTGCCGAATAAAAAGCAAAAAAAATCCTTTGCCGAAGCAAAGGATTCTTTTTTCTGGCAGGGGCGGAGGGACTCGAACCCCCAACACCCGGTTTTGGAGACCGGTGCTCTACCAATTGAACTACGCCCCTAAAGAGGGTGGCGGTGCGGACGGGACTCGAACCCGCGACCCCCGGCGTGACAGGCCGGTATTCTAACCGACTGAACTACCGCACCACCGAATACTGCTGCTACCAGCGGGGTCTCGCTGATAACCGGTGTCACCCTCGCGGGTGGATACCAATTTGGATGCCTGGCAGTTCCCTACTCTCGCATGGGGAGGCCCCACACTACCATCGGCGCTACGGCGTTTCACTTCTGAGTTCG
The DNA here is from genome assembly GCF_000738765.1 of Pantoea sp. NGS-ED-1003. Taxonomy (NCBI): domain Bacteria; kingdom Pseudomonadati; phylum Pseudomonadota; class Gammaproteobacteria; order Enterobacterales; family Erwiniaceae; genus Pantoea; species Pantoea sp. NGS-ED-1003. The sequence goes on from NZ_JPQA01000008.1 coordinate 271,776, forward strand.
GCATGGGGTCAGGTGGGACCGCCGCGCTAAGGCCGCCAGGCAAATTCTTGTGCACGGAACGAATCTTTTACGCTGCTGCTGCG